>NZ_JAAKDW010000050.1 GCF_011038845.1 Enterococcus sp. ZJ1622
AAACTTTTTGTTGATCGCTCAACTGATACGCTGTTGGAATCAATACCGTAAAATCTGGGTTAGCTGTTGGATCATCTGGTGTTATCGTATTTACGTTGTATGTTACTTGTGCTGTACCTGTTCCTGTCTCGTCTGCGTGAGTTATCATTTGTGCTCCTCCTAAAGAAGCGAATCCCATCATTGTTAACATACTTACAGACATTAATTTTTTCAATCTAACCATCATTTTATAACATCCTTTCTCATCTTATTTCTAAAATTAGCTCTTAAAAAGAACAAAAAAATAGTAACATTTTTTTTCAATAAAAATTCCAAATAAATTCATTCGAAATTAAAAATAAATAGGCTGGAAATGGGGATTTTCTATCAACCAAAGTGAGTAAACATAAATTACCCATTTTTTCGGATAATAAAGTTTATAGAGTAACTCGTGGTGCTAGTTAATTTTAATCCCCTAAAGAATATCTCAAAGTTCCTTCAAAACGTTGCTGTGCTCGGCTTTAAAGGATACTGTACGCTAATAATATGCTTTCAAACTTACTTTCTAGCCCTTGAACAGAACGTGATTTGGAATTTTGACAACCTAGTCTTTCAAGAGAAGAAAAAACAGTCTCTACTGCTTTTCTCAGACTGTAGACAAACTCCTAAATTTGGAGTGTTGTTTGCAGTTTTTTTGTTTTATACTCATTGTATAAACTATTCTGGGAGTGATTCTAATGATGAGAAAACAACCGATTGAAGGTAGAAATCAATTTGCTATGTTAACAATTGATGATCTTGTACCTAAAGATCACTTAGTTCGAAAGATTGATGCAGCGATTCAGTTTGATTTCATTTATCCCATTGTAGAATCTACGTA
>NZ_JAAKDW010000051.1 GCF_011038845.1 Enterococcus sp. ZJ1622
AATTAGAACGATTTGTTGATGAAAATTTACAAGCGTATGACGAATTATAGAGGTGAATCATTATGTCTAATTACTATCATTTACTAAACAAATTAGAAGATTTGAATTTAAAACATACGAGAGAAATTTTACCAGAATATCTCGATACAATTGTTCAAGAAAATCTTAGTTTTGTAGAAGCTTTAAATCATTTAATGACGGAAGAAATAAACTCACGAAATGAAAGACAAAAGGAAAATCGTTTAAAAAAGGCGAATTTACCATTTAAAAAAACAATCAATGACTTTGATTTTGGGTTTCAACCAAAGATTAATCGAACAGAGATTTTAGATTTGTGCACCTTACGCTTTATGGATACAAACAATAATATATTGTTTATTGGAAATAGCGGAGTGGGAAAAACTCACTTAGCTATTGCCATTACACTAGAAGCCATAACCAAAGGTTATTCTTGCCATTTTGTTTTAAGCAATGAATTAGTCAATCGACTAAATCGTGCAAATCAACGTGGAAATTTAGATCGATTGTTAAAAAAATATGCTTCTTACGATTTATTAATTATTGATGAAATTGGTTATTTGCCTTTTACTCCTGATGGGGCAAAATTGTTCTTTCAGTTAATTAATCTTCGTTATGAAAAAAAATCGACCATTATTACCACGAATATTCCTTTGTCTCAATGGGCTGAAACCTTTCAAGATAAAAAATTAACAAATGCACTAATCGATCGAT
This sequence comes from Enterococcus sp. ZJ1622, assembly GCF_011038845.1. Lineage (GTDB taxonomy): Bacteria > Bacillota > Bacilli > Lactobacillales > Enterococcaceae > Enterococcus_B. Next base: position 733 of record NZ_JAAKDW010000051.1, read on the forward strand.
TAGTGCACCACGCTAAGATTATTCAAATTACTGGAAAGTCTTATCG
>NZ_JAAKDW010000052.1 GCF_011038845.1 Enterococcus sp. ZJ1622
TTTTATTATTGTCTTTAGACCTAGTTGAGCTCGCAAAGCGAGTGAAACATAAAACCACCTGCTATGCGGGTGGGGAATAAAGGGTTCTACCAAAAAGCCCTTCAAATCGTTAAAATATGATTGTTCAGGTCATATTGATAACGAAAGGAAGGGATAAGAAATGGCTACTAAAGCAAATAGTTTAGCCCATACAAAGTGGCTATGCAAATACCACATTGTATTCACACCAAAGTATAGAAGAAAAATCATTTATAATCAATATCGATCAAGTATTCAAGAGATTATCAAACGATTATGTAAATATAAAGGAGTAGAAATATTGGAAGGGCACATGATGCCAGATCACGTTCATCTATTATTGAGTATTCCACCTAAAATAAGTGTGTCCAGTTTTATGGGTTATCTAAAAGGAAAAAGTGCGTTAATGATTTTTGACAAACATGCGAATTTAAAATATAAATTTGGGAACCGACATTTTTGGGCAGAAGGGTATTATGTAAGTACAGTGGGATTGAATGAAGTGACCATAAGAAAATACATTCAAGAACAAGAAAAACATGATATAGCACTAGATAAATTGAGCGTTCGAGAATACGAAGACCCTTTCAAGGGTTAGAGAGTAATACAAATACCTTTTTAAAGGTGGGCAAAAGTGGCAAAGGCAATATGGCTTGAACATGAAATGAGAGAGCCAGCGTCTTTAGGCGCTGGCCGGTGTTAAGGGCTTATAGCCCTGGTGCAAACCACCCTTTTGAAGGGTGGTTATGATT
>NZ_JAAKDW010000053.1 GCF_011038845.1 Enterococcus sp. ZJ1622
TGGGCAAAAGTGGCAAAGGCAATATGGCTTGAACATGAAATGAGAGAGCCAGCGTCTTTAGGCGCTGGCCGGTGTTAAGGGCTTATAGCCCTGGTGCAAACCACCCTTTTGAAGGGTGGTTATGATTTTGTCTAAAAAACGTTCGAGTAAAAAATACTGGATAATAGGTATATTTCTAATGAGAGTGAGGGATAAAAGGTTTAAAATACGAACGATGTTATCGATAAATACATGAATAATCGTATGTTGAAAAAAACTTGAAAAAATACAAAAAATACGTTGACCAAGACAGTTTTAGTTGGTATATTATTATTTGTTCGAAAGACAGAAAAAACTTTTGAAACACAACAAAAAAAGTTCTTGACGTGTGGATCATCACATGATAAGATAACTAAGTCGTTTGAAAAGGACATTGAATAAAGCTTGATTACATCAAGAAAAACTTCAAAAAAGTTCTTGACAAATAACGAACAATGAGTTATGATGAATGAGTTGCTGAAAGATTTCGTTAAGCGAGGTCGAAAAAAACTTTTAAAAAAGAGTTGACAATCGCTTGTCTCTCTGGTATGATATAAAAGTTGCTACGGCAGCCAAACAGAGATCGGATTTCAAGCATCACTGCTTTGGATTTTGATCAAGTAGACCTTTGAAAACTGAACAAAGTAAGACAAACCAAATGTGTAGGGCGTCTTGATTGATTCAAGACAACAAACATTTTTA
>NZ_JAAKDW010000054.1 GCF_011038845.1 Enterococcus sp. ZJ1622
GTGACATATTGTTCTGCGACACGTTCTTGGTTCGCAGCAGAATAGTCACCATTCAAGTAAGAAGAATCCAATTGGTAACGTCCGATGTAACGACCGTTTGTTGCTGTGTAAGAACCGCTTGATTCTTTTTGAGCGATCCATTCTTTCGCTGAGTTCGTCCCAGTGCTTGCTGTTTCAGTAGCAGCAGGAGCCGCAGGTGCAGCAGGTTGCGCTTGGACTGTTTCTTGTACTTGAGCAGGTTGTGCTTGAACAGATTCAGCGACTGGTTGTGCTTCTTGCACAGGAGCAGCTGTTTCTTGAGGAGCTGTGTAAGCTGCTTGAGCAGAGCTACCCTCAGTAGGGATCGTTAATTGTTGTCCTGAGTAGATCAGGTTAATGTTAGAAATTGAGTTTGATTCTGCAATGGCATTGATCAAGGAGTTGTCACCAACGTATTTTTGAGAAATAGTCGATAAAGTATCACCTGATTGAACGGTATAAGCTTCGTCCGCATGAGCAGTTGTTCCCATGAAGAAAGCAGCACCAGCAGCCAAAGTTGTTCCAAAAAGTAAAGTTTTAAGTGATTTCATGAAAGATCTCCTTCTAGTTTAAAAAGTTTTTGTTTTGTTCAACGAGGACTACTTTAACATGTGAGAATATTTCATAGGTAAAAGAATGATGACACTTTGTGACAAATCTACGTTTTTTGTAA
>NZ_JAAKDW010000055.1 GCF_011038845.1 Enterococcus sp. ZJ1622
TGCCGGAAAGACTGGCAGTCAAAGAAGTAACGGTGCTTTACCGCGGTTCGACAGGTGTAGATAACATCAAGGGACAAAGTGGCGATGTGTGGCAAGACTGGGTCGTCAACAATGTGGACATTGCCCGCAAGATCCTCGCGGCTGAACAAGGTACGCCGCCCCCGCAGTTACGATCGTCTGCGGAGACCTTGAAGGAAGCGATGCGCCATTATCCCAATGCCCAGTTTTTCGTCTATGGTCATTCTTTAGGTTCCATGAACGGACAATATGCTGTTGCTGATCTGTCGTTGGAGGAAAGCAGGCGGCTCGGTGGAGGATATTTTTTCCAAGGCCCCAATATTTATACGGTATTGACGCCAAGCCAACGAGTGGTCGCTGATCTGCTGACAAGATCAGGGAAACTACACAATTATGTCGATGAGAAAGACCTGATACCGATCGGCTATGGCAAAGACAAACCGATGGTCGGTCGAATGCGTCCAGTGTTGTCAAAAAAAGTCGGGTGGATCGACCAGCACATGTGGGGCGGGTATCAGTATGACCAATTCGGGAATGTGTTGCTTGATACGAAAGGAGAACCTGATGTCATCGGATTGGAGACCCAGCAGCGTCTTGCCGG
>NZ_JAAKDW010000005.1 GCF_011038845.1 Enterococcus sp. ZJ1622
GAACAAGTTTTTCGACCGTATTCGAAAACGCGTGATGAAGCAGCTGGATCAAAAAGACGCTTCACAAGCCAAGTACTATCGACAATTGAAATCTTTGCATAAATTACTTCTAAAATCAGAAGATGAGTTGGATTATACTACATTCAAGAAATGGCAGAATTTTCAATGGCGCTATTTAACAGAAAGTGAAGTAGTTGACCGTCTACTTTCAATCTCTTTTGAACTTAAAACGGCTTATCAGTATTATCAAAAGCTACTTAGCGCTTATCACGAGAAACAACCAGCTACTTTTTTCCAGCTACTTCGAGAAATGCCCAAAGAAGTTCCCTCGGAACTTCACCACATCAAAAAAGCCTTTTTCAGATATGAAAAAGGAATTCAGCTAGCGTTTTCGAAAAAATATTCTAACGCAAAATTAGAGAATCTTCACACGCATATCAAAACGTTAAAACGAATTGCTTATGGATTTCGCAGTTTCACCAATATGCGCTTGCGGATTTTTCTAATCAACGGGTTAATCAGCTACACATAAAAAAACATCAAAGCTAGTAACTTTTACTAACTTTGATGTTCATAGATGACCTTATCAGTCCGATTTGACAAAGAGCCACGATTTTTTGCAGTTATCTTTAGTCAGCGATTGCTGCTTCAATAGCTTCCCAAGCTTCTTCTTTCCCCTGTTTTGTCACAGAAGAAAATAAGATGAACTGGTCAGTATTGTCGAAATCCAACGCTTTTTTTATTTCACTCTCATGCTTGTTCCATTTGCCGCGAGGGATCTTATCGGCTTTCGTTGCCACTACGATCACTGGGATATCATAATATTTCAAGAATTCATACATTTGAATATCTTCTTGAGAAGGTTTGTGCCGAAGATCGACTAATGAGACGACTGCACGTAGCTGTTCTCTAGTTGTGATGTATGTCTCGATCATCTTTCCCCATTTTGCCCGCTCTGTTTTTGATACTTTTGCATAGCCGTAGCCAGGCACATCCACAAAATGAAGCGAATTCTCGATCAGGTAAAAGTTCAGCGTTTGGGTTTTCCCTGGTTTACCAGAAGTTCGTGCTAAATTTTTTCGATCGATCAATGTATTGATGAATGAAGATTTCCCTACATTCGAACGTCCAGCTAATGCGATCTCAGGAAGCTGTGTGTCTGGATATTGTTTTGGCGCAACCGCGCTGATAATAATCTCAGCTTGATGAACTTTCATATTTTTTCTCCTTAAAAGGTGATGAATAAAACGAGCGGCTGTCGCAAAAGCCAAATTGACTTTTACGGCAGCCTCTTCTCATCAACCCGCTTTTTTCTCTGAATCTTTATAAATCACTGTTGGCTCGCCCGTCAGTTCAGCCGCTTCTTTCGTAATGATCACTTTTTCGATGTTTTCATTTGAAGGGATATCGAACATGACATCCATCATGATTTCCTCGATGATCGAACGAAGCCCGCGTGCCCCTGTATTGCGCTCGATCGCTTTTTTCGCGATCGCTTCTAATGCTTCTGGTTCGAATTCCAATTCTGTATCATCTAGAGAAAGAAGTTTCTGGTATTGTTTGACCAAAGCATTCTTCGGTTCTGTCAAGATACGAACTAGGTCTTCTGTCGTCAGTTTTTCTAGCGCAGCCATTACAGGTAATCGCCCGATGAATTCAGGAATCAGTCCGAATTTCAGTAAGTCTTCTGGAATGATGTGCTGCATCACGCTTTCTTCTTCTGAAATCTTTTGGTTTTGCGTACCGAATCCAATCGTTTTCTCACCCATACGGTTTTTCACGATCGTTTCGATCCCGTCAAAAGCACCACCGACGATAAACAAGACATTCGTTGTATCGATCTGGATGAATTCCTGATGCGGATGTTTGCGTCCTCCCTGAGGCGGAACACTCGCAGCGGTTCCTTCCAAGATCTTCAATAGCGCCTGTTGTACCCCTTCACCGGAAACATCACGAGTGATAGATACATTTTCGCTTTTACGAGCGATCTTATCGATTTCATCGATGTAGATAATCCCTTTTTCTGCACGTTCAACATTGTAATCGGCTGACTGCAGAAGTTTCAGCAAGATATTTTCAACGTCTTCGCCTACATATCCGGCTTCCGTCAAGCTCGTTGCATCCGCAATCGCAAAAGGAACGTTCAATGTTTTTGCTAAAGTCTGCGCTAAAAATGTTTTCCCAGATCCTGTAGGTCCGATCAAACAGATGTTGCTCTTTTGCAATTCCACTTCGTCTGCATTATCTTCTGCTTGCTGGTTCACTCGTTTATAGTGATTATACACAGCGACAGCTAAAGAACGTTTTGCACGGTCTTGCCCAATCACATAGTTGTTCAATACATCAAGAATCTCCAGCGGTTTCGGAACTTCCGTAAATTCGCGTACAGCTTCTTCATAAAATTCTTCGTCAATTATCTCTTTGCATAGGTCGATACATTCATTACAGATGTAGACCCCTGGACCAGCTACGATTTTCTTCACTTCTTCTTGTGTCTTCCCACAAAAAGAACAGCGTACGGTCTCATTGCCACTTGGATTGTCATACATGGTCTTCACCCCTTAACTTGCAAAAAAGTATGCAAGAAACTATCAGAGACTTTACAGTCTTTTACTATCATAACATAATTTCAAAAAAAGAAAAAGTACTAGACGACTGAGATAATGTTTCTCTTCCTATCCGTGTATCCTTCAGCTTCGAAATTCCGTTTTAAAAGAGAAAAGCCGAGACATCAAGTCCCAGCTTTCATTAAAAACTCGTCTTATTCTTTTGCTTCTGTAGCTGTTCCAGTGATCAATTCGATCGCTTTTTTCATTGTCACATCATGTTCTAGCATATCGTCTGTCAGTACACGTTTGATTTGTTCTACTGGCATGTTGTATGATTCTGACAATTCTTGGATTTCTGCGTTGATTTCTTCTTCTGTTGCTTCCAAGTTTTCAGCTGCTGCGATCGCTTCAATCACAAGGTTTGTGCGTGTACGCAAATCAGCTTCGCCTTCGAATTGTTTATGCAGGTCTTCTTCTGTAGAACCTGTCAATTGGTAGTACATTTCTGGTGAGATCCCTTGACGTTGCATGTTGTTCAAGAATTCATCCATTGAACGGTGAACTTCATCATGTACCATCACGTAAGGCAAGTCAACGATTTCTGCATTTTCGACAGCCATGCGGATCGCTGCTTCGTCTTTTGCATCGTCTGCTGCTTTTTCTTTTGTTTCGATCAATTCTTTACGATATTTTTCTTTTAATTCTTCTAAAGTTGATACTTCATCATCGACGTCTTTTGCGAACTCGTCGTCTAATTCAGGAACTTCTTTTGCTTTTACTTCATGGACAGTCACTTTGAATACTGCTTCTTTTCCAGCAAGGTCTTCTGCTTGATAATCTTCTGGGAAAGTCACTGTTACGTCTAGGCTGTCTCCTGATTTATGGCCAACCAACTGTTCTTCGAATCCAGGGATGAATGAACCTGAACCTAATTCAAGAGAATAGTTTTCGCCTTTTCCGCCTTCGAATGCTTCGCCATCTACGAATCCTTCGAAATCGATCACTACTGTATCGCCATTTTCTGCAGCTGCATCTTCTTTGATGACAAGTTCTGCTTGTGCTTCTTGTTCGCGTTTGATGCGTTCTTCTACATCAGCATCTGTTACTTCACGGTCTTGTTTTTCAACAACTAGATCTTTGTATTGACCTAATTTCACTTCTGGTTTCACAGTGACTTCAGCAGTGATGACCCAGTCTTTTCCTTTTTCCATGCTTTCAACATCGATTTTTGGTTGTGAAACTGGTTCGATTGCTGCTTCTTTGACAGCTGCTTCATAAGCTTCTGGCAAAACAGCGTTCAATGCATCTTCATATAATGCTTCTTCGCCGTACATGCGGTTAAATACCTGACGTGAAACTTTTCCTTTACGGAATCCAGGTACATTTAAGTTTCCTTTAACTTTATTAAACGCAGTTGTTAGTCCTTTTTGGATTTCATCTTGCGCGATTGTAAATGTTAAAACACCGTCGTTCGTGCCTTTTTTTTCAAATGTTGCAGTCATTTAATTCCCTCCGAGTTTAGAAATTCATTTTTTATACATCAAAAACGTTTCATGCATACTTTTAAATAGTACACTAACCCTGTCGAATTGTAAACATATTGAGCGGTAGGAATCCACGTTTTTCATGAGTTTTTTATCTTTTAAAAAGAAAAAAGGTTACTGGAACTTCATCAGCTGCGCTAAAATTTTTGTTCTTTTTTCCAGAAACACTTCCTTTTGTTCCTCTGTCTTTTCTTCTCTGACTATCCCGCCATAAGCTTCTATAGTTAGCTCAAACCAATCCTCCACATGATTGATGTAGCGATCATAGATTGGATATGTCAGTGCAGACTGCATCGCGAATTCTTCTTTCAGACTGGCACCAAGCATCGCATCCTGGTTCTCGTATTGATCAGCAAGCTGGCATAATTCCTGAAACGCCTTCTGTTCTTCCGGCCTTGGCAATTTCTTCGGTATGACATCTATCAATTTCTCTTCGATCGTCAAATAAGCAAATTTTGTGCATTCTTTCACTTGAACAAGCGATTCTAACAACCTTGCTCTAGCTAACAGATGGATCTCTGGTGTCACGATCAGTTTTTTGACTGCTTGGATGAATTCATGATAAGGAAGCTGTTCGACTTCATTCAGTAATAACAGCTGCTGGGCTGGCTCAGCAAATGGGAGCTTTTCGATCGTTTGATAAATCCCTCGAATTTTCTGTCTTTCCATTTGTCCAGATAATTCTTCTGCATACTGAATCTTTTCTATCAACGTTTGTTCAAAGGAGTCAGAAAAATCCGCACTTGCGATCAGTTTCCGTGCATACAGATAATCCTTTACGCCAATCAGCAGATCAAAATAGAAGCCTGCAAATTCTTCGGTCGAAAGATATTGTGGTTCGTGGAGGATCGCCTGTCTCAGTGCCTCTTTCTTCTCATCCAATTCGTATAAGCAAAAAACAAGCAAACTGTTTGCCTCAAATGTTTCATTAAGCTCATATGCACGCTGCAGCAGTTCTCTTGCTTGCCCATACTGCTGCTTTGCTAATGCCTGTTGAGCAACACGCATCAAATTTTCGTATTTTTCCGGAAAATCGATTGGTTTCACGCTTCATTCTCCCTTCATTCTTGTATCATCTTATCAAAAGATAAAAAAACTGACAATTATAAATCCAACTGTCAATTTCTTCAATTAGCTGATCAACGATTCATTTCTTGATTGAAAGCTTTGATCAAATTGATCGTGACCACACTTGTATTAGAGAAGTAATCTCCGATGTGCTGTTTTCTCTGACTGAAGATCGTAGGCAGATAACCGATCAAAAGCCACGGGAATTTCAGGATGAATCGGCATGCCCCTTCTCTCACCAGTACAGTCGGCCAGCTCAATTCCTCTTCATCAAAACTGATGACGCGGATCCCAAAGATCATTTTCCCAATCGTTTGTCCATGGTTCCATTTTGTCAATAACACGAAATATGCTAAATAAAGGATCAGTGCGATCAGTCCGTAAATACTAAGATAAGAATCTGATGCTTCAAGCCATCCCAAATTTACGGCAACGCCTAAAGACAAACGTGTCAGCGAGCCGATACATACCAGATCGATGATAAATGCAAAGAATCGTATCCAGAACCCTGCATAAAAATAATCGGGAAAGTTATTCGTCCTTGGTTCGTCCTTGGCTTCTTTCGTATATTTCCCCCATTTATTTTGATTTTCTTTGATTTCTTCCGGTGACATAGGTTCCTTTTCAAAAGACTGCAGCACCTTTTGCGAGAACGTAGGATCTGGTCCCACAGCTGGCTGATCATTTCGTCTTTCTGCTTGATCGACCTTTTCTTCTGACATCTCAGCCATGGTTATTCACCTCCATAATAATACATCGCTTTTGGTGATTCGGCCGTTCCCAAATTCTCAAGAAGCGTAAGGATCTGACTAGTTTCTGAGGCTTTCAGTCCCTGGAATTGCGCCAATTTCGAACCAAACCATGTATTAGCAAACCCTGTCGAATTGGTGGTGTATTCCACTAATTCTGCTTTTTCTAGGTTTTGCTCTTTACGCATCGCTTTCAGTGCATCTTCCGGAAAGCCTAATTCATCGACTAATCCGACTTCTTTCGCCTGTACTCCGTCATAGATACGGCCATCAGCGATTTTTTTCACTTCATCCTCCGATTTATGACGTCCCTCGCTGACCACTTTTACAAAACGATTATACGCACTGTCGATATAAGCTTGCAAGACAGCATGATCTTCTTTTGTTTCAGGACGTGTACTGGAGCCCATATCTTTCAATGCACCACTTTTGACTGTCGTATCTTCGACGCCTAGTTTTTCCAGCAGGCCGGAGTAATTCAGACCAGACATAATGACGCCGATCGAACCAGTCACAGTTTCTTCTGTTGCATAGATTTTGTCTGCTTGGGCAGAAATATAATAGCCGCCACTTGCTGCCATGCTTTTCATGCTCACGTACATCGGCAGTTCTCGTTCTTGACGGATCTCATTCAGTGTCTTTGCGATCTCAGCGCTTTCATACACGCCGCCTCCAGGAGAGTTTACTTCCAGCAAAATCCCTTTGACTGTCTTATCTGCTTCGATGGCTTTTAGCTGTTCCATAAAATTTTCATGATTATAGCCTTCAGAAGCAAAGAACCCTGAAGAACCGCCGCTTGCGATCGTTCCGTCAACAGTCAATTTAGCGATTTTTTGTTCACTGTTCCCTTCTTCTAGAACTTGCGGCGTCAGCTCATCATCGCCATAAAGCAAACTATTCAAGCCGCCGATTTTCATTTCTTCTTGAGGTTTTGCGGTCAGTCCTGCTGAAACGAATGAGACGACAAGCAACCCTGCTGCGATTAAAACTGCTATCCAGCGTTTTTTATTCATGTGAGTTCCCCTTTAATATAAATTTTTTATCACGATCACCGTTTCTTTTGCTTCTTCTGCATTCATCCGTGCCGCTTTTTCTTCTAATGAGTAGCCGGAGAATGTTTCTTTTGTCAGTTCATCTTCTACTGTGAATTTCTGCGCTGTTTCGATACTTAATGCATCGGGCGAGATCTCCTGTATACTGTCCCAGCCGGTATCCAGAAAAATTTTGGTATCGTCTGTGACGTCTGGTCGCTGTTCAAATTTAGCTAGCTGTTCTTTTAACATCCCTAGTGTCAACACTTCGATTTTTGCTTCCATTTCTTTTCCTCCTTTATTTTATTAATACTATTGTACCGAACTCCCCAAAAAGATGATAGTCGAAATTCAATCTTTTTTTGGAAGACAGAAATACGTTACATGCCCCAATAAGATATATACCAATTTTTATTTTTTACTTTTCCATTGACAATAGCACCTAATAAAAGTTATTATTTTAGTTGTTTCCAGATAAAACACTTCAAGGAGGATAGATAGACCTTTTAAGGAATAGCGCCTGATCTGTTCAAACAGATGACGAGGAGAGGGTTAATCGAAATATTCGGCGGATGGCCCTAGGGACTGCACTCTATAGAGAATCCATAAAAATTATCTGCGAAGGTAAAACAAAGGGAGTCTCCTGCAGCTGGAAACATCTATACGAATCTATCAAAGAAAGTAGGATGTTTTTTTATGTGCGGAATTGTTGGAATTATCGGATTGGAAAATGTAACACTAGGATTGATCAGCGGGTTGGAAAAACTGGAGTATCGCGGGTATGATTCTGCTGGGATTTTTGTAGCAGACTATGCTTCAGATCATTTAGTCAAAGCTCAGGGACGAATTCAAAATTTAAAGGAAAAACTATCTTCAGACGTTCAAGGGACTATCGGGATCGGCCATACGCGTTGGGCTACTCACGGCGAACCTTCTGAAGAAAATGCGCACCCTCATACTTCTCAAAGCGGTCGTTTCGTCCTTGTACACAACGGCGTGATCGAAAATTTTGATGAATTAAAAGCAGATTACTTAGCAAATGATACATTCATCGGACAAACGGACACGGAGATCATCGCTCATCTGATTGAAGCATTTGCAAATGAAGGACGTACGACAGTCGATGCATTCAAAGAAGCTTTACGAGTTATCAGAGGTTCGTATGCCTTTGCTTTGATTGACAGAAATGCTCCTGACACGATCTACGTAGCTAAAAATAAAAGTCCTTTGCTTATTGGCCTAGGTGATGGTTTCAATGTCATCGCTAGTGATGCAATGGCTATGCTTTCTCAAACGACAGAATTCGTGGAAGTCGAAGATGGTGAAATGGTCACTGTCACAGCTGACGATGTCGTGATCCAAACGCTTTCTGGCGACATGATCTCCCGTCCATCTTTCGAGGCTCAAGTAGATGCTTCTGATATCGAAAAAGGAACTTATCCATTCTACATGCTGAAAGAAATCGATGAACAACCGATCATCATGCGACGGATCGCTCAAACTTATGTGGATCCTGACAATCGTGTATCTCTTGACGCTGGACTTCTGGAAGCTTTGACAGACAGCGATCGGATCTATATCGTTGCTTGCGGCACTAGCTACCATGCAGGACTAGCGGGCAAACACACGCTAGAAACTTTGACTCAGATTCCTGTCGAAGTACATCTGGCAAGTGAATTCGGCTACAATATGCCATTGCTTTCAAACAAGCCTTTCTTCATATTCCTGAGTCAAAGCGGCGAAACAGCTGATAGCCGGCAAGTTCTTGTCAAAGTGAATCAATTAGGTTATCCTTCTTTGACTATCACCAATGTTCCAGGGTCTACTCTTTCACGTGAAGCCTCTTTCACTTTACTGCTTCATGCAGGCCCAGAAATCGCGGTAGCATCTACAAAAGCTTATACTGCGCAAATCGCTGTTCTGGCTTTACTGGCAAAATCAGTCGGTGATTCAAAAGGGATCGACGAAGCGCTCCATTTCGATATGACTCATGAATTGAGTTTAGTCGCTTCTGCGATGGAAACAGTGATTGCACAAAAGGACTATCTAGAAGAGTTAGCTGCTGCCTATTTGAGTGATACACGGAATGCGTTTTATATCGGACGCGGTTCGGATTATGATGTCTCTCTTGAAGCAGCGCTTAAATTAAAAGAAATCAGTTATATCCAAGCTGAAGGATTTGCAGCTGGCGAATTGAAACATGGAACGATCGCTTTGATCGAAGAAGGTACGCCTGTTATCGGGATCATCAGTGAAGAAGTGACCGGTGCCCACACCAGAGGAAATCTGAAAGAAGTGGAAAGCCGCGGCGCAAAAACATTAGTGATCGCCGTCGAAGGACTGGAAAGAGAAAGTGATCAGCTGGTTCTGCCAGCAGTCCACCCTTACCTGAGTGCTTTGGCAACCGTAGTACCGACTCAATTACTGGCGTACTATGCAACACTGCTGAGAGGATTCGACGTAGACAAGCCACGTAATTTAGCAAAATCAGTGACAGTAGAATAAAAGCAAGAAATCTTATGAGTAAGAAACGCATCTGTCTTGCGCGTTTCTTACTCATTTTTCATTCAGTACATTCTATTCCTTAGTGCTTTTCTGTTAAACTAATACTAAATACTAGACAGCTGTTTTCGTTCAGCATGACACACAAGGAGGATATTATGGTCACTACTCAGAGAAACTGGCATATATTGCGTTTTGCTATTCTTGGTACGGATAGCGTGATCACTGTTTTTATGTTGTTTTCACTTATTTTTGGTACAGGTGGTTTTCTGCCTCTGTACATGGCCTCACAAGTTTGTTCTGTCGTCATTTGCAACTCTATCAATAAAAAATTAGGTATTCAAGCTTCTGAGAATGCGAAGGTGCTTTTTTTGCTTGTCGTTTTATTGTCCCTTTTCTCTTGCATCGCCATGATGATTCTTACACAGTTCGCTTTTTTCAAATAAAAAATCAACAAGGAGCTGCGACAAAAGACTTGTCGCAGCTCCTTGTTGAAATTGTTCCTTGTGCCTCAGAGTTAAACAGCAGGCTCACAACCTCTTGTTCTCAGTTTTTTCTAGTGATGCGTTTTACTCCAGTCCGATTTCTTCTTTGACTACTGCTGCGATTTTATCTACATAGTAGTTTACTTTCTCATCGGTAGGAGCTTCTGCCATGACGCGAAGCAATGGTTCTGTTCCGGAAGGACGGACTAGGATTCTTCCGTCATCTCCCATCTCTGCTTCTGCTTCTTCGATCACTTTCTTGATTGCAGGTACTTCCATAGCACCATTTTTGTTGCTGACACGGATATTGACTAATTTTTGTGGATAGATCGTGACTTCAGCAGCAAGCTCAGATAATTTCTTCCCTGTCTGTTTCATGATATTCAGCAGCTGGATACCTGAAAGCATCCCATCTCCAGTAGTATTGAAATCCAAGAAGATCATATGACCGGACTGTTCACCGCCAAAGTTATAATCATTTTTACGCATTTCTTCTACGACATAGCGATCACCCACTTGAGTGACGACGTCTTTTAGCCCAATCGCTTCTACAGCTTTATGGAAGCCCAGATTACTCATGACTGTCGTCACGATCGTATCTTTCTTCAGACGATTCTTTTCTGCAAGATACTTCGCACAGATATACATGATCTTGTCTCCATCGACGATATTTCCCAATTCATCGACTGCAATGATCCGATCGCCATCACCATCGAATGCTAAACCAACATCTGCACCTTTTTCAACGACCATTTCAGCTAACCGCTCTGGATGAGTAGAACCTACGCCATCATTGATGTTCAGTCCATCTGGGTTTGTGCCCATCGTATAGAAGTCTGTTTCCAGGTCGGCAAACAATCGATTCACCGATGTGGCAGTAGCTCCGTTTGCCGCATCTACGCAAACTGTCAGACCAGAAAGATCGCCATTGATGGTTTGAACAAGAAATTGCGAGTATTTCAGCAAGCCTTCTGGAAATTCTTCGACTGTACCTAATCCTTCAGCTGAAGGTCTTGGTAATTCGTCAACCTCTGCATCTAACAATGCTTCGATCTCCAGTTCCTGATCGTCGACCAATTTGAATCCGTCTGCACCGAAAAATTTGATTCCGTTGTCTTGTGCCGGATTGTGGGAAGCAGAGATCATTACACCTGCACTAGCTTTTTGCAAACGTGTCAAGTATGCGACTCCCGGTGTAGAAATCACACCTAATTGAAAGACTTCGATCCCAACTGACAATAATCCGGAAATCAATGCTTCTTCTAGCATTTGACCAGATATTCTTGTATCACGTCCCACTAAAACACGCGGGCGTTTCCCTTCTTTTTCATGCTGGCTCAACACATAACCGCCACAGCGGCCTAATTTGAATGCTAGCTCTGGTGTCAGCTCCTTATTTGCCTCGCCACGAACACCATCTGTTCCAAAATATTTACCCATAGCTATAAATTTGCTCCTTTAACTTAATTTTCCGAGGAATTCATTCTACTTGCTTGTGTACTTTCACTTATTGACTGACTTGTTTCTTCCGTAGTGACCGATCCGCTAGTCGTTGTCGTCGTTGAACTTGGAGTCGTCGTCGATGTAGGTACGGATGGCACGCTACTTGCAGAAGTAGTTCTTGATCCTGATTCTTCTTTTATGCTTTGGCTCGTAGATGAACTGCTGCTTGAGCTTTTCAAGACAGGCGTGATTTCAACGCTGACTGATCTTGGTTCTACAGTCAAACCTGTTTCTACAGGGATCTCGATTTTTCGAGTCGTTCGATGATTGATTCCCGTGATATCAACTGGCACAGCAATACTGCTGCCAATCGTCGAAAGCAGTTCATTCGATCCAGTGACTTCTGCTTCTAGATCTGAAAAACTGAAATCATAGCTTTCTACGCCTTCAGCTGGTGTGCCTTGTTGTGTCCCATATAAACGCACTGTTTTTGACGGTTTGATCGCTTCTGCTTTGACAGAGACCTGCACTGGATCAGAAACGATACTCAATACTTCTCCCGCAGCATTCAATGCTTGTATTGGGATCTCAGCGTTGATTCCAGTATCGGTGATCATCGATTTGTCCACATTCGCCACTACGCGTTTGATTTCAGCTAGTGTTTTATCTCCTGTGGTAATCGTCACTTTGTCCGGTTTGACTACTGCTTCATCAAGCTCATAGCCAGTTGGTGTAATCGTAGAAGGAATCGCTGCTTCCACCTCGAAATCCTTCGTTACTTTTTTCTCGATCGTCACCGTAATCGTTGCAGGCTGCATTTTTGCTGTTACCGCACTGCTCAGATTTTGTATTTTCAGTGGAACTTCGTGTGTGCCTTCGCTGAGTTTCGTGATGTCCGCAGTGACTCTGAAAGTCCTCGTGTCTTCATTTTTTTCAGCGTTCAGCTGGACGCGATTCGCGCTCGAAAGTTTCACTGTGACGGCATTTTCATATCCATGAATGTAATACCGGTCCGAATCATAGGAAAGCTGGACAGGAACATCTGCGACTGTCTGGCTGTAGGATTCATTCCCGGATAATGTGTTTTGAACCGTTTGTCCATTTGCATTGAAATAAAGTACAATGCTGAACAGCAGAGCAACAAATCCGTATAAAATACTTGTTCGTTTCTCTTTTGAGATCATTTGCGATCCCCTCCCTTAGTCATACCGTCTAGGAAAGATTGAATCACGTTTTTTTTCGTTTTTGTTTTGTCTTCAGCAATCAATTCTCTGCGCAAGATTGCTAAATATTCTTCTTGAGAAAGACCAGGCATCAATTCATTGTCTAAAGTGATGCTGACATCTCCTGTTTCTTCAGAGACAACGATCGTGATCGCGTCGCTGACTTCGCTTATACCGACAGCTGCCCGGTGTCGAGTTCCAAATTCTTTTGGAATCAGCATACTTTCAGATAGCGGCAAATAGGCGCTGGCTACTGCAATCTTCCCGTCTTTCACGATGACTGCACCATCATGAAGCGGCGTATTGGGAATAAAGATATTGATCAGCAACTCACCTGTGATATCCGCATCTAAAGAGATTCCAGTCTCGATGTACTCATCTAATCCAGTATGACGTTCGATCGTGATCAGCGCGCCAATTTTACGTTTAGACATATATTGGATTGCTTTGTCGAAAGACAGGATCATCTTTTCATCTTCCTGCTGCTCGCTTTTGGATTGTTTGAAAAGCGAACTGCGTCCAAGATGTTCCAATCCGCGCCTGATTTCAGGCTGGAAGATCACGATTGCTGCGATAACTCCATAAGTAATGACCTGGTTCATCAGCCACGACAGAGTATGCAGCCCAATAATCTCTGCGATAATTCGAATAACGATGAAGATCGCTACTCCTTTCAGCAGTTGGATCGCCTTGGTCCCGCGAAGCAGTTGGATCAGTTTGTACACGAGATACCAAACGACCAGAATATCAAGTATGTTCACCAAAAAATTCAGAGAAAACAAGTCACCGGAAAACATTTGCTGCCAGTACTCCAAATTAAAAAGTTCCCCGATTTGAAATGACATAAAAAGCCTCTCTTCTCTTTTGAGATTTCTTATTTAGTATATCATATGTTTTAAATTAAGAGGCTATTCTGAATCATTTTTCCTGATAAAAATGACATTATTTTCAAGAAAATTACAATGTTCTCTTTTATTGTTCCTCTGTTTTTTTTCGTCGTTCTGCTCGAGCTGCTCGTCTAGCAGCTCTGCGGGCTTCTGCTTCAGGGTCGACTCTTTTTTCTTTTCGAGCTTTTGGCGTTGGCAAATCTGCTTCTTCCGGCTCTAGTTTCGCCTTTATTTTTTCACGTTCGCCTGCTAGAGTTGCGTAATTATAAAAGCGTGTTTTGGCGTCTTGTACGGTCTTTTCGAACAGTTTTCCAGCAGATTCCGGATTTGCTTTTTCCAATGAAGAAAAACGTACTTGCTTCCGCATGAAATCTGGCATGACAGAAAAATCAGGTTTCTTGTAATCCAAGATCATCGGCGTTTTGTTTTTCTCTGCTAATGACGGATTATAGCGATAAAGAGACCAATAACCAGAAGATACAGCTTCTTTTGCTTCCTTGATCGATTCTCTCATCCCACCAAAAAGACCATGCGTGATACAAGGTGTATAAGCAATGATCAATGAAGGTCCGGGGTATTTCTCTGCTTCTTCGAACGCTTTGATCGTCTGCATCTGATTGGCACCAGAAGCTATTTGTGCTACATAGACGTTCCCATAGGTCATAGCCATCATCCCAAGATCTTTTTTCGACGCATATTTCCCGCTGGCTGAGAACTTAGCGATTGCAGAAGCTGGCGTTGCTTTTGACATCTGTCCGCCAGTATTCGAATAGACTTCATTATCCAGAACAAGAATATTGACATCTGCCCCGCTTGCAAGGACGTGATCGATTCCACTGAACCCAATATCATAAGCCCAGCCATCTCCACCAATCATCCACTGACTGTTTTTCACAAAAATATCTCTTTCCCGATAGATAGCTTCAAGCTCTGGCACATTTCCTAGCTCTGATTCGATCGCTGCTTGCAGTTTAGCTGCACGCTGCTGTGTCCCTTCACTTTCAAACAAATGATCCAGCCAATCTTGCATCAGCAATCTCAAGGATTCTGATACTTTCGGCAGCACATCGCTGATCGATTTTGCTAAAGCCTCGCGACGTGTCTGTGCAGCAAGCAGCATCCCATAACCGAACTCGGCATTGTCTTCTAGTAAAGAATTGGACCAGGCTGGACCTTGCCCGCATTCATTCGTCGTATATGGCGAGGCTGGAGACGCACCTCCCCAAATCGAAGAACAGCCCGTTGCATTTGCGATCATCATCCGATCACCAAACATTTGCGTCAGCAATTTCACATAAGGTGTCTCGCCACAGCCTGAGCAAGCGCCCGAAAATTCCAGAAGCGGTTTGTTGAATTGTGTAGAAAGGACGGTATTTTTCCCTTTGACTGGATTTTCTTTTTGCTTCAACGTCATGGCAAATGCCCAATTGACCGCTTGTTCTTTTTGTTCCTCGTAAGGCTTCATCACTAATGCTTTCCCTTTTGCTGGACAAGCTTCTACACATAATCCGCAGCCAGTACAATCTTCAACAGAAACCTGGATACGGTACTTCAAGCCATCTGGCCCTCTCATATCCCGGACAATGAATCCTTCTGGCGCTTCTTCCATCTCTTCTTCATCAGCTAAAAACGGACGGATCGCTGCATGCGGACAAAAAAAGGCACATTCATTGCACATCGTACAGCGGTCGCTGATCCACTGCGGCACTTCTAGTGCAACACCGCGCTTTTCGACTGAAGCCGTACCCACAGGCATCTCTCCTGTTGTCATCCCATTAGAAACCAGTGCACCTACTGACAGACTGTTTCCTTCTTGTGCGTTGATAGGCTCTAGAATCTCGTGGACATAACGGGAACCAACTGCTGCCTTCTTCTTCGGTAATTCAAGAGTTTTCCAGCTTTCTGGAATGGCTACTCGATGTAAAAGTTCAACTGTTCGATCGATTGCTTGGACGTTTTTTTCTACGATCGCCATCGATTTATGTCCATAGCTTTTCAGTGCCTCTTCTTTCAAGATCGGCATGACTTCTTCAAAAGGCATAATATCTGCTAACTTAAAGAACGCTGTCTCCATCGCTGTATTGATCCTGCGTCCCAGCCCAACTTCTTGGGCTAGCTGCATCGCATTGATCGTATAAAACTGGATCTCATTTTCTGCCAGATACCGTTTCAGCTTCGTTGGTAAATGTGTATCCAACTGCTCATCTGTCCAAAGCGTGTTCAATAAAAAGGTCCCGCCTCGTTTCAACCCTTTGACTAGATCGTAACTGTGTAGATAAGCCGGTGTATGACAAGCAACGAAATCTGCATGTTCGACAAGATAAGCCGAACGGATCGGTGTTTCTCCAACTCGCAAGTGGGAAACAGTCAGTCCGCCCGATTTCTTTGAATCATAATAAAAATAACCTTGCGCATACTTTTTCGTATGATCTCCGATGATCTTGATCGCAGACTTGTTCGCACCGACTGTCCCATCAGAACCAAATCCCCAGAATTTCGCTTGGTAAGTCGCCGGATTCGTCAAATCCAGTGTCTCTTTCGTCTCTAAAGAATGATAAGTCACATCATCGATGATTCCGATAGTGAAGCGTTTCTTCCTTTTTTCTTTTTCTTTGACTAATTCGTCAAAAACTGCCACGATCTGATCCGGAGTCACATCTTTTGATCCTAAGCCGTATCGTCCGCCGATGATCACTGGTCGGATATCAGAATCGTAAAGTGCACTTTGCACATCTAGAAGTAATGGTTCGCCGCCCGCACCTGGTTCTTTGCTTCGGTCGAGCACTGCGATCGTTTTTGTGGTGGCTGGAAGTTTCTCTAACAGATTCTCGATTGGAAAAGGCCGGTAAAGATGGATATTCAAAAAGCCAGTTTTCCGACCGTTTTGATTCAAATAGTCGACAGTCTGTTCGATCGTATGAGCCACAGAACCCATAGATACGATTACTTCTTCTGCATCCTCTGCCCCATGATAAGTGACTAGATCATAAGAAGTCCCCCGCAAACGATTGATCTCCTGCATATATTTTTGGACGATCTGCGGCAGTTTCTCATAATACTGATTGATGGTCTCCCGCTGCTGAAAATGGATATCAGGGTTTTGATTCGTCCCGCTGACTGTCGGATGATTGGGATTCATCCCTCTTTCTCTAAATTTCCTCAGTTTCTCCTGATCGATCAATGGAGCCAATTCTTCATAGTCCAATACTTCGATCTTTTGGATTTCGTGACTCGTGCGAAATCCATCAAAAAAATTCAAAAAAGGCAGTTCTCCTTCGATCGACGCTAAATGTGCCACTGGTGAAAGATCCATCACTTCTTGGACACTGCTTTGTGCAAGCATCGCAAAACCAGTCTGTCTGGCTGCCATGACATCTCCGTGATCGCCGAAGATATTCAGTGCATTCGTCGTAACTGCTCGGCTTGCGACATGGAAGACGCTTGGAAGAAGCTCTCCTGCTATTTTATACATATTCGGGATCATCAGAAGCAATCCTTGCGAGGCTGTATAGGTCGTCGTCAAAGCGCCTGTTTTCAATGAGCCGTGCACAACTCCTGCCGCACCAGCTTCTGATTGCATTTCAACGACTTTTACCGGTTCGCCAAAAATATTTTTCTTACCAGCTGCCGACCATTGATCGACTAATTCTGCCATAGTTGAGCTGGGTGTGATCGGGTAAATAGCAGCAAGCTCCGTGAACGCATAAGAAATATACGCAGCTGCTGTATTCCCGTCCATTGTTTTCATTTTCCTCATCTATCATCATCCTTGTTCAAATTCTCTCGAGTAATCTTTTCTATTATACCGCAAAAACGTGCTGGTTGAGCCTTTATTTCGCAAAACCTTTCACATGGTTTTTCGTTTCTCTTTTATGACGTTATTTAAAAAATCAAACAAATGACTGTCTTTTTTCATTGAAGGTGGTTAAACTATTTAGTAAAGAGGTGTTTGAATATGGATATTTCAGTAATCGACGCAGATAAAACTACAACTGCAACAGGAATCGTGTATGGGGCAACTGATGCGCCAAAAAAAATGATCGAATTTATCAATCTAGCTTGTCCTTATTGCCGGCAATGGTTTGAAGAATCTTATGAGATCTTAGACGAAGCCGTCCAAAAAGGTCAGCTTCAACGAATCATCAAGCTCTTCGACAAGGAAAAAGAAAGCCTGCAGCGAGGAAACGTGATGCATCATCATCTTTCAAGCAAGGATGGGCAAAAAGCGATGGAAGAGATCAGACAAATCTTTGCTACCCAAGAGGAATGGAAAAACCTTTCTCTTCAAGAAGTCGCTGATTATGCAACAGAGAAACTAGGGCTTTCCTATCAAAAAGATGAACAGACTAGTCAATCTATTATCGACGAAGCGGCAAATGCGAATATCCGTTTCGTACCGACGATCATCTTAGGAGAAAACATCTTTGATGAATCGATTTCTCTTGAAGAACTGAGCCATCTGCTCCATGAGAAGTAGATGAAGTGACGATCTGAGGCTGGGAAGATAAACTCCCAGCCTCTTATTTCTTATCAGATAAATGAGCATTAGACTAAGCGGCACGTCACGGAACACAACAAACAGCGGGAAATCCAGTTTGACAGAAGCAAGGGAAAAGGCAAGTAGTTTTTGCAAGCAAAAAAGACCGGCACATCCGCAGTTATGCGCTATGTGTCGGTCCTTTTTTATACAGCTTCTTCTCGTAGTTTCTCTGCAAATTCATTGATCTTGCGAATGCGGTGATTGATACCGGATTTGGAGATCGCACCTGATGGGATCATCTCTCCTAGTTCCTTCAAACTCACTTCAGGATGCTGGAGCCGAAGTTCTGCGATTTCTTGCAGCTTCTCAGGCAATGCCTGCAAGCCCACTTTCGCTTCGATTAATTCGATGTTTTCGATTTGTTTGGATGCAGCATCGATTATTTTGTTCAGATTTGCCGTCTCACAATTGACAAGACGGTTCACCGAATTTCTCATGTCCCGTACGATCCGCACGTCTTCAAATCGCAGCATCGAATTGGTAGCCCCAATCAATGTCAAGAAATCAGCAATCTTTTCTGCACCTTTTAAATAAGAAATATAGCCATTACGTCTTTCCAATGTCCGTGCATGCAGGCCATAATAATTCAGCATATCGCAAATATCCTGATTGTGCTGTTCATAAATCGAAAAAATCTCTAAATGATAACGGCTGGTTTCTGGGTTGTTGACTGAACCAGAAGCCATGAATGCACCTCGCAAGTAGGAACGCATTTTTTGTGAATTCCCCATGATTTCATCAGAGACATGTCCGTTGAACATCATGCCATCCATGATGTCCAAGTCCATGAGCACGTTTTTCGTTCCTTGTTTCAAACGCACGATATAGACATTATTCTTTTTAAGTTTCATTTTTTTCCGCACGAGCAATTCGCTTCGTACATTATAATGATCTTTCAAAAGAGAATAGATACGCCGGGCGATCGCAGCATTTTCAGTTTGTACATTTAGAATAAACTGCTGGTTGACGATTCCTAGCGAACCATTCATCCGAAGCAATGCAGCTAATTCAGCTTTGGCATGCTCGCGATGAACTTCCAGCCCAGTCAATTCTTTTTTCACATCTGCGGCAAAGGACATTCTATTCTCCCCCTTTCTACAACAACAATTAATGTTCTATTTTAATATTTCGAACCGAATACCAAACGGAAAAGTTCCTCGACCACTTTTTCCCCGTCATGGAAAACTCCGCCATTTTTCAATTCCAGAAAGTCAGTAGAGATCACTCGACAGCCTTCATTCCTCAAACCATTGAAATCATGTGCTACCTGCACGAGATATTCATCGTAGATCCTAGGATCCATATAGCCGTCGGGGACTTTTTCAGTATTCACTAAAACCGTATTGATAAATGGCTGATGCAAGTGTTCATGAAGGACTCGGATATGATCCGCGTCGGTAAAGTGTTCGGTTTCACCTTTTTGTGTCATGATGTTGCAAATGTAGACAACTTCAGCTGTCGTATTTACGACTGCTTCCCCAATTTCTGGAATGACCAAGTTAGGCAGGATACTGGTGAACAAGCTTCCAGGTCCCAAGACGACCATATCTGCCTCCATGATCGCTGAAACGACTTTGCGTGCGGCTTTCGCTTCACTTTCGTCTGTTGTGTTGCGGACATACACATGATCGATGATTTTACGGTCAAGCGCGATTTTCGATTCTCCGACGGCTGTAGTCCCGTCTTTGAACACCGCATGCAGTGTCAAAGGTGTTTCCGAGGAAGGATAAATGTGACCGTCTACGTGCATCATTTTCGAAAGAAGCTGGATTGCTTCATAGGTGCTCCCACGCATTTCAGAAACAGCAGCAATGATCAGATTACCGATCGTATGGTTCGCCAAAAACTGGTCTTCTTTTTTAAAGCGGTATTGAAAGATATCCTCATAAAACTGCGGCATATCAGAAAGCGACACGAGGACATTCCGTAAATCTCCTGGCGGTGCCATTGCTATAGACTCTCTGATTGCGCCGCTACTTCCCCCATCATCAGCTACTGTCACAATCGCAGTGATGTCGGCTCCTTGGTTACGCAAGCTCTTCAAAATCACTGGCAGCCCGGTCCCACCTCCGACAACGACGATTTTCGGCTTTCTGATACGGTAGGTTTTCATTTTCACGACCGATTCACCGTCTCTTTCCGTTTGTCTTTATCGCGGTGAGTGATGTTCACTTTATACGTTTTTCCAAGTGCTTCTGCTAAACGCTCTGTTAACGCTACTGAGCGATGCTGTCCGCCAGTACAGCCGATCGCGATCGTCAAGCTGCTTTTTCCTTCTTTGATGTATCCAGGCAAAACAGTTTGTAGCAGATCTAAGAATTTCGTATAAAATGATTCTGTTTCATCGAAAGACATGACATAGTCGTAAACAGGTTTATCTTTTCCTGTTAATGGTCTGAGCTCCGCAATATAGTGAGGATTTGGCAAGAAGCGGACATCCATGACAATATCAGAATCGATCGGCAAACCGTATTTGAAGCCGAATGAGACAAACTCGATCCGGAATCCCTGATCGCCCTTTGTTTTGAATGCTTGATTGATTTTTTCTCTTAATTGGCGTGGTGTCAATGTGGTCGTATCGATGATCACGGAAGCTTGTGCTTTCAGATCATTCAAAATCGCACGTTCTTTGCGAATACCTTCCGTCACTAATCCGTCCATCGCCATCGGGTGCGTCCGTCTTGTTTCTTTGTAACGGGCAACTAGCTCTTCATCCGAAGCATCTAAAAATAAGATCGATGTATCAATGAAGTTCGTATTTTCGATTTCAATCAGCATATTTTGGATTTCTTCAAAAAAAGAACGAGAACGAAGGTCCACACCTAGTGCCATTTTCGTTACTTTTCCAGATTCTTTGATCAGTTCCCAAAATTTAGGGATCAATTTTGGCGGCATATTGTCAATACAGAAATAACCCATATCTTCGAAACTTTGGATAGCGACTGTTTTCCCAGCCCCGCTCATCCCTGTAATGATCACCAGTTGTAAATTATCAGCCATAATGTCAATCTCCTCTCACCTATCGATTAGTACAATTATATCATTCCGGGCGTATCATTGCCAGTTTATTTCCATTCTTCGTCACTTTTTGCGAAAATTTTCTATAAATTTCCGCAAAAAATCAGGGCAAATACCTGCTACGATACTTGCCCTAACAAAAAACAAAAGATTTCTGATTTCCTGTTTCGGTCTGAAATAGGACTTTTAGATAACCGACGAGTCATCGCGCGATCATTGACGCAATTTCAACGCACGTTCGATAGTCCGATCAGCCAGAATCGACTGGGCATCGATGACAGGGTAAGGGTTATCCGATGCGAATTCCTGCATCAGCGACAACTCCGTACAGCCCAGAATGATTTTCTCGCATTCTAATCGTTCGACAGCTTCTTCCAGGATTTCATAATAAAGATCTTTATTCAAATGATCAGACTCTTTGATTTCATGATAGATCAGATAATTGATTTTTTCTTGAAGTTCCTGATCCGGAATCACTGCTTCAAAACCCAGATTTTTCACTTCACGTTCATAGATCCCTGCTCTCATACTGCCTTCTGTTCCTAAAACAGCTACTTTTCCTACTGTATGCTGACGAACAAGCTCATTTGCTGCTTCTCTCGGCATATGCAAAATAGGGATATCCGTTGCTGCTTGAAGCTCATCGAAAAAATAATGGGCTGTGTTACAAGTCAATACGATAAATTTAGGCTGCAAAAGATTTTGCTTTTCAATGTCATCCAGCAAATAAGGCATAGGATCTTCTTGTGTACGGTCTAAGATATAAGCCGTCCGATCGGGAACTGTCGCATGATTGAACAAGACATAGTTCAAATAATCCTGATCTTTCGATGCCTGTGTACGGTGATTGATCAACCGGACAAAACTTTCGGTGGCCATGGTTCCCATTCCGCCTAATATACTGAAAAAATTCTCCATGAACTAGCCTTCTTTCACATGAAAATACTTTTTGAATCTTGGGATATAGTTATGGAACATATATTTCATCAGCAGCCAACGTCTGACTGAACGGTCTTTTTCATAAAAGACAGTCGTTCCATAACGATTTTCTTTGATCATTTGTTCTGCGAGTTTTTTGTCTTCGTTTTCGCGTGCGTATTCCAAAAAGACTTTTTTCGGCACACCCATCCAGAGTTTTGCTTTTTCTGATTGATTGGTTCCATAAGTCGTTCCGGTAAATGGTTTGCCAAATACACGATCTTCGGTCACGAAACGTGCGAGGTTCAACCCATTTAGCGTAACAAAGAAGCTACTTCGTCCTTGACGCAGGTTGATTTCAAACAGCTTATACTCTCCATCACGAGGATCGTATTTCATGTCGAAATTCGCAAAACCTGTGTATTCGATCGTTTCCAAAAATTCTTTGATCGTCTGATAGATCTTTTCATTGTAATCTGGAATGATGACTACATAGTTCCCGATAGACGCAGGTGTAGGGTCTTCTAATAAAGGATGGCCTAGACACATCATTCGTACTTGATGATCTTCATCTACATAGGCATTCAGCACACGCATATTGCTGTCATCCCCTGGAATAAAGTCCTGTACGATCATTTCACTCGTATAACCAGCTTCATAAATCCGACCTAAAATCAGATCGAACTCTTCACGATTATCGATGATAAATGCTTTTTTGCGGCCTTCGAATTGGACAGAAAGGTATTCTACACTATTTGCCGGTTTCAAAGCGACTGGAAATTCAAAAGGCAGTTCTTGTTCCAAACGACCTTCTACAAGCATTTCTTCTCGTACGATCAACGTTTTAGGATAAGGAAGATGGTATTCTTCACAAACCTCATAGAAGCTGACTTTATTGATCAGTCGTTCAAACAAGGAGTAATCGATGTACGGACAGATGAAATGTTCCGAAAGCTCTTGTTTGTGTTGAGAAATCAATTCAGCATAACCGTCGCCACAAGCGATCAACAGGTATTTTTTGCTTTTATCAGAATACTTTTCTTTTGCCAGACGTCTCATAGTTTCGATAAATACAGGGTCTTTATCAAACCCAGGGATCACTTCGACATTGACAATCTTACTATAACGGGTAGGAGCTAACTGATTTGAAGCGTAAGCTTGGCAGACTTTGCCATATGCTTCATTGAAAGAACGTGCCATACCATAAACGTTCATGTCGCTGCCTAATAAAATAGGGATAAATTCTTCATTTTCATTACTGTTCATTATTATCTCTCACTTACTCATAATCTCTAGTTTTCTTTTTCAACTTACACAAGGAATATCATACCATAAAGAAAAAAGCAATCAAAGGAAACCCCTCCGATTGCTCAATTCTTTTTTGAACGGATTGAACTTATAGGAAGTTTTTATCTATACCAATCAGTGTAGACAGAACTACCATGTAATGTATTGTAGAACACAAGCCTTCAGAAAACAAGGACAAAATCTTTTTTTTATGTTTTTTTAATCATATCTTATGCCTTCGCTTTTGGTGACTCATCCATCATCTTTTTCAGGTACTGACCTGTATAACTTTCTTTTACTTTGATGATCTCTTCTGGCGTTCCGGTAGCAAGGATCGTTCCCCCGCCTTCACCGCCTTCTGGTCCTAGATCAATGAGATGATCAGCAGTTTTGATAACGTCCAGATTATGCTCGATCACTAATACTGTATTGCCGGCATCTACCAATCGCTGCAATACATCTAGCAGCCGAGCGATATCATCTGTATGGAGTCCAGTGGTAGGTTCATCTAAAATATAGAAGTTCTTGCCATTTGAGATTTTATGAAGCTCACTGGCTAGTTTCATCCGCTGTGCTTCCCCGCCTGACAATGTCGTTGCCGGCTGTCCCATGGTGACGTAGCCTAAACCTACATCGACGATCGTTTGCAGTTTACGGTGGATCTTTGGAATTGGTTTGAAGAATTCGACTGCATCTTCCACCGTCATTTCCAAGACATCTGCGATACTTTTTCCTTTATAGTGCACTTCCAGTGTTTCAGAATTGTATCGTTTTCCATGACAAACTTCACATGGGACATAGACATCTGGCAAGAAATGCATTTCGATCTTGATGATCCCATCACCGTGACAAGCCTCACAGCGTCCGCCTTTCACGTTGAAGCTGAAACGTCCCTTTTTATAGCCGCGCATCTTCGCTTCATTCGTTTGGGCGAACAAACCGCGGATATCGTCGAACACACTCGTGTAAGTCGCCGGGTTGCTTCGTGGCGTCCGTCCGATCGGGCTTTGGTCGATATCGATGATTTTTTCGATGCTTTCATATCCGGAAATCGTTTTGTATTTCCCGGGTTTTGCAGAATTCCGATTCAATTTCTGTGCTAAAGCTTTTTTCAGGATACTATTGACTAAGGTGCTTTTCCCAGAACCCGAGACGCCTGTTACTGCGACGAATTCCCCTAAAGGAAATTCGACAGAGACATTCTTCAGATTATTCTCAGAAGCACCTGTGATCTTGATCGCTTTTCCGTTACCTTTTCGGCGTTCTGCCGGTACAGGTATGCTTTTCTTGCCAGACAAATATTGTCCAGTCAATGAATTCGCATCTTTTGCTACTTGTTCAGGCGTACCAGCAGCAACGATCTGTCCGCCTTGGTCTCCAGCTCCTGGTCCTACATCGATCAGATAATCCGCCGCACGCATCGTGTCCTCATCGTGTTCGACGACGACTAAAGTATTGCCGAGATCACGCATTTTTTTCAGAGAACCGATCAATCGGTCATTGTCGCGCTGATGCAAACCGATAGATGGTTCATCCAATATATAAAGCACACCAGACAGGTTCGAGCCGATCTGTGTAGCAAGACGTATCCGCTGCGCTTCCCCTCCCGATAATGTTCCTGAAGCACGACTCAAGGTCAGATAATCCAATCCGACGTTTTCCAGAAAAGATAAGCGGTCGTTTACTTCTTTTAGGATCGGTTTCGCGATCACTTTTTCTTGTTCAGACAATGTCAGGTTCGAGAAAAAGTCCACTGCTTTTTGGATCGATAATTCGTTGGTTTGTCCAATATGTGTCCCATTGATCTTTACGGACAAGGCTTGCGGATTCAATCGATAGCCTTTGCATGTCTGACAAGTGAGTTCAGTCATATACAAACGCATTTGTTCTCTTGTAAAGTCGCTGTTTGTGTCGTGATAGCGACGTTTGATGTTCTTCAATACGCCTTCAAAGGAAGTTTCTACATCTCTGACGCCACCGAAATCATTCTCATAGTGGAAATGGAACAATTCATCTGTTCCATTCAAAATGACCTCTTGGTGTTCTTCTGGTAATTCTTCAAATGGTGTGTCCAAGTCGATACCAAAGCTTTCACACGCTTGGGCAAGCATTTGCGGATAGTATTGAGAGCTGATTGGATTCCAAGGAACAATCGCTCCTTCGCGCAAAGTTTTTGTTCTATCGGGGATCACTAAATCTTGGTCGACTTCTAATTTCACACCAAGCCCATCACAATCAGGGCAGGCTCCAAATGGCGCGTTAAATGAAAAAAGCCTTGGTTCCAACTCGCCCACGGTAAATCCGCAATAAGGACAAGAATAGTGTTCGCTAAACAACATTTCTTCTTCGCCGATGACATCGACTAAAGCATAGCCATCTGCCAACCGCAAAGCTGCTTCCAAAGAATCGAACAAACGTGAACGAATGCCTTCTTTTACGATGATTCGATCGATCACGATAGCTATATCGTGTTTTTTGTTCTTTTCCAATTCAGGCACTTCGCTCAAATCAAACGTTTCTCCATCGACACGTACACGAACGTATCCTTCTTTTTGGATTCGTTCGAACACTTTTTTATGCTGCCCTTTTTTCTTCACGACGATCGGTGCTAAGATTTGGATCTTTGTCCGCTCTGGCAAAGCCATGACTTTGTCAGCCATCTGATCGACGGATTGACTAGTGATCTCGATATGATCATTTGGACAGATCGGATGTCCGACACGTGCGAACAGCAAACGAAGATAATCATTGATCTCCGTCACTGTCCCGACAGTCGAACGCGGGTTTTTGCTCGTCGTTTTCTGGTCGATGGAAATCGCTGGACTCAACCCGTCGATACTATCGACATCTGGTTTATCCATTTGTCCTAAAAATTGACGAGCATAAGCAGAAAGACTCTCCACATATCTTCTCTGACCTTCTGCGTACAATGTATCGAAAGCCAGTGAACTTTTTCCTGAGCCGGACAGACCAGTCACCACGACGAATTTATCTCTGGGAATGGTCACATCTACATTTTTCAAATTGTGGGCTCGTGCGCCGTGAATCGTAATTTTATCGTTAGCCATGAAATCCTCCTACTCTGAAGCCTTTAATTCTAATATCATGTCGCGCACATTGGCGGCTGTTTCGAAATCTAAGGCTTTCGCAGCATCCTTCATTTCTTTTTCTAATTTCATCAATAAAGTTGCTTTTTCTTCTTTTGTCATCTCTTCATAAGAGAGTTGAACCGTTTCTTTCGGATCATCTTCTGATTCTTTGGTAATCGAGATCAGGTCTCTGATTTCTTTGATAATCGTTTTTGGAACGATTCCATGTTCTTCATTGTATTTTTTCTGAATGCTTCGGCGTCTCGATGTTTCTTCCATTGCCAAACGCATCGAGTCAGTGACCTTGTCTGCGTACATGATCACTTTTCCTTCTTCATTACGTGCCGCACGTCCAATAGTTTGGACAAGCGAACGTTCACTACGCAGAAATCCTTCTTTGTCGGCATCCAAGATGGCTACAAGAGATACTTCCGGCACATCTAATCCTTCACGAAGGAGGTTGATCCCTACTAATACATCGAATTCGCCTAGACGAAGATCTCGGATGATCTCTGTTCTTTCTAGCGTTTTGATGTCACTGTGCAGGTATTTCACTTTGATACCGAGTTCTTTAAAGTAATCGGTCAAGTCCTCAGCCATTTTTTTCGTCAATGTCGTTACGAACACCCGCTGATCTTTTTCGACACGTTCATTGATTTCTCCAACGAGATCATCAATCTGTCCCATGATCGGCCGTACTTCGATTACAGGGTCCAGCAATCCAGTCGGACGAATGATCTGCTGGATGACAGTATCAGTTTGTTCATGCTCATAAGGGCCCGGCGTTGCTGAAACATAGACGATCTGGTTCACATGTTTTTCGAATTCTTCTAAACGCAAAGGCCGGTTATCTAAGGCAGAAGGTAAACGAAAGCCGTAATCTACCAGCATTTGTTTTCTCGCACGGTCCCCGTTGTACATCCCACGGATCTGAGGCATCGTCACATGGGACTCATCTACTACGATCAGCGAATCTTCTGGGAAGAAATCCAGTAATGTATAAGGAGGTTCGCCTTCCTTACGACCATCCATATGTCGAGAATAGTTTTCGATCCCTGAGGTATAACCCATCTCTAGCATCATCTCAATGTCATAGTTAGTCCGTTGTTCGAGTCTTTGTGCTTCTAGCAGTTTGTTTTCGCTTCTCAGTACCGCTAAACGCTGATCGAGCTCTGCTTTGATATTTGCCACTGCATGTTCCATATGTTCATCGTTGGTCACAAAGTGGGTAGCCGGGAAAATAGCCACATGTTCTGTCTCGCCTAAAACTTCTCCAGTCAGTGCATTGACTTCCCGGATCCGTTCCACTTCATCGCCAAAGAATTCCACGCGAAGTGCCCGTTCATCACGAGAAGCTGGAA
Organism: Enterococcus sp. ZJ1622; assembly: GCF_011038845.1. Classification (GTDB taxonomy): domain Bacteria; phylum Bacillota; class Bacilli; order Lactobacillales; family Enterococcaceae; genus Enterococcus_B. Next base: position 27,695 of record NZ_JAAKDW010000005.1, read on the forward strand.
AAATCTCCACGACATCACCACGCACTCGAAAACGACCGCGCTGAAAATCAATATCATTTCGTTCGAATTGGATGCTTACTAGATCACGGATCAGCTGATTCCGATCGATCTCAGCCCCTTGCCGGATCGATACGACCTGTTTCTGATATTCAAACGGCGAACCTAACCCGAAAATGCAAGAGACAGAAGCAATGACGATCACATCATTTCGCTCTAGCAACGAACTGGTTGCTGAATGCCGTAGCTTATCGATCTCATCATTGACACTCGAATCTTTTTCGATATACGTATCACTCGAAGGTACATACGCTTCTGGTTGATAATAATCATAGTAGGAAACAAAGTACTCGACCGCATTGTTAGGAAAGAAATCTTTGAACTCTCCATATAATTGCCCGGCTAATGTCTTATTGTGGGCAATGATCAATGTAGGTTTGTTGACCTTTTCGATCAAGTTCGAAATCGTATATGTTTTCCCTGTTCCTGTCGCCCCTAACAGGATCTGTGCTTTTTTTCCGCCAACTACGCCTTCAACTAACTGCGTGATGGCTTCGGGCTGATCACCTGCAGGCTGGTATTTCGAGACCAGCTCAAAGTGTCGGGAGGTATCTCTCTCAATCATTTTTCGTCCTCCTTTTTGTTCGTTCCTTTTCATTTTACGACCTGCAAAAAGAAAAGGAAAGCAAAGACATTCCTATATCAAAATTATACCACACCGAACATACTTTCGCCAGTTCTTTCTCTCGGTGCTTATGTCACATTTCCTTACACGCGATGTAAGAAAAAGAGAATTTTTTTATTTTTTAAAGCTTGTCAGCTTGTCTCATCGCTCCCTTATCGCCTATAATAATTAAATATTGGAATTTTAGGAGGTTAATTATGAAAAAGAGTCACTTTTTCTACACATTTATTTTCATAATGACAGGACTTGTCACATTTGTGTTTAGCAACCCTGTACAAGCTGATGACAAAACAACCGCAGAATCAAACGCAAGCGAGACGATGCAAAAAATCAAACCAAAGAAAGACATATACGTCATCGCCAGCGACTCCGCCTTCGCACCGTTTGAATTTCAGAATGAAGACGGAAAATATGAAGGAATCGATGTCAAATTGATGGAAAGCATTGCGAAACTGCAAGGCTTCGATATACGGATGGACTATCGCGGCTTTTCTGCAGCACTCCAAGCGTTAGAATCCGGACAAGCAGACGGGATGATCGCCGGGATGACCATCACGGATGAACGAAAGGAAAATTATGACTTTTCAGATCCTTATTTCGACAGCGGCATCCAGCTTGCTGTGAAAAAAGGAAATGATTCCATCAAATCTTATAATGATCTAAAAGGAAAAACTGTCGGAGCAAAAGTCGGTACCGAAAGTGCGGAATTCTTGAGCGCACACGAAAAACAATACGGTTATACGATCAAATACTTCGACGCCGCTGATCAGCTTTACGACGGGTTAAGAATCGGCGCAATTGATGCCATGATGGACGACTACCCTGTGATCGGATATGCGATCAAACAAGGCCAAGCACTTGAAACACCAATCAAAAAGGAATCTGGCGGACAATATGCTTTCGCTGTGAAAAAAGGACAAAATCCTGAATTGCTCAACATGTTCAACGAAGGACTGAAAGAATTAAAACGAACAGGTGAATACGACAAGATCATCAAAGAATACGTAGCAGAAGGAAATGAAGTTTCTAGTTCTTCCAAAAACGAATCGACGATCATCGGTTTGATCCAAAACAACTACCAAGCATTGCTTAAAGGTCTTTGGAAAACGATTCTCTTGACACTGGTTTCCTTCGTGCTTGCGCTGATTGTCGGCGTGATTTTCGGTTTGTTCAGCGTCGCACCGATTCGTGCATTGCGTACGATCGCAAGCATTTACGTTGATGTGATCCGCGGAATCCCTATGATGGTTCTGGCCTTCTTCATTTTCTTCGGTCTTCCAGGTATTGTCGGCTTTACGATCCCTGACTTTATTGCTGGTGTGATCACATTGACACTGAACGCAAGTGCTTATATCGCCGAGATCGTGCGAGGCGGGATCAAAGCTGTTCCAGTGGGACAAATGGAAGCCTCTCGAAGTTTGGGACTTTCTTATAATCGGACGATGCAAAAAATCATTTTGCCACAAGCTATAAAAATCATGCTTCCATCCTTTGTCAATCAATTCGTGATCTCCTTGAAAGATACGACAATCATCTCAGCGATCGGTGTAGTCGAACTCTTGCAAACTGGGAAGATCATCGTGGCACGTACGACACAAAGTACGTATGTTTATCTGATCATCGCAATCATGTATCTGATCTTGATCACAGCTCTGACAAAATTAGCGAAAGTTTTAGAAAAGAAGGTGAAATAAGATGTCAGAAAAAATCTTAGTAGAACATCTTGTAAAAAAATACGGAGAAAATACGGTTTTAAACGATATCAACGTGTCGATCAACGAAGGCGACGTGGTTTGTATCATCGGCCCTTCTGGTTCCGGAAAAAGCACTTTCCTTCGCTGCCTGAATCGTTTAGAAGAGCCTTCAGACGGTGAGATCATCATCGACGGCGCACATTTGATGGACAAAAACACGGACATCAATCTGGTGAGACAGCACATCGGGATGGTTTTCCAGCACTTTAATCTGTTCCCTCACCTTTCCGTTTTAGAGAACATCACCTTGGCACCAATGGATCTGAAAAAAGAATCAAAAGAAGAAGCCGAAAAAAAAGCAATCAAACTCCTTCAAACAGTCGGTCTTGAAGATAAAAAAGATATGTATCCAGAAATGCTTTCCGGTGGTCAAAAGCAACGTGTGGCTATTGCGCGGGCATTAGCCATGAATCCAGATATCATGCTTTTTGACGAGCCAACTTCTGCTCTTGATCCAGAAATGGTCGGCGATGTATTGAATGTCATGAAAAAACTAGCCAAACAAGGTATGACAATGGTGATTGTCACCCACGAAATGGGCTTTGCTAAAGAAGTAGCTAACCGCGTCATGTTCATTGATGGCGGAAACTTCTTAGAAGACGGCACACCAGAAGAAGTCTTCGGAAATCCGCAGAATGAACGGACGAAAGATTTCTTGAACAAAGTTTTGAACATTTAACTCTTATAAAGTCTAAAAAGCCGCGTGATCTTTGAATCACGCGGCTTTTTGGTTCTATCACTAATGGGGCTGGAGAAACCAATTGTGGTTCTCCAGCCCCATTTTTATTTTACAAAACTGCAGCGAAGCTCAAGGATCTTTTGAACGAAATCACTTACGCTTCTTACCACCTAACGCATCTTTCACTTTATCGAAGAATCCGTCTTCTTGCTGTTCTTCGACTTTGATGCCACCAGCTTCAGCAAAAGCACGTAATGCTTCTCTTTGCTGCTCGTTCAGGTTTTTCGGTGTGATCAGTTTTACTTTTACGTGCTGATCGCCTGTTGCGCCACCTCGTAATTTTGGCGCACCTTTCCCACGCAAGCGGAAATTCGTACCTGTTTGAGTTCCGGCAGGGATTTTCAGCTTCACATCTCCGTGGACGGTCGGTACTTGCACTTCATCGCCCAAAGCTGCTTGGACGAAACTCAATGGCAATTCATAGTAGATTTCAGAACCATCACGGTCAAAGATATCACTTTCTTCTACGCGGAATATGACATACAAGTCACCAAATGGTCCGCCGTTTTCTCCGGCTTCCCCTTGACCTGCTAAACGCATTTGCTGTCCTTCTTCTACACCAGCTGGTACATTGACTTTCACAGAATGTGCTTTCTTTTCATGACCAGAGCCGTGACAAGTTGGGCATGGTTCTTTGATTTCTTTCCCAGTTCCATGACATACATCACAAGTTTGACGACTCATGACACGGCCTAGTGGTGTTTGACGTTCAACATTGATCGTCCCTGCACCATGACACTTATGACAAGTCGTTGGCTGTGTCCCTGGTTTAGCTCCGTTACCGCCACAAGTATGACAGATTTCTTCCCGGTTATATTTGATTTCTTTTTCTACACCAAAGATCGCTTCTTCAAATGAAAGATCGACTCTATACTGCAAATCCGCCCCTTGACGAGGTGCATTAGGATCTACTGTACGGCCTCCTCCACCGAAAAACGAATCAAAGATATCTTCAAAACCACCAAAGCCGCCGCCTCCTGAGAAGCCGCCAAAGCCACCAAAACCGCCACCAGCTCCGCCAGCACCGTAATTCGGATCTGTTCCAGCATGACCGTATTGATCATAGGCAGCTCGTTTTTGCGGATCACTTAAGATTTCATAGGCTTCCGATACTTCTTTGAATTTTTCTTCCGCATCGGGCTCTTTATTGATATCTGGATGGTATTTTTTTGAAAGCTTACGATAGGCTTTCTTGATTTCGTCTTCAGAAGCTCCTTTTGAGAGCCCTAAGACTTCATAATAATCACGTTTTGTTGCCATAGGCTTTCCTCCTATTGGTTCTCATCATTTTCACGTCGTTTGTTATCATATCACATTTTATAGGAAACAAAAACCGATACTTCAAACTATTTTCAAAAGAAAAAGCCAAAGTAGCAACTTTGGCCTTTCTCGAAATTCAGTGAACTGATTATTTATCGTCGCCATCGACTTCTTCAAAATCAGCATCAACGACATCATCCGCTCCGCCTTGTGCTGCTTCAGGGTTTTCTTGTGCTTGTTGCTGTGCAGCTTGTTCATACAATTTCACTGTCAGGTTTTGTACGATTTCATTCAATGCATCGCGTTTTGTTTTCATTTCTTCGATGTTGTTTGCTTCAACAGCAGCTTTCAATTCATCACGAGCTGTTTCAGCTTTCTTCACTTCTTCTTCATCGACTTTGCCTTCTAATTCTTTCAATGTTTTATCCACTGAGAACAACAGAGCGTCTACATCGTTGCGAAGATCCACTTCTTCTTTACGTGCTTTATCTGCTTCTGCATTTGCTTCTGCATCTTTGACCATACGTTCGATTTCGTCATCTGTCAGGCCTGAAGAAGATTTGATTGTGATTTTTTGTTCTTTTTGCGTACCTAGATCTTTTGCAGAAACATTCACGATCCCGTTCTTATCGATATCGAACGTTACTTCGATTTGAGGGATACCACGTGGCGCTGCAGGAATATCTGTCAATTGGAATCTTCCTAGCGTTTTGTTATCTGCAGCCATTGGGCGTTCCCCTTGCAATACATGGATATCTACTGCTGGTTGGTTATCTGCCGCAGTTGAGAATACTTGTGATTTGCTTGTTGGGATCGTTGTATTACGGTCGATCAGTTTTGTAAATACGCCACCCATTGTTTCGATACCTAATGATAATGGTGTTACGTCAAGTAAAACGACATCTTTCACATCACCCGTGATTACGCCACCTTGGATAGCAGCACCCATTGCAACTACTTCATCAGGGTTTACTGATTTATTTGGTTCTTTTCCTGTTTCTTTGCGTACTGCTTCCACTACAGCAGGGATACGTGTCGAACCACCGACTAAAATGACTTCATCGATTTCTGATTGAGATAAACCAGCATCTTTCAATGCTTGACGTACTGGAACTTTTGTACGTTCGACTAAGTCAGCTGTCAATTCGTCAAATTTTGCACGTGTCAATGTCATTTCCAAATGCAATGGTCCTGATTCGCCGGCTGTGATGAATGGCAAGCTGATTTGTGTGCTTGATACACCGGATAGGTCTTTTTTCGCTTTTTCAGCAGCGTCTTTCAAACGTTGCAAGGCCATTTTATCTTGAGAAAGATCGATGCCGTTTTCTTTCTTGAATTCTGCTACCATATGGTCGATGATCTTGTTATCGAAGTCATCCCCGCCCAAGTGGTTATCTCCAGCTGTTGACAATACGTCGAACACGCCATCACCAAGTTCAAGGATCGATACGTCAAATGTACCACCACCAAGGTCGAATACTAAGATTTTTTCATCACGATCTGTTTTGTCCAAACCATAAGCTAGTGCTGCAGCTGTTGGTTCGTTCACGATACGTTCTACTTCCAGACCAGCGATTTTACCAGCGTCTTTTGTTGCTTGGCGTTGTGCATCGTTAAAGTAAGCTGGGACAGTGATAACTGCTTTTTCTACTTTTTCGCCTAAGTAATCTTCAGCGAACCCTTTGATGTATTGAAGGATCATAGCAGAGATCTCTTGTGGTGTATATGATTTTCCTTCAACATCCACTTTGTAGCCTGCTTCACCGATATGGCGTTTGATAGATGAGATCGTATTTGGGTTTGTCACTGCTTGACGTTTTGCAACTTCCCCGACTTGGATTTCTCCGTTTTTGAATGATACAACAGAAGGTGTCGTACGGTTTCCTTCTGGATTTGCGATGATTTTTGCTTCGTTTCCTTCTAAAACTGCTACAGCAGAGTTAGTTGTTCCTAAGTCAATCCCGATAATTTTACTCATAATTAACGTCTCCTTTTTCTGTAAAAAGTTTGGTTATGTTTCAATTGACACAGCTTACTGTGCCACAATGACCATTGTCGGTCTTAATACGCGATCATGTAATTTATAACCTTCTTGCAAAACTTCAACGATCGTATCAGCTGGTGCTTCTTCAGATGCTGGGATCGTTTGAACGGCTTGATGAAGATTAGGATCAAACAGTTCTCCTTTTGCAGGGATTTTTTCGATCCCTTCTTCTTTCAATGCATGACGTAAACTTTCTAAGACCATTTCAACGCCTTTTTTCAAGCTTGCGCCTTGCTCATCAGAAACTTCTGTCGCTAATGCACGTTCTAAATTGTCGATAGCCGGAAGCAATTTCTTTGCTAGATCTTGTGAACGGTATTTCTGGAGCTGCTCCCGTTCATTTTTTCCGCGATTAGCCATGTTGGCGATTTCTGCACGAGCGCGTAGAAATTTGTCTTCCATTTCTTCTAATTCAGCTTTCAGCTTCGCAGATTCGAATTCTTCCGCTTCTGCTTCTGAAACACCTGAATCATCTGCTGCTTCTACATCGATTTCTGCTTCTGGCTGAGCGTCTGTCATCTCTTTATCTAGTTCTTCCTGATTTTCTTTCATGATACAGTCTTCCTTTCATTATTCAGTCAGCTGTTTGATTGCTCTTGCTCAATGAGAGAACGATCAGCTGCGATAGCTTTATTGTATGCGTCATGATTCTGACAAATCAAGCAAACGGTAGTAATCAGCAAGCTTAGCTGCTAATTCTCTTCGATAGACATCGACTAATCCGAACATCCTGGAATACGGCATGCTTGTTGGCCCCAACAAAGCTATTGTACCTCTTCCATGCCCATCGATCTCGTAACTTGCTTGGATCATACTCATGTTCTGCAATAAATCATTACCTAATTCAGCACCGATCTTGATGTGGATATTGCTATCCACTGGAGCGATCATTTGAGTGAGTCCATTTGAATCTTTCATAAAAGAAAACATAGACTTGAACTGATCAAGGTCTTGACGGGGCTCATAATCCAAAAGATTCATCTGACCACTGACATAAACCTTTTCCTCAAACACATGACCCAAGACGGCGTCGAAAAGATCAGACATCCCTTCTGTGGTCTGGAAATATTTATGCAGGATCATCGGAATCTCCGTACGCAGTTTGTGATATACCGTCATCAGAGGATCTCCGACTAAACGGTCATTCACAATCTGTACCATTTTTTCGATTTCCTGACTCCCCATATTTTCTGGGAGAGTGAATACTTGGCTTTCCACGTTTCCCATATCAGTCACAACAATCGCGATGATTTGACGATTATTCAATGGAACGACTCGAAAACCAGTCAAACGGCGGTCTTTTACTTCTGGTCCCAATGAAAACGTCGTGTAACTTGTCAGCTCAGATAAGATCTCAGCAGATTGTTTGATAATCTCATTGATCTCATGGAACTCTTTGCCTAAAGACTGACGGATCAATAGCAGATCATCTTCTGTCACACGAGCTGGTCTCAACAAATGGTCCACATAATAACGATAGCCGGAAGCAGATGGAATCCGTCCCGAAGAAGAATGTGTCTTAAGCAAGAGACCCTCATCTTCTAGAGCTTTCATATCATTGCGGATCGTCGCTGAGCTAGCCTCGACTCCCTCAGACATCAATGTTTTGGAACCAACGGGCACGCCACTACTCGTATAGTTTTGGATGATCAGACGCAAAATGTCGTTTTGTCGCTTTGTTAACATCTTCCTCACCTCTCATTAGCACTCATATATTCTAAGTGCTAATCCACTTATAAATATAGCAAGAAGCCCTTTTCCTGTCAAGAGAAAGAGCTCATTTTTTAGCACTCTAATGAAGAGAGTGCTAATTTTTTCAGTTGTGTTAAAAAGGCGCCAATACAGGGTTTATGTTGTGTTTGTTATCTCTTTGCTTTGATTCGTTATTTAAAATTACACAAAATTTAATTTTTCATTTCTCTATTTTTCTCCAAGTAAAAAGCGTTCAAAAACATTGTTTCCTAAAAAAGTGCCTTTTTGCGTTAGATATATCCGATCTGTCTCGTTTATCAGTAATCCTTCTTGTTCCAATTCATCTAGTACCGGCTGATAAAGTGATTCGATAGTCTGGTTGTATCTTTCATAAAAATGCTGTTTCGCAATACCTGATTTTTTGCGCAGCCCAAGAAACATCTCTTCTTCGATTTGATTGCTTCGAGAAAGTTTTTCTTGTTCCAAAACAGGAAGATCTCCTTCACGTAACGGACGCAAATAATGCTGGATAGGCCCCTTGTTACGATAACGCGTATTTCCGAGGTAGCCGCTTGCGCCTGCGCCAAATCCAAAATAATGATCATTGTTCCAATACATTAAATTATGCTGCGATTCGTGACCTGTCAAACCGAAATTACTGATTTCATACTGGTGGCGCCCATGTTTTTCCATTGCTTCAATCGTTTCTTCAAACATTCTGGTCTCCGTTTCCTGATCAGGAAGTTCCAGGTGTCCTTGTCGTACCCAGTTCATGAACATGGTTTTGTTCTCTAAGATCAAGGAATACAGAGAATAATGCGGTAAATCAAGAGCTAAGGCTTTTTCCAACGTATCACGATAACCTTCTAGCGTCTGCCCTGGCAGTGCATAGATCAAATCGATACTGACATTTGAAAAATTCTCAGCTGACAAAAAATCCATCGTTTGATAGACGTCTTCTGCCGTATGCTTGCGACCGATTTTTTTCAGCAACCGATTGTCAAAGGTTTGGACTCCCATGGATAGACGATTGACTCCGTAATTTTTCATCACTTGCAGTTTTTCACGAGTCAAGTCTCCAGGGTTCGCTTCTACCGTAAATTCTTTTCCCTCCTGAAAAGGTAAGATTTCTCTAGCTCCAGATAACAATCGATCCAATTGTTTTGCCGACAATGAAGTGGGCGTTCCGCCACCTACATATAATGTTTCCAACTGAGCCACTTGGTGCTTTTGTACCATGATCTCCATTTCTTTCAGCAGCATCTCGACATATTCATCTACTGGCTGACCCTCTAAAAATACTTTATTGAAGTCACAGTAATAGCAGATATGCTCGCAAAATGGGATATGGATGTACGCAGAAACCTTGTTTTCTGCGGGATTTATTGTTTCTATCATTGAAATTCTTTCTCCTTACGTCGAAAAGTCGTACCTGTTTTCGACCTTCTTTAAACGGTGTTCACAAAGCTGACCTTCGGCATTAAGTCAAAATCTGCAAAAATATGAAAAGCTATTTTCACAGATTCCTCCTTAAGTGCTCAGGTCACAACGCTTTGCTTACAACCTCTCATATACGCATACTAACCGTATTTGTCGAACAAATCCACTAAAAAATCCAAGAATCGACTTCTTGGACTACTTTTTCCTTCACTGAACTGGTTACCTGGTTGTAAATATCTTCCTTTTACTATTCCGACAAATCATTTGAAATTAATTTATCTAGATTTTATAAAGTGTTTAGAACAGGAATTTATTTTCTTCTCGTGAATGCTTTTTTAATTCAGATTTCTATGAATTATTTTCAGTTAATGCAATCAAAGATACTAAATTTCTCATTTTTAGTAATCGATTGGAGGTTTACATGGTAGAGTTTGAAAAAGGTTTTGCCATGCGCCAATCTAAGGATTTAGCAAAGGGATTAGGCATATTCTTAGGACAACGCACAAAAGAACTCAATACTTGATATTTCAGCATCGTCTCTGGAACCAATTGATTTAACGATTTTAACAGTCGATCCATATAAAAAATGCATGATAACCTCCACTTTATAAAGATACTCTTGAGGAGCCTCAAACATTTTTTGATATGAAATTTAGAAGATACTTAACTGTCAAAGAACTTCAAGCAAATGTTGGTGCCAGCATCATCATAGCGAATGATTGCGCACTTCCTATGCTCTAAGAATGTGATATAAAAAATTTATTTATCCAACCCCACTAATTTACGTTGCTTCCTATTTGCTTCATCTGCTACGTACTTCATTACTGTTTTAAATTCTTTCGCTGAGGCATTTTCTGATAAATCAGCGACACTTTTATTATACTTTTTTACGATTTGTTGTACTTGTTCTTTCTCAGTCATGTAATTCCTCCGATATTTTTTTGAATGAATGCAAGGATATTTTTTAAAAACACACTAAAATGAAACTTATGGCAAGAAACACAAAACCCCAAAAAACAAATAGCTTATCTTTTTTAAATATGTTTCTGCCTTTATATAATCCGTCCTTGACATTTTTTTCCTACATTCAAATGAACAATTGTTTTTACTTTCAAGAGAAAACGTGTGCCATTGATAAAACAGCACATACTCAATACTCCTAGTAGTACTCTACCTACAAAATTCAATTCTTCTCCTATTACCACTTATAGCTCCTCTAACATTGGAATTCTTTCTCCTAAACAACTTCTCAACATTTTCCCCATAAAAAATCTAGTTAAATCTCTCACTTCAAGAGTTTTAACTAGATTCCAATTATTATTTTTTTGTAAAAATAAATAGTCTCTTAATCATAGACATTTCTTCGGTGTCCCACTTGAATAGCGATAACAACCATTTGATTATCTTCTATCTCTACCAACACACGATATTTGCCAATTCGATAACGCCATTGTCCTGAACGATTAGCGGTCAATCCTTTGCCGAATTTTCTCGGATCGTCAATACCATCAATATGTTGATACAGCCATCGAACAATCAGCGTCGCTTGATGCTTGTCCATTTTACGAAGTTGTTTCTGAATTTCAGGCGTGAATTCTAAACGGTAGGTCATTCCAGCCCTCCAAATTCATGAAGGATTTCTTCCATGGATACTGTTGTTTTTCCACTTTCTACCCAATGTTTATGGGCAATTTCAGCCGTTTGACGATCGTATTCATCTTCTAGTTGTTCCATCGAATAGGTTTTTAGAAGCTCAGATAAAGTAATCCCATAAAATTCCGCCATATAAGAAAGCCATTCTTTTTCGGCATCACTCACACGAACCGTAATCATAGCCATATTATCGCCCCCTTTTGTATCACATTGTAATACAAAAGGGACAAGATGTCAATTTTGTATGATGTACTGAGCTTATTTTGAGATCTTTCCATTTTTTAACCAATAAAAAATGGAGGAAAATACTAAAACAGCTCCTACGAATACACCTGTCCATGATCCCATACTCCTCGTTTTCGGCAAGGTCGGTTGTTTTTTGGGCGTCTTTTCTTTTGGTTGTTCGGGCGTGTTGAAGCTGACGGTTTGTTCTTTGCTGGTAAAATCATCTTCTCGAGTGGCTTCATTGAGTTGGGCTTCTTCGCAATAGAGAACGTGTACAGCGGTCTATCGGTCTTCGTATTTTTGTGCTCGACCCGACCTCATAAAAATCCATTATACGGACTCTATTTTATCGATGACTATCCACATTCTGAATTCTTTCTAAGCTTTGATTGGGCTTTGTTCCACTCGCAGATTGGCTTCTTTCTTTTCCTATAACTATAGCATCCGATAGCCGCATCTTTTCAGTTTCATTCTTTATATCTGGCAGTTTCCCCTCTACTTTCCTTTCTGTTTTTGTTATATCCTGTTCTTGTGTTCTTCGTACACGTGGTCGTTCATCAATGGCCCTTCCTTGAGAAAGGTCTCTGATGATCGTCATTACCAGTTCCGCATCTTCTATCAGAAGATTCGCCCGCAGCATGTGGTCAGAGGATAATGCATCCTTCACTGCTTTATTTGATAATTGCGGTAGATTCTGTTGTTGTGCTAGTCGATTTACGAAATCTTTGAAACTTAAAGAACCAGCTATTTTATGAAATTCTGTATGGCGGTCGTTTAATAGATCCTTTCCGCTCAAGGCATAGCCACTTGGAGGTTTACTGTAAAACAACAGATCCACTGTACCTGAGCTAAGATGTGTCGTTTCATGGATGATCGCTTCAGCTACAGGTGTTTTTAATTCCTCTCCTGGTCGTACATGGGGATCGAAATGAAATGTGTCTGCCAAAAACACGATTCTACATTGTGGATCTACTGTCTTTACGAATGCATTCGGCATATCCGAGTTTATCAACTGTGTCACATACGATTTTGATTCCTGATCCCAAATCAACTCCTTAGATGCGATCCAAACATTTTCAAAACCAATCTCTACAGTTTGCTGGAGAAGCTGTTCTCCATTTTCTGCTATTGAATGGAGTCTTGTATTTATCTCTTTTAATATCTGCTCTTGATTAGGGGCTTTTTCCAATTCGAACATTTGGATCAGGTATCGACCTTCGTTGGTGCGGGAAATCGCTTCTTTTGTTGATAAGTTCTGGCATTGGTTTTTCATACGCGAGAACATGTCTCTCGCATTTTCAAATCCCTGTGCGAGTTCTACTTGGAATGGTTTGATATAATCTGGTGTATTTCTCGTATCGAGACCAGCAAATACTCGAAAGTCACGTCTAGGATGCATGCACAGATATTCTTTGATCCATCCTCTAATCTCATCTCTCAATAGACTCTCGTCATCTAACACTTCGACTGGTTTAATAGGGATAAAGGCCGATAAATCTTCAGGTTTTACTGAAACATCTTCTGTTCTTGTGAAGGTATTCGATGAAGTTTTTTGAACTTTTCTGATCCTATTCCACTTTTCAGATCTGTCTGTAGATTGAGGAAGCGGATCATGGATTCGTTTTCTAGCGCTCGGTTGCATAACTGTTTGTCTATTCTCACCTGCAGTCAGTTTTCCCTGAATATTGTCATTTGTTTTATAATTGGATGGACTATTCATTTCTCTACCGTTTTCTCTTGGCATTTCTTTTACTCCTTTATTTATGGTTGGTCACATTCATCGATGAGTAAAACTCCTGTAGATGTTTTTCATCCATTACTTCGTTTTCACCTTATGTTAGTAATTATTTAAACATATTTCGAGAATGGATATTCCTTTTAACCGAACTTTTTTTCTTATCCAGAGAAAAAAATGGTGCTGGATTGTCTTAGTTGTTATTTTTGAATATCGTCCTATTTTCTCATAAAAAAATCTAGTCAAATCGCTCAATTTAGAGATTTAACTAGATTTCAGTTATTTTTGTTTCTTAAGAAATAGCATGGTTAAAAAAGAAATTACCTGTTCATTCTATAAATACATCCATAAAAAAAGGCGAGATTTTTGAGTTTATTTGATTTTATGTTGATACTAGAAACACCGGCACAGCCAATAATCGAAGGATCTTCTCCAGATCCGCCGTTTTCACGACCATCGTCTGATCTGGTCGTCCCGGTGCAAAGACTAGTTTTTCTTCTTCAAGTAATGCTCTGTCGATGAGGATCGGGATCGTTACTTCATAACCGAATGGAGAAACTGCGCCTTTTTTCTGTCCGGTTTCTTCTTCCATCTCCTTTGAGGGGACGACGGAAAGACGCTTGCCTGTCAATTGATTCAAGATTTTGAAATCCGTTTGTTTCGTGGTGAACGTAAGATATACGTAATGATCCCCTTTCTTGTCTTTTAAATATAGGCTCTTTGTCTCTGTACCGGAAAATCCTTGTTCCTTCTTGACTACTAAAGCGTCTTCATTTGTATAGATTGAATGGTGGTGATACAGTTCAAAATACAATCCCGCTTGAGTAAATTTTTCTTCTAAATCGAGCATGATCGATCCCTCTTTTCCACTCAGCTGTTTTTTCGTAGTTTACCACTTATATGTTGTATTTACAACGTTTCGCCATATCCAGTTTTTTATTTGCTATGTTTGGTAATGCAAAGGTAAAGGTATGATTCCGGATTCTCATCAGATACTTCTACCAGATAACGAGAAACAGATCAATAGGATGATTCAAAACCAAACAGCTTTAGGCTTTTCTTCCTGCTTCCACTAGGTACAGGATTATTAGGTGACGTACTCAAGAAGGCTGAGCAGTCAAGAGCTACTTGATTGCTTCTTCTTGCATTTTTTTGTACGGTCCAGCACATCGGCTGACAGCTTTCACTTGAACGTTCAGCAATAACTCTTGAATGAGTAAATCAGCTGATTTCTGACGCTTTAAGCTACTTGCACCAACTTCTCTTGTAAAAGTCTTGTTTCCAAGGTTCTCGTCAGAGACGGTTATTTTGAGGTTTCCAAGGTTTGAGCCAGTTTCTCACACTGCTTCTCCTTACTTGGATTCTTTTGTCCTTTCGAGACAACGTCTATTTTCCCGCCCAAGAGTTTTGTACCCTATCCCTGCGTAGTTTCCACCCAGCACTTCGCTTTTAACGGCTTTTACCGTTAGTTGTCTTCACATTGCTGCAAAGTATACCGGCAAACATCGGAATTATCACTCCGGCTGTCTGCATAAAGACTGATTGCCATGCTGACCCAGCACGCTGTTCAAACGCTCTTCACTGGGGTTAAAGCTGTTCAGTTTTCAATCATCCATATTCGCTGTTTTCTCGATTTATTTATTCATTCTTTTTTTCTTCCTTTTTGTATAATCAGATAACATTTTCATCAATGCGATATTCGTTCTTATTGGTGCTTTACGTTCCAGCTCCTCTAGATCATGGAATGTCCTCTCTTGCTCCTTTCTTTCACTGAATGACCAATTATAAGGATACATATCGAAGAAAGAGACCATCGATAGATCCAATTTTTCACAGATTTGTATCAGTTCTCTAATGGTGAGTTCGCTGCTCTTTCCGGCCACGAATTTTTCCAAACGAAGAAACAGCGGTCTCTCCTCTTGAAATAGCTGATCGAGGTCGATATTTTTTTCTCGTGCCACATAAATCAATTGCGTTCTAATTAGTTCCATATCTTCCGGGATCGGAAAAACGGTCTTCGGTGTCACAATCATTTCCTCCTGTCTTTTCTCTTCATTTCTTATTGTATTAGTTATCATTCTGTAGATAAAGCGTTTTCTAAAAATTGTTTCATTTTATATATCCCTTGAAACTGTTGGAAAAAATATGATTCCGCTATTATTTGTCGTTATTTTCTAAAAACAAAAAACCGGAATCCGTTATGAAAAAATTGGTTGTCAAAGAATGATCGAATGTCTATGTAACTCACTGAGAAATTCATCGACAAAGCGGTCTTTTTCGTCATTTGTGAATTCTTCTTCGGAAGCAAAAGTTTCTTTTGTCTTTTCTTTTATTTCCGTTCGTGAACGATCCTTTTTCAACAAATCAAAAATATAAAAAGATACCTCGTTGTCTAATAGATATACTTCATTGTCCATGGACAAATAGATAGTCTTTCCAAGTTTTTCATAGACTAGTGCGCGATTCAATTTCATCGATTGTTCCTCCTGTCTCCTGATAAGTACAAGCACGATACATCTGATATTTGATCGTTTCTTTCAATAATTCGCATTCTTCTTTTTCTACTCCTTGTCGGTCATTTGTTTTATAGTAATGATGTGCTCTGCAGCCGCCTCCGCATAGATATCGGAAAGAACAGTTTCGACAAGCTTTTAGATTTTCCACATTTTGAGAGTCGATTAGCTGAATGCTTGCTTCATTAAAAATGTCCGCTACTCTTTTTCTTCTGATATTTCCTAATCTATACTCATCCGTTTCTAGTAATTTACATGCATAAATTTCTCCGATTGGGTTAATTGCAAATTCTCCAATACCTAATCCGCAAGAGTCTTTGATGGTGAATGGCTGCATCAATGGAGAACGTTCTGTATTTTTTTCTTTCCATTCGATCATCTTCCGTTCTTCAGCAGTCAAAGAGATTTCAGCCGTATTTGCTCGCCCTAATTCACTGAAACCGCCGATCTTATAAGAAATGCCATTTTCTTTGAAGAACTCGATCGTTTCGTCCACGAATGGAAGATTTTGATTCGTGACGATGGCATTTGCCGAAATATTTTTGTACCCTAACTTCAATAAATGTCTGATTCCGCGCATGGCAATGGCATAACAGCCTCTTCCTCGGTTTTCATCATTGGCTTTTGGATCAATCGAATCAAGACTGACAGTGATTGCCGCGCATCTTTTAGCCAAAAATGCTGCATTTTTTTTAGTGCCAAGTATCGTCCCATTGGTGATTAGTCCTACTGTTAACCCGATGCGGTTCGCGTAATCGATATATTTCAGGGAATCATGGTTCAGTCCGATCTCTCCGCCCGTAAAGATCACTTTTCCAACACCGGCGTCCTTCAATTGATTCAACACATCGATCCATTCAAGAAATGTCAAGCTGTCAGGATATTCTTTCGTTAGGTCTGCTTCTGCATAACAATAGACACATTTCAGATTGCATTGATGTGTCAGGACTAAATAGGCAGTTTTCGGGGTCGTTCTTTCCGGCTTCTCAATCTCCAGAGGCTCCTTCAGCAATAACTGGAATATATTTAACTTGTTCTGCGTACTTCTAGAAAGTTCCGTGTATCTATGTTGTTGAATCAATTGCAGTTCTTCTTCATCAATCAAGATCCATGTACTTCTTAAAACATTATGCAATAGGAATCGCCCAGCGTAGCTGTATGCATATAGATTCTCTTCGATCTTCATTCCGTGATTCTCCTTTCATAAAGAGATTGAGGTCAGGATAAACAGGCTTCCCGACCTCGATCCCACAATTTTGAATAAACCGTGGCCCGCCATTACAAGATAGCGTTTCCAGATGAGGGGGAGTCATCTTTGGAATACAGGTTTTGTGGTGAATGTTGTTTCATTGCATACACTGCATTTATTCAGCTGTATAAGCAGTGGGAACTTCTCAAGTAGAATAACTATTAAAACTAGGATCTGAAACTAGATTCTACGATTCGTTTTCTAGGAACCTTGACCGGAAAGCAATCCGCAGGAACAAGGTGCGGCTACGCTACCTGATACTTTTTTTAGTTCTGGTTTCTTGAACATAGGCGTTCTCCTTTCTTTATAATTAGGAAAAATGAGAATTTTTAAGTTTCCTCCTTTTCCTAGTTATAGTATAATGTTCTTTGTAAAGCCTTGTCAATAGATTCTGGGAGGAAAAAATATGAAGAAATTCTTAGAAACGAATCAACGCTATCTATTCATCTCTGTTATTTTAGTGATTGTGACCGTCCTTACGACATTTGTTGCGCCATTTATTCTTCAAACCACGAATGAACAAAAAACTTCTCTCTTTTCGCTTATTTTCTTGATCGTCTGCGCGATGTCTCTGTCCTACGTTTTTCAGATAGCATTGATTATTTATCGAGAAAATTTTGCTGAGAAATTCAATCAGCGGACGTTTACCGATTTACTAAAAAAAATCTATCATTTGAATTTCGAAAAATACATTTCGCTTGAATCGGGGAATTTAGTGACTCGTTTATTCCAGTTCGTCGATACGAATTACCTATTCATGACTACTAGTCTGTTTTTGATCTTAAAATCTTCTATCACGATCATGGTTATTCTTCTAGTTTTTCTTAATTTAAGTATCCCTGTTTTTTTAATCACTTTCATTCTTCTGCCTTTAAATCTGATTTCCTATCGATGGATCAATACTTCTCTAAATGAACGAATCGAAAGGATGCAACTAAAAACCACTGACACGACTAAAGACCTAATTTCTCTTTTAAACAGCGCTGAACAGTTCAAAATGATCAAAAATTTCCAAGTCGTAGAAACGCTAGTACTTCCTTCTGTTTCAAGCATGTATAAAAATTTGGCTTCAACCAATAAATTTGCGCAAGTCACGAGTTATACGATCACATTTGTCAATCAGCTAGCACAAAATGTCATATTCATCCTCATTAGCTATCTCGTCAACCAAGAGATCCTTCAGTTGAACAATATGATGGTTGTCAGCATCCTGCTGCCCTTGTTTTTCACTTCTTTATCCGATCTGACAAAAATCAATGTCGATTATCGAACACTAGCGGCTAATCAAAGATTCGTGGATCAAAATCTCCAAGCAAGTCAAGAAGATCAAACTGGGACAGCAATCGGTCACATAACAAAGATTGGATTGGATCAACCAGATATCATCGTCGGTCAAGGCAGCAAACATCTTCACCTGAAAGTGGAAGACACCTTTGTCGCTGGTGATATCGTTTATATCGAGGGCCCCTCCGGATCTGGAAAATCAACATTAATCAAAGCGATACTAGGCTTCTATCCGACAAATGGGATTTTGATCAATGATTTACCCGCACATACGCTCAATTATCAGAAAATTAGAAAAAACATAACATATCTTTCTCAAACTAGTATGTTTTTTTCAGACACACTTGAGTATAATATTACTTTAGGAGGACCTTTATCTTTTTCCGAAAAAGAAAAGTTCGAAAATTCTGTTCTTTTAGCGCCGATTTTTAAAAACAAGTCTTGGGATTCTGTCATAGTCGACAATGGAGCCAATCTGTCTGGCGGAGAAAAACAGCGTCTGTTGATTGCCAGGATGCTTTTACAAGAAAGTGATGTTTGGATTTTGGATGAAAGCACGAGCAGCATCGATAAAGATTCTTCAGATGCGATTTTCGAAACACTGCTCCAGCTAGGGAAAGATAAAATCATCCTTTTTACTTCTCATGACAAATCAAATGCTGAGTACGCCAATAAAATGATTCATATAGGAGGATAAGCGATGAGAGATTATTATTCAGTCAATGAACTAGCAAAACAATTAGGTGTCACAACACGCTCGATTAGAAATTATCTTCATGAAGGAAAGCTTAAAGGAACGAAGGTCGGCGGGCAATGGAAATTTTCTGAACAAGATCTTTACGAATTTTTGTATGGCAGTCAGGAAAAACCGATGTCGCGCAGTGAAAATCTATTTATGCTCAAAGCCCCTATCGTCATGAAATTCAATCTCTATTGTGAAAAAAATGAAGTACTGAATCAGTTCAGAGATGACGTCATCAATTATCATTTAGATGTGTATGCTAATCAAAGAGATCGACTATTGCAATATAACTTGCTTAGAGAAGAGCATGCTGAACTTTTGATTGGCGGAAATTTTCGTTACATCACGAATTTTAGTGCTTGGATTAATGAACAGCTGATGAAACAAACTGATATCTCGCTTTCCGATAAGTAAGACAAGTAAAAAAAAACGGAGAAATGCCAAGAATTTCTGGCACTTCTTCGTTTTTTTATTTATACCGATCATTTGATGAAAACAGTCACCATACTCCCGACTACGATCAGGATGAGACCGATGATCGTCAATTTGAGTTCTCTCGATGTCTTGCTCTCGTGGAGGATGAACATTCCACCTAATGTCGAAATCACGACATTCAACTGTGTAATGATGTACGCAGTAGCGACCCCGTTTTCATTTGCCGAAAAGATATAGGCAAGAGCAGAAACACTGAAGATCCCACCCACGATCGTTGCTTTCCAACTGTTGTCTTCAGAAAAAGCAGTTGGCTGTCGAAAAATGACATAGATGACTGCTCCTAGGAATACGCCAAGCATCTGCGGAAAGAAAATAGATAGTCCGCTTGCATCTACTAATTTAGGAAGGGCACTATATACCCAATAACCGATACTCGTCGAAGCCAGTAAGCTGACTCCTTTAGCGATGCCGCCTTTTTTGCTAGGATCATCACTGATAGCTGTAAGCGTCGATCCGATGACCAACAGGATAATGGCAAACGCTCCGATCAGCTTTCCTGTACTTCCAGACCATTCACCGAAAGCAAAAACGCCAATCAGCGACGTGCCGACTAATTGGAGCGCGGTTGAAATCGGCATGGTTTTCGAAACTCCTAAAAGATTGAAGGTCGTATATTGACCGGTCTGCCCAATGACCCAAAACAGACCTGAAAGCATACTAATCAAAAAAGTCGAGATCGCAATGCCTTTTGGTGCCACGGAAAACTGAACGATAAGACCAACGATCACTGCGCCGATCCCAGTCCCCAGTATTTCGTTTGTCGGTCTGCCACCTATTTTTTTCAAGATCAACGGTTGAATCCCCCAGCCAATTGCCGGGATCAATGCGATGATTAGATTCATTTATTTTTACACATCCCTTTTCTCAACCTTTTCCGCCTTGGAAAGAAGGATACAAAGTCATCCCTCCATCCGCAAACAGCGTGATCCCTGTCACGTAGCTTGATTCATCAGATGCAAGCCAAGCTGCGGCGGCCGCGATTTCATTCGGCTCCCCTACGCGTCCCATTGGAATCATTTCTTCTAATGTCGCTTTTTGTTCTGGATCATCAAATTTTTCTGCATTTATCGGTGTTCGGATGGCACCGGGACCAATGCTGTTGATCCGAATATTTTGAGGCGCATATTCCATAGCGACTGTTTCAGTAAACAACTTCACGCCACCCTTTGAGGCAGAGTAATGGGCAAAAGTTGGCCATGGGATTTGCTCGTGGACAGAAGACATATTGATGATGTTGCCTTTTTTGTCGTTCTTAGTAAAATAATTCAGTGCAGCTTTCGTACCTAAAAAGACTCCAGTCAAATTGACTTTTATGACTCTTTCCCAGTCTTCCAGACTCAGTTCATGCGTCGGATGCTGATTTTCCATCCCTGCATTGTTCACCCAGACATCTAATGTACCGAATTTTTCTACTGCTGTATCAAGTAGACGCTGGATGCCTTCTTCTGTGCTGACATCCGCTTGGACAGCTTCTGCTTCTCCACCGGCTTCTTTGATGATTTGTACTGCTTTTTCCGCTCCTTGCTTGTCGGAATTGTAATTCACAACGACTTTCATCTTTTCGGCACCAAAACGCTGTGCGATCGCTGTCCCGATTCCTTTTGATCCACCTGTGACCACAGCTACTTTATTCTCTAGTTCTTTATATAGCATTGTTTTATCCGCTCCTTTTTACTCAGATAGCTTGAACACTAACTGATATCCCATAATAGTGATACTTTTACTCTAATGAAAGTGTACACCAACAAGTATGGTCTAAAGCAAACAATACGCTTCACAAAAAGAAACAAAAATACAGGCAGCCACGCCAAAAGACATAGCTGCCTGCTTCATCATTTTCTAATCAGCTTGGTCAAAATAAGCCGCTGTCGCTTCTTCATCTGCTCTAAGCTGTTCGATCAGCTCTTCTGCACTTGAGTACTTTACCTGATCTCTCAAAAAATGGTTCCAGCGAATAGACACATGCTCACCGTAGATGTCCTGATCGAAATTCAGGATATATAACTCGACAGTCAACTCACGGCCTTCGCCAAATGTATCATTGTGACCGATAGAACCCATTGCGGGAAACCAAGTCTCGCCGATCTTGATTTCAGAAGCATATACGCCTTCTTTCGGAAGATGGGCAGTAGTTTTTACTTTGACATTTGCTGTTGGATAACCTAATAAACGACCGCGTGCATCCCCATGTACGACGACTCCTTCTACTTCATACGTATAGCCAAGTAGTTGATTGACTTCAGCGACATGGCCAGCATCTAGCAAGTGACGGATCCGAGTCGAACTGATCTTTTCGCCCTGCTCTTCTTCTTTTGGTACTGTGACGACCTCAAAACGCCCTTTCGCATATGTTGGAAAATGAGGAACGTCCGCGATGTCTTTCGGTCCATACGTATAATCAAAACCGGAAACAGCATATTTTGCATGGAGTCCTACGATATACTGATCGACAAATTCCTGCGGAGCCAAATGCGCAAATGAAGAAGTGAAGTCTATTTCATAGAGATAATCTACGCCTAGCTTTGCCATTTTTTCTTCTTTTTGTTCTAGTGTGGTCAGATACTTTACACTGCTGGGATCGATTTTTTTGAACACGATCGATGGATGCTGATTGAAGGTCATCAACGCCAATTTCAATCCTTCTCTTTCAGCGATTCCTTTTCCAGTCTGGATCACTTTTTGATGCCCTAAGTGTACACCGTCAAAGAATCCCAGAACGAGAACTACCTCGTCATCTGGTATCTGATTTTTCTGGTAAGGATGTCTGATTTTAATGATTTCCATGTATTAACCCTCATTTCTCAACACTTTGCTTGGTTTTAAGCTGTTTTTTTCTTTTGGATTCGGTTGGTAGATACTGACGACTTTCCCTTGATAAAACAAAGCGATTTCTTCTGTTGGCATTTCTGACAAACCAAAAACAGGATAGGCCAAACGCATACCGTTTTTCACTTTCTTCCAAGTCGTTTCATCGATATCGACACGTTTGAATCGTTCCACCCCTTTTTCTATTGGGAGCAGATATTCATCGATCGTTCCATTTTCCATAAATTCAGCGACTTGCTGCAAGGTGATTGCTTGTTCTTGTTTCATGCCGGCACTGGCGGTTCGAGTCAGATCAGACATGTGTGCAGGATAGCCTAGCTTTTCTCCCGTGTCGACAGCTAAAGTTCGGACATAGGTTCCTTTTCCGCATTCCACTTCAAAGCGCCATGACATGCTCCCTTTTTCTTTGTTCCATACAGGTTCACTAGTACGTTCAAACCGATAGATCACTGCTTTTCGTACTGGTCGTTCCACGGTTTCATTGTTCCGCGCATATTCATACAACCGTTTGCCGTTTACTTTCACTGCAGAATACATTGGTGGGATCTGAGTGATTTCGCCAATGAAAGAAGCCATCACTTGGTCGATTGTTTCGGTTGTCACAGGTTGTTCGACGAATTTTTCTCTGACGATTTCGCCAGATTTGTCTTCTGTCGTTGTGCTGAATCCGAGTGTGATCTCTCCTTGATACGTTTTTCCGGAATCAGTCAGATACTCGATCACTTTTGTCGCTTTTCCGATGCAGATCGGCAATACGCCATCCACGTCAGGATCGAGAGTACCGCCATGACCGATTTTTTTCGTATGTAATATTTTTCTTAATTTGAACACACAGTCATGACTTGTCATCCCGCGTTCTTTCCATAAAGGTAATAGCCCTTCCATCTTTTCTCTCCATTTCTTTTGGTATCAACTGAATTATTATAACATACTGCAATGGATATCTGACGTCTTTGATCTCATTCACGACGGTTTTTATTTTTTAGCAACGAAAACGTAACAAAATTCACGCTCACGTAAATATAAATCATGTTATCCTTTAGTTAAAGGAGGGAATCACATGGAAAATCTTTTCTTTGCACCCTTTGACTGGTTGTACGGGTTGCTTTCGCGCAAATGACCGTATTCTTCCCCAAGGCTCGTTGAAGACAAATTTTTTCTCCTAACCAGACAGAAAAAGACTTGTCTTTGACATCTAAAAACTGTGACAGGAAGCTGGCTCTTATCTCAGAGCAGGTTTTCCTGTCACAGTTTTTTGCATATAAAAAAGAGATGCGACAGTGATCTGTCACATCTCCTAAAAGCGGGCAAAAACTGCCCCGAATTTTTTTATTCTTTATTCAGATCTCGAAGCAATTGATCGATATGATTGCCATATCCTACTGATTCGTCTAGTTCAAAGGTCAACTCTGGTGTCTTGTAGATACTTAGATTATGCCCTAATTCGCGACGGATCAATCCACTTGCTTTGTTCAATCCTTCTTGTGCTTTTTTCTTATCAGATGCCAGATCAGACAAAATACTATAATAAATCGTTGCCTGCTGCAAGTCACCTGTTACATGCACATCTGTGATTGTTACGTTTTCGACACGTGGATCTCGAACTTTTTTACGCAAGATATCATTTACTTCTTTTAAGATCTCTTGACCGACACGACGGTCACGATAGTTTGCCATATCAAGCAGCCTCCTCGTTTATTAGTCGTTTTTGACTTCTTCCATGATGAATCCTTCAATCACATCATCTACTTTGATGTCGTTGAATTTGTCGATCATTGCACCACATTCGTAGCCCATTTTTACTTCTTTGACATCGTCTTTGAAGCGTTTCAAGCTTGCAAGCTGTCCTTCATAAATAACGATACCATCGCGAATGACGCGAACACCGCTATCTCTGCGGATAAATCCTTCTGTGACGTATGCACCTGCGATCGTTCCGACTTTCGAAACTTTGAACGTTTCACGGACGATCATTTGTCCAGTGATCTTTTCTTCGAATTCAGGATCTAACATCCCTTTCATCGCTGTTTCGATTTCTTCGATTGCTTTATAGATGATACGGTGCAAACGGATATCTACTTCTTCTGTATCTGCCTGGATCTTCGCTTGCGGTGTAGGACGTACGTTGAAGCCGATGATGATCGCATTACTTGCAGCTGCTAAGGTAACGTCACTTTCGTTAATTGCACCAACAGCAGAATGGACGATTTTCACGCGTACGCCTTCTACATCGATTTTTTTCAATGAAGCAGCAAGAGCTTCTGCTGAACCTTGTACATCTGCTTTGATGATGACATTGACTTCTTTCAATTCGCCTTCTTTCAGGCTTTCGAACAAGTTGTCCAATGTCACGCGGCTGTTAGCTGCACGGTGTTCCATCAATGCACGTTTTGCACGTTCTTCTCCGGCAGAGCGAGCTGTTTTTTCGTCTTCAAAGACAACGAAACGATCCCCAGCTTGAGGTACATCATTCAATCCTGTGATTTCGACTGGTGTTGCAGGTCCAGCTGTTTTTTCGCGTCTGCCCAAGTCATTGACCATGACACGTACCCGTCCGTAAGTATTGCCGACAACGATTGGATCACCGACATTCAGTGTTCCTTGTTGCACAAGCAATGTAGTGACAGGACCTTTTCCTTTATCCAAACGTGCTTCGATTACTGTACCGATCGCACGTTGTGTTGGATCAGCTTTCAGATCTTCCACTTCTGCTACCAAGAGGATCATTTCTAGCAATTCATCGATATTTTGTCCGAATTTAGCAGAGATCTCTACAAAGATTGTTTCTCCACCCCATGCTTCTGGGATCAATTCGTATTCACTCAATTCCTGCATCACATGTTGAGGGTTGGCACCTGGTTTGTCGATTTTGTTGACTGCAACGATGATCGGCACACCAGCAGCTTTCGCATGGTTGATCGCTT
The DNA here is from genome assembly GCF_011038845.1 of Enterococcus sp. ZJ1622. Classification (GTDB taxonomy): domain Bacteria; phylum Bacillota; class Bacilli; order Lactobacillales; family Enterococcaceae; genus Enterococcus_B. The sequence goes on from NZ_JAAKDW010000005.1 coordinate 52,952, forward strand.
CAACTGTCTGTGGCATCACGCCATCATCCGCAGCTACTACTAGAATCGTAATATCCGTGATACTTGCTCCACGTGCACGCATACTTGTAAAGGCCGCATGTCCTGGTGTATCCAAGAAAGTGATTGGCTTGCCATCGATATCGATTTGATACGCACCGATATGCTGAGTGATTCCGCCTGCTTCACCACTTGTTACACGAGAATGGCGCAAAGTATCCAATAAAGTCGTTTTCCCGTGATCGACATGTCCCATGATCGTAACGACTGGTGGACGTGAAACGAGATTTTCCGGATTCAATTCTTCTGCTTCGAAGAATTTATCGATATCTGCAATGTCGACTTGCACTTTTTCTTGTGGTTCCATTCCGTAATCTGTTGCCAGAAGTTCGATCGTATCTTTGTCTAGTGCCTGGTTCTGGTTGACCATTACGCCAAGCGTGAATAATTTTTTGATGATCTCTGCTGGTTCGCGATGGATTTTCTTCGCGATATCAGCAACGTTCATGCCTTCTGTATACTCTAATACATCAGGCAGTTCACGGAATTTACGTGGTGGCACAGCTGGTTTGTTCGACTGCTGCTGTTTGCCTTTTTTGCCTTTTTTGTTGTAACGATTGCGGTTATTGTTATTGAATTTCCCGCGGTTATTGTTACTGCGGTTTTGGTTTCCGCCTTGATTCGTTCCTGGACGGTTTTGACTTGTACCGCCTCCATTATTGCTTCGGTTTTGGTTTGTTGATTGGTTTTTTCCTTGATTCACTTGACCGCTCCCTTGACCGCGATCTTGATAGTTGCGGTTATTTTTAGTTTTAGTTTGGTTATTGGTTGTTGTTGCTTGTTTTTGTTGATCGTTTGGCTGTTGATTGGCTGGTTTCCGGCTTGCTTGTTGTGTTGCTTGTTTTTTTGTGCCTGGGTTTTTGAAAGCCTGCTGCAATTTTTTCTCATCGGCGCTAGTAAGTGCTCCCATGTGGTTTTTCACATCTATGCCGAGCTGTTGTGCTTTGTCCACAATTTCTTTACTAGGTTTATTGAGTTCTTTTGCTAATTCGTAGATTCTTTTGTTGCCCATGCAATCACCTTCCTAACCTTCAATTAGCTCCTTGGTCTTCTTCGCAAATCCGTTATCTGTAATACCGAATACTTTACGAGGTTTTCCGATCATCTGCGTGATTTCTGCTTCAGAAAATAGCTCAAAGCAAGGAACTTCATAATATGAACTCTTATCTTTAATCTTTTTTCTCGTGTTCTCACTCGCATCTGTCGCAACAAAAACCAGTTTTGCTTTTTGTTTGCGTATCTCTGCAATGGTCAGCTCTTCTCCGGTAATCAATTTACCTGCTCGCATCGCCAGACCTATGAGATTCATGGCTTTTTGCCGATTGACTGTACTCATTTGCCGAATAACTCTTTTCTCGCTTTTTGATGTGCCACGTAATCGAGTAATTCTTGGTAAAATTCGTCTGTCAATTTTGTTTCAAGTGCTCGATCGAGGATTCTTTTATCCCAAGCTTGCTGTACTTCTTCCGGCTCAAGTGAGACATACGCTCCTCGTCCAGGCATCTTTCCGGTTGGATCGATGGATACTTCCCCTTCTTTTGAACGGGTGATCCGGATCATCTCTTTTTTAGGTTTCATCTCACCAGAAACCACGGATTTGCGTAAAGGGATCTTCCTTTGTTTCATCTCTTTGCCTCCTTACCTAAAGTTAAGCTTCTTGATCTGTTTCCTCAATTTTTTCACCATCGAAAGCAATGGTTTCATATTCATCATCTGTCAGATCTGATTGAACGATCGCTTCGTCATGTGCTTCTTCAGCTTCTGCTTCTGCTTCTGTAACACGTTGTTCTAGTTTCTCATAGTATTCAGCCATATCTGATTCTGACTTGATGTCGATTTTGTGATTCGTCAATTTTGCTGCTAAACGCGCATTTTGCCCGCGTTTTCCGATTGCCAGAGATAATTGATAATCAGGCACGACGACTGTGCAGGCTTTTGGATTCGATTCGTCAAAGATGACATCCATCACTTGCGCTGGATTCAATGCATTCGCGATGAATACGGCTGGATCTTCGTTCCATTCGACGATATCCATGTTTTCACCTTTCAGCTCGTTCACGATTGCTTGGACACGTTGACCTTTAGGACCCACACATGTACCGACTGCATCGATGTTCGGATCATTTGAGCGCACTGCTACTTTCGAACGATCGCCTGCTTCACGTGCGACACTGACGATTTCGACAATCCCATCATAAACTTCCGGCACTTCTTGTTCAAACAATCGGCGCAAAAGATCCGGATGGCTGCGGCTAACAAATACTTGCGGGCCTTTTGATGTGTTCTCTACTCGAGAGACATACACCTTGATTCGGTCATGCGGTTGATAAAATTCATTTGGCATCTGGTCTTGTTTTGAAAGAACTGCTTCTATTTTGCCAAGGTTGACATAAATATAACGACGGTCCTGACGTTCAACGATTCCTTGCATGATATCTTTTTCATAAGCACTGAATTCGTTGTAAATGATCGTTCTTTCTGCTTCTCTGACACGTTGTAGGATCACTTGTTTCGCTGTTTGAGCGGCAATACGCCCAAAATCTTTTGGTGTGACTTCGAAACGGATCGTATCTCCGATTTCATAAGCAGGATTGATCAATAGCGCATCTTTCAATGATACTTCCAATTGAGAATCCATCACTTCTTCGGTCACTTCTTTTACCGCATAGACGTGGATTTTCCCTTTTTTCTGATCAAACTCTACTTCTACGTTTTGTGCTTGTCCATAGTGGCGTTTGTAGGCAGAAACTAAAGCAGCTTCTAAAGCGTCGATCACGATTTCTTTGGAGATCCCTTTTTCGGCCTCCAAAGCATCTAACGCGTTCAACATTTCTTTACTCATTTTCCTGATTCCTCTCCGTAATTAAAATTGAATAGCTAAGCGAGCTTTTGCAATATTCTTACGGTCAAAAGTCAATTCTTTTTCCCGTGTCTTTATGCGTATCTTCAATGTAAGCTGGTCCGCATCAAAAGATTGAAGAAATCCTTCGTATTGTTTTTCGCCATCAACTGGCTGATACAACGAAACATGGATATAATCGCCAAGTGCTTTTTCATAATCAGCTTCTTTTTTCAATGGACGTTCTGCTCCTGGAGATGATACCTCTAGGAAATAAGCTTGAGGAATCGGATCTGGATCTGCTGCATCAAGCTTTTCACTTAATTTTTCGCTCACAAAGGCACATTCCTCAATGTCGATCCCGCCTTCTTTGTCGATAAATACTCGCAAAAACCAGCTTTTGCCTTCTTTGACAAACTCTACTTCTACAAGTTCAAAATTGTGCTCATCTAAAATCGGAGTCACCATTTCTGTGACTGTTTCAACGACGCTACTCAAAAATTTCGCCTCCTTAAAATTGAATCCGTAATTCCATTAAAAAGAGTGAGCGAAAAATCCGCTCACTCACAGTTAGTATCATTACCTATAAAAACTATACCACAATTTGTTTAAAATTACAAGTAAGCAGAAAGAACAACCGCTTTTTCCATACTAAAAGTGTGCTTTTTCATCTGATTATAGAAAACACACGCTCTTACAGCATATCAAATAGCGACAATTGATTTTCATCAGGCAAGTCTTTCAATACACCGTTGTCGTTCATGTATTCGATCAATGTCTTTGAAACTTTCCCGCGAGTCGCAAGATCTTCTTTTGACAGAAATGGACCGTCTTTTCGTGCTTCTACGATTTGTTTCGCTACGTTTGTCCCCAAACTTGGTACAGCACGAAATGGTGCGATCAGTGTATCGCCTTCGATCACAAAATTGACTGCATCAGATTTATACAAATCGATCATCCCGAATTTGTAGCCGCGCTCTAACATTTCATTGGCTAATTCTAAAACAGTCAGCTGATTTTTTTCTTTCACAGACGCATCTAGCCCTTTGTCCGTGATTTCCTTCATCGTCTGTTTCACTGCTTCTTTGCCTTTGCACATCGCAACTAGATCGAAATCGTCTGCACGGACAGAGAAATACGCACAGTAATATAAAATCGGGAAGTACACTTTGAAATAAGCGACCCGCAATGCCATCAGCACATAAGCTGCCGCATGGGCTTTCGGGAACATATACTTGATTTTTGAACAGGAATCGATGTACCAATCTGGCACATTGTTTTCCTTCATCGCTGTAAGATAAGTTTCCCGCAATTCATCAGGGATCTTGTTCCATTGCCCCTTACGAACGGTTTCCATGATTTTGAAAGCCATCCCGCTGTCAAGACCTGCATGGATCAAATAGACCATGATATCGTCACGACAGCCGATTACTTCAGCCAAGGTCGCGTCGCCTCTTTTGATCAATTCTTCAGCATTCCCTAACCAAACGTCGGTTCCATGAGACAATCCTGAGATTTGCAGCAGCTCCGCAAATGTCGTTGGATGTGTTTCTTCTAGCATGCCTCGCACGAAACGTGTCCCGAATTCCGGGATTCCTAATGTACCGGTTTTCGAATAAATCTGTTCCTGTGTCACTCCTAATACATCTGGACCAGCAAAGATCCGCATGACTTCTGGATCATCAGTAGGGATCGTCTGCGGGTCGATTCCTGAAAGATCTTGCAGCATCCGGATCACTGTAGGATCATCGTGTCCTAGGATATCGAGTTTCAATACGTTGTCATGGATCGAATGGAAATCAAAGTGAGTCGTTTTCCATTCTGAATTCTGGTCATCTGCCGGATATTGGATTGGGGTGAAGTCGTATACGTCCATATAATCGGGAATAACGATGATCCCCCCCGGATGCTGTCCAGTTGTCCGTTTCACACCGGTCGCACCTTTTGCTAGACGATCGACTTCTGCACTTCTGAGTTGCAGATTGTTATCACGTTCATATCCTTTTACATATCCGTACGCCGTTTTATCAGCCACTGTACCGATCGTTCCGGCACGGTAGACATACTCTTCCCCGAACAGCACTTTCGTATAGTTATGTGCCTCTGCCTGGTAATCACCAGAGAAGTTCAGATCGATATCGGGAACTTTGTCTCCATGGAAGCCTAGGAACGTCTCGAATGGGATATCGTGCCCATCTTTATTCAAGCGAGCGCCACATTTCGGGCATTTTTTCTCTGGCATATCGAATCCAGAACCATAAGTGCCATCTTCAAAGAATTCTGAATACTGGCATTCTGGACAATAATAATGAGGTGCCAATGGATTGACCTCAGTGATCCCGGTCATTGTCGCAACAAAACTGGAACCGACTGATCCGCGAGATCCGACTAAGTAGCCATCTTCATTACTTTTATGGACGAGTTTTTGTGCGATCAGATAAATCACGGAAAAACCGTTCCCGTTGATCGAATTCAATTCTTTTTCCAGTCTCTTCTCAATGATTTCCGGTAATGGATCGCCATACATTTGTTTGGCACGAGTATAACTCAACTCAGAGATCTCTTCTTCAGATCCTGGGATTTTCGGTGTATAAAGTTCGTCCTTCACTGGGATCACTTCTTCACAGATATCCGCGATCTTATTCGTGTTTTCAACAACGATCTCTTTTGCTGTTTCTTCTCCCAAGAAATTAAAAGCTGTCAGCATTTCATCAGTCGTTCTGAAGTGGACATCTGGTAAACTATGACGGTTTAGCGGGTTTGCGCCCCCCATCGAATTGATCAGTATTTTACGATAGATCGCATCTTCTTCATTCAAGTAATGGACATCACCAGTTGCTACGACGATTTTGTCCAGACTCTTTCCGATTTCCACTAGATTACGAATGATTTCTTCCAAGTCATGTTCATTTTTGACTAATTCCTGCTCTAGCAAAGGTGCATAAACAGCTTTTGGCATCACTTCGATATAGTCATAGAATTTGGCGCGGTTTCGTGCTTCTTCGACCCCTTTTTGCATCATTGCTTCGAAGATCTCTCCCTTGTCACAGGCAGAACCGACGAGTAGATTCTCACGGAGTTTTTTCAGCTGGGAACGCGGAATTCGTGGAACACGTTCAAAATATTCCACATTCGACATAGAGATCAATTTGAATAGATCTTTCAGCCCAGCTTGGTTCTTAGCTAAGATCGTAGCATGGAAAGGACGGGCTCTTTTATAGGAATCTCCTTCTCCTACATGCTGGTTCAGCTGATCATGGTAATACATCTCGTGGTTCTCCATGGCCTCTTTGACAAAAATCCAGGCAAGATGTCCTGTTGCTTCCGCATCATAAATCGCACGGTGATGCTGTTCCAAGCTGACACCGAATTTTTTCGACAAGACACCTAGACCAAAACGCTTGAATTGCGGATAAAGATATCTAGCAAGTTCCAGTGTATCGATGACCGGGTTTTCTGCTTCCGGAATACCATATTTGGCATAGCTCGTGTTCAAGAAGCCCATATCAAATGTCGCATTATGGGCAACCAGAATAGTATCCTTCGAAAATTCCAAAAATAGTCGGAGAACTTCTTCTTCTGATTTTGAACCACGGACCATTTCATCTGTGATCCCAGTCAAATCGACGGTCGTACGTGACAATGGATGACCAGGGTCGATAAATTCATCAAAGCTTTCGATGACATTTCCTTTGTACATTTTGACCGCCGCTAATTCTATTATCGTATCGTATACGGCAGAAAGACCGGTCGTTTCCACGTCGAATACGACATAAGTACTTTCGCTCAACGAATCATGCGCGTCATTATAAGCGATTGGCACCCCATCATCAACGACATTTGCTTCCACGCCATATAAGATTTTTACTCCGGCTTTTTTTCCGGCACTGTGCGCTTCTGGAAATGCTTGAGCGCCGCCGTGGTCGGTAATCGCGATTGCTTTATGTCCCCATTTTCCTGCCTGAGCTACGATGTCAGAGATACTGTTCGTTGCGTCCATCGTACTCATGTTGCTGTGTACGTGGAGTTCTACACGCTTTTCTCCTTCTGGTGCGTAGTCTTTTCGTGGTGCGTGTTTTACTTCGACAATGTCTTGTGCATTCATGACTAGATCTCGTACAAACGTATCTTCTTGGATACTTCCCCGGACTTTCAGCCAGCTTCCTGTACTGATTGCATCAAATATCTGTTCGTCTTTCTCATTATTAGAGAACTTCTTGACAATGAAGGAGGAAGTGTAATCGGTGATTTTCAACGTCAGGATCTTTCGTTTCGAACGAAGCTCGCGTACTTCTTTATCAAACACATAACCTTCTAAAATGATCCGGCGTTCTTCTTCGACCACGTTGATCATCGGTGTGGTTGGCTCGTCAGCCGGGATATTACGACCAAGCTGGATCGGTCCTTCAAGGGCTGGCACTTGTTCTTTTCGTTCTTTCTTCTTCTGTTCGTGAACGATCATGCTTTCAGCAGCTTGTTTCATAAACGCTTCGGCTTGTTCTTGCTTTCGTTCTTCAAACAGCTTCAATACCCGTTCTGCCTGCTTTTCATCTACTTCAGGCTCGATATGGAATTTCGGGAAACCGTAACTTACGAACAGATTTTCAACTAATGGCAGATACTGCTGCTTCAGATAAGAAATCGCACCTGCACTGTCTACAGGCAGAATGATTTTCCGTTCTTTTAAAATCGGCACTTGTGTTTTCAAGACCTGCTGGGCCAATGGCGTATCACATTGCTGGCTTTCTAGGGCTTGTGCCCAATAATCTTGCAGGAGCTGCTCATCGAATTGCTGATCCTCAGCCTTGATACTTAACTTGACTTGCGCGATATCTTTGAATGCGAGTGCCAGATGCTGTGCTAAGGATCGATAGAGCATTATAGGCAAGATCTGAGAAAAGTGCAGTGTGAATTCCCAAAGTCGTGATTTGCGATGGACGACTACACGTTCCATTTCGCCAGCAGAAATCAGCGGATGCTTTTTTTCTGATTCTTCTAATTGGATCTGTTCTAGAAGTTTTTCAAATAACTCTCGTTTTTCTGACAAAACTATACGCCCTTTCTGACGAAGCGGGAACTTTCCGTTTGTTCCGCCTTCTTCTTTTTTCAGTACCTTTTAGTATACTCGTTTTTTCTGATATTTACATTAAAAAATCGAGAAAGAAAATTCTTTCCCGATTTCGCTTCTTATTCTCCTTGATGCAGCAGGATTGGTAATGTATTGACCAGTTCTTCTTTACGAACTTCCACCATCTCACCGGTTTTCTTGATTTTTACTTCCACGATCCCGTCTACTGCTTTTTTCCCTACAGTGATTCGGATAGGACAGCCGATCAAATCAGAATCAGCGAATTTGACACCAGCACGTTCGTTACGGTCATCCACTAGTACTTCATAGCCCGCTTCGATCATTGCTTGTTCTACTTCATTCGTCAAGCTGGTTTGATATTCATCCTTCAGATTCATTTGGACAACATGCAGGTCAAATGGTGCAATCCCTTTTGGCCAGTTGATGCCATTTTCATCTGAATTCTGTTCGACGATCGCTGAAAGCAGACGGCTCACACCAATACCGTAACAGCCCATGATCACGAATTTTTCGCGTCCGTTCTCATCTAGGACTGTCGCCCCCATTGATTCGCTGTAACGAGTACCTAATTTGAAGATATGGCCGATCTCGATGCCTCGTGTGAAGGCCAATACGCCATTATTATCTGGTGAAGGATCTCCTTCTTGGACAAAACGAAGATCTTCATAAGATAAAACAGTGAAATCACGATCAGGATTGACATTTTTATAATGGAATCCTGTTTCATTCGCACCGGCAATCGCATTCGCTAAATCTTGGACGTGTCGATCTGCATAGACCTTCACATCTTCGGATAAACCGATTGGCCCTACTGAACCAAAATCTGCGCCTAAATATTTTTTTGCATCTTCTTCTGTTGCTTCTTCTAAAAAGTCAGCTGCCAAGAAATTTTTCAATTTGACATCGTTGACTTCATGATCTCCGCGTACCAAGACAAGTACTGGCTGTTCATCTGCCATGAACAAGACTGATTTTATGATCTTTTGTGGTTCAGTCTCAAAGAATCCAGCCACTTCTTCGATCGTTTTTACATCAGGTGTAGCTATTTTCTCTAGTTCCAATTGTGTTTCATGTGATTTTTTCGAGACATAATAGCTAGTTGCCATCTCCAAGTTCGCTGCATAATCGCTTTTCGTCGAGTAGCAGATCGTATCTTCACCGATCGCAGAGATTGCCATGAACTCTTTTGAATCTTTTCCGCCCATTGCTCCGCCGTCTCCGATGATAGCACGAAATTCCAAGCCGCAGCGTTTGAAAATCTCCGTGTATGCTCTCTCATAATCTTTGTATGTTTCATCCAAGCTTTCTTCTGATGCATGGAATGAATATGCATCTTTCATGATGAATTCGCGTCCGCGAAGCAATCCGAAACGCGGACGTTTTTCATCGCGGTATTTTGATTGAATCTGATAAAGATTCAAAGGCAGTTTCTTATAAGAATTGATTTCATTACGGATCAGGTCCGTGAATGTTTCTTCATGAGTTGGGCCTAAAATCATTTTACGGTCATTTCGGTCATTAAAGCGATACAAGTTGGGGCCATATGTTTCGTAACGACCAGATTCTTCCCACAATTCAGCTGGCAGAATGGCTGGCATCAGCATTTCCACTGCACCGATTTTTTCAAATTCTTCCCGCATGATGTTTTTTAATTTCTCTAACACGCGATTTGCCAATGGCAGGTAAGAATAAATCCCCGCTGAAACCTGACGGATATACCCTGCTCTCAATAAAATTTGATGACTCAATACTTCCGCATCATTTGGCACTTCACGTAATGTTGGGATCAACATTTTTGATTGTCTCATTCTATATACTCCTTTACTTCCTCAAAAATAATTTATCGTTAGTAATTATACCCTACTTGTCAACTTTTTCTAGAAAAAGAAGCGTTGGATGTCATTCCATGTCACTAATACCATGAGAAGCATCAGAAAACCGAACCCTACTAAGGTCAATATTCCTTCTTTTTCTTGGCTGATTGGTTTGCCTCGAAGGCCTTCGATGATATTCAAGACGAGTTTTCCACCATCCAGTGCAGGAATCGGCAATAAGTTGACGATCCCTAGGTTCATGGAGAGCAAGGCCATCAAGCTGATAACAGTCATTACTCCTTGATTTGCAGCTTCAGAAGACAACTGGAACATCATGACAGGACCGCCTAGCTTATCTAAACTAAATCCGGTGAACAATGAGCCAAGAGCTTTGAAGATCTCCATAGAGCTGGTGAATGCCCGCTGTGTCCCCCCGACGATTTTATCCATAAATCCGGTTTTTACTGGCGCTTGGATCCCTAATTGCCCAACTTTTGTACCATTGCTTTCAACTGCTTTTGGTGTCACCTCGAGCTCTTTTGTGTTTCCGTCTCGTTTTATTTCAAAATCCAATTTCTTCTCAGGATTTTTCGTGATCACTGATGTCAAATCATTCCATGAATGGATGGATTTTCCGTCAACACTTACTATCTCATCATTTTCTTTCAAACCAGCTTCGGCTGCAGCACCGTCAGAAAGCACGGCTCCGATCTGATTCGTGTTCGTCACTTGGACGCCGCCTTGCATGAAAGCCAAAATGATAAATAACAAAATTGCTAGAATAAAGTTATTCATCGGTCCCGCAAAGTTCGTCAGCATACGCTGCCATAATTTTGCTGACTGGAACTGCACATCTTTTGGCGCGATCCGAAGTTCTGTCCCGTCTGCTTCAATAATCGTTGCGTCATGATCGACAGGATAGGTGACAGCTTCTGTCTCATCACCGTTGACATAACCTGTGATCGTCAATTCATCTTCAAGATCATATCGGATCAGTTCGATCGGGATGCCATTTGTCAGTTGAATTTTCTTGCTTAAGTTTATCTTCTCTACGACACCATCAGAATTCAATAAAAGAGATAACGGCATCCCAGGGGCCATTTCTGTTTCATCATCTCCATTTCCTGCCATTCTGACATATCCGCCGATTGGCAGCAAACGAAGTGTATATGTGGTTCCGTCCTTTGCTTGGTGCCCGTAGATCTTCGGCCCCATCCCGATTGCAAATTCACGAACGAGAATCCCTGATCGTTTCGCAAAGAAGAAATGTCCGAACTCGTGAACGATGACCAAAATACCAAAAACAATAATAAACGTTATAATTGTTTTCATATGCTTTCTCCTTTACATGGTTTTTTATGCGTTTTTTTTGCGCGAATCGGCAATAAATAAAACACTATAATTTTACCATAGTCTCAGCTTATACACCAATAGTCTTGATAAATGAAAAACAAAAACCTGCGTCTTTTATGAAAATCATAAAAAAACGCAGGTAATAAGAACTAAATCAGTCCAAATAGATGCATCATTGGAAAGACAAACAGCAAACTGTCGAAACGATCCAGAATTCCGCCATGTCCCGGCAAAATTTTACCAGAGTCCTTGACATCATAATGACGTTTAATTGCTGATTCTACTAAATCGCCAAATTGGCCGACGATAGAAAAAATAACAGTCAGTAGAAGCATGACGAACATCCCATGATTGAATAAGTCTTTTGCCGAGAAAAGAAGGAAATAAAGGAACGCTACAACAACTGCGCTTCCGATTCCACCCAATGCACCTTCAATCGTTTTATTCGGTGAGATATCCGGACTTAATTTGTGTTGACCATAACGTCTACCAACCATATAAGCGCCGATATCCGTTGCCCATACAATAAACAAACCAAAGATCAAGACAGTCAATCCTTCTGTTCTCGCGTTGACGAAATTCTGGAATCCCATCCCGACGTATAGACTGACGATCACCGGAAACCCTGCTTCATCGATCGTGTACGTATTTTTTGATATAACAGACGTTCCCAGAAGGATCATCACAATGAAATAAAACAACATAAAGCTGCTCGTGTTCTCTGGCAGGAAGAAAAACCACCGTTCCTTTGGTAATACGAGGATCACTGCACCAATGGCAGACAAGATCCCTTCAAAGCTCAATAATGTTAATCCCTTCATCCGGAACAATTCATACACGCCGACAACAGCTAATAAAGCTGCCACAAGCTCAATCGCTAAACCGCCGATCCAAATAACAGGAATAAATAAAGCAAGTGCGATAACAGCAGTGATCACGCGTTGTTTCATGATTGATCCCCCTTTTCTTCTGTTTTTTTCACGCCGCCAAATCGACGGTCTCTGTTCTGATAAGAGGCGATCGCTTCTTCTAGATGTACGCCATCGAAATCCGGCCACAAAGCTTTCGTAAAATACAATTCGCTATAAGCAATTTGCCATAACAAGAAATTACTGATTCTTTCTTCACCGCTTGTTCTGATCACCAGCTCAGGATCTCGAAGCTCTTCTGGTAAGAAGCCGGTCATCAAATGCTCTGCAATCATTGCTTCGTCGATCTGGGCCGCATCGATTTCTTTGTCAGCAGCTTTTGCCGCTATTTGTTGGACGGCAGTCAGGATCTCTGCTCTGCTTCCATAGTTCAAGGCAAAATTCAGTACCATCCCAGTATTGTCTTTTGTCTGTTCGATGGCACGTCTCACGGCATCTTGTGTATGTTCAGGCAGTACATCCTCATACCCCATCACATGGACTTTGACGTTTTCTTTGATCAGCTCAGGAACGAAGGTATCAAAAAAATCCACAGGAAGCTGCATCAAGAAACTGACCTCGTCTTTTGGACGTTTCCAGTTTTCGGTAGAAAAAGCATACAGCGTCAGTACTTTCACACCTAGTTTCGAAGCCTTTTTCGTTACGGTTTTAACGGTCTCCATTCCCTCTTTATGTCCCGCCACACGCGGTAAACGCCGATTTTGAGCCCAACGTCCATTTCCATCCATGATGATGGCGATATGTTGAGGAATAGCACCATTTACATCAAATTGAAATTCGCTTTTTTCTTGAATATATTTGTTTTTTTGCGGAAAAAAACGTAACATTCTTTTTCCTCCTATACTAAAAAATTCCCACTATCTTAAATATTATAGCAATAACTTACGTGATTTCCTACGTTCTGCAGTTTTTTTTTACTAAATTCAGCAGATTTTTTTCTTTTTTTAATGTTTAGCTGACCATCAAGGGCAAAAGCAGCTGGAATCATGACTCAGCCAATCGAAAAAAGCAGAGGAAACACCTGAATGTTCCCTCTGCTTGTAGAATCTAGTATGTGCTAAACTTCTAATAATTCTTTTTCTTTATCGCTTGCGATCTTGTCTACTTCCTTGATACTGTTGTCTGTCAATGTTTGGACATCTTTTTCCAAGCCACGCAGATCATCTTCTGTGATTTCTCCATTTTTTTGTTGTTTTTTATATTCGTCGATTGCTTCACGACGGATATTACGGATAGCGACTTTCGCATTTTCTGCTTCTTTTTTCACATCTTTAGCCAGTTCCTTACGACGTTCTTCTGTCAATTGAGGAATAACCAAACGGATCACGTTTCCGTCGTTGGTTGGGCTGATTCCGATGTCGCTTGCCATAATCGCTTTTTCAACATCTTGAAGAATACTTTTATCAAATGGTGTGATCATCAGTACTCTTGCTTCTGGGATTTGGATGGAAGCCATTTGATTCAATGGCGTAGGTGCACCGTAATAATTTACTGTGATGCGGTCTAATAGACTTGCATTCGCACGTCCTGCGCGGATCTGTCCAAGTTCTCTTTGTAGATTTTGTGCTGCTTTATGCATTTTTTCTTTTGCTTCTGTCATAATTGCGTCTGCCATTTTTTATTTCCCCCTAACAGTTGTTCCGATGTTTTCACCTAAGATGGCACGTCGGATATTTCCATGTTCATTCAAATTGAAAACAAGCAACGGGATATCATTGTCCATACTCAATGAGCTTGCAGTTGAATCCATTACTTGCAATCCTTTGGAAATCACTTCCAAATGAGTCAGTTCTTCAAATTTCACTGCATTTGCGTCTACTTTTGGATCAGCAGAATAAACGCCGTCTACATTGTTCTTAGCCATCAGAATCACGTCTGCACCGATTTCCGCTGCACGCAATGCAGCAGTTGTATCCGTTGAGAAGTATGGGTTTCCGGTTCCTCCAGCAAAAATCACGATGCGTCCTTTTTCTAAATGCCGTTCTGCTTTGCGGCGGATGTAAGGTTCTGCGATTTGCCGCATTTCGATCGAAGTCTGTACACGTGTTGGTACACCAACGTTTTCCAACGTATCTTGTAAAGCTAAAGCATTCATTACTGTAGCCAGCATTCCCATATAATCGGCTTGTGCGCGTTCCATGCCCATCTGTGCACCGATCTGTCCGCGCCAAATGTTTCCTCCGCCTACAACGATCGCCATCTCAACGCCTAGTTCGTGGACTTCTTTGATTTCTTGGATGATTTCTTTGATAACTGGCGGTTTGATCCCAAACCCCTCATCTCCAGCCAAAGCTTCTCCACTTAATTTTAAGACTACACGCTGATATTTCGGTGTGACCATGTTCATTCCTCCAATATTTTCTATTGCCATTTTACCATATACAGATAATTTAGCCACTAAAAGTCTAGCAATTTCATGATTTGCTTAAAAAAAGGGAGCGCACAAACCGTGCGTTCCCGTCTGTTATTCAACAGAATTATTTTTTCACTTGGCTCATAACTTCTTCTACAAAGTTATCTTCGCGTTTTTCGATTCCTTCGCCAACTTCGAAACGTACGAATGTTTTAACAGTTGCGCCTTTTGAAGCAACATATTTTTCAACAGTCATATCAGGATCTTTAACGAATGGTTGGTCAACCAAAGCGATTTCTGCTTTGAATTTTTTCAGGCGTCCTTCTACCATTTTTTCAACGATATTCGCTGGTTTTCCTTCGTTCAATGCTTGTTCTGTAAGAACAGTTTTTTCATGTTCCAATTCAGCTTCTGGAATTTGTGATTCATTGACGTAACGAGGGTTGATAGCTGCTACGTGCATTGCTACGTCTCTTGCTACAGTTTCGTCAGTTGTGCCGTCCAAAACAGTCAATACAGCAATGCGTCCGCCCATGTGTAGGTATCCGCCAAATGCAGCATTTTCGTCTTTTTCGACTACTTCAAAACGACGGAAGCTGATTTTTTCTCCGATGACTTGTGTCGCTTCGATCAGATCAGATTCGATTGTTCCTTTTTCTGTTTTGATTTTCATAGCAGCTTCCATGTCAGCTGGTTTGTTTTCAGCAACAAGTTCTGCGATTTCTTTGACTAAGTCTTGGAACATTTCGTTTTTAGAAACGAAGTCAGTTTCTGAGTTTACTTCAACGATTGCTGCAGTGTTGCCTTTCAC
Organism: Enterococcus sp. ZJ1622; assembly: GCF_011038845.1. Lineage (GTDB taxonomy): Bacteria > Bacillota > Bacilli > Lactobacillales > Enterococcaceae > Enterococcus_B. The sequence continues at coordinate 68,197 of NZ_JAAKDW010000005.1, forward strand.
TGCGACTGAAGCTAGACCTTCAGCAGCGATACGATCGTTTTTCTTCGCTGCTTTCGCCATTCCTTTTTCACGTAAAAGATCAACTGCTTTTTCCATGTCGCCTTCTACTTCTACCAATGCTTTTTTCGCATCCATCATTCCTACGCCAGTCATTTCGCGTAGTTCTTTTACCATTTTAGCTGTAACGTCTGCCATGTTTGTTTCCTCCTGTGTTTTCTTTTTAAAAAAAGCTGTTTCAAAGGAGAGTGAGGCTTGTCGCCTAGCCTTTGAAACAGCTCCATCATTCTAAAATTATTCTGCTGAAGAGTTGTCGCCTTCAACAACATCTACGATTTCTTCGATTGATGTTGCGTTGTTTTCTGCTGCAAAATCTTCTTCAACCACTTGGTCTTCCCCTTGGTTGCCTTCGATAAATGCATCAGCCATTTTTGAAGTGATCAATTTAACGGCGCGGATAGCATCGTCATTTGAAGGGATCACTACGTCGATTTCATCTGGATCGCAGTTTGTATCAACCATAGCTACGATTGGGATATTCAATTTATGCGCTTCTTGAACAGCGATACGTTCTTTACGAGGGTCTACGATGTACATTACATCTGGGATTCTTGGCATATCAGCGATACCGCCTAAGAATTTTTCAAGACGTTCGCGTTCTTTGTTCAAACCAGCAACTTCTTTTTTAGGAAGTACTTCAAATGTTCCGTCTTCTTCCATTGCATTGATTTGTTTCAAACGGCTGATACGTTTTTGGATTGTATCCCAGTTTGTCAATGTTCCACCTAACCAGCGATGGTTAACGAAATATTGTCCTGCGCGTGTTGCTTCTTCTTTGATTGCTTCTTGTGCTTGTTTTTTTGTACCTACGAACAAAGCAACGCCGCCTTCTTCTGCAACGCTCTTCATGTAGTCATATGCTGCATCGACTAATTTCACTGTTTTTTGCAAGTCAATGATGTAGATACCGTTTCTTTCTGTGAAGATATATTTCTTCATTTTTGGGTTCCAGCGACGTGTTTGGTGACCAAAGTGTACGCCGGCTTCTAGTAATTGTTTCATAGAAATTACTGCCATTTTTGTTTCCTCCGATTTGGTTTTTATTTTCCCTCTTCTTGTCCTCGAGCTCGCCAGCAAACTTTCTCAAGCACCTACTGACAATCCGACAAGAATGTGGATTTGCTGATGCACAAAGCACCCTCAGCTATTATACAGATAAATCACCTGTATCGCAATAGCAAAAGTTTTTTCTGCCCAACATTCAATATTTTACCCGAAACCCTACAATAATTCAAGGAAAACTCTTTTCTTCTTTTTGCTTTTCCTGCTGTTGTTTATAAAAAGCGAATTAATGTTGGGCATTTCTCATTTTTTTTGTTATGATACATGTGAAATCTTTCGTAAAGGAGAAAGAAAATGCGTAAAGCTGAGCGACATTTACTGATTAAACAAGTGATCGAGACTTCACCGATCCGAACGCAAGAAGAACTGCTGACTAGGTTGAATGAATACGGTGTCACTGCCACTCAAGCGACGATCTCGCGAGATATCCGCGACTTGAAGATCGTCAAAGCGCCTGATGAGGATGGACTCAATCGTTTTGTTCTTTTTCGCGGACAAGATAACTCAGAGGAAAAAAATGAAGAAGAACAACGGCTGATCCATATGATCGAAGATATCGTCGTCAAAGTCGAGCGTGTCCACTTCTTGACAATCGTGAACACTCTTCCAGACAATGCCCATCTGTTCGCCTCTGTTCTAGACGAAATCAACCCGCCTCCTATCGTTAGTACGATCGCTGGATTCGACACCGTCGTTGTGATTTCGCAGAATGAAGAAGAAGCCCAGCTCGTCGAAGCCTTTTTGCACCACCCGACGCAGTCTTCCATTTTTTAATTGGAACAAGCATCTCTGTATTCGAGATGCTTGTTTTTTTATTTTCCTTCTTTCCCCTCATTAACAAACCTTTACACTCTTTACAAAAAGACATCAGTTTTTATTTAAACTTTTCATAACTTTGATTCAAAATCAATAATCTTTCTATATATTAATGAGATAGAGGTGGTCATGAGGCTGAACCGGCCACTTCTTTCGCTAAACCTGTAAGCAGTTTAACAAAAAATAGAAATAGAGAGGGCGAAAAATGTACAAATTACTGACACCTGGTCCATTAACTACTTCTTCTACGGTCAAAGAGGCTATGCTGATCGATCATTGCACATGGGACAATGATTACAAACAAATCACTCAAGAGATCCGTACCAAATTACTAAATCTTGCACATGTATCAGCAAAGGAATACACAGCCGTTTTAATGCAAGGAAGCGGATCTTTTGGTGTAGAGTCTGTTTTGAGTTCCATGTTGAGACCAGATGACCATCTGCTCTTATGTGTCAATGGGGCTTATGGACAACGAATGGCTGATATGTGTGAACGATACGAGGTTGAAACGACGATTTATGCGACTGCAGAGAATCAGATACCTGATGCGAAAGAGGTTGAGAGAATCGTGGCTGATCATCCTTCAATTAGCGCAATCGCTATGGTCCACAGCGAAACAACCTCTGGAATATTGAATGATCTGTCAGGAATCGGCGCTTTTGCCAAGCAACACGATCTGCTGTTCATCGTTGATGCGATGTCCAGTTTCGGCGGTATCGATATCGATTTTGTCGGTTTAGACATCGATTTTCTGATTTCCAGTTCAAACAAGTGCATCCAAGGTGTTCCTGGCTTCTCCTTCGTGATTGCGAAACGAAAAGAGCTAGAAGAAAGAAATGGCTCCAGCAAGACACTTTCTCTTGATTTGTATGAACAGTACAAAGTCATGGAAGACCAAGGCGGAAAATGGCGCTTCACTTCTCCTACCCACACTGTTCTTGCCTTCCAGCAGGCATTGAAGGAGCTGGAGGAAGAAGGCGGTATCCAAGCGAGAAATATACGTTATGCAGTAAATAATCGGCTTCTTCGAGAAGAAATGGCAACTATTGGCTATGAGCCATTCATCAAGGAAAATCAAGGACCCTTCATCACTTCTTTTATGTATCCGGATGATCCGACATTTGATTTCAATCATTTTTATCATTATTTAAAACAGCATGGATTCGTCATTTATCCTGGAAAAATCAACCATCATGATTGTTTTCGTATTGGCAACATCGGAGATATCTATCCAGAAGATATCTTAGAATTAACAGCTGTCATCAAAAATTATCGGAGGAGCACACATGATTAAAACAGTGATTTTAGATTGGGCAGGTACAACAGTTGACTTTGGCTGTATGGCTCCTGTCCATGCGTTCAAAAACGCATTTCTCGAAAAAAATATCCAGCTGACGGACAAAGAGATCCGCGAACCCATGGGCAAACTGAAATTGGATCATATCCATCAGCTGTTCGCCCTCCCCTCCGTCCAGAAACAATGGTTGAAACTTTATCACGAACTGCCACAGGAAAAAGACGCGAATGAATTATATACTCAATTCGAACGATTTTTATTTGAGGATTTAGCAAACTACGCTTCTTTAAAACCTGATACCTTGCCAGCGATCGATCGATTAAAATCTGAGGGCTTGTCGATCGGCACGACTACTGGATATACGCGTGAGATGATGGATATCGTGGCCAAAACAGCTGAATCTTTCGGCTATACGCCTGATTTTCTCGTTACGCCAGATGAGACAGAGGGTTTGGGAAGACCTTATCCCTATATGATTTTCAAGAATATGCAATTTTTCCAAAGCCGTTCCGTGAAAGAAGTGATCAAGGTCGGCGATACGGCAGCAGACATAAAAGAAGGAAAAAATGCAGGACTATTCACGGTCGGAGTCATTGACGGAAGTTCTGCCATGGGACTTTCCTATGAAGAATATAAAGCTTTAGATACCGAAGAATTGAATCGGCTCCGTTCTTTTGTTTCTCGTGAGTTTCACGACGCCGGCGCTGATCTTTGTGTGAACAACCTTGAAGAATTAGCAGATTTCATACTAGAGGCGAATCAGTAAAACAGTCATTTTTCTGCGGATCGAACCATAAAGAGCAGCGAAGAACAGCCACTTGATGACTGTTCTTCGCTGCTCTTATATGGATTATGTGAAGAACTGATTTTATATTACTCTTACTTACCACATTAGATGGGCAAAAACATCAGTGAATTGAGTATGCGACATACCTACTTAGCTCTTAAAGCTGAATAGCACTGTCACAACCTCTTTCCTACATTTTATCTGGCGCATGCAATCCCAGCAGTCGCAGATCTTCTTTCAACAATACGGATACTGCATAGACCAATGCTAGACGCGCGTCTTTTTGTTCATCTTCTGCAAGGATTTTTGTGTGTGCGTAATATTTGTTGAATGCTTGAGCTAATTTGATCGCGTGTTTAGCGATGACTGAAGGCTCATATTTTTCTCCTGCTTGTAAAACTGTTTCAGGGTATCTCTGGATCAGTTTGACAACTTCCCAGCTGATTTCATCATTCAATGCATACTCTTCGTTTTCTGAAGGAACGAATCCTGCTTTTTCCAGCAAGCTGACTGCACGTGCATGTGTATATTGGACGTATGGACCAGTCTCTCCTTCAAAACGCACGACTTCTTCCAGATTGAAGTCAAAAGTATTCAGACGGTCATTTTTCAAATCATGGAAAATAACTGCGCCGACTCCTACTTGTTTCGCTACGATATCTTTGTTTTCCAAATCTGGGTTCTTCTCACTGATTTGTTCTTTCGCTGATTGGATCGCTTCATTCAATACTTCTTCCAGTAAAACGATCTTCCCTTTACGTGTCGATAATTTCTTACCGCCTTGCGTGATCAAACCAAATGGGATATGGTGCATGTCATCTGACCAGTCAAAGCCCATTTCCTTCAATACTGCTTTTAATTGTTTGAAATGATAGCTTTGTTCATTACCGACAACATATAAAGACTGTTTGAAATCATAGGTACGTTTGCGGTATAGCGCAGCAGCCAAGTCACGAGTGATATAAAGCGTTGCTCCATCTGATTTCTTGATCAAAGCAGGATTCAGATCATAAGCAGAAAGATCCACGATCTCTGCCCCTTTGTCTTCATTCAACAAATGTTTTTCTTCTAAAAGTTGAACGATCTCATCCATCTTGTCGTTATAAAAAGCTTCCCCGTTCAATGAATCGAAGCGTACTTCTAAAAGATCATAGATTTTATTGAATTCCTTCATTGATTCGTCGCGGAACCACTGCCATAATTGGATTGCTTCTTCGTCGCCTTCTTCCAGACGTTTGAACCAGGCACGTGCTTCTTCATTCAATTCAGGTTCAGTTTCTGCTACTTCATGGAATTGGACGTACAGACGTAGAAGTTCATTGATCGGCTGAGCTTTCACTGCTTCTTCTGATCCCCATTTTTTGTAAGCCACGATCAGTTTACCGAATTGTGTTCCCCAGTCACCTAAATGATTGATGCGGATTGGCTGATAGCCGATTTTTTCCATGATAAACCCGATTGAATTACCAATAACAGTTGAACGCAAGTGACCCATTGAGATCGGTTTTGCGATATTAGGAGAAGACATGTCGATCGGCACAGCTCCTTGTTCACCGATCGTGCTATCACCGTAATGTTCTTTTTCTTTTACGACGGTACGCAAAACATTCTTGCTGATCACTTCTTTGTTCATGAAAAAGTTCAAGTATGGTCCTACTACTTCGATTTTTTCAAAATTGGCCGAATCCATTTTTTCTGCTAAATCAGCGGCAATCTGCTGTGGTGCTTTCCGATAGATCTTTGCTAATGAGAATGCAGGGAATGCAACATCTCCATGGTCAGCAGATTTTGGATTTTCCAATAATTGCTCTACTTGTTCAAGTGTCAAATCATCTTTGACGACGTCATATACAGCTTTTGCGACAAAATCCTTGTTATTCATCCTAATTCCTCCTAAAGTATCCTTTTATGATTGCTGAAAACAAAAAAATCTCTAGCGATTACGTAATCATACATAATCACTAGAGACGAGATAACCCGCGGTACCACTCCGATTGTCCTTATGAAAAGGACCTGCTCCATCTGATAACGGTAGATGACCGTCTGCTTCGTGCAGAATTCTCCAAGTGCGCTTCGTTGCATCTTCTTCATCCGGCTTCCACCATTTCCGAACTCGCTTCGACAAGAAGGATACAAGTACTCTCTTGTTCAACAAATCATAAGCATATTAAACTTTCTTGAATTATAACAGAAAAAAAAGCGGCTGGCTAGGTGTTCTTACAAAAAAACCGTCCAGATGGTCTAAAGGAGAATAAACTCCACCTGGACGCCTTTATAAATCATTTCGCGAACACGAAAGACTTAACAGATTAATCAGCTACGATAATCGTTCCTTCTTCAGATGCTAAAAGATTCTCGATGTTCTCTAAAGAAGTGATGATTGCCTTAGCTTTTGGTTTTGCTTCAACGAATGCAATCGCTGCTTCGACTTTCGGCAGCATGCTTCCTGGGGCAAATTGGTTTTCGTCGATATACTGTTTCATTTCAGAAACAGTGACTGTTTCCAATTTCTTTTGATCTGGTTTTTGATAGTTCACATAGACATTATCGACACCTGTTAAGACGATCAGGAGATCTGCGTCGATGATTTCTGCTAATTTTTCAGAAGCAAAATCTTTATCGATCACGGCTTCTTTTCCTTCTAGACCTGTAGCGGTTTCAACGACAGGGATACCTCCGCCTCCGACTGAAACGGTGATCACGCCTTGATCCACCAATGTTTCGATCACTCTTGCTTCTTTGATCGAAATCGGTTTTGGCGAAGCAACGACTTTACGCCAGCCTCGTCCAGCATCTTCTTTGAAGGTCACATTCGAGTCAGCTGCCATTTGTTCTTTTGCTTCCTCTTCTGTGTAAAATGGCCCAACAGGTTTGCTTGGATTTTTGAATGAAGGATCATTCTCATCCACGATCACTTGTGTTACTAAAGAAACGACGTCTTTGTCGATCCCTTTTTCTTTCAAGACTTCGCCCATAGCGTTTTGCAGCCAGTAGCCGATCGAACCTTCTGTCATCGCTACACAGGTATCTAGCGGCATTGCTGGTGTCTTTTCTGAATCAGCTGCCTGCTGCTGGATCAGCAAGTTGCCGACTTGCGGTCCATTCCCGTGGGAGATGATCAGTTCATCTCCTTGTTCGATGAATTTCACTAAATATTTCGCTGTCTCCATCAATGCTTCTTGCTGTGCCTTTGCACTTGCATCTGTAGATAAGATTGCATTGCCGCCTAATGCGACAACTACTTTTCGTTTTGCCATGTCGTTCGTCCTTTCTTCAGAGATTTTCCGAATTCTATCAATGACAAAACGAGCCAGCGGTGTGTGAATGTCCCTTCTGACTGACTCGTTTTGTACGTGAGATGAATGTGGTTAGTTTTAGACTTAAACTCTAGGGATGAACAAGTTACCTAAAGTAGCCGCCATGATTGCTTTGATTGAATGCATACGGTTTTCTGCTTGATCGAATTGACGTGCATATTTGCTGCGGAACACTTCATCCGTTACTTCCATTTCAGTGATGCCGAAGCGTTCTTTCATTTGTTCGCCGTAAACAGTATTCGTATCATGGAATGCTGGTAGGCAGTGCAAGAAAATCAAACGATCTGTGTTATGCGTTTTTTCGACCATTTCCATGTTGATTTGGTAAGGTTTCAACAATTTGATACGTTCTTCGAATTTGTCTTCTTCACCCATTGATACCCAAACATCTGAGTAAAGGACATCTGCTCCGTCTACCCCTTTGTCAACATCGTCTGTGATCATTAATTGCGCACCAGATTTTGCAGCAAATTCTTCCGCCATTTGAACGATTTCTTCTTCAGGTTGTAATTCTTTTGGTGCAACGATACGCATGTTTGCACCCAAGATGGCACCTGTGACTAATAGAGAGTTTGCCATGTTGTTACGGCCGTCTCCACAGTAAGCAACAGTGATTCCTTCAACTTTTCCAAAGTTTTCTTGGATAGTCAAGAAGTCAGCGATCATTTGTGTTGGATGCCATTCGTCAGTCAGACCATTCCATACTGGAACACCTGAGAATTCTGCTAATTCTTCGACCATTTTTTGGCTGAATCCGCGGAATTCGATTCCGTCGAACATGCGACCTAATACTTTTGCAGTATCTTCAGTTGATTCTTTTTTACCTAATTGTATATCGTTAGCGCCTAGATATTCAGGGTGTGCACCTAGATCGATTGCTGCTGTTGTAAAGGCTGAACGTGTACGTGTAGATGTTTTTTCAAACAGCAATGCAATGTTTTTGCCTTCCAAGTAGTGATGAGGGATCCCACGTTTTTTCAAGTCTTTCAAATGTTCGGAAAAGTCGATCAGGTATTGTAATTCTTCTTTTGTGAAATCTTTCTCTGCTAATAAACTTCTTCCTTGGAATACTGATTCTTTCATATTAAACATTCTCCTTTAGATTGTTTTTTTTATTTAAGATTAAAGAGGAAACCCGATGGCAGCTGACAGTAAGACCACCACCGAGAAACAAACTATTTCAAGTCTTCACGTACTAATGGTTGGCTCATGCAACGTGGACCGCCACGGCCGCGTGACAATTCACTTGAATTGATTTCCAGTACTTTGATACCGTAGCTTCGCAGCAATTCGTTCGATACATAGTTACGGTTATAAGTCACTACCACGCCTGGCGCGATTGCTAATGTGTTCGAGCCGTCATTCCATTGTTCGCGTGGTGCAACGATTGCATCACCATTACCGGTCGGGATCAGCACTAGATCATCTAAGCCCAGAGCAGCTTTCATTGTTTCATGCAAGTTGTCTGAATGAGTGATCTTGATGTCATCTCCATCTGGCACGATCGTAAAGACATCGATTTTTCCTTCTTTGCTTTGGATCGCTGGATGGATTGTAAACTTATCGTAATCCACCATAGTGAACACTGTATCCAAATGCATCATCGCACGGTTGTTCGGAATCTTGATAGCCAGTACTTTTTCGAAGCCAGAATTTTTCTCGAATAAATGACGTGCTAATTTTTCTATTGCTTTGGCATTCGTACGTTGAGAAATACCAACTGCGACGACTTTATCACTTAAGATCAATTCGTCTCCACCCTCGATATGGTCAGGATTTTCTCGGTCTAACCAAACTTCTACCCCTTTGTTTGCAAATCGTGGATGGTGTTTCAAAATGTATTCTGTAAACATCGATTCGCGACGGCGTGCTTCGAAGGTCATTTTATTCACGGTCATCCCATTACCCATCGATGCGGAAGGGTCTCTTGTGAAATAAAGGTTTGGCATAGGATCCATATAAAATGGATAATCATCATCTGCTGATAGGTCATACAAACTGTTTGAACGGACTTCGATTTCTTTCGTACGTACCCCTGCCATGATCTTATCTACCATTTCTTGTGTTTCCATTGATAGAAGGAACTCATGAAGACCATCTCTCACAGCACGTGATACAATATGGGATTCATCTAGCATTTTGTTCAGGAATTGTTCTTTCACATTACCTGCATCAATTGCTTCAGCTGCTAATTTTTCAAGATACAGCGTTTCGACACCTTCATTTTGCAATGTCTTGGCAAAATTATCATGCTCTTCTTGGGCAATTGGAAGATATGGAATGTCATCGAATAACAAACGTTCCATAATATCCGGCGTTAAGTTTTCTACTTCTTGTCCAGGCCGTTTCAGTAAAACTGTCTTTAACTTCCCTATTTCAGAGAAAACGTGAATAGGTTTATCCATGTTGTGTTGCCTCCTTCTTTTTGATTACATGTTTAGAATACAGCCGTTTTGAAATCACTTTCATAATTTTATCTCATTCAAAACGAGAGATCATTCACATTAATATCTGGTAATTAAATAATTAAACGTTTTTCCAAATTTTAGGAAGTATTATTCATTTTTCGTCCTTGAATACTCTTCCAAAAAAATATTTATTCATAAAAAAAATTTTTTTGAATATTTTTCTTTATTTAGTATCTATGCGGTTGTCAGCGGTTACTTTATGTATATTTATTGTTTTTTATACAAAAATATAATTTTGACAAAAGAAATATTCAATTGTTGTGAATAAATTTCACATAATAACATTAGCTTTTTCATTTAATTAAGAAAAAACTAAATTTTCGACCATGTGTTAAAACTTTACAAATTCTTATAAAAAAGTGACAATAGAAGATAAGAACAAAGGTAATGAGAGAGTAGAAAGAAGTAAGGAGTGGATTTTTAAGTGCGAGTCAGTAAAATTGATTTCCATTTTTCAAAACTTAGATATCAACCTGATTTTGAACAATTCACAGATGAAGAATTCCAAATGATCAAAGAGCATACTGTTTTTCGTTCATATAAAAAAGGACAAATTCTATTCGACGAAGGAGATGATCGTCAAAGACTATATATTTTGACAAAGGGCCTAGTTCGCTTAGAACGTTACGATGAGAGTGCTACTTATTATTATTATGATTATGTGAATGCCAACAATCTATTCCCGATGTCCGGTATCTTTGAAGATGATACTTATTCATATACCGCCCAAGCAATGACAGATATCGAAACTTTTTACCTGCCAGCTGCTTGTTATGAAAAATTTGCAAAGAATAATCCGAATCATTTGATCTACATGATCCACAAATTATCTAAAGTGGTAGAAATGCATGAACTTCGGATCCAGATCGGCTTGACTTCTAGTGCATTCGATCGAGTCAAACAAAATCTTTTTATTCTAAAAGAAGAACTCGGGGTCCCAACAGAAGATGGTCACGTGGAGATCCCCTATCCTATCACATTGAAGGAACTGGCCGTGAACAGCGGGACTACCAGAGAAACTGCTGGCCAAGTGATCAAACAGCTCAAAGACTCTGGATTGCTGGACTATCAGAAAAAACGCTTCACATTCTGTAAAGCCGCAGTGACGCCGGCGTTGAGGGAATAATAAAAAAGGAGAACCAACAGTGTCATTCACGGTCGGTTCTCCTTTTTTGCTTCACTTCTTTTGATTCTATCAGTTAGCGGATTGGCTTTACCTAGTGCAGTCAGTCCAAAATAAATACATACCGCAAGTATTCCCTGAATCATGTTTGTGAGAAGACTTGGCGATAAATTGTTCGTCGCCAAACGGGTTACGATCATCATCACAGCTGCTGAAGACACATAGATCATCAAACGCTGATAATCGAATGTAAATCCCGTATCTTTCACGAACGCTCTTACTCTGACCAAAGTAACAAAAAATTCTGCTAGTAAATTGGCAATCACTACGCCAAAAAAGCCAAGAAACGGCAATAACAGGAGGTTACTTAAAATATTGATCATCGCTCCAATCATCACCGATCGGTTATATTCTTTTACTTTTCCTATTGGTATCAAATATTGTCGGGAAATAGACATTCCCAACGGTATAATGACAATCAGCACAGAGAAAAATGGGATCACTTGATTCACAAACAAAAACTTGTCACCAAAAAACCAAGGTACGAGTTTATCGTACACTGTCCACATGCCAAACATGATCGGTATACTGAAAAAAAGCTGTAGATGCAGCGTTTTTGTCATCAAATTCACAATTGCTCCCACCTTGTTCTTTGCAAATAAACCACTCATGTGTGGAAGCAAGACCATATCCAGTGTAGTGATCACTGTAATAAATACCGTATTCAATGTGAGGGAATTCGTATAATATCCAACTGCCGAACTGCCGATAAATAATCCTAGCAGCGTTTTATTCAAATTCGTATACAGCGTGATTGCTACTTGAGGAATAAAAAATTCAAACGCACCTTTGAAATGTGCCCAGCTTTTACTTAAGCGAGGTCTTCCAAAACAGACATAAGGTTTTAGAAAAAGCCAAACAAGAACTTGCGAAAAAACAGTCCCGATTGTTTGGATAAATATATACGCTAGAGTATCAGATTGATCTTTGACAAAAAAGACAATTGCGACAAACGTTGCTATTTGCACAAGCAAACTGGACATGCTCGTTTTCTTAAAATCTTCTATCCCCATAAAAAACCAGGAGATATCAAATAAAACCGCGACGATTGTCAAACTTTGGATGTAAAAATAAATACGTTCAGAAAAAAAACTAACCGCCAAAAGATAACAACAAAGTACCGCTATCGTCAGTGTTGCTTTAAAAAAGAAGATTTCCCAGAATAAAATAGAAATATTTTCTTTCCGATTATACGCTAGAGCGATTGCTCGATTTCCATACATCGCAACACCTAGACTTGCTACTAAAACAAAATATTGTGCAATCGAATTTGTATAATTAAAGACCCCTATCCCTGCTGGACCTAATGCAGTCGAAACAATCGGAATCGTAATGATAGGGATCACGATCTTCATTACTTGAAAAAGAGATTGATAGATAAAATTTCGAGCAATATGTTTGATTTCCTTCAATCCCTTCTAAAAATATCTCTCGTATAAACCTTCTCTTTTACATCCTGCAATTCTTCATCGAATCGATTTGAAAGGATTACGTCGCTTATCTGCTTAAATTCAGCCAAGTTTTGGATCACAGGAGAAGCAAAGAATTCTTTTTCTTTTAGGGTCGGTTCGAAAATAACCATTGAGACCCCTTTAGCTTTGATTCGCTTCATCACTCCTTGGATAGAGGAATATCGGAAATTGTCCGAATCAGCTTTCATTGTCAAACGATAGATGCCAACGATTTTGGGCTTTTTAGTCAAAATCTGTTCTGCAACGAAGTCCTTGCGTGTCTTATTTGCATCAACGATTGCTCCGATCAGATCACTAGGAACATCTGTATAATTTGCTCGAAGCTGCTTGGTATCTTTTGGTAGACAATATCCTCCATACCCAAAGGACGGGTTGTTATAATGTGTCCCGATGCGCGGATCAAGACCGACTCCTTCGATGATCTGGCGGCTATTCAAACCATGAGACTCTGCATAAGTATCAAGCTCATTGAAATACGCGACCCGAAGAGCAAGATACGTATTCGAAAATAATTTGATGGCTTCTGCTTCTGTCGAGTGTGTCAAAAGAACAGTGATGTCCTGTCCAAGCGCATTTTTATGAAAGAGATCGGCAATTTCTCTGCCCCGTTTTGTGCATTCACCGACAACGATCCGCGAAGGGTACAGATTATCAAGTAGCGCCTTTCCCTCACGCAGAAATTCAGGAGAAAAAACGATGTTTTCTGTTTGGAATTTTGCTTTCAGCTCCGATGTGTAACTGACTGGAACTGTGGATTTAATGATGAATACTGCCTCAGGATTGATCCGCAAGGCTTGTTCAATCACTGTTTCGACAGAAGACGTATTGAAATAATTCTTCTTTTCATCATAATCAGTTGGTGTCGCAATAAGCAAGTAGTCACCAAACTCCACAGCTTCCGCGAAATCCTTCGTGAAACCAATCGACAGATCGTCACGCCCTAAAAAATCCTGTATCTCTTGATCCTCGATAGGAGATTGCCTTTGTTGTAGCATGTCGATTTTTTCCTCTACTATATCATATGCCTTTACCTCATCCTGTTGACTAAGCAGCAATGCATTAGCCAAGCCGACGTAGCCAAGGCCGAATACTGAGATTTTCATTTTATCGTTTTCTCCTTTTTATTTGTTTCAAAGAAAGTAATTTTCTAGGAATCATGATTGCCAGTAATGGTTTGAAAGTGTAAATATATTGAATCCTCGAAAGCTCTAGATGCTGGAAATTTCTATATTTAAATTTGAATTCTCCAATTCGGTTTTTCCAAGAAATCTTACTGTAGTAGTGTTTGTCTTGGTAATAATAAACCAGATTCTCTTGCAAATTGTACCCTTTCATTCCTTTCCCATACATTCTTAGATATAAATCATAATCCTGTCCCCTCACAGTTTCTTTCGATACACGATAACCATCTACAGTGTCTAATGCTTTTTTTCGAAACATGACAGATGGATTGATAAATGGGCTCGTCTTTAAAAGATCATTAATTTGCGGTTTTTCTGGAACTTTCAGTTCACTATATATCCCCTCTTGATCCCATAATACCGCATTGCTTCCTACAAAATCATACGAAGAGTGAGTATCTAAAAATTCCACTTGTTTACTCATTCGTTCCACATGGCAGTAATCATCATCGTCTAGTTGCATAATATATTTACCTAATGCCTCATTAATCGCTTGATTTCTAGTAAAGGCACTTTTGGAGTTTCTTTCATTTTGAAAAATTCTGATCCTTGAATCTTTTTTGTTCAAACGAGACAACACTTCCCACGTATTATCGGTGGAACAATCATCATATAAAATAATCTCGAAATCCTGACAGCTCTGTTTTAGAACTGATTCAACAGCTCTTTCGATGGTTTTTTCTGCATTATAAGTTGGTATAATTACGCTGATCATTTCACATCTCCTTTCATTCTGTTTGCTTTATCGTTATTTTTTCTGTCATTCGACCACTGTCCTCTTTTATAAAAAGCATTGCCAATACTATCCAAAGCAAGCGGGAATTTTGTAAAGAAACACTGAACGAAAAAACAAGATTAATGGTTATAAGAAATAATAGCAGCCAATTTTTTTGAAGTAATTTGTTGATACTTGCTTTTAAAACAAAAAATAAACCGAAAATTAAAGGAAGAACACCCCATTCTACTGCTAATTGCAAAAAAGTATTATGAGCAATGATCGGACTTCCACTAATCGAACGTGCAACTGCTGAGTAATCCATGAAACCGATCCCCATAAAATGAGTGCCTGTAATCAATTCCTCAGCGGTTTCCCAAGCTTGAAATCGTCCAGAACCGCCATCGTTAATTGCCCCATTAAAATTACTAAATACAACATTTAAACGAGCAAGTTGCGGAATAGTCTGGGTGAATCTCGCTACTGTATAAATCACCTGGTCGAAAAACAAATAAAATAGACTTAATCCTATTCCTAAAAATAGAACAGCCACTGTAAGTCGCCGCAGTTGAAGTTTTACCGATATTATTTTTTTCCCTAAAAGAAGCAGATTGAGCAACAAAAACACGATAAGACCAGTCTTAGAGGCTGACAGTAAAATACTACTTACAAATACTACGCCAGCAACCATATTTATTACTTTTGCACGAAATGGCTTCATTGCCCAAATACAATAGCCACAAATCTGTAAATAAGCAAAATAATTGGGATCATTCATAAAACCTTTCAACCGCATATCTCCAAAAAGAATGAACGTACGCAAAATTGTAGGTCCTACAGCAAAAAGCACTAAACTGATACCACCTAAAATGAATGCACCGTATTTCAATCCTTTAAACACTAACTGTTTTAAATTCGGATTTTTCTTTGCAACAGAAATAGTTATCGTAAAATAGAGTAGTCCCATCACAAATTTTTGAAACGTAATCAAAATAGACATTGCTGACATGGAAATATTCAAAAATACGCTTAAATAGATAGTTGATATCAATCGTAAAGCAATCACCAACATAAAAAAGAGCAATGTATTTTTCGTAAAATATATCTTTCGTAAAACAAGCAGGTGAATAAATAGAAAAACCATGAAAAAATCACTTACAGCTATATTGATGCCAAAAAAAACTTGAGAAATATTTAATGTGAAACCAAGCCAAAACACTATATAGTCTAAGCTCTTGCCTTTTACTTCATCTATTTCATTCTCCATCACCAATGATTGACTTGTTTGCATCACATCTCACTCCCACTTGCTAACACTTCGTATACTTCGCTCATTTGATGAGCAACACGTTCTTTACTAAAATGTTGGATACTTTCATAAGCATTTTTCGAATAGGTCTCTACTGGCAATTTGCCAGAAAAAAATCTTTTCAAAATCTCATCCAACTCCTCAGTGTTCCTGACATCGAACAATTCGCCATTTTGTTTATTCGTAATCAGATCTCGATTCCCTCGAATATTTGATGCAACAATCGGTGTGCCTACGCACATCGCTTCCATTACTGAGACAGGGAGACCTTCTCGATAAGATGGAAAGAGAAATAAATCTGTATCACTTAGAATTGAAGGGATTTCTTTCGTATAACCTAATAACAACACATTTTTTTCCAATGATAATTCCTTTATTCGTTGCTCTAACTTTTTTCTTTGTTTGCCTTCTCCACAAATAACGTAGAGAAAGGGTGAATTGATTTCTTTGACGATTCTTCCTAAAGACTCAATTACAGCGATATGGTTCTTATTTTTATTTAGTTCACCGATTGACGTAAGCACTATCAATTCTTCCGGAAGAGAATATCGCTCTTTGAAATTACCAGTAGCACAATGGAACTTATCTATATCTACCCCGACACCGTTGACAAGCCTGATTTGTTTGCTGCGAAAAGTTTTACACCTATCATAATCTTCTTTATTTATCACAAGAAGAAAATCAGTATACCGAGAAAGATATTTTTCTATCGGATAAAAAAGGAGCCAGTTTTTTATAGGAGCCCCTTTAAAAAAATGGAATCCATGCGCTTGATAGAGAATTTTTGTTCCTTTTTTTCGTAATTTTGCAGCCGCAAATCTCGTCAATAGCCCCCCAACTGGTGTATTACAATGAATAATGTCAAAATTAGTTTTTTTAATCACTTTTTTCAGCTCAATATACGCTTTTACTAGATTAGGAGAGAAAGGATTTCTAGGAAAGTTAATATCGTGATACACATCACAATTAGGAATATCAAGGGAATTTTTCGGGTCAAAATCATTTTTAGCTGCCACATGGACTTCATAACCTAAGTCCTTGAAAATTTTGATATTATTTAAATGAAAAGTATTAATATGCGTCTTGACAACTGTTGCTACAAATAGAATTTTTTTTATTTTCATTTATTTGCTCCATCTCCACTAACGATTAAGTTTTTCATCTTATTTTTAGTCTGACTGGTTCATTGAAGATTCTTTGTCTTTTCCAATCAAACAAGAGGACAGAGAACCTTTTTCTTATATACATATATAAATTTCCATCAATTCTGTTTACTTTACGTATTACTTATGTAGTTATCCATTTTATGGCATTGCCATATATCTGGCTGCTCTACACACATCCCCATTGATCACATTTCTGCACGTCTTATCCATTCGTTCAATTACTTCTTGTCCGTATTTCTTCCTGATTATTTTGTATGCTTCTTTCATATGAAAGTCTCGATTTTTCCTTGCATGGGCATCAGAAGCTACCATTTGAACAAGTTGGTGCGTTATCAACTCTTCACTTAATTTTTGGATCTTTTTTCCATATATCCCTACTAAGCTCGGAGCGGTCAACTGCGCCAAGCATCCCATATTCAAGTATGGCAGCAGTTGATTAGGATTTTCTTGAAATCCGCGATTTCGTTCGGGATGAACAATAATCGGGATGATTCCTTTTTTTCGAAGTTCGTAAAAAAGGGATTCCGTAAAGGCAGGGATCTCATTTGATGGCAATTCTGCGAGCAGATAGCGATCTTCCACATCTGCAAAGAGAATATTCTCTTGTTCTATCTCTTCGATCAGCCGACTATGAATGCGTACTTCTTGCCCTTCGAATAGCGTCAGTGGCAACTTCCGTTCGTCCAACACTTTTTGAAGTTTTGGCACTGCTGCCAAGACTTCAGCTTTTGGATTTTGAAAATGCTGGTTATGATGCGGTGTACATAAGATATGAGTGATTCCTTGTCGGACAGCTTCTTCAGCCATTTCAACGGACTCTTTGAGGTTTTGTGCTCCATCATCTAGACTAGGTAGGATATGGCAATGCAAATCGATCACGTTGACGCACTCCTTTACTGATAATAATAATAATTCAGTTCATGATTGCTTTGAGCTCCATTGTAAACAACACCAAGGATGTTCGCTTTTGCGATATTCAATAGCTCTTTTGCTTTCATTAGTTCCTGTTTTTTCGTTTTCCGCTCTCTGATAACTAATAAGGTACCATCGGTTTTTGCAGCCAAGATTTGAGCATCCGTCACAGTAGCTACCGGTGGCATGTCAAATATGATCAAATCATACACTTCTTTTAATTGTTCAGTTAGTTCTTCCATTCTCTTAGATGCCAACATTTCGGATGGGTTAGGCGGCTTAGGCCCACTAGTCATAAGCCACAGATTTTCTACATTGCTTTTTGTTATATATTCACTGACTTGACTTTCCTTATCCTTATTACCTAAGAGATTACTCAATCCCATCACATTCGGTAACTGGAACGTCAAAGCAACACTCGGCTTTCGAAGATCTGCATCAACAAGCAGGACCTTTTTCCCACTGTTGGCAAAGACAACTGCTAGATTTGCAGCGGTTGTCGACTTGCCTTCTCCAGGACCCGAGGAAGTGACAACGACCGTATTCAGTTCATGATCCACCGCACTGAATTGGATATTGGAACGTATCGTCCGATATTGCTCAGAAATCACAGCATTTTGATCCGCTACAGTGACTAGCGAAATAGGCATGATAGTACTTTTTTTCTTTTTCATCTTGATCTCCTTATATTCGATTTCTGGAACGTCTGCTGATACGGGCATCTTCTTCCTCAATAAAAGTCGGTACCGTCTCGATCAATCGTCCTTTTTCCAATTCTTTACTGCTCATCTCATTGATCGTTCCTATCATTGGCAATCCCAGTTCTTCGATAGCAAATCGTTCATCCTTTACTGTTTTGTCTAGCAGTTCGATCAAAAAAGTCAGTCCGATTCCGATGACCAATCCCAAGAGAGCTCCGATTACCGCATTCAATTTATTATTAGGTGATACAGGTACAGGAATGCTTTGGGCATCCGAGGTGATCGTCACTTTGTTCACATCCAGAACATCCGTGGCTTTTTCCTTGAAAACAGCAGCGGTCAGATTAGCAATATCTGCTGCTTCATCAGGATTGTTCGTTGTTGCTTTGATTTGGAACATTTGTGAGTTTTGGGATTGTTCTACGCTGACGATCCCTTTCAGTTGGCTTTTATTCAACTGGAGATGGAAATCTGTTTCCAATTGTTGCTGCACATCATTCAACACTACGTCACCCATGATCATATCTTTATATGTATTGATCAAAAGGACATTTGCGTTGACATCCGCCTGCAAGTTCGTATTGGCTCCATCACTTTTCGATTGGACAATCAATTCTGCTGATGAGCTGAATTTCGGTGTAATCAAAAAGAAAGTTACACCAGAAGCTAGAGCCAGACCTGCTAGTGTTACAATAAGGATCAGCAATAATCTTTTTCTCAAAATCCCAAAAATTTCTCCTAAGTTCATCGTCTCTTCCATTTTTTCTCCACTTTCTATGATTAGATTCTGCGCGTGAATTTTCGTTTTCGGACTAATTCGCTGATCAGCCATAAAACAACGCCCACAACTACAGCAGTTATTCCCCACTTGATAAAAGTTAAAACAAATTCGTTCAGATAAGTCGTTAAAAAGTCATATAATGATTTCGAACGGATACCTAAATGGTCGATTTTCCGTGAAAAGTAGACAAAAAGAGGAAGTACTAAAAGCATCAGACCAGCACCACCAAACACATACGCAAAATAACGTATTGCACGATGCCAGAAACGCCCAGTCAACGAAACGATAGCTGCTAACAACAAGAAAAAAACCGCTCCTGTAAAAATCATAATCAATGTCAGCGTTTTAGAATAACCCATAACTTTTTTTCCATAATTTAAAATATAAGGAATCTCTATATATTGGCTGAACGAATCTGCTGCCGATTGTTTCAAGCGATCGATTGCGCCTTGTGTCTCACTGGTGATCGAGTATCCTTTTTCTTTCGCGTATGTCTCAATGTTCGTCTGGATCGTCTGTTGGATCTGAGCATTTCCTTCAACTGTAAACGGAAGTTCAGTGTAGATACTCTGGATATAACGTTCGATATTTCTTTTGACTAGGGACTGGGAAGCTGTTTCAGCTAGCACTTCTGCTGGAACATTGCTCCCCCTTCCCAGATCACCGATTGTTTCATTGATTTCTTCTGTAATTGTTTTGGAGTAATCTGCACTATTTGCCGTACTAATCATAAATTCCTGATTAAAAAGTGTCGTTTTTATCACTCCAAGGCTCAGTAAAGCAAATAAGCTGAGCGAACAAATAAATGCGAGGATCCACCTTGATGCTTTCCTCATAACTTTCCGAGTACTCATAGTTTCCCCCTATTTATTTGGATTAATCATCGGACCATCAATCAGATCACAAATGACAAAAAGTCGTTCGTCAGTCATCCCTAGACTATCGACTGGATAACAAGTGTAAAGCATTACTGTCGGTTTTTGTTTTTGGTCGATCAACTGACTGATTTCTCGATCATCATAACGACGAACAATGATTTTTTTTACTTGGTAAAGATAATTTGCATAAGATGTTTTGACGCTGACGACATCTCCCACTTGGCTTCCAATCAGTAGTCCAAACTCATCTATATTGTGCCCGCCAATCAATGTGGTTCCTCTCTCTCCAGGATAGACCGATCCCATGTATTGACCGGCGCCTTGGCGCAATATCTCGTCGGTGTCTCCATAATACAAAGGCACATCTATTTTTAACGAATCGATGATTATCTTGCCGTATTGCTCACCGCCTTTTGGGTAGGCAATCTGGGTAGAAGATAATTCGTTATTCTCATCTTTTTTCACTTCTTTTTCTTCTATTTCTGTAAATACTTGTTGTTTTTTATCAAATTCAGGTACGTCAGATAGTAAGAATAATTGTAAAGACGAGGTCGCAAAATGGATGACAGGTTGCCCTACGATGTACATGATAGAGTAGCCGGCTGTTAAAAAAAGGATAGGAGCAAAAAATAATGCTCCTATTCTTTTCAAAAGTGTGCGTTTTTTACGCAAGCTTTGTTTTCTTACTTATTACGAACGCACCCGCTGCGACGAATAACAATGCTCCAACTGCGATAAAACTTGAAGCAAAGCTCGCACCTGTTTGTTTCACTGCTTGTTTTGAACTGAAGGCTGGTGAAGTTGTTCCATCAGAATTTTGCACACCGAATTGGATATCTCCTTGATTCCAGCTTAGAACCACTAAGCCTAGTGCATTAGCTGCAGCTGTCACATGCTGTTGAATCTGTACGATAACATCACGTGGCAAGGCTTTGATCAAATCATCCAGTGTACTGACACCTGATAGATCGACTGTAAGAGACGTCAAAAGTGTCTTTACCGACTGGATATTCGAAACTACTATCTCCACCTGAGCGTTTGTCAACTCATTTTGTTTCAAGTAGTTTTCAGCTTGTGTCACATCTTTCGTTGGTACAGTGAATTCTTTTTCCTGGATCCGAACGGGTTCATTCAATTCATTCAATATTCTTTGTTCGTTGTCAGAAATAGCCCCAACTGCATCAACTGGCAGCGCAAACATAAAAACAGTAAAAAATACAACCACATAACTAACAAGTTTTCCCATTTATTGGACCTCCTTTTTTATTATTTGAAAAAGGGACTTCCCTTTTCCAGTGATTTATTTGGAAAACAACAATAACACACTTTTTAATAATTATTTTCCATTTTTAATATTATCACAGACGCCAGCCTAACACAATTTATATAATAACATCTTTATTTAAAATGATTATAAATAAGTAATTAGTACGAAAGCAATATCAACTTTATTATAGCGCATTTTCACAACAAAAAAAGTATATTAAAAAAAATTAAAATAACAATCATTACGTTTAGGATTCTGAAATTAAACGTTAATAAAAATCAGTTAAAAGTAACTAAAGTTATTTCTGGCTGATTACAAAAAACCGGAAGCATCCTGCTTCCGGCATAGTAAATCCTTTATTTCATTTTTTTCGATGCAGCATTTTTCAGCGGCGGTCAAGCCAATATTAGGCTCGGATCAGCGTTTAATTCATACCCGGCAAAATGCTGTTTTTGCATTTCTACATGTGCTGCTGCTCCAATCATCGCTGCATTGTCTCCACACAGACGTAGCGGTGGGATGATCAGTTCGATTTCAGGCAATTCAGCTGTCAATGCTTCTTTTAGCCCTTCTCGCAGTCCTTGGTTTGCTGCCACGCCGCCTGCAACTACCAGTTGTTTCACTGGATAAGCTTTACATGCGCGAAGCGTTTTTTCAACTAGTACATCAACGACACTGGCTTGGAAACTGGCTGCTAAATCGTTCCTGTCCAATTCCTCACCTCGCTGTTGTGCATTATGCACCAGATTGATGAAAGCACTTTTCAATCCACTAAAACTGAAATCGTAATTCGCTTCATGAATCATTGCCCGCGGAAAATGATAAGCATCTTTTCCCTTGTGTGCTAATTGATCGATTTCTTTACCGCTTGGATAACTAAGACCTAATACACGTCCGACTTTATCATAAGCTTCTCCAGCTGCATCATCTCTCGTCTCACCGATAATTTCATAGGAGCCGTCTTCTGCCATGTAAACCAGTTCCGTATGTCCCCCACTGACTAACAAGGCGATTAGCGGAAACTCGAAAGGTTTGACAAACCGTGCGGCATAAATGTGTCCTGCCATATGATTGACTGGGATCAACGGCAGGTGGTTTGCCCATGCAAATGCTTTTGCTGCTGAGATACCGATCAGTAGCGAACCCACAAGACCAGGTCCGTAAGTAACAGCTACGGCAGACAACTGGTCGACGGACACGTTCGCTTCTGCTAGAGCATCTTCTATACATAAGGTGATTTGTTCGACATGGTGTCGACTGGCCACTTCAGGTACGACCCCGCCAAATCGTTTGTGACTGTTGATTTGTGAAGCCACGATATTCGAGAGGATCTCTGTCCCGTTTTTGACGACCGCGACACTTGTTTCATCACAACTTGATTCAACTGCCAGAATCAATTCTTCATTCATTTCATCGTCTCCATTTTTAACTTTGTACACATGATCACAGCGTCTTCCGTCGGGTCATGATAATAAGATTTACGTTTTCCTAATACACGGAACTTCTCCGATTCGTACAGATGTTTCGCTACCTCATTCGATAGACGGACTTCCAGAAATACAGTGAATGTGCCCTTTTCCTTTTCCTGATCCAGTAAATAACGAAGCAAGTGACGAGCATATCCTTTTCCCTGTTCACGTGTCGAAACTGCGATATTGGTGATCTCTACTTCATCAATGATCCTCGTATAACCGATAAATCCCTGGATCGTTCCTTCTTCGAACAATAAAAGATATTCCGTATGAGGTTGTTTGATATCTGCTAAAAACTGCTCCTTCGTCCATGGCGATCCATAGCTGTAAGCTTCTTCACTAAGTGTCCATAGTTCTTGTGCAAGTTGTTCTTGTTTGAAATCTTTTTTTTGATAAATCAACTGTATTCACTCGTTTTCTAAAATTTTGACCATATCCAGCGCATCCTCATTGTTTTCTGAATAATAGCCTTTTTTTATTCTTCTGGATTGGAATCCCAGCTTTCGATAGAGTCTCTGCGCATCCTGATTGCTCATTCGGACTTCCAACGAGAGAGTCTCACAGCGATTTATTATAGCAAAGTTCTCGATTTCGTCAATGAGAAGGGTCCCGATGCTTTTTCGCTGATAAGACGGGATCACCGCGATATTCGTGATATGGCAATCTAACCCCAAAACTCTGGCGCCAACAAAACCGAATAACTTCTCGCCTTCAAAAATCCCTAGATACAGATTGGTGAACGGAGATTTGAGCTCTGACAAAAAGGCGCTTTTTGTCCACGGTAGCTCGCCTGCATAGACTTCCCGTTCTACATCCAGTAATTCCTTGATGTCTTCTGGCGTTAACTCTCGGAGCGAGTATATCGCACCGATCGCTTCGATCTTTTTTTCGGCATATTCTGTTTTTTCTTGAAATAAACTTCTCGCATAAGCTTTAAATTTTTTCAACATAGCTTTCCGCTCCGGGTGTATGTGTCTCCAACCATTTTTCTTCTGCTTCGACTCGTTTCAAATAACGTGGAAGAAATTGCTGGATATCAGCAGGCTGTTCTTCTTCTCCAAGCTGCGCTACAACCACTCCACTCGGGATGTCCCAAGAAGCAACAGGATTGATTTGAGCATTCGGCAAAGCTTCTTTAATTTCCAGCACAAATTTTTGACAATCACTGCCGACAAAGTAAATCGGTTCATTTTGTTTATTTAATTGATCAAACAGCTCTTCTGAGGCAATATGTACATCTTCCAGTACTGTTTCTAACATATCGTTCTGCCAGCGATATGCACCTGCATACACATTTTTTCTGCGCGCGTCAAACAAAGGCACGATCAACCCCTTTATGCCGATGCAATTCGCAGCGATCGCTTTGAGGCTTGAAACACCCGTCAACTCTTTTTTCAATGTGTAAGCCATTGTTTTAGCCGTAGTCACACCGATACGTAATCCTGTATAAGAACCAGGGCCATCCGAGACAGCGATTCGATCGATCTCTTCTGGAGTCAGCTGGATATCTGTAAACAGCTGATAGATTGCAGGCATCAGTGTCACACTATGGTTTCTTTTCTTATTAGTTTGGATTTGTCCAAGGATGAGCCCATCCTTTATCACACCGACAGCTAACGTTTGATTGGCTGTATCTATTCCTAAAGTAATCATTTATTTGTTCCTTTCTGCTCTAACTGTTTTCGTCCCTTTATTGTAGCATACTTCTTTAACAGGTGAGCAAAAAACTGTAACCCAGACAAGATGAAAGAGAAAATGTCGATTTTCGCCTGACCCTTCCATCCATTCTTGCTTGTGTTTTTAAGCAAGTAAAAAAACTGCGCCACTATAGGTACAGTTTTTTTCATTGATTCTCGTTTTCCTTGTCAGCGAGTCGAATCACGCAAGACCAGTTCTGTCTCTATAATGATTTTTCTGGCAACCGGCGTTTTTGATTCTGTCAATTGGAGAATCGTCTCCACTGCCAGCTCGCCCATCCATTCGGTGTAGACTTTGATCGTCGAAAGAGACGGAGACACATATTTCGCTACGCTGATATCATTGAATCCGATAACAGAGATGTCTTCAGGCACATTCATCCCTTTTTCCTGAATTGCTTTTAAAGCTCCGATCGCTAAGGCATCATTTGCGGCAAATAGGGAATCGGGTATTGTTTTTGCTGTCTGCAAAAAATCTTTCACCGCCTGATACCCTGATTCCATTGTAAAATCAGCTTCGATGATCGCTCCTTCAGTATATTTTTTATCTGACAGCACTTGCTTGAAAGCGGCCACTCTCGGATCGGCTACTTGCTGATGATCTTTCTTTGTGAATTCTTTGCCTGCAAGCATCGCGATGTTTTGTGCATGATGGCTGAGAAAATAATCGACCACTTTTTCTACACTGGAATAAAAATCGACGATCAGCGAATCGATCCCCTGGCCGGTCCCATCTGAATCGACTAATAGAAGATTATTTTGGGAAGCTTTTAGCTCTTGAAGCTGATTCTCATCAAACTTCCCCAATGCGATCGTTCCATCTGCTGGAGTCTCGGTGATCGAATCCCACGTTTCCTTCAATAAAATGACATTTGCTTCTTCTGCTTTTTTTTCGACCCCCAAGCGGATAGCTAGATAATACAGATCTTCTAATTCTTCTGTATCATCATACCATTGGATCAAACGCAATGTTTGTTTATTCGCATGCCCGCTTTTTCGATGTTTCGTATAGTTCAGCTGCTCTGCCGCTTCGAAAATTTTCTGCTTGGTTTTCA
Source organism: Enterococcus sp. ZJ1622 (assembly GCF_011038845.1). Taxonomy (GTDB): domain Bacteria; phylum Bacillota; class Bacilli; order Lactobacillales; family Enterococcaceae; genus Enterococcus_B. Next base: position 93,793 of record NZ_JAAKDW010000005.1, read on the forward strand.
ATCCTACAGAAATCTCCGGATCATAATTAAGCACTCTGGAGACAGTGGCAGGAGAAACACCTGCCAGCTGTGCGATATCTTTAATAGTTGCCAACTTTGTCTCTCCCTCCTTCTCAACACCTGTCCCTACAAGTTTTCAGCAAATCGCAAAAAGGCTTCTTGCCCTTTTTCATCACGTTTGAATACGCCGGCATCCTCTAAGACTCGCGCAAATACATGACCGACTGCTTGCTGGACGACTTCTGTGACGTTTTCTTCTGTCAAATCGGGATGCTCTTTTTTCAATTGCTCTGCCCATGCACGATGATACTCAGCCATCTCATTTTCTTTGCCTAGCAGATACGATTCTACTTCGGCTAGTTCTGGTTTTAGACGAGGTGGCAAGACAGCAAGTCCCATCACTTCGATTAGACCGATATTTTCTTTTTTGATATGCTGGATATCACGATGGGGGTGAAAAATACCATCCGGATGTTCTTCAGAAACATTATTGTCACGCAAGACCAAATCTAATTCGAAGTAATCATCGCGCTTTCTTGCAATAGGTGTAATCGTATGATGCGGCGTGCCATCAGTAGAAAACGCCCGAATCGATACTGATTCATCTGAATACTGTCTCCACTTTTCCAATACAGTATCCGCTGCTTCGATCAGCAGTTCTTTGTCTGGCGACTGTAGCCGAATGACAGACATCGGCCATTTGACAAGACCAGCGATTACTTGCGGATAATCAGATAGTTTGATCAGTTTTTCTATTGGTGCTTTAGCCATCGGAAATTCATGACGGCCTGCCTGATAATGATCATGTGAAAGAATCGATCCGCCAACAATCGGAAGGTCGGCATTCGATCCCACAAAATAATGTGGTAATACTTCTGTGATCCGAAGCAATCGCGCAAATGTTTCTTTCGTGATCTTCATTGGCCGATGCTGTTCTGAGAGAATGATCGAATGTTCGTTATAATAGGCATAAGGAGAATACTGGAATCCCCAGCTTTCACCGTCTAAGTTCATACGGATGATCCGATGATTGGTTCGTGCCGGATAATTCAGCCGTCCTTTGTACCCTTCGTTTTCCATGCACAACATACAGGTGGGGTAATCTACTTTGACTGCGTCTTTTTCAGCTGCAATCTGTTTTGGATCTTTTTCAGGCTTTGACAAATTGATAGTGATTTCTAGCTCTCCATATTCAGAAGCCACAGGGAATTTGATATTTTTCGCAATGGCGCGTGTTTTGATATAGTCGTTTTGCTTGCTCAATTTGTAGAAATAATCGGTTGCTTCTTCAGGGCTTTTTGCGTAATGCTGGGCGAAAAATGCATTGACTACAGAAGGTGGCGGGGTCATAAGATCCATTAACTGTGCTTCAAACATCTCCCTTTCTGCTGCGAGGTCTGAAAGAACACCATTTTTCTTTGCGACATCTACAAGACGATCCAGTAAAACGACAGACGATTCGTTGACTGGGCGCACTTCCGTCTGTTCCAGCGCGTCTTCACCGATCATTCCCAGTATACGATTCTGCAAATAAAGACGATCCATCTCCATCCATCCGCCTGCTTCGATCGCAAGTGTAGCAAAATCACAAATTGTTTGACTGATTGACATACTTATTCCCCTATTCTTCATACCCATTTGGATGGCTGACATGCCAGTCCCAGGCAGTTTTGATAATTGCGTTGATATCTGTATATTCAGGTTCCCAGCCAAGAATCTCTCTTGCTTTTTCGCTTGATGCCACTAATCTGCTAGGGTCCCCTGCTCTTCTTGGTGCGATCTCTGCCGGGATATCTCTGCCAGTTACTTCTCTTGCTGCTTCCAGCATCTCTTTGACAGAGTATCCTTTGCTGCTGCCCAAGTTAAAGAAATCACTGTCGTTTCCTGCATTTAGATATTCCAAAGCTAAAATATGAGCGGCGATCAGATCTTCAACCTGTACGTAGTCTCGGATACATGTGCCATCTGGTGTATCATAGTCATCGCCATAGACAGCTAATGCTTTTCGCTGTCCTAGTGCCACTTGCAAGATGATTGGGACCAGATGCGTTTCCGATGTATGATCTTCACCGATCGATGCATCTGCTTTAGCCCCTGCTACATTGAAGTAGCGAAGTGCCACATAACGCATGCCATACGCCTGATCGCACCATTTCATCATTTTTTCCATCATCAGTTTGCTTTCGCCGTATGGGTTTTTCGGATTTGTCGGTGTACTTTCAGTGATAGGTGATTCTTTTGGCTCTCCATAAGTAGCGGCTGTAGATGAGAAGACGATTTTCTTCACATCGAATTCCTGCATGACTTCCAATAGGATCTGCATCCCATAGACATTGTTATTAAAATATTTCAGTGGTTTCTCCACTGATTCCCCTACTAATGAGCTTGCGGCGAAATGGATGACGCCTTCAACCGTTTCTTTTTCGAAAACAGAACGAAGGAATTCTTTATCACGAATATCTCCTTCATAAAAATGTGCTTGCGGATGAACCGCTTGTCTGTGTCCGGTCAATAAATTATCAACGACTGCCACCTCATAACCTTTATGAACAAGTTGATCTACTGCATGAGAACCGATATAACCTGCTCCTCCTAATACTAAAATCGACATATGAACACTCCTTTACTTCTCTCATATCCCGTTTGATCGGCAGGATCTCAAGTAGATCTTTTGCTTGTTGGCTCCGAAAAAACGGTTTATTTTATTTAGTAAATTTATAATAAAACATTTAGTAAACATTTTCAAGGCTTTATTGCAAAGGTTTCCAAAAAAACGTAAAACTGGTCTTTTTCTCGCTTTTGCTCCATAATAGAAATAACAAATAATAAATGAGGTGGTTTCTATGAAAAAATTTGTATCTGGAATACTAGTAGGAAGCCTTGCAACGGCTGCTGCTGTTGCTGGTTTAGTTGCATCAGTGAAAAAAACTGTGATCGATCCAATCGATGAAAAAGAAGCAATGATCGAAGAAAACCGCAAAAAAGCGATGCGAAAACGCGTATCACGCTAATTTTTTTTCTAAAAAAAGGATAATAAACCCAAAAGGCCGGAAGATTCTTCTGGCCTTTTGGGTTTATGTGTATTCATCCATCCGATAAGATCAATTGAGCGATCGTATCCGCTTGTCTCAAATTCCATGGATCTGTATAAGGTCTAGCTGCTGCTGCTGTCAACCAGTCAACACCTTCGACTGGGATGCCAAAACAATAAAAATCAGTTTGGATCTCTCCTGATGAACAAACGACCCGATTTGTCCCTCGTTCGACTTCGATCGCGCCTGTGGCATACTCACCTGTCTCGTCTTTCAACTTAAATGGACGAATCAATCTGTTTTTGCTTAAATCACGGATGACAGGATTTTCAGTCTTCAACACATCCGTCTTCGGGATCCGTGCTTCAATCAGGAATCGGCTTTTTATCGCTTCGTTCCCATAGTGAATCACGAATTTGCCAGATTCTTTTTGAATAGCCAATGGAGGTTCGATCAGATGAAAAATCCCCGCATCGATCAGCGCTGCCAATTCTTTCGTTCGGATAACAGGAGGTCCGATTGTCAAAAAAGCATTCAGATGTGTGAACCATCCCCATAAAATATCCTTATATTCCTGCACCGAAAAGATCCCCCATGCCATCGCTTGCCGGATCGGATCGCGCCAATCCTTTAACGCATCAAAAGCAGAAGTCAGTGCGCCTGTACAATTACCTTTTTCCGCCTCCATGATCTGATCCTCAATAAAATGACGGCTTGCTGCCGCAAAATCATGGTTAGAATCAGTGATAGGTGAACTAAGTTTCTCCCACGACCAGCGATAAGGCTTTAATCCCGGATAACGGTCCAAGCATGAAACGGTCGACTCAGCAAGAAATTCTTTTTCAAATACTGGTATATCAATCGGTAACTGGTGTTCTTCGATGATTTTTTTGTAATAAAACAATTCGACGTCTTTTTTCAGGTACTCAAAAAACAATTCCCCTGTCAGGTTTCCAGCTTCATGCCATTTTTTTAGATTCTCTTTCGTCAGCAATTTCGGCCATGCCATTGCGCCACCCTGTTTTTGATTCCTTCCTCGAGGATAGTAGGGCAATCCGCGCCTTGAACCACTGTAGATAACAGGTTCGTTTCCTGAGGGATGATAGACCAGTTTTCCTTCACGCTCTTCAAAACGCCCCCCTCTGCCACTTGTAAACAATCCTACATAATCAAAGAAGCTCAATCCTAAACCTCTAAGAATCACCGGTTCTTGTGCTGGGATCTGGTCAAGTGCCACATCAGCAGGATTGGCAGGCATCTGGTAAAAAAGCTGATGTTCTCTGGCATATTCTGAAAATGCTTGTTCCTCGCCAGTCGCTTCATTTTCCCAATGACCACTTGCTAAGATCAACCGATCCATCGTGTAGCTTTTCTGTACTGTCTTCAAGCGGAAGCCATCATCCGTCTTATCGACTGCTTCGACTAAAGAATCAATTAGTGAAAGGCTTTCCCCGTACTCTTTTTGGAGTTGGGAAAAAAACCAATGTTGATAAACGCTATAAAGACAGCGAGTCGATTGCTGATCCTTTTCCAATCGTTTGATTTCGTCTAGATAAAGCTGTTTCTCTTTGCCTGCTTTTTGTTCGATATATTCCGCTGCAGGCCCCTTGCTCCATTGGTATAAATTCGGACCTGGAGCTACTACCCCTCCACTGGATAAGGTTTCATCAGTAAAAAGAGTCACTTGCTGAGAGACCGAGTTCATCAAAAGCTCTTTTGGCTGATCCAAGCGCCAGATACGTCCACCTGGCCCAACTGGATCAAAAAGAAAAAGCTGGAGTTTTTGTTTGTTTTTATTATTGCGCAAAATTCGTTCTGCGGCACTCAAACCACGAGGCCCCGCCCCAATAATCCCTATTTTCATCTCTCAGCCTCCTGTTCCACGTAGGATTTCAGTACGACTGCCTGATTCTGTTTTTCATTTCTTGCACCATATACAAAGGTCAAAACTGGGTGTTTTTTGTATAGACTGATCAATTGACGGACTGCCGCTTTCTTTTCTTCCTCTTCTGCAAGTTCCTGTTGATACTTCTTGGCGAATAAAACAAATCGATCCGGCACATGCCCGAATTCTTTTCGCAAAGCTGGACTTGGTGCAGCTTCCTTCAGCCACAGATCGAGATGTGCTTGTTCTTTCGTTATCCCTCTCGGCCATATCCTATCGACCAATATCCGAAATCCATCTTGTGGTTCTGGTTCTAAATAGACACGTTTCAACTTAATCAATCGTATCCCTTCTTTCTTTTCCTATACGCAAATAATAGCACAAAAGGTCGAAAAACATTAAAAATCATTCTAGCAAGAGGTTGTGAAAAAGCTGCCCTGCATCAAGCAGTAAGAACAAGCAGACAAAAACAGCTCTTCATGTTTTTCGTCTGTTTGGACTTAGTGCCGTAGATGCAAGCTTTTGAACACCGTGTATGAGGTTGTGAAAGTAGCGCTTTGACCTGAGCATTAGAGAAGAAAAATGGGAAATAGCTCTCCATATTTTGCATTTTTCTGAACTAATGCCGAAGGTCAGCTACATGAACACCGTTTATCAGAGGTTGTGACAGCGCCGCTCATCTCTGAGGGAGAAGTAGGTACGTTGCATCTATCGAAAAAAGAGGATATGACAACAATCTTGTCATATCCCCTTCTAAAAGCTATTTGTTTGACGCAAAATACTGCTCGTCACAGCTTCTGCACTCTGATTAGACTTTTTTACTTTTGACTTTACCTGTCCAGCCATCATATCCGCCTTTTAGCAGATAGATATCTGTATAACCAGCTTTACGCAATTTATTCGCTGTACGGATGCTCAAGCTTTTCTTTTGATCATAAATATAAACAGGCTGGTCTTTACGAATCGATCCTAGCGATTCTTTCAGCACAGTATAAGGGATGTTTCTTGCTCCTAGAATATGACCAGCATCGAAAATATCTTTTTCTCGAACATCGATGACTTGTGCTTTTCGCATCCCTTCACGAAACTCTTCTTCAGTCAGCATCGTTGCTGACCGTTTTGCCATAACACGCAAATAAACTTCCCAGAAAACGATCGCTAGAACGATCAAAAGCAAAATGATGTTAATCACCCACAAAACCATGTAATGCCTCCACTTTATTAAGCAAATTTCAAGGCTAATGAAGCAGCACCGATAACTCCAGCTTCATTTCCAAGTTCTGCTAATTTGATTTTTGTTGATTCTCTTACTTGAGGGAATGTGAATTGACGGAAATAGTTTTCCACACGACTGCGTAAAAATTCTCCAGCTGCTGATACACCGCCGCCCAATACGATGCTTGAAGGGTTCAATGTATTTCCTAAGTTTCCGCAAGCAAGACCAAGATAGAAGCAGACACGGTCCACAACCATCAACGCAAATTGGTCGCCTTCTTCTGCCATTTCGAAAATATCCTTACTTGTCACTTCTTCCCCATTGTCAAGCATTGCTTTCAATTTCGAGTCACCTGCATACTCTTCTGCCAAATAACGGCCCAGACGCACAACCCCTGTAGCACTTGATACAGTTTCCAAGCATCCGCGTTTTCCGCAAGTACATTCAAACCCTTCAGGATCAACTGTGATATGGCCAATTTCACCACCAGCTCCGGCAACCCCGTGGATCAGATTCCCACCTGCAACGATTCCGCCGCCAACACCAGTTCCTAAAGTAACGAAGACCACATCCGGATCATTTTCACCGGCGCCTTTCCAGCGTTCGCCTAGCGCAGCTACATTCGCATCGTTATCGATAGCGAATTTGATGCCTGTTCCAGCTTCGATTTGTTTTTTGACGTATTGAACTTCTGCCCAATTCAAATTGTAAGCTCCGATAACTGTACCGGCTTCGCTGTCGACACTTCCAGGTGTCCCCATGCCGATTCCGATAAAGTCTTCTGCTTTCATGTTATATAAGTTCATACGATGGTTGATTGATTCAATGATCTCAGGGACGATGTGCATGCCATCATCCAAAATATTGGTATCGATACTCCATTTTTGTTGAATCTCTCCCTCTGGTGTCAAAATTGCAAATTTTGCTGTTGTACCACCTAAATCAATCCCAATAATCTTTTTGTCCATTACAAGTTTCCTTTCTTTCGGCTTTCTTCAATTCGGTGCTCTCTTTTTAAGATACGCCACGCAGTCATGTATGTATCGTGGTCGATCAAACGGTTGTCATAAAGATTCCGTAGCTCGATCGTCATCAACTCAATGTCATAGATGCGTGCACCCACATAGATAAAGATGCCAAATTTTTTGAACAGCTGCTGTACATCATACAAGCTCTCCATCTCTAAGCACTTCCTTCACATTATACAAGTAAACCGTATTTTTTTAAACCCAATAAAACACATATTATAAAAAGAAATACAAAAACTAACGTAGAAAGTATCCGCTGGTGAACGGAATAATCGGCATTTCTCCGAGGCAATCCTAAAATATTCCCCAGAACAAGTCCGCCTACGATCCCGCCTACGTGTCCCCAGACATCGACGGAAGTATCCATTAGACCAAAAATAAACGTCATGGCAATAAACAGCAAGAAGTGACGGACCATCTGCTGAAGCGCAGGATCATTTTTATAATGAAATCCTAGAATAAACAGCGCACCGAACAAACCGAAAAGCGACGTACTTGCCCCACCTGATAAGATACCTGTGTTATTGAAGGCGAAACTGGCCACATTCCCCATGATGCCGCTAAGCAGATAAATCAGGAAAAACCGCCAGTGTCCATAAATAGCTTCAAGCTGTATCCCCATAAAATAAAGAATCAATGAATTCATGACAAAATGCATCAATCCAAAATGAATAAAGATCGGCGTAATCAACCGCCACCATTCATTCATATAAACCAGATACGGGCCGTACATCCCCGCAGAAGCCGGAATATTCAAATTGGGAAACAATTCCATCGCTGCAAAGACAACTGTCTGGATGCCCAAGAAAATATAGGTCCAAATCGGTTTGTTCAGCCATTCTCGAAAATTCATTTGTTGATCGTTCATGAAATCCTCCTACTATACTGTTTTAGTCGATAAATAATTGTTGAATCTGCTGATCGAAGCTTTCCGGTTGCCATTGATCATTTATCTGTTCACAAAATACAAGACTGCAAGTCGACTGATGGAAATTTTCCAGATACCGATCATAGTAGCCACCTCCAAAGCCGATGCGATAGCCGCTACGATTGTACACCACACCAGGCACAATCAAAAGATCAATAGCTTCTGGCAGATACAGTTTTGCATCGGTTGGTTCAAGTACGCCAAAGCTGGAACGTTTCAAAACCGTGTGTTCATTCAGTTCATAAAATGCCATCTGACGTTTTGGCAAAGTTTTGGGGACAACGATCTTTTTATGGTCCGACCAAGCACGTTCGATGACTGGCTGCGTAGCCAATTCCGATTCATTGGACAAAGTTATCCCGATCACATTTGCCTGCTGCCATGACTTGCTGGAAAACAGCTTATTATAAATACGCTGTTCTTTTTAACCTCGTTTTTTGCCAGTTGATTCAATAACTGAATACCGGAACGTCTAAGCTTCTCTTTTGTCTGATCCAAAGAATCAACCTTCCTTCTCTCATAGAATGGTATCGGAAAATCCGAAAAATAGCAATCGAACTTCTCGATAATCTTATCTGATACAAAAAAGACACGATCAGCAAACGATCGGTCTTTCTTAATATACTCTAAAAAAACAAGTGAAATCAATGCTGCTTTTGCTTGACAAACAACAAATAGAGAAAATAAGGTGCGCCCATTATGGCGATCAATATCCCTGTTGGCACTTCCCCGCTTGGAAGAATCAATCGAGCCAAGATATCTGCTGTATTCACGAATAAGGCGCCAAATAAACTGCTGAACAAAAAGGTACTGGTATTTTCTCTTCGTGTGATCATTTTAGCCGCATGAGGCGCTAATAACCCAATAAATGACAAACTCCCGGCTACAGCCACACTTCCGCATGAAAGAGCAACCGCTAAAACTAGCAGCAGACGCTGGCTTCTTACCACATCCACACCCAAACTCTGAGCTCTCTCATGACCAAAAGACAACAGGCCGATTCTTCGGCTATATATCAGGACGATTGGGAACAAAACAACTGTCCATGGCAGCAATGTCCAGACGTAAGGCCAGCTGGCTCCCCAGATCGAGCCCGCAAGCCACGCATTGACAAATCCATAATTTTCTTTCGTCAAACGAATAGTCAATAAAAGAGTCAATGCAGAAAAACCTGCATTCACCGCTATCCCTGACAATAAGATACGGTTCATCCCCAAAAAACTTCCGCGTCTATACGCTGTCAGGTAGACCAGTAAGGACGCCAGCAAACCGCCCAAAAAAGCAACTAGCAGTAAAAAGACAGGAGAGGAATCACTAGCAAAGAAGCCTAGATACAGCATAACAAATAATCCTGCACCAGAATTGATCCCCAATATACTGGAATCAGCTAGCTCGTTTCTAGTCACCCCTTGTAAAAGATAACCTGAAACCCCTAAACATGCACCTGCCAATAAACTGATCAGCAGACGAGGCAACCGGAATTCCACTACGACAAGCTGCTGTGCCATCGTTCCCTTTCCTGCGAAAACAGCTGACAACTGATCAATATAAATGAACGGCGTACCGATCATCAAACTCCCAACGATCGTCAAGCATAACACAAATAATAGCGTATATAGAACCCAATGATTCTTTTTCATAGATGCTGCCTCCTTACTTGCAAGAGCAAAAAGGGCACGCCAATCAGTGCAATCACTAATCCAAAAGGCGTCTCAAAAGGCGGATTGAGCATCCGTGCAAGAAAATCGGCGAGCATGACTAAACAGCCGCCGCCTAAAAATGACGCAGGCAAAACATATCGGTAATCCGTTCCCAAGACACCGCGAATGACTGGCGGTACCATCAACCCGATAAACGAAACCGGTCCAACCAGTGAGACTGCTATAGCTGCAAGGATCGCTACAAGTCCGAAAGCAATCAATCGAGTACGTCTCGGATGGCCACCCAAAGCCAGTGCATGGGATTCGCTCAAATTGACTAATGAGATAGATTTTCCCAATAAAAAAGCAAAAAAAACAGCGATTGCGTATACAGGGAACAAGACTGTCAGCTGCTTCCACGTAATATTGGCTGCGCCACCGACAAACCAAAAAGCTAGATCTTGCTGTAAATTGAACAACTGTGTCAGTGCTTGGCTGATCGCAGTAAAAAATGAACTGACTGCCACTCCTGCTAAAATCAGCTGCATCGGGTCCATACCCATTTTTGAAAACTGTAAAAATCCAAAAACAAGCAAAGTGACAAGAAAAGAACCCGCCAAAGAAACAAGAAAAACAGAAAAAGAAGAAGCGTCTGGCCAGAATGCAAAACTCACAGCCATTGCCAAGGATGCACCGGCATTGATCCCAAGTAACCCTGAGTCAGCCAGCGTATTCCTTGTCACACCTTGCATCAATGCCCCACTTAAAGCAAAACAGCTGCCAACAAGAAAAGCGCCGATCACTCGTGGAAGCCGGATCGTTCGGATAATCTGCTGGGACTGATTCGCTGTATCAAAACGAAACAATGCTAACCAGAAGTCGCGATGTGCGATTGACACCGCTCCATTAGAAAGAGCTAGAAAAAAAATCGCCACAGCGATGACTACAAGCAGAAAAAGAAAACTGCTCTTTTTTCGTACACTCATCTTCTTACCTCCCGCTGTTTCGACAACAGATCATAAGTCAAGAAAACAGGTTTGTTTGTTTCGGGCAGAGTCACGATCTGTGCATCGATCTCGAATAATTGTTTCATGCATTCTTTTGTGATCACTTCGTCTGGTGTCCCTTTTACAATCAGTTCCCCCTCTTTTAATCCGATCAAATAATCGGAAAAGCGGGAAGCATGATTGATATCGTGAATCGACATTAAAATCGTCGTATGTTTTATCCGATTGATGTCAGCCAGAAGATGCAAGATTTCCAATTGATGTGCTGGATCTAAAAATGTCGTAGGCTCATCAAGGATCAGAATATCTGTTTCTTGTGCTAATGCCATGGCAATCCAGACACGTTGCGATTGTCCGCCAGATAACGTAGCAATCTCCCTTGTCCGGAATGAAAGAAGTCCTGTCGCCTCCAGCGCCCAATCGATTGCTTTCATATCCTGTTCGTCCAGTCCTTTGAATGGCTGCTGATAAGGATATCTACCATAGGAAACCACCTCTTCTACGGTCATTCCCAGAGGATGTTCACTGCTTTGGGCAAGCAAAGCGACTTTTCTTGCTAATTCTTTTGGACGATATGTAGAGATATCTGACCCATCCACGATGATTTTTCCCTTTTTAATGGGAAGGATCCTGGTAAAGCTTTTCAGCAAAGTAGATTTGCCACTACCGTTCGGTCCTATGAGACTAGTGATTTTTCCTGTTGGAATTTCGACCGAAAGCTTATCAATGATTTGTTTGTTCTGATAGCCTGTCGCGATCTCAACCGCTTCTAAATTTGTCATCTCACCCATCCTCTCATTGAAAACCATTCTCAATTATGACGTTACTTCACAAATACGTCAAGCCTTAGTTCACATGCCTGACTATAAAAAATCGATTGACAGTACCGCTAATATCAGGAATAATAGCAAATGAGAAAGATTCTCAATTATAGTAGGAGGAAAAAATGAAAATAAAACCAAAACTATTCACAATCTTGAGTACTGTGTTACTGATAGGTGTGCTGAGTGCATGTTCTCCAACAGAAAAAAACAGTAGTGCCGAATCAGCAGATCAAGCGGCTCAAGGCACACATACCGTTACAGACACTTTAGGCCATAAGGTAGTAATCCCTAATCAGCCGAAACGAATCATCGGGAGTTACTTGGAAGACTATCTGATTGCATTAGGAGAAAAGCCAGTTGCACAATGGACGGTGGGCAGTGGTTCGATCCAAGATTATCTGCAAGGTGATTTAAAAAATGTACCAACGATCTCTTATGACTTGCCGTATGAAAAAGTCTTGAGTTTTGAGCCTGATCTTCTACTTATCTCCTCAACAGCTGCAGTCGAAGGCGGGAAATATGAACAATATAGCAAGATTGCTCCCACCTATGTCGTCAAAAACGGGACAGACGTTACGTGGGAAGAACAGTTGAAAGATGTCGGTAATGCACTCGACAAAAAAGCGCAAGCAGACAAAATCATCTCGGATTATCAAGAGACAGTGAAGCAAACAAGAACGGAGCTAGCTGATAAAATCAAAGGAAAGACAGCAGCAGTCCTTTGGGTGACCAACAATTCAGCCTTTCTCGTAAGCCAGAACCGCTCAAGTGGAAGAATCGTCTATGACGACCTGCAATTCGGTGTGCCAAGCTTAGTCGAAGAAGTATCAAAAGAAGCGACATCCGACTGGTCAGCTGTTTCTTCTGAAAAATTAGCGGAATTAGATGCAGATTACCTGATTCTTGTCAATAGTGACAAAGATGCAGCGATGTTTGACCAACCGAGCTGGCAAAACCTGAAAGCTGTCCAGGAAAATCACGTGTTGGAATTCGGACCTGAATCCAGTTGGTTATATAACGGGCCGATCGCAAGCAAAGAAATGATCCAAGATATCAAAAATCAATTGGATTGATCACTTTTTTCCATAAATCAAAAAAACATCCGATGAACCTGCGGATGTTTTTTTGCGTGGCTAACGATTCTATCGGACTTTTTTTGCGTGCCTTCTAATCTCTCCAGCTTTCACAGCCGTTCCCATTTTTGGAACCGGTGAGGGTATCGGTTTTCTTTATCTGTGATCCCGATATGCTCTTCTGTCAGTTGGAATCCAGAAAAATCAATCTCCCCGATATAAGTATCCCCTTCAAATTCTGCGTCAATCAGTGTACGCCAGATCACCCCTGTTTCTGGCAGCAGTTCCTGAAAAATCCTGCTTCCTCCAGAAACATAAATATCCTCTGACTGATTGTTGCTGTACGCCAATAATTCTTCGATCGAATGCATGACTTCCGCATTTTTTTTCACCTGAAAATCCGATTGTGTGGTCAAAACGATGATGTGTCGATAAGGAATAGATAAATCCCCCATTCCTTCATAGGTTTTTCTACCCATCACTAAGATCCGATCCATCGTGTGTTCCCGAAAAAAACGCATATCATTCGGTAGTCTCCACGGCAGCAAACCATCTTTTCCGATCAGCCCATTCTTGTCTTGGGCCCACATTGAGATAAACATGTTCTCCCCTCCCAGATTTTCTTTCTATTCTACATTTTTTATAAAAAAGGAGCTGAGACAAAAGTATTGTCTCAACTCCTATTTCCCAATAAACGGTGTTCTCCTACCAACTCCTCGGGCACAAGTCACAATATTCATCAAACATGAGAAGCTGTTTTTTGAAATTGTTCCTTGTGCCTCAGAGTTAAACGGCAGGCTCACAACCTCTGATAAACGGTGTTCCAGAAGTAACTTCTTCGAAAAATAAGCCGAAATTTCACAAAAATTTGAAAAGCAATTTTCGTAAATTCCTTCTTATTTCTTGAAGCTGCCCACTTCTGTCACAACCTCCTTAAAAAGCCTTATTTTGTTTCACGGTGCAAAGTAACTTTGCGTTCGCGTGGGCAATATTTTTGTTTTTCCAAACGATCAGGGTTGTTACGTTTGTTTTTGCTTGTTAGATAGTTACGTTCTTTACAAGAAGTACATTCTAATGTGATGTTTACGCGCATGTTTTTCCCTCCCATTTTTACTAGAATCCTCTAAGATGACTCTCAGACTTGATTATCTTACCATGATTTTACGTTGAATGCTAGCCTTTTTCAGAAATTTGTTAAGTAGTTTTACTTGACGAAGAAAACTATTCATTATTGCCTGCTCCACTTCACAAACAAATCTTTTTTCTTTTTACAACAATGCGCTTACACTTGAAGTAAGGACTGCTGATTTCAAGCAGACAGATCAACTACTTAAGGAGGACAACAATATGCCATGGAATATGAACGATTTTCCGCCTGCAATGAAGAATCTAGAGGAATTGACGAGGAAAAAAGCGATCGACATCGGAAATGCTCTATTGGATGAAGGTTATCCTGACAGTCGGGCGATCCCAATCGCCATCGATCAAGCAAAAGAATGGTTCGACGGCGCTAGTGAATCAGAGAAAAAAGATTTTGCTCATGAAAAAAATCCTTCGAAAAATGACAAACATGAAACGAATCCCCGAGCAGCAAAACTCTTGGATGCGGATGTGACTGTCAAGTTCGAAGAGGATCGCTGGGTCGTTCGATCAAAAGGAGCAGAAAAAGCCAGCAACCATTTTGACACAAAAGATGAGGCGGTAGAAAAAGGAAAAGAAATCGCCAGAAACAAAGAGACTTCTGTCGTGGTATACAAAAAAGACGGCTCAAAAGACAGAGAGATCCATTACTAAACAAGTCATGATACAAAGAAGCGGAGCACCCTGAAAGATCAACGTCTTCAAGGATGCTCCGTTTTTATTTCATATGATCAAACAGTGACATAATCGATTGGTTCTGCTTGTGGGATCGTTTCGTCTACAAAGTATACTTTATACCAAGTCAAGAAACTGAAAATCGTCCAGATCTTGCGTTGTTCTTCTTTGCGTCCGTCATGATGATCATTCAATAATTGCATGATTTTTTCTTGATCAAAGAACTCCTTCGCAAAATCTGCTTCAAATAGTGCTTTGACTTGTTCGTATCCATGTTCTTCTTTCAGCCAGGCTTTGATTGGTACCGGGAAACCTAACTTCACGCGGTTCGACCATTCTTCTGGCAAATGATTGTTTGCTGCTTGTCTGAAGATGTCTTTTGTATTGTTCTGATTCAGCAAATATTTGCTTGGGATCTGTTGAGCCAGTTTCATGACTTCGATATCCAGTAATGGCACGCGGACTTCTAATGAACTTGCCATAGAAAGTTTATCTGCTTTCAGCAAGATATCTTTTGGCATCCATTGATGAAGATCGACATACTGCATCTTATTCACTTCATCTTTGATACCATCTGTTTTTTCATAATGAACTGCCATGATATCATTCACAGTCGGTGCTTGCTGGAATTCAGGAGTCAATAGATCTGCTGCTTCGGATTCCTCGAACACTCTTGCGTGACCGATGAAATATTCCTTCGCAGGCGCAAGAGATTCATATAAATGAATCCGTCCATGGAAGTTTTTCATCTTACCGATCTTCCGTCCTAAGTTGTAACGTGTCCCTTTCGGCAATTTTTTCAATCCCTGTGCAACGACGCGGATGAATTTTGAATTCGTATGGAATCCATATGTCTGGTATCCTGCAAACAATTCGTCAGCCCCTTCGCCAGATTGAACCACACGAACACTTTGCGATGCTAAGTTTGCCAAGAAATACAATGGCACGCATGAAGGATTGGAATCAGGTTCATCCAAATGATATTGGATCAGCGGGAACGCTTTGAAGGACATATCGCCATCGATCACAGCTGCAGTATTGTCCAAGTCTAGCATTTCCGTCAATTTTCTTGCTTCGATTGCTTCATTGTATGTCTTATCGTCAAATCCGATCGAAAATGAATGATCTGGTTTCAATACAGAGGTGACATAACTTGAGTCCACACCGCTTGATAAAAATGATCCTACTTCCACATCACTGACTGTGTGTGCTTCAATCGAAGTTTGGACTGTTTCGTCAATTTTCTTGATCCAATCTTCTCGGGAATAATTTCCTTTTGTTTCAAAATCAGCATCCCAGTACTGTTGAATATCTAATTGTCCGTCTTTATAGGTGAAATAATGTCCTTCTGGCAATCGGTAGACACCTTTAAAGAAAGTCTCACCGTTCAATGGAGAATATTGGAAAGTCATGTAAGGTTTCAATGCCGCTTTATTCAATTCTTTTTCAAAATCTGGATGAGGTAAAAAGCTTTTGATCTCTGATCCGAACATGAATGTCCCATTCATTTCAGCATAGTAATAAGGTTTGATCCCGAAATGGTCACGAGCACCGAATAATTCATTTTTTTCGTTGTCCCAAATCGCAAAAGCAAACATTCCGCGAATTTTTTGTAACAGGTCTGTTCCCCATTCTTCATAGCCGTGCAGTAAAACTTCTGTATCTGCATGTGTTTGGAAAACGTGTCCTGCAGCGATCAATTCTTCTCGTAGTGGCTGATAATTATAGATCTCACCGTTGAAGATGATGATTTTTGTTCGATCTTCGTTATAAATAGGCTGTGTGCCGCCCTCTAAATCAATGATACTCAATCTTCTAAATCCTAAAGCAACATGTTTATCGATATATTCACCAGAGCTATTTGGGCCGCGGTGGACGATCCGATCCATCATTGCGTTCACAATTGTTTTTTTGTTGTCTTTGTCGTTCACAAAACCTACAATTCCGCACATTTAACTTTCACATCCTAATAAAAATTACTATTCATTTTTTCATTCACATGCATCTTATCATAGAACGAAGCAAGTACGATTGATTTGCTGCTTACAATTTCGTCACATGAAAACAATCAATGAAAATTTTGCTTTTTCAGCAAAAATATAGTCCCAAAAACTAATTTACCACGTTTTCTTTTTGGAAGCTATCTTATTATCTTTCGATTAAAAAAAAATTAGATGTTCTCGGCAAAAAGCCGTCCGATGATAAAAAAGGAGTACTAAAAGGGGTACTCTTTTAAAAAAAGAGAGCTATCCAGCAAATGCCGGATAGCTCAGAAATGTTGATATAAGGAAGGTACAGGATTTGAACCTGCGCGCCGGTATTAGCCGGTTCGCCGGATTTCGAGAATAGGGTTTAAAGCTGATTTTAAGTGTTTTTCGCTTATTATCAGCTTTTTATTATCTAAAAAAACAACTTTTAGAGACATCCATATACTGCTTGGGGGAGTCAAAAGGGGAGTCATTTTTTATAGCTTATTCGCATTCAATCGACGCTGTAATTCTTTCACTGCATTAGATACGGGACTGATCACACCGTCTTGCGTTGTACCCAGGTGTCTTTGTAAAGCTTTGATTGTTCCTTGCCCACATAGTCCGTCTTGAGCAATGCCTAAGAAACCTTGTAAAGCTCTGATGACATTCGATCCAGTCAATGTATTGTCAAATTGAGCAGCGTAAATATTTTGGTTAAATGTTTGTTTGAACTGATGGCTGATCACACCATCTTTGCCAGCAGTATCAAAGTATTCTTGTAAACGTCTAGCTGTTGCATTTCCAAATTGACCATCAAGAACTAATTGGATCATCTGTGGTTTATTATCTGTATTAGCAGTTCCTCCATCGATAATCCGATAGAAATTATGTTGCAGTTTTGTGCTCATGTAAGCATCGTTAGTATCAACCGCTATGCCATTATGTGTAAAAGAACAGTGAATAAATGATCCATTGCTTAGAAAAATTCCAGTATGACCAGCCGAACCGTTTGATCCACCAGGAGTACCTGAAATAAAGATATCCCCTCTTTGTACTTCTGATCGACTAATTTTTTTCAGTTTCGTTCCAACCATTCCAAAGAGTGTTTCAGTATTTCCCATTGATCCAGAAGGTAGGAAGCCTCCAGCAATCATTGAGAAGAAAACTGCAGAGCTGCAATCATAAGAATTAGGTCCAAGCCGATGGGTCATTGAATACGTAACTTTGCCTAGTCTATCCTGCATCCATTTAATCATACTTTCTTTACTCATGCTTGTTGTCCTCCTTCATTGTTGGAAAATATTTTTCTTTTTTTGCTTCAATCTCATCTTTCAACCAATGAATCAGCCACATAGGAAATTTATCTTCCCAGCCCAATACTGCTACGTTAGCCATCAAGCTATAGAAATTATGGTAGATAAAAGCAAATGTAAATAAGCAAAAAATGATTGAACCTGTGCCTAGTAAATAATCAAACCCATAAGCTACCATACATATGAGCAAAATAACAAAATCTCTAATTAGTGAATCGATTAAAACTGTACTCGTTTTTCTTTTCGCGGATGACATTTTTGCTAAGCGAGATCCGATCACCCACTCCATTAAAAGAATAGCCAGTAATATTCCTACGACTACAGCGTGTTCTATCCCTAGTTTTTTTGCAGTAATCCATTCGGGAAAAGCAAAAGAGATTCCACTTCCTACTGCACCTACAATCCAGCTTCCATCGTTTATCATTTTAGACAGCTGATTTTTCAACAATTCAATAATTTCATTCAATGTCTCCATTCCTTTCATTGCAAAATAAAAAGCGCACTCGTTTGAGTACGCTTTTTATTTAACTTTGTGCTTAATCAATAGTCTTTCCAGTAATTTGCTGGTATTGTTCTTCGGTTAAACATTTCATGTTTACATAGTCAAGCAAATCTCGCTCTGTATAACATCCCCAATCATAGAATTGCTTTATATTTTCAAATCCCGGAAAATCATTCATTCTCTGTTCCTCCATTCTTAAGGTTTGCAACTTCCATCGTTAATTGAGCAAGAATTTTTTGCATCTTTTCTTGTTCTTGTATTGATGCCGTCAACTGTTTTGTTAGTAGAGCATTTAATTGTTTCAACTGATCCACATCTTCAATATCGTCAACCGCTGTGCCTTTCTTCTCGTCCTCAGTCGCCAACTCACTCCATTGATTTTTCTCAAAATCAAATTTCGGTTTCCAATTGGGCACTGGTGGAACGATTTCTGTGCAACCTTCTGGTATGTTTTCATGATCGTCAATAATGATTTGTTCAAAGCCATAAGGTTCAATTGGTCTATATGCTGTCTTCATATCGATTCACGCCTTTCTAAATCGTGTAAGTAATTGCAAAGGTATAATCAGATGCATAACTTGAGTTTCTTCGCCATTTAATTGCTCCATCTGCACCAATGGATAATTGAGCACTGTTCAAGGTAGAACGATCTATCGACCCTACCAGTTGTTCAAAACTAATTGGTGGCCGATATTCTTCTGGAATTGTTAGTATCGTTGAATCATTTCCACCACTGCTTTTCCCATTCAACGCAACAAAATAAATAGTGACGGTTTTTCCTTCACGATAAAGCTTTGCTGTGCCAGTGTTACCATTAGTGACACTTAACCCTACATTTAATGAAGCGTTGCGACTATCTAAATCTGCAAAGTTCTCTTGAATTGTTTCTGCACCATTCTGCATTCCTCTGTAAATCTGTTTTAATGCCATTTTATTCCCACCTCTTTCAGATATAACTTCTTAGTTGCCTGCTATTGTCCGTCAACATACGCTTTAAGGATAGTAGCAGATGGAATCGTGAAGCATAATGTTTCATTCCCATCGATAATAACTAAAGTGTTTTTGTCTTTTATGATGTAATCATTTGCACTAATTGTGTATTTTTGTGGCATTTCTACATGTACTTTTTTTCGATCAAAGCTCAATTGTGTTAATACATTATAAATGGTACCTCCACCAAAACTGTCTGTAGTGTCTAGACCTTCAATTTCAGTTCCTATTGCATTTTGATAATAAGTTACTTTAACATCAGGTTGATATTCAGAATCATGTTCGATGGTGATTTTATTGCCTACAGGAATATAGTCATGAACAATCAAATCTAGCTGAGATTTTATCTTTTCATAAATAAAATTCAAATCTGCAAGTAAACGTTCGGAGATTGACTCATGCCGTACTCCTTGAATATCTACTCTCGCATCCATCAATTCAGCTAACATGGTTCCACCAGGATCAATCGACGCTAGAATATCTTTGATGGATCCGAACCAACTTAAATAATCTGATTCTTGTCCTTTCCGCCACGCTTCAAAAGTATCTTGCTGATTTTTCCGCCACTGATCAAACTCATCCTTGCGTGCATTCATCCATGCTGTGAAGTCTCCTTTATTTTCGTTGATGAAGTTTGTCATATCTACAATCAAATCTTCTACAGATTGCCAGTAAGAACCCATTTCTCCTTCTGATTTTGATACTGCTTTGATAACGAAATAGGAGAAATCTTGTGTCGTAGCGATTAATTCATCATCTTTAAAAATGATGAAATCTGCTGTTTGTCGATGCAACATCTGCATCGAATACTGATCAAATGTGTACTGAATTTTCCCTTTTTTTGCATCAACAATTTTAGTTCCTAGCTGGACTGGATATTTGTCACCGATAATTGATTCAAAATAAACTTTACAACCAGTCAAATCGTAAGGTAATCCATTTTCAGTGATCGTTGTTTCCATGATTTCGGAATTCTTATTACCTTGTCTAACTTGAATCATGCCAATGTAATTGAAGGGCTCTGTAGTACTTAGTGTGATATTCCATTTTGTCATCTGTTTACGCTCCTTTCTTTAAAAATTGATATAGTCTCTTGCATTATGAAAATGCGCTGCCGATGATGGATAAAACTCATCCATAAATTGGAAATGTAAATGTTCTCCTGTTGATGGTCCAGTAGTGCCCATCAAGCCAATTTGCTGACCAGCAGTTACCTTCTGGCCTTTCGAGACGTCTACTCGGCTTTGATGCGCGTATCCTGTATACATGCCATCGGCGTGTTTGATTACTGTCCAATTTCCGTACCAATCAAAGTAGTTTGCATCACCTGCAACGATGACTTCCCCATCTGCTGATGCAAAAATAGGTGTATTGGGGTTCCCATTCACAAGATCGATACCGTTATGAAATTCTTGTGCTCCTGTAATTGGAGAAGTGCGCCAGCCAAATTCACTTGTCACCGTGATCGGATCCGCAATCGGCTTCACATATCCTTTTGACACAGGAATTTCCAAATCTTTGAATTTGTCATACCATTCTTGTGCCCATGTCGTCCGTTCTGGATGTGGATCACGCGGACGTTCAAAATTGGCCACGAAGGCTTGTGCTGCTGTGTTGATATCAGTCAGCGTCATGAATTGAGTCCATGAGTAAGGATAAGAGCTGGTGGCAATCCACTGTCCGTTTGGTGCATGCCACATCAAGAGTTTAAACTGTGCGGTAATCGTGTCTGGATTGTCGCTAATTCCAGCTTTAGTCATCAAATTAATCATGTAGACACGTCCACTGCTTGCACCGGTGGAATCTGTCCATTGCCATACACCATAACCGAAACCTGGCGCGCCATTACCTTCATCCGCGGTTGGGTTTGCATCAGATTCACCTTGTGCATTCCCTAGTAAAGCGGCAGCTGCTTGCTTACTAAAGCCAGCGCCTAAAGCCAGCGCCCAAATTTGCCAATAACGCTTATCCCGATCAGTAGTTACTTCTGGTGGATATTGTCCATTCCAACCGTTGTCATTTCCTCCGGTATTGTTACCGCCGTTTGTATCTATTTTTACACCATTTACATACAACTCTTTTACATCTAAGCGACCAGCAATTGTTGCATCTGTAGCAACACTAAAACTTCCACCTACGAGCGCTTTACCGTAAATGCTAAAATCACCCTGATGAAATCCATAATCACCAGCTAAAACTATCCCTTTGCCTTCTTTTGAGGAAAGTAAGATGTATTTAGGTGCATTTGCTGTCCCGTTAGCTTTGATTACTAAAGAGTTGTTTTCTAATGGAACAGGCGTGCTTGCTTCAGGAAATGGATTACCGACAGAATCAGTTGTTCCAATCGTTCCAATGGATTCTCTCGTATTCCAAAACTCCATCCCTTTTTTGGTCATTTCCATGATTTTTTTATTATCATTCCAAATTTGTAATGTACCTTTGACAATTTTTAGCACATCGCCCAGATCATTAATTGAACTTTCAAGAACTTCTGCATTAATAATCCCAACTTTAATGAAATCAGCTACGATTTCACCCTTCGACGTCATTGCGATACCAAATGGGCCATTTACTCCGTTGTCTGAATAACCTAAGCCATTTAAATTCCAACGCCACACACGTTTCGCATTCGCTACATTTGGAGTATCCATGATAAGAATCTCTGATGGAGCTTTTTCTGGACGAAAAACGACATGCCCACCAGAATTACCAGTGATCCATGCCGTCGCATTCAACACATTTTGAACTAACGTTTCTGTTCGATTGTCGATTTTCTTTTTCAATTCTTGTGCTTGAGTATTTACTGTCGAGGTATAAAGAGATAAGTCATTACCCAGAACAAAATCTTTGTATTTTCCGAGTGTTGGGAAATAAGTGTATTCGACCATGCGCTCTTTTATCTCGATGTCTAACTCTTTCGCCCTCACATGAGCGACATCACCAAAATGTAAAGATGCTAACTCTTGATACATTTCACCGTATTCAAGCGTATGCTCTAGCGCGACCATACTAACTGTGTGAGTTGCTTTTGGTTCGTGAATACGATCATTATCAAATAAGGTTTTACCCCATTTAATCAATTCATCAACTGTTTTACAGTCGCCATTTTCCCGTTTTCCAATGCGTCTGTTTTCGTTAGTCACACCATCAATTTCTAAATAACCATATTCGATAGGTTCTTTGTCTTCATCATAATCGTTATCAGGAACCCCGCCAACCAAATACAAACTATTGACAATTGATTCTTCATCAATTTCTTCTTCGATTGCTTCTAAATTGATGCCAAAATCGATCCGAAAACCATTATCTGATCCAATCTGTTTTACCAGTTTCAAATCATAGTTATCCATATCAAGTTCCGCGCTAGTCACGCCAGTCAAATTTTGATTACCATTGTTTGAACCAATGATTGCTTCAACTGGTGCGACTTGTCTTGCTGTAAATTGATGTGTTGTGCCTACATTCGACAGATAGTTGAATTTTTGATCAAATGCCAAACTGTTTTTAAGATTGGTCATGATCTGAGAACCGTTGCCGTTATCCGTGAATGACTTAACGATAAAGTTTTTATTGGCCATAAAACCAATATGTCTGGCTGTCACAGAAACGGAGGTCAAATTCTTTTTGATATTGTAAATTTCGAAGTATTGCCAGGAACCATCTGGTACCTTCGCTTTTATAAAATTTCCTTTTTTTAAATAAGAGCGATACTGTCCGCTTCTTGAATAGTTACCATAAAAACGATATTGGCCATTCAGCACACGATTGATTTCTGGCAAATCTTCCCAGCCAACTAACGACGCTCCGTTAACGCTCAAATCATCTGGCATTTTTTTGTAAGCATAAATAAATTCTTGCGTCACAGATACACACTCCTATTCCAAAACCGCACTTCTTTAAATTTTCCGGATATTTTTACCTGATTCCATTCAGGCTGCAAGACTGGCCAATCACCACGCGTAAATAAATTCAAACCTTCTTGTATTGCTTTCCCAAGCTGAGTATCAACCACGATTGTTGCAGCTAACGTATTAAGTATTGTTAGGCTTTTATCACCGACAGCGATCGTTATATCTCCTCCGTTCGATTCTATTTCCAGATAGGGATGTGCAATTTCGTCACCATGATCAAAAATATCCATAACACTAGAATGAAAAATTTTAGGCGCTTCGCCGATTTTTCTTTTGAGTGGCTGACAACGAAAAGTAACATCGAATGTATAAAAGAAGCCCCACTCGTTTTCGAAAGGGACTTCTTTATCCATGCTGCAGATAGCTTCTAGATACTTGTCTGGATCATTATGCGTGATTAATTGGCTTTTACCAGTGAGCCATCGTTTGACTTCTCTCAGTTTCGAATGTGGAATAGTGATCCCTTCTATTTCCAAATCAAAAGGTTCATAGTCATCAAACGTTTCTGTCAATTCTCCGCTTCGGCCCTGAATCGTGTACGTTTCGTATCGCTTGTTCGGCATAATATCTGGAAGCTCTCCCTCAATGATGCAATCCATATCAATTACTGCATTCCGATTTTTCCAAATAAAATTTGGTTCATCTGGTTTCATAAATTGTCGACTCAAATAGGAACACCTCCCAAATCATAAATAGCCTGTTGGTTTGCTTTAGCAAATTTACGATTCATACGATCTAACTCAGATGGATTGTTTGCATCGACTTTGCCAATGTGTATATGCTGTTCAATGCTACCTCCGGAAACTCTTCCGCTGATTCCTTTGCGTTTTTCTTCGTCTGATAATGGAGTAACTGTGGTTTTTCCATTCTTAGCAGTCAGTAACTCAGGTCCAGCTTCACCAACGATTGCTTGCCCATTGATCAGATGACCACCTTGTGCTAGATAAGGGATTTTTGATATAGAGAATGATTTCCCTCCGATACCAGGAACCCATTTTGGTATCTTGATATTATTCAATCCACCAATAAATCCATTAATCAATCCAATCATGGCATTAATAGGAGCTTTCCCCACAGCAACAATACCATCGAAAATACCTCCAAAAATATCAACTAACCCTTGCCAAGCTCTTGACCAGTCGCCTGTAAATACTCCGGTAATAAAATCTATGAATCCGTTGAATATTCGTTTTCCTGCATTATAAAAATTTTTGAAATTAGCTACGATTCCTCCAAAAACATTGCTAACAAAGCCAACTAAGAAATTGAATTGCTGAACCCATGAGTCCACCAACATTTTTATAAAAGTATTCACGCCATCGCGGAACCATTTGACATTGTTATACGCCCAAACTAATCCAGCTATCAATGCTCCAATTGCAACAATAGCAATAGTGAACCATCCTCCTGACATCCCAAACAGACCGGCGAGTCCTTTCCAAATTCCTATGAAACCTTTAACACCGCCAACTAAATTTTTCACCGACCCTGCTAATGTTCCTAATACCACAAGCGCAGGACCTACAGCAGCTGCTATAAGGCCGATTGCTACAATCCAGTTTTTAGTGTTTTGATCTAAACTTTGAAACCATTGAGCAAAAGATTTTACTGCATCAGCTGCCATTTGGATATATGGAGCAAATACTTCACCGATGTCTGCACCAGCAAGCATAAGTTCATTCATAGCACTTTGATAAGACACCGTTTCTTGCATTTGATCTGACAAATTTTTTCCTGCGCCTGTCACATCATCATATGTTCCTTTCACACCTTCTGTTTCTTTTGATAGACCAGCCATTGCTTCAATTACTTTAGCGGCATTGTCCTCACCTAAAGAACCAAAAATTGTAGAAACCAAAGTGGCTTTTTGTGTATCATCACCAACTTTAGAAATTTTTTCTGCTAAAGCACCAAATATTTCCTCGTTGCTAGACCCGCCATCTTTCATTTTGTTATAAAGCTCTTCCCATTCTCCGCCTAAATCTTGAACAGCAGATTGAATGGAGCCATCAGAAATCCGTATACCAAATTCTTTGGCTAAGTCGTTAACTTTATCAAGATTATATGCGCCACCTTCTAATCCAGATTGCAGCACTTCAAACATTTCTTCTGCTGAATAGCCATTTTGCTTGAATTGAATAGCATATTCAGCAAGATTGTCTCCTAGTTCGTGTGATTTATCTAAACCATTTTGGGTTGCTACTGTGATCATATCCATCGCTTCTTGACCAGACATTCCATAATTGGTCATTAAGGCATTGGCACCCTTTAAAGTTTCTTCTGTGTCGGAACCAAATGTTTCTTCTAAACTTTTAGCTTGTAAAATAATATCTTTAATAGATTCAGAGCTTTCATTTTTTAGTTTTGGCATCTGATTTATTAACTGAATAACAGCCTCTTTAGATTCATCAATGCTCTCGACCATCCCTGACGCGAAAACATCTTCTACAGCTTGGTTCAGATTTTTAGCTTCTGACTCTGTCATACCAAATGCCGCTTGAATTTGTGTCTGTGCCGTACTCAATTCATTTGCTGTTTTAGTACCTACGGCTGCAATTCCCACTAATGGAGTTGTTACACCAACTGACAGTTTTTTACCGACACCTTTGATTTTTTCGCCAGCTTCTTCTATTTTCTGAAGCTTTTTTGCGGTGTCAATTGATACATCACCTTGAGTTTTCAGCGCTTCATTGGTTGCTTCCAATGCATCTTTTAATTTATTTTCTCCAGTTTGTGATTCTAATAGACGTTTATAAAGCTTTTCAGATTCCGCCGAAAACCTTCCTGTTTCAGCCACTGATTGTTGATAAGACTCTCGTAACTGTTGGGTTCGTTGACTAGCAAGCTCGACTTGTTTTTCTAATTTCCGCTTAGCTGCTGTTAGCTTTTCTGTCTCCGTTGCATCCTTATCCATTGCCGATAATTGGTTTTTATACTCGGTAGCAGCTAAGTTCATTCCCTTGTTGATTTCTTTGATCGTTTTTGCATACTGAACTTCTCCACTTGTTTTAAAATTCAGTACTACATCAGATTCTTTACCGTTCATCTTAGCGCTCCTTTCTTACCAAAACGGACTTTCGTCTAGCCTGATTGTTTCTGGAACTTCAAAGTTCTCATTGTTGAATTCAAGCCATTGGATAAATGATTTAAGCCACAAGTTCGGAGAAGCCTTCAAAAAGAAATCTTCGCTCCAGCCCAGCAAGGTCAAAGCGACATAAATATAAAAAGCCCAAGGAGTTCCTATTTCCCCTTGCGCTTGTTTTGATTTTTTCTTTTTTGAGTTTGTTTTGAAGGCTTGAAGTCTTGTGGCTTCTTGGATTTTTTTATATCTTCCACCTGGAAAGTTTGATTAGTAAAGATTTCCGCACATACACCGTAAATTTCTAATAAATCCCGATTCATTCCTAAGAACAGGAAAATGTCTTCTGGAGTATCTTCTAATCCTCCAGTTTTAAGCATCGCGTAAATTAATGCACGCATGATTTTCAAATCACTTTTTGTTAGATTGGCGATTGAGATTGTGCCATTTTTCTTTGAAATCATTGCGTTCATATCTGCCTCAAATTTTGAATAATCTCCACCATAAATATCTGCAATGTATTCCATTGTTACCATAGTGAAGGCAATTGGAAATTCGTGTCCTTGAATAGAAACAACAGCCGTATTTTTTAATTCCTCAACATGAATACCATAATCGGCAAGACGAGCCATTATTCTTCACCTCCGCCAGTTCCAGGATCTGTCGCTCCTGCTAGTTCGTTCCATTGATCTTCACTGATAACGGGTTGTTGAATGAATTTATCTAACGTGATGCCAGTGGCTGAATCGCGTAATGAATTGAACGTTGCATACATGTTATTTGGCTCTGTGTTCAATCCGTAAGCGACTAAGTTTGCTGTTACGTCAGCGATATCGATTTCCGCTTCCGAAGTGTTGTATTCTTCATCAATAACATTAGACAGTTGAGCTTTGGGATACCAAACAGCCATCTGTGCGCCGCCTTCGATATTTCCGATAAAACCAAAAGCAAAGAATGGAAATTGCTTTGCTTTAGTATTGCTAAAAGTCACTCCCTTAACTGCAGTTAGCCCTTTTAGCTTATCCATCAATTCAATTGGAATACCAACATGATCAAGTCCTAACTCATGTTTTGTTTCTCGACCAATTGAACGGAACAATTTACTTGAAGCGTATTTTTCAAGAGTTGAACCATTCCCTTTGATTGCTAACTTTGTAGCAATTGGTAATCGTACGACTTCTTCATAAGTTGGTTCGGTTGTCGGTGTATCATCTGTTAGCATCGGAGCTATTAAAATGTCACTTAATCCTTCAAAAAATTTAATTTCTTGAGCATCCATTTTTTTGATCATCCTCTCCATAGACTAAGAATTTTTCTAGTCATAATTTCTTCAATTTTTTCTTTATTTTGTTCATACGTACCACTTGCAAAATGTTGGGCACGTTGCTTTGTTGTGCCATTTTCGGCAAAACGCCAGTAAAAGGCAGTCTCTTCAAATTGAACTTTCACTTGATCGTTTTCAACTACTACTTTTATTTGTTCGTTCATGTGTTTTTTCTTAAGCAGAGACTTAGGAATATTAGGAAGTAGCTGTTTAAGATAAAAATTTGCTGCATCTTCTAAAGATTCCAATGATATTTTTTTGGGATCCACTCGCGAAAGATTACCCAAATAATCCGATATTTCAGAAAAACCATTCCTATTACTTGGCATTTTCCACACACCTCACATATGTGTAATAGTTTGTCACGGTATCGTCATTCTCATCACCTTGTCTACCTGTGAAGTCTGAATATGGAATACCAGCATTTTCCAATGCTGTTTCTAATACCTTCAAGTCTTGCTCTGTTCCTGTTGTATATAGCGAAACTTGGTAATACGGCAATCGTCGATGAACTTTTGAAGATGCCATTTTTTTACTTTTGCTAACATTCGAATAAACAATATAAGGAAAATCAGTTCCTTTAGCTGCTTTATCTCTCGTTACTGGTAGTCCAGTGGATTTAAGTATTTCTTTGAGTTCTGAAAAGCTAATCGACATAAGCTAAACTCAACTCCATTTCTCTTGTATCGGGATTCGTATAAATGCGAGTAATGTTATACGTCACAGAATCAATTTTGAGCGCACTTAATTTCTCTGTGATGGATTTATCCCATCTGACTTTAATTCGTCTGACAACGTCTGTCTTAGCTTGCTGTGACAAATATTTTTCTTGAGAAGTCACACCAAGTTCTTCATAGAAAATTGGACGCTTAAATTCATAAACTGTAGTTGGACGATCGTTTTCGTCTGTTCCTGTTTTAATGTCTAGCAACTCAGCTTTCCACCTGAGATTATTCGTCTGTCTCTTCGGCATTTTGAATCGCTCCTTGCACAATAAATGGCGTCATAGCATCCATAGCTTTGTCGAGTTCATCTTCTGAAACTCGATATTCATAGGCAATGCCTGCAACCATCAAAATAAGATATTCTTGTTGGCCACCAGTTGCTGTTTTGACATAATCTTTTGCCATTTCCAAATAGAAAGAGAGCAAAGAATCATCCATGCCCTTTTCAAAATGAATATGTGATTTGAATTTTTCAATTAATTCCAAGTTGAACACCCGCTTTTATGTTGAAATTATCTCAACTATTTGTTTTTCAACTACAACAACATCTAAAGCGTTCAGACCTTCTAATTCAACTTTATCTGTCGCTTCAAATTTACCTTTCGCATAGAAAATAAATTTTCCATCAGAAAAAGTGCCACCGATAACGCCCGCATAAGCACCGTTTACATATAATTTTCCTCTTTCTACATCACCAGTATATGTTCCTGTAATGTTATCAGATCCAAATATATACGGATCGATGTGCATTGCGGGCTCATTAGGGAGTAGTTTTAGTCAAGATTACTGGTTTAGACCACTCCGACCCTGTAAATGGCCCATCATGTAAATAACGTGCTTTCTCGATATCGTTATCGCCTACACCGAGTTCGTTGTATGCTTGGACATAAATGTAAATCTTATCTCCGTCATTTAACGATGGAACATTTTCGGCTGCTAATGTCCAAGAAGACGTCTCGGTATATCCCATTTTAGTTGCTTTTTTCGGATCAGAAACGTTGGCGTCCCCATAATGAGTTAAATACGATTTTGCCCCTTCCACAGGATCAAAGGAGACGGCCAGTGAACCATCTCCATTAAATTTACCTGTTGGATTCAGGGGCGTTTTAGGGTGTAGTAGTCGTCACTTCATAACGGTATACTGCTGGTTCAAATGGAGAATAAATCAACTGGCCATCTAGCAAGTTGTAAATTTGGAATCCAATTTGATTTTTACCAGAGAATTTTTCAACCAATCGTTGGATTTCCAATGCGCCGATCACTTCTTGAATTTTGAATGCCGAGAAATCACCGAAGTAAATAATCGGTGTATCTGGTTCACCTTTCTTATCTGCCGCATCAGTCCAATCAACTGGATAACCGACTAATGTATGACCAATCCCACCTTCGGCTTGTGTGAATGGACGTAATAGAGGAAACCCATCAGCAGTTTTCATTTTTTCAACAGCAGTTAAAGCAGCACGATTGATAATGAAACGTCCTTTTTTCATAACTTCCGTAACTGGTGTATTTTTCATTTCGATTAAGGCATCGTACAATTTCTGGCCAGCGTCAGCTGCGGTTAAATCGACAGCTGTTGCTGGAGTAAATTTAACTGATTTTTTCGCTAACGCGCCAGGGTTTTCATTATCCGTGTCATCACCATTGAACATGTAATTGATTTCTTTACGGACATAAGCTTTTTTCAATTCTTCAACAACAATGTCTTCGACAGGAACACCAGACATTTTCAACAGCTTTTTAGTTACAGTAGCCAACGCATCGAATTCCGCTGGATCAAGAGTAATTTCATCAAATTCAATATCCGTTTCTGGAATATCGGTAGTTCGTTCTTTCTTATTGACGTTAGCTTCTGCCTTCTTAACTAAGAAAGGATATTTGACATCACCGGCTGTTCGTACCACTGTCCCATATTTTCGAAGTAAATTCTCTTCTTGTGCATACGTGATCACTTCTGATGCAATTACTTCTGGAACAGTTACTGAACCATTACCGGCATCAATTCCCAATGAGCGCGCTTCTGTTTCTGAAATTTTACCAATAACAAAATTGGCAAATGCTTTTCGGATTTGTTGTTCTTTTTGTTCTTTGGTCATTTTTGCACGTGCCTCCAATCCGTTTTTAATTGATCCAAGTAATCCATCTCGTTGTTGTTGGGTAATCATTCCAGAACGATTTTCTGAATTTCCCTCGTCATCTGAAATTTCATCTTTTCCATCTTCGTCTGAACGATTTTCATTCAAATCTGCCCCGTTTGCTTTTTCGTCTGTGTTATCACCGGCATCGCCGGTATCCTCGGTATTCGTGTCTGAAACCAGTTCTTCTTTGATTCCGTTCAACTCATCAACAACAGCATCAATTTCTTTTTTCACAGCTTCTAAATCAGCTTCGCGTAATTCTCCTGATTCAACTTTTTCACGTAATTCAGTCAATCGTTGCTCACGACGTGCCTTCATTTTTTTCAATAATTCTTTATCCATGTATTTTTCCTCCTACACTTCTAGCGCTTGATTAATTTTTTTGATTAATTTTTTTCTTTCTTCGACGTTTTTTTCTAATTCATCACGACTTCTTAATGCAGCTTCTGTATCTTCGTATGCTGGCAAAGGCACAATAGAAACCTCGTATAATTCCACTTCATGGATTGTTCGAAGCATTGGTTCAGAATTGTAGTCCCACGTTTCTTCTGTCGGCACAAAACCAAAGCTACATTGATTGATGTCTCCGCGTTCCATAGATTTAACTAAGTCCCTTGCTACCGTTGTGTCTGGTAAATCAACTTCGAATTTCAAACCACGTTCATCTTCTTCAAGGCGAAGGGTTCCGCTTTTAGTACGTCCTAGCACATTGGACCAATCGTGATTGAACAAACAACGAACATCTGAATTACTAATTGCCTTTGAGAATGCACCAGGAACAATCACTTCGCTTAAGTCATCCCATAAAAGTGTTGGACTGTTGAATACAGCAGCGTAGCCGCTAATGGTCCTCGTATGAGTTTCTTCATCGGAACGTGTTGAAAGATTGGTGATGTCAATCGTGCGAATTTCCTTCTTCTTCATTTCCATCACCCCCTTTCAAATTTTGATCATTCGCTGATAATGAATCATCGGTTGCATTCTTCTGTCCGATTCTCGTTAAATCATTTGATACATAGACTGATTGTGTTTCTGGTAAATTTTGTTTGGGGAATCCAAGCATTTCCGCAACATTATCAGGACAGGTAATCATCGTTCTAACAAGGTTGTAGCCGATACTTGTTTTTGTTGAGTAAGGAACAAAGTCCAAAATGTTGATTTTCCATTCCACTCGATAGCCAGAATTAGGCATAAAAAAAAGAGCGGTGTAATGTTCGCTCTTGTTCTTCAATATTGGTTTGATTGCTTTGTTGTGCAGATACATCATCGCTTTTTCGATGTCTGTTTTCATCAACGATTGATACGTATCAACATTGATTCCTAAAAATTTACCTAGATCTTTTTTATAGACACCTAAATAATTCAAAATAGCCGCATCATCAACAGGACTTTTTAATGTCTCGATGGAATATCCTTTTCCCAGAGGAATCATCTTAACAGAATGATCACTGTCATTTTGCGTTCCTTCCAGTTGATCCAATATAGCTTTGACAATTTTCGTTTGGGCGCTATTATTTGGATTGATGTGGGCGTCCAGTTTAAGCATGAACGCGAGTAAACCACCTTTAGTATACTTGTCCGTCAAAACTTTTTCAGCGCTCAGAACGCCTTCCAGAGTGTTTCTTGCAAGGTCAATTATTCCAGCACCTTTTAATGAATCAGTTCCGATGTTCTTAATGTGTCGAATCATTTGACCAGGTATTTTTTGTCCATTCATTTCAAATTCTTCTTGAAGTCGTTCATTGATTTTAGTGGTTACACCGTATGCCAAATGAAGCTGTTCCCGATCTGTTAATGGGAATGTCTCACCATTGATCAGTAGGGTATTTGTTTCCAATTTGGTAAATTCGAATCCGGTCAAATAATCATTGGGATTCTTCAAAATTTTTAGCAAGTGGTGGTCCTTCACTTCATTACCGTCTGGACCTATGACAACAGGTGAGGACAACGCTACCTGGTTTGAGATATCCTGGACCAATTCATAAACATCAGAAGATTCCATGATAGATGAATCCGTCACATATCTTTGACCATAACGTGTGTAGTGTCCAAAAATATCCTCGATATATCCACGTTTTTCCATAAAAGAATAGACTGCATTCGATAACCGATCACGTAATTTCAATATTTTTCACCGCCTTTCTATTTATTTCTTTTGATAACACCTTACGCCCATCAAAATTTCTAAAGAAATAACCTCTGCTTTTTAAACCTCTATAATAAATGTTCCTTCGACGGTTATCATCCCAACTAATATTGATAAATATTTTATTGTGACAATGTCCAAATTCTGAAACAATAAACTCTTCAAATTCAGCCAATGCTTCTTTTGCAAAAAGCAACGTCTTTAAACCATCTTTTCCCGTCTGTTTGAGAAATGAATTAGAAATATCTTTTCTCTTTTTGTAAACAATAAACCAGACTGTAAATTCAGCAGTTCTTTGATTATCCCAATGCTCACCATAAAAAGTCATTTGAGCAGTCATCCCACTTGGCATTATTCGTTTTGCAACAAACGTATACTCATCTTCTTTAGGTATTAAAAATTTCAAAGCAACCATCCCATCCTTACCTATAGATACTATCGAGATATTCATCTAATTCATCCGAATCAATATCTGTCATCTGATTCATCGTTTCCTTATGGCCACACAAAAACGCCACGAAACCATCAATCTTTTTCTTTGATTGACGTTTACTTGGCGCTTTTTGTCCGTTGATGTTAGTAATTGCTACAACGTTCAAAGTGCAATAAAGGAATAATGGATTATCAAATTGAATTCGTTTCTCATAAAACAACCGTTCGACATCGTCAAAAGGAGCATTCAACACTTTAGGATATTGGGGAACCTCAACGCATTCCAATCCTAAGTTCTCCAATTTCTCAACAAGTTTGTCGCTCATCGCTGGATCATAATTCACTTGCTGTATATCGTATAAATCCATGCAGTCTTCGATGTACTGTAATATTTGATCTTGATCAATCATTTTTCCATCGCAAAACTCAACAAAACCTTGTTCAGCTAAATCGCTGTAAGGCACGTTATCTTCTTTTTCTCGAAACTCTAAATCTTCATTTGGAATAAAATAAAGCTGCTTCACTTTAAGAACCGCTTTTCCATCTTCATCCCACGTTGGGAAGTTTAAAGACACACAGGTCAAATCTCGTGTGCGTGATAAATCCAAACCAATGTAGCAAGGTTCACCGCTTAAATTTCCAAGTTCTTGGGTAGTAACCAAACACGGCTCTACTTGATCCTGTTCAAAGAAATTATCCGCACCGTTTACAAATACATCTAAGTGCTTCGTTAGAAATTCGGCTTTTGAATGGGCTGAACGTTGTGCCGTTTTAAACGCTGACTCCAAGGCGGAAAGATCAACTGATATTCCCCAGTTAGGATTGCACATTTCCCAGACTTTTCTATCCGTCCAATCATAGTTTTTATTTGGCTCATAGATTAAAACAAAGTTCGAATCATTATCATCGCGTTTCAACACTTCTTTTGCTTCGCGATATACGCGCATCCCAACCGACGAGGAACCTTTCCCAGCAGTTGAAATGTTAAACATCAATGGTTGTGGTAAAGATATCTGAGCAGACTTAAAATTGTCATACTGTTCCATTTTCTCTTGCTTATGCAGCTCATCATTCAATACAAAATATGGATTAGAACCTTCAATGTTATCGATATTCTTCGTTTGAACAATAAATTTATTAGAATAAGCCATATCTTCATGAATATAATCATAAGTAATACTAGAAACAGTTCCCTTTGGTCCTTTAAATATTTTAGTTCCTTCAAGTAGAATTGGATTGTTTAATATTGTAGCTGCAAAAGGTTTGGCAGCATATTGCGCTTGAGCAAAGTCAGAAGCGCATGCATAACAATCGACTGACAAGGCACCTTCTCCATACATTGCATAGCCTAATGAACCGACAGCGATCAATGTTTTACCGTTCTTTTTAGGGATTTGGACATACGCTTCACGAGTAACACGGACAATTTGCCCTTTTTCATTTTCTTTAACCCATCCATACATCCACGAGTAAATAAATTTTTCCCAAGGTTCTAAAATGAATGGCTTTCCAACCATCTCACCTTTTGTGTGAACAATAAACGACTCAACCCAGTCCATCATTTCATTCGCACGATCTACATCAAACCAAATATCTTTACGTTTTTTCCACCGATACCAACGATCCACTGCCAAACGAACAGTTTTAGGATATTTCCCAGGTTTCTTTCTTACTTCTTTTGAAAATAAATCGGCATAATTTACACCAGGTTCGATCATTTTTCAGTACCTGCCTTCTTACGCCATTTGTTTCTGTGCGCTGCTAGTTCATCTACTGGCTTTTCTTCTGGACGTGTAATTTCTTCATCTTTTCTTGCAGTCGATCCGCCAGTTATTTGTCTACCAGTTTTAGCCTTATTCGTTAGCCCCAACAAATCTAGAGCTTTCATTTTTTTATCTGCCCAAGTTTCTACTTGCTGCGCCAATGGATGCTTCGATTGATTAGTGGCCCCTGATTTATTCGTGAATTTTTGCGTCTCCGGAAAGCCTTTTTCCTTCCACAAAAGATATTTGTGTTGGTAAATTTCAAAAATATCCAAATATGATTCGATTAATGGATCAAGAGTGATGGTGTACAAATCAGACAAATTCATTATTTTTAAAATACGAGCTTTTTCAGCACTTACTTTTTCATCAACAATCGCTTTACGTTGCACTTTAGTCGTCATATTTGTGTACACCCCCCTTTGTTTTTTGAAAAATTTGATCTAACGATGCGCGTGACTCCCCGCTACCCTATCTCCCCACGCGAAAAAATTTTGAAAATGGATAGGGGGGGTTAATTAAAATACGAAGGAAAAACTTTTTTGTCTTCTGTTTCGTTTTCAACAATTGGATGACATTTTGAACATAAAAGCATGAGATTGTTTGGATCAAGCTTAAGCAGTTCATTGTCTTTGATTGGTACAATGTGATGGACGTGTGCCCTCTTTCCAAAGATGAACTGACCACATCGCTGACAGTGGCCACCTTCTCTTTCGTAAATAAATTGGCGCATATCTTTCCATGCTTGCGTTCGATAGAATGGTTTGTTCTCATGATGATAAACAGACTTTGCTTGCTGCTTCTTCTTGCGTGATCTGCTTGATCTCTTGTGTTCAGTACAGTAGATACCCTTTGCTATCTTGTTCGTGCATCCGTCAAACTGACAGTACTTCATTCTGCTTCACGAATAAGATGGATGATGTCTCCTTTTGCACGGACAGCACCAGGAATATCAATGCCATGTTTCTTAGCATATGCACGTAATTCTTTTGCAGTCATATCTTCCAACTCATCTGTTGTTCCATCGAACTGATCATCGGTAACTTTTTCTCCATCAAAGTCAGCAGCGGTGTTTCCATCGCTATCTAATTCTTCTCCCGATAAATGAATTTCTTCACCACTCTTGAACAAGACACCATCACCAACGATTGCCTTGGCAACTACAGTCATATCAGTCTGTTCACTTGTATCAAATTTAGGTTCTTGACCTTTCGGAACTACAACAGTCTTTTTCTTTTCTGAATCCCAATACTCTGTTCCCGTGATGGATGTTCTAATTTTGATCATTGCCATTTTGATTCTCTCCTTTGTAATTTGTGCTAATTACTTTTGCACCCATTCGCTCATACCATTCAACCTGTTCTTTTAAGTTAGGTAAGGTCCTAGAGATCAATGCTATGGTCAGCTGAATTTTCCGTTCTGTTCGATCAACTATTGCTCCAGAATATTTTTCAATAGTCAGGCTATTATCAATACTGACACTACAGTGGTTGCCATTCCAGCTTGGCTTGATATCGCTAATCACAATATTTCCATCGGCATCTTTTATTTCATTTTTAATCCAATGCCTACTGTTGTCATCTTCAATCGCTTTTTTATATGCAGTGGCCAGACTTGGTTCTACCTCGATGCTAAGTACCGCTTCATGAAAATCATTCATAGATAAAACTCCTTTCAAAATAAAAAGACCACTCAGCGAGTGATTCTTTATGTACCAGACAGCAGCAGTTGAAAGACGACAAGAACGTGTTTATTTTTTTGTGCGCTGCTGCCTAATCAAAGGCAATAGAAAAGAGCCACAGATACCAATTAATAAAACGGTTGGGATATCTTGGCTCTTTCATATTTTTTTGACACTAATAGAATATCATGCTTAAAGCAATAGAAACATAGCGCAAATGAGTGAACATTTAGTGAACATTGGATTTTTCAAAAAAGTGATATTTGCTGTTCAGACTCTCTTTGTTTATCATAATAATCAATTTCATTTTTCTTCTTCTGCCTATCATAAAAACTAGCTTCGTATTCATCTAAAAAGTCTAGCTTTCCTCGAATTTCTGCATGTTTTTTTCTAATATAAGAAGCACTATATCGAGTTTTTTCAGCTACCTGTTCTAAGCTCAATCCTTCAATGTACTTCATTCGTATGATTTCATTTTCCAGACCTTTGAAGGTTTTGATCAGCCGAAGCATTTCATCTTTGTCCTGGTTCAATAGAACGAGTTCGTTTGATATTTTTTCAATCTTCTCTTCAAGTGATGAAGAACGAGATTTATTATTGAGACGAACATTTGATAAGTCACCGCTGATCCAACGAGCCAATTCAAGTTTGCTTTTATTTAGATTCCACTCATAGTACAAAATCTGTTCTTCCAGTTCTTGATAATCTTTCAACCATTGAAATCTCACAAATGCCATCTCCTTATGGTAAAATAGTTATGGGCAGCTATCTCATAAAGAGGTGGCTTTTTTTTATTTTTAACGTAAAAGTGTGGCATTGCCATACCTTTGCCACACCTAATTTTCAAAGTGTGGCACCTTGTATCCTTACTCTCCCAAAGGATACAAGTCATTTACCACCTTTGCCATACTTTTTGCCACCCTTATATATATATTATTAATATTATATATTCTTCTTTTTTCTTTAAGTAATAAAAAAAAGTATGGTAAGTATGGCAATAGGGTAAATAACCCTTTAATACCAACGGTTTGGAGGTGGCACACTTTCTTGAAAAAAGTATGGCAATAGTGTGGCAAATTCGAAAAAGTGTGGCAATTATTCTTCATTACCATCAACTTTTTTATAGTAAAAATATCTTTTTCCCATCATCATACGTCTTGCTTTTTCATAACCTAACGATTTTAATCGTTGTGTGAATTTTGGCTGCGAGTAAGGTTTAGAACCAGCTTCATCACAATACTGCAGATATTCTTCATATACACCTTTTGCGATCATATTCTCATCAATACCGATTTGATGAATGAATCCAAGGAGTGAGTCACTTTCCACAAAATACTCTTCTGTGACCTTCTCGACTGTTTCGGAAGCGGAAAGGCGGCCGCCGTTGTTATTGATCCGTTCCATCGCATGTAATGCAATATTTAAGAGATACGACTTTGCGTTATCTGTGGATAGCTTCTCGTCAATTTTAGGATCGGCTTTCTTTACTTTGTTCTCACAAGGGATGACGACAACACGACGTGCGATCCCTCCTGATTTATCTTTAAAAGTTGGCATTTCATTTGCTGTAAATATCAATGTAGCTTTATTTTTTAATTTGTATGGCTTGGAATAGATGGGACGGACCATGATGGTATTTCCAGAAGCCAAAGTTTTGAAGTTCATTGATTTTTCCATGTAGCCTGCATCAATGTCATCACCGACGTTGACCAATTTCCCCTCTAATTCCATCACAGAAGTTTGGTCGTTGAACTGTTCCAATGCTAAGTTTAACCCCAAATCACCAATGAAGGCATTGAGCATTTCTAAGAACGTCGATTTCCCATTGGCTCCACTAGATCCAACTAGGAAAAATACTTTGTGGGGAAAACCTGCAGTCATTAAAATGTGACCAAGCAGCTCTTCCACAATCAATCGTAAATCCTTTTTATCCGATACTAAGAAATTTAAAAAGTCATCGACTGTTTGATCATAAGCGTCTGGATCGTAGTCAACATCTAAAAAGTATGGTGTGAACTCTTTTGTGGCCATCGGAATAATTTCCCCGCCATCTAGCATAAAATTGTTCCGGAATTGGATTGGAAAATCGTAGGTCTCAATCAATTCACCTTTGACAGGAAATAAATCAACCAACTGTTTCCATTTAGCGGGTAGCAGTTTGATACGCTTATCAATCAAACGAAGCAATTTATTTCGATCATTGATCCAGTAATTTGACTCCTTATGAAAAACAGCGCCGTTGAAAAATTTAATTTCTAACTCTTTGGCCAATACTTCGCTTGTTACAATCATATCTTTTGGATCCAAATAAAGTTGTTCCCGAATTTCTTTCTCACTAACCGAATTGACCAATGAATGGATATCCGTTGCTGGTAGCGGCTCTTTATATACTTCACTATTGATGAATTCGGCGATTTTTGTCAATGTATCATAATCAATCTCGTACATCTCACGAACGGCCATCAAATGTGAGTAAAGCGAACTATTTCGAGAACCTTCTTTCATGCCAGCGAGGGCTGTTTTAAGTTTGAGTGGCAACAATTCAAGTGGCAGCGTTGGTAAATCATCGAACATTTCTAAACTACCGTGCATTTTTCTAAGTTTGCCGTTTTGCTTGATCGTGCTAGTCGACTTGTTTCCTGTTTTATAATCGACTTGTGCGCCAGAAACGGTTAGTTTTTTGGTCCAATTTCGCAAAAGGACTTTATGGCCATTAATTTGAACAGGTCTTTTATAGTACAGGTGAATACCTCGTTTAGTCTCAAAAGCCAGTGTTGGATACTTTTCTAATAACTTATGACCAATTTCCGGATATTCATCAAAGTCGACTACAACTGTTTCTTTATTTAAAAGAATAGCTGCATTATCCAGTTTGTCCAAGTTGGTATAAAAATCCTCTAGGCTTTTTTGATCAGGCACTTTTTCACCTGGCTTCAATTTGATAAAATTCAACACACTATTTTTTCACCTGCCCTTAAAAACAATTTTTTTCAATTTGTTCGATATACCATTTGGTGTCTATATCTTTTTTTGTCGCTTTTTCGTAAGTTAAAAAAGACGCTGGAGAATTTGGTAACCTAGAATGCAGATCATTTCTTACCTGGAACACACCGCCATATTTATTACTATTTGCGGCAATGCCACAGATTGTTTTATTCAATTTGATATATCCATTGATTGTTTGTTGTTCTATTCCTGTAAAATCTCCCTGGAGCTTCCCAATAAAGCAGAACTCTTCAAGAGATTCTTTTTTATATTGATCAATGATAAAATTTTGTGGTTTTATTCCATTTACTACTGCTTCAAAAATACCGTTATAAATTACTGGTGTACTGTTTGATAAATAGGTTGGCTTTGCGAAAATTCCTTTTCGAACCAATTGACCATCTTCTTTTTGTAGTACGTAGTTATTGACGTCTTTTTGCCATACCTTATTGACTTTCGTGATACTCACTTGTAAATGTAGTTGTCGACACCATAGTTCTAAAAGATCACGAATCGTATTTTCCATCACAGGATTAATCCGGATTACAATACCGTCAGTGTTTGTTTGGATCAACTCTTCAAAAAAACTTTCTAAAACTAGAATGAGGTGAGTAATAATCAACTGACCGTTTACCGTAACCGAATAGAATTTTTGTGGATCGTACAACGCTGAATATGGATTGTTCATGGAGCCATTGATGGCATTGATCAAAATTTTATAAGCTAGTTTCCCTGTTTGAACCTTCTTTTTGTAAAGTTCATCGAATATCTCTGGACATTTAATGCCAACACTCAATAATTTATTATTTTGAATAATCGATGGGAAAAACTGATTAACATCAATCAATAAAAAGCAGCCTTCCCCTCGATATTTTTCTTTTGCTGCATGAACACCACCGACGCCAAACGTATGTGTCAAGTTGG
Source organism: Enterococcus sp. ZJ1622 (assembly GCF_011038845.1). GTDB lineage: Bacteria > Bacillota > Bacilli > Lactobacillales > Enterococcaceae > Enterococcus_B. The sequence continues at coordinate 134,124 of NZ_JAAKDW010000005.1, forward strand.
CCAATGTCATTTTAAATTTTTCCTGTTTCAATTTTTCTTCTAATGTATTTTTATATCGATCTTTTATAGATTGATAAAAATGAACTAGACGTTCTGGCAATTCATTAAAAGGAACATATTGATCAAATTTAAACAATAGTATGTTGGGACGTTTCGGCATTTTTTTAGCTTGAAGAATTTCAGCAGCTAAATTCGCCCTGGTTTTCATGATCGAACGTGGTTTTAGCTGAAACTCTTTGACAATTTCAAACTTTGTTTCCAAATATTCTTCACGTTCTGAAAAAATAGCTTCACAAATTGCAATACGCTGTAAACAAAATTCTTCTGGTGTTTTGGCTTTAATCTTCATTCGCAAATTAAAACCAATTTCTTCAATCGTACAGTTTCTGGCTTCTTGACTTAAATCAATGGACAAATATTTTTGAAGAAATGAACTTTTTCCATCAGATAAAATCTTTGCCAAAAATTTATCACTCGTTTGGTAATTGCCATAACTGACTAAATAATGAACAGATGAGAGAGCCTGTTCAAGACTCTCTTTATCTGTAGCAGTGGTTATTTTGTCATCTGTTTTAAATATGGCTAGCCAACTATCATTTTTTTGGAATAACCAGTAAAAGGTGAACATTGGCTATCACTCCTTTTTTAGTAGGGAAGTTCTTCATCAGAAATGTCAGAAACATCAACATTAGAAAACTCTGATTGATCATCATAAGGGATAAAATCATAATTTTTGTAAGGCTTTGATGGATCCTTCTTGTTTGGTGATGATGTGATTTTCAAAATAAATTGACTCCCTAAACCATCTTGGAAAGCTTGCGCTAGTGTTTCTTCATCTTCCCAATCATCATCGGACAATTGCAATCCGATCACACTAGCTAGTTTACCGACCAACTTGATATTTTTTTGTAAAACAAAATTTGGTACTGCAGATTCATCAAAACCTAGACTGACAAATTCTTTACGCCCTGCAGCTTCACCGACTGTTACTTCCATAGCGAAGGACAATGCTTCCCAACCGCTTTGAAATACTTTGTGTTCTGCTTTTTCTAGTTGTACATCGTATTCACCATCAGACAAGCTTTCAAATCCGCCTGCATTCGGATCATCTGTTTTTGGATCAAATCCTGCTAATACTTCGTTTGCTAAATCTTTTAAACCCATGTTAAATTCCTCTTTTCAATATATTTTTTTTATTAAATTTTTGGTTTGATTCGCTGTGCTTTTTGTGTAGTTGTGGCTGGTTGAGTCTTAGATGCCGTTTGATTAACCGGAGCTGTTTTTCTTGCTTCTGGTTTAGCTTTGGCAATTGGTTCAACTGGTTGAACAACCTCTTCACTGGGCTTTTCTTCTGCAGCTGTCAAAATATCTTCTTTTTTCTCAATTTCTTTGACGATCTCGTCTTGTTGTTTCTTGGTTGTCTTAGCTGATTTACCGAATACACCAGTGATTGAATCGAGAATTTTCAAAATTGCTTTATCATCGACTTGATCACGCATATAATCTTTACGGCGAGCTTTGGCCACACGAATGTAATTCTTCCCAACCTTTTTGCACTGGATAGATAAATCGCAGTTTCCGTTGACGATGTTTTGATGTTTTTCTTTTAGTGAAGGAATATCGATTTCTGTTTGACCTTCCATTTTGGTGGCATTTCGAGAAATGTAAATCACATTCATCGGCAAAGATTTTAATTCTATAACCAGTGATTGGAAAATATTGGTGAATGCTGCATAACCTTTTCCATACGGAATATCTCCCAATGTTTCAACGTTCTCACGGTCACAGATATATTGCTCGATCATGACGACAATATCATCGATAACATCCAGTACGACTGTCTCATAAGTGTGTTTTTCCGTTTGCAGCGCTGTAATCAATTTATCCAGCTGATCGATCACGGAACGTTTGATTTTACCGTTTGGATCCTTGATGTTTCGCAATTGAACAGATGGAACGGTATTCGCCTCTGCATTGCCGTCAGTATTAAAAACAATAGGATTTGGGAACTGCGAAGCCAGAAACGACTTGCCGCCCATCGTTGGCCCCCAGATAAAGAAATTTCGTGGTGTGTCTTTTGGTGTTTGTGGTTTGTTTGGTGGTAGTACGCTCATTTTTGATTTTCCTCCTCTACAATAATAATTTCGCTAGGATGCACTGCTTCCTCATCTTTATCTTTAAACCAGAACACACCAATTGGATACTCTGGATCATCATCCATCGCTTCAATTCTGCCAGTGTCTCCAATTTCAGCAGACAGACCCTCATCGAGTTTTTTTATCAGTTTTACGGTTTGACCTACTTTGAATTGATTCATGCTAGAAATCCTCCTTCTACGATTTCTTTACTACGAGCAAACTCTTCCGTTACCTGGGCTTCGTAATAGTCGCCAAAATCTTTATGGTGTTTGGCTACAATATTTTGTTTCAAAATAGAGCCCTTTGTTTCATCAAGCATTTTGGTGATCTCTTCTTCCGCTTCTTTACGAGTAGTTGCGTAGAATTTAGTTGTCTTTTGTAATTGTCGAATCATTTGTTTTCCCCCTTGAATAAAATTACGAGTATAAAAATAGTTATCACAACAAAGATGTATAGAAAAATCATGTAGATTCCTCCTCGAATTCCAATGGATGTCTTTTATTAGCTTCAATTAATATCCTGGTATATTCTTCTTGTGGAATTCCTTCTTCATGAGCAAACTGTTCAATCAGCATAGAAATAAATGTATGCTTGGTGATTCTGTCTAAACTTGATGACATTTCTTTTCTGTAACCGTACCCTTGCTCTTTGATCAGTCTGAAACTACCTACCACTTTTTTATTCATCTGCTGTCCTCCTTATAAACTCTCTTACTCCGTCTCAATATCCCCGGCAATTTAACGCTCATGAAATTTCCTACTTGCCATTTGCATCCGTACAGAAGGCAGCACACTAACCAAAACACAAAATACACATCAATAATTAGGTTAAGTACTTTCCAAACAATCTCTAAGATTCGCATTTGCTGTCCTCCAGTTTTTTTATTCCTCCAAATACTTGAATTGTCTGCCTTTTGAATCTATATATTGCATACGAGCCCGCTTATGAAGAGCTTGTCTGCTTATCCCAAAGCTCTGACACAACGTTTTTGCATAGCCATCTGTTAAAAGTTTGCCCTCGTGGTAAACGCAGATAACTCGTTTGCGATTCTTTTTTTGTCGTACTTTTGTTTCACCGTTAGCAATTCTAGCTAAAGCTTGGACTGTATCCACTTTTACCGGATCAAACATCCATGCTGTAGTCGAAGTTAGTCTAAGAAGTTCTTTCCAAGCTTCTTTTTTGTCCACTATCATCACACCCTTTTGATTCGAATAGAACCTTTGATTTGTGATTCTTTTAGATATTGATCATAGATGTCTGGTTTTTCTTTTTTTAGCTTCGTACCGTCTATTGATTGGCGAGTAGTAGGTAAGACTCTGGTAATAACTAAATCGCCAGTATCAATTTTTTTAATGTCGTTTTCTTCCATTTTCTGATAGAGCTGCTCACGAAAGTCTTTCTGCTGTGCTTTGATTAACTTTGCCTTTTCTTCAAATTCAAGCATTTGAAGTTCGAAGCGCTCGACACGAGCAACTAATTTATCAATATCGTTTCCAATGGAATAGTATTCTTGTTCCGTCATATCGGGTTTCTCTTTCAAATACTCTACTCTGATCCAGAAAGTCTCGATTGAATCTAGAATTTTTTCAATATAACCTTGATCACGTTCAATTTCTTTGATAACCAAGTTTTTTCGATCAAACTCCAAATCAAAATCTTTTGGACGGTGATACATGGCCAACCATCCGTAATCGCAATCGGTTTGATGGAAATACAATTGCATTTGAGCCTCGTATACTTTTTCAGTTGGATTGGCTCCGTGTGTTTTAATTTCTAGTAACATTTTGTTTTCTAAATCAATACCGTCGACATTCGATCGAATCATGTCATCTTTATTAATAAAAGTATCCGGATGAAAATTTAAGCTGTTCATTGTGTTGATGTAATCACGTATAAGTGGTTCCATCTTGTTACCGAATTGGATATAAGGATTGCTGCTTTTATCAGGTTGAACGATTCCAGCTTTTTCTTTGGCCAGCTCAAATTGTGTTTTGTATTTCGATAGACCTAAGATCACCGGGACATCTGATCCGCCAACATACTGCGTACGTTTCTCTGTAACATTTTTATCTACTTTTTCGATTCCGAACATTGTTTTCCTCACCTTCTAATTCTTTTTCGATAGCGGCTGTTACTGTAATAAAATGAATCAATATTTTATTTTTTCTTGACCTGAATCGATTGATATCTTTTCTGGTAAAAGCATCTTCACTAAGTGAATTCATTTCAAAGCCAAGATCTTCCAACCAATGGGCCAAACTGTTTTTGTCCACTTAGTTCATTCCCCCATTCTTGTACTCATATAAAGCTCTTCTGAAAAATCTTGCTTGTTCTCTAACGCCTCGTAAACAGCTTGCTCGATCGTTCGTTGTGTGATGAAACGATAGACTGTTACTTTCTTCGTTTGACCATTTCGATAAGCTCGTCCTAACGCTTGACTGTAATCTTGATAAGAATAGGTGGGCGTATAGAAAATGACTGTATTTGCGTACTGTAGCTCAATTCCTGCACTACCAGCCATGTATTGGACAAAGGTGACACTATTCTTCAACTCGCTCCAAGAACTCTTAGACGGCAAATGAGAGTCCTTTCCGCTCACTTCAAAGAATTGTTTATTTTTGATTTTTTTCTTTAGAGCATCAATTTCTTTTTGATAGTAGTAAAAAATGACGATATTATTCTCGGTCCCTTCACAGAGCATTTCGGCGTAGTCTAACTTATCTTTTTGATTCGCATAGTACCGCAAGCCGTATGCCAGTTTTGAAGGTGTGTCAAACTCTTCGGCACCCAACACTCGTTGCTTGGCCACTTTGTCATAATCAGATGACCGCATAAAATTCACGTCTTCAAAAATCAACGGTGGCAAGTCCAGAGCTTCATCTTTTGAAATAGACACAGTGAACGAATGATATTTATCATGTAACTGATCCTCGTTGATCCATCCTTCAATTTTTGGAATTCGCCGATTTCCTAGATACATCGTGCCCCATTTTGCATAGCGATCATTCATTTCTTTTTTTGATTTGAAATAGCCAAACATAATGAAATAGTTGTACGTGTCTTCCCAACCATTACTTGCCGGCGTGGCCGTCAACAATACAAAATGACTTGATTGTTTGGCCAACTTTGCTGCGGCTTTTCCACGTTGAGACGTTGGATTTTTGATGTAGTGAGCTTCATCAAATATTACAAACCAACCTTTATACATCTTGTATAAATCAGCTAATTTTCCATAACTCATTTCAGAAAATTGAATCTCGATTTTATAGAAGTCACAGACGGCTTGAATGTCTCTCCGCCATCCACCTTCTTTTAATTTTTGTGGTGGAGCTATTAATAAAATCGGCTCACCGTTGCTGTGTTTCAAATAATGATGAATAGCCATGATTGTTTTTCCTGTTCCTGTATCTGCTGCGTATAGGAAATTAGGATCAGCGCTATCGACTAACTGCTTTTGAAACTTATATAACATTTCTGCGTTTGAGCACTGTGGATACATCTTCCACGCTTCTTGCGACAATTGCCACACCTCCTGCATTTTCTATTTTGTTTAGTTTGCTTTTTTGAAGGGCACTAACCGTTCCACCACCTGGGCGCTTCACTTCGATACCGACGAATCGTCCATTGACACAAGCTAATATGTCGGGTGTGCCAGCTGGTTGATACATGGATCCGTGAACTTTCAAATAGTAGGCCCCTAGTTTATCTAGATATTTCTTGATGCTGTTCTCAGCTTTCTTTTCTGGCCCAGACATGCTAAACTCTCCTTGTAATTAGTATTTTTCAGGACACGATTTTGCTTGCCGGCGTTCGTGTCTTTTTTTCATTTCGGTAAATTCTTTATTCCCAAGAGCAGTTCGTCTTTTTGGTTGACTTGCTTCGTTTGACTTAGGATCGTCAAATTCTTCGTTCCTTTTATAAAACATTGCCACCATTCCAAGCCATGGTCCTAAGTCTGAAACAGTCCAAACCAAGTCGTTTTCTGCTAGAAACTCATCCATCTCCTCTGGTGTAACTTGTTTATTTTGTAAGGCATAGGCCGGAATAAAGTTTCCCGATCTATGACAAGATAAAACCTTTTGAGTTGCATTCATCTTTTTCTCTCCTTTTATAAAATGGCAAAAACAACAGACAATAAAATGACGTTTAGAACTAAACTGATATAGCAAAGTGCTTGCAGCTGACGAGCTTTGTATACTGGCTCTTTGTGTTCCGCAAGTGTTGCGAGCAGCATTTTATTGCTTATACGTCGCTTAATTGGTTTTCTAAATTCCATCGTGTGTACATGCTCCTTCCCTTCTGAAAAATATCGATCAATAATACGTTGTGCCTCTTCTTTCGTTTTGACGGTATGAGACATATGTCCGTCTGTAATTGTGATCTCTGTCATGTATGTCCTCCTTTTAGATTTTGTATTTAGCCATCAGCTCATCGATGTCTTTTTTGTCATACCTTAAAAAGCCATCTATACGAATTTCTTTTAACCCATGAGCTACTAGCTTCTCAAAGCCTTGATCATTTACACCTCCCACATATTTTCTAGCTTCGATTTTTTTCAAGTATCGTGTTTCTGACAAATTCTTTTTTGAAAGCTGACTAAGTGCATCCTTCACAACTTCAACAATTGCGATTCTCAAACGAGTCAGAAACTCTTCACTTAGAATATTCATGACTAGCCTCCTATCGAATTTTGTAACGTGCAATTATTTCGGTTATTTGTTCAGGGTATTTCCCTGGGTTATTTAAAATCTTTCTGAGATATTGCTCGCTGATAGTCAACGCACTAGCAACATCGGGTATTCCCCAACCTTTTTCTTTGAAATGATCTAAAATTTTTTGCCGCACTTTCTCTTCGTTTGCCATTTCCCTACTCCCTTCTCTTTAATTAGTAAACAAATTTAACAACTATTTTCTAAACTATATTGACATTATTAGATTATTAATCTATACTGAATCCATAGTTAAATAAGACATTAAAACGTTGATTTAAAAGCTTTCTTGGCGGTTGGCATTTATTAATCAATAGTGTTTTTGTTGTCTTTTTAGTTGTTAAATTTGTTTACAAGACACAGTATAGATTATTAATATAAACTAGTCAATAGTTTTATATTATTTATCTAAACTTTTTTTTGTAAGCATTCAGAAAGGTTGTTAAATCAATGAATACTTATGAAATAATAAAAGATTTAGCTAAAGAAAAAGGTCTTTCTATTAGGCAATTGGAGATAAATTTCGGATATTCCAACGGATACATTGGCAGTTGGAAAAGACAAACTCCTAATTCTACAGAATTAGCTCGACTTGCTGACTATTTCGACGTATCTGTAGATTATTTACTAGGACGTACAAAAAAGAAAAAATATTATGATTTGACGGAAAAGGATGAGAGAGACATTCAAAAGGAATTACAATCATTAATCGATGATTTGTCTAACGCTGATGGAATTGCCTTTTCAAAGAAAGATGGCGAAATGAGCGAAGCAACACGTGAAGCCCTCATTATTTCTTTAGAGAACGCGTTGCGAATAGCTAAAATAGAAGCTAAGAAAAAATATACACCTAAAAAGTACCGTAACTAAAGGAGATTGTCGCCCATGGATTTACCCCACATTGATGAAAAAATTGAGAAGTTGGTAAAAACCTATCAAACACGCAATCCTTTTAGAATAGCGCGGGAATTAAGAATAATGGTCGTTGAAGAGGATTTAGCAGATATATACGGATATTACAGCAAATTCAAACAGATAAAAATGATTCATATAAATTCTAATTTAGATGAGATAGGAAAATGGATAACTTGTAGTCATGAGTTAGGTCACTGTGTTTTACATCCAAATGAAAACACACCTATGTTGTCTAAAAAAACACTAGTATCTGAATTAAAAATTGAAAAAGAAGCAAACTATTTTGCAACTCATCTGGTTGTTGATCCAACGTTGGATGGCTTTGATCATATGACAAAATATGAAAAGCTCGTCTGCTTTGGATTGCCAGATGAATTCGTTCGTTTCTTGTGAATTATAATACAACATAAGGAGGATATAGGTGAAAATAGGAATGAGAAAACCAAGTATAAAAAAATCCATAAGCGCTAGAACCACTGGAAAAGCAAAAAGAAAAGTAAAAAAAGCAGTTATTCCTGGTTATGGAAAAAAAGGTAGCGGCTGGATTAAAGACCCAAAAAAGGCTGCTTACAACAAAGTATACAAGAAAACTACATTCAGTTTTTGGGATTTATTTAAATAAAAAAAGCCCGTGCGGCAACACGGACTCGAAACCTTATTTCTAAGATTCCCCAATAAAAATCATATCATAGAAATGAGGAATAAAAAATGAAAAAAATGATAGGAAGTCTGTTAGTTCTTGCTTCCCTACTACTCTTCACTGCTTGTGGGAAAAAAGTAACCACAGATGATTTAAAAGCTAATGATTGGTTGATTGAAGCAACCAAAGATGATGAACCAAATATGATAGCATCATTTTCTGATCATATCGTTTCTTTTAGTGTTGACACAAGCAAAATGAAATCTACAGCTAGCGATGAGTGGGAAGCCATGGGAGAAGAATTTGCTAAAAGCCTAGTTGATCAAATGAATTATAAATTTGAATACACACTCGAAGGTAATGTTATGACTTGGAAAGACGACAAAGACAAGAATAACGATGCCAAGTATACCGTTAGCAAAGAAGACAAAAACATTATTTTGACTCCAGAAAAATCTAATAAATCTGATGATAAAGAGAAATTAGTTTTAAAACCCTACAAAAAGGAAAAAACTAAAGAATCTAGAACAACTACTAGCTCAACAAGTAGCAACGAACAATCATCTTCGACTACAACAGAAAGTACTATTACATCTTCTAGTACAGTAGAACAAGCTGCTATTGCGCAGAACACGCCTCCTGAAACTAGTAGTACTTACTCAGCGGAAAGTGTAGAAAACTACGCAGAAGCTACTCCAAGTTCAAACGTGGAACAAGGAATGACGGCACCTAGTACAACTGAACAATCAGTTCCGCAAGATTATGTACCTGCAGGTCAGCCACCACAACCAGCTCCACCCGCTTCTTCGTCTACGGAAACATCTGCTGGCTCGACGACTACTGTACAATCAGGAGAAAGTCCAAAACAAGTAGCAGAACGTGTAGGTATAACGGTGGATCAATTGTTTGCATTAAATGGAATTGACCCAAATAATTACTTCCTATATCCAGGACAAGAATTAAGAATCAAATAAAAAAGCACATTTGCCGACCGACCAAGAACGCAAATGTGCAAAGAGCTACGGTAAAGTAGGTCTATTTGTTGTACCCTATTTTACCATCTCGAAATCCACTGTACAACCGAACAAACGTACGAAAGGAAAGATAAAAGATGGCAAAAAAAGAAATTGATAAACGAATTAAAAAACACTTAACAAAAAAAGGCGAAGAAAAATATCAGTTTAGTCTGTACTTAGGAGTTGATCCGCTAACAGGGAAAAAAAGAAAAACAACGAGACGAGGTTTTAGTACGCCATTAGCCGCTGAGAGAGCTTTAAAAAGATTGGAGGCAGATATACAGGAAAAAGGACTGCAAGCTTCTACAGCTCAAAAGAGCAAGAAATTCGAATATGTTTACAGCTTATGGTTTGAGAATTATAAAAAGACAGTTAAAGAAAGCACTTGGTCCTCCACCAAACAAATTTTTGACACACATATCTTAAAAGTGTTTGGAGATAAGTTCATTGACAAAATAGACGTTTTTTTCTGTCAAGAAGCAGTAAATACTTGGTCTGATAGCCATCCTAAAATTTTTAAGAAAATAAAAAATTACACATCTAATGTTTTTGATTATGCTGCTTCTTTACAAATCATAACTAGCAATCCTATGAAATTAGTTTCTGTTCCACGCGGAGAAGCTCTAGACATCGAAGATAAAAATATCGAATTTTATACTAAAGAAGAATTAATCGAATTTCTAGAAGCAATAAGAAACGATGATGATGAAAGATATTTATTCTTTTCCCTATTGGCTTTTACAGGTATAAGAAAAGGAGAAGCTTTTGCACTGACCTGGTCGGATATTGATTTTAAGAGCAAAACACTCAATATTAATAAAACTGTAACAAGAGGTTATCAAGGGAGATTGATCGTAAATACTCCTAAATCAAAATCTGGAAAAAGAAAAATTTATCTGGACAATGATTTGATCAGTTTATTGAGAAAGTATTATACAAAAAACAAAACGACCGTTACAATCCAAAGCGAAAACTTAATTTTTCACCATGATGGTCTTCTCTATAACCCTACAGTTTCACGTTCGTGGCTTAATGTCATATATAAGCATCATCCAGAATTGACTAAAAGAATCACTACTCATGGTTTTCGACATACTCATGCCTCTCTCCTTTTTGAATCAGGAGCTTCTTTAAAAGATGTTCAGGAACGTTTAGGGCATGCAGACATTCAAACTACTTCAAATATCTACACTCATGTAACTGAAACTCAAAACAAAAAAGTCATCAATAATTTTGTAGCATTTATGAAGAATAGTACTCAGGGGGAGTCAAAAGGGGAGTCAAAAAATATTTTAGGCTAAATTACAACAAAAAAAGACACGATCGAAATCGTGTCTAATCGTTGATATATAAGGAAGGTACGGGGATTGAACCCGTGCGCCGGTATTAGCCGGTTCGCCGGATTTCGAGTCCGGTGCATTACCACTCTGCCAACCTTCCGCAGATTCTATTTTTAAACTTTTTTCGTAAAATGTCAAGGGTCTTTCTGAAGAAAGATGGGCGAAAACGTTTTTTCTTTCTATTCACGTACACTTGGCTTCTTTTCCATCAGCGTCTGTATTGCTCCCACTAAAACAAACCCATTGACGGATCTTCTAGTCAACGGGCTTATCCTCGTATAAAAGCTGTCAGCTGATTTTTTCAGGATTTTCTAACGCCAAGATCGAATCGATGGTCCGTTTGATCAATGCAATGATCTGTTCTTCTGTCGGATGCATGATGTTTGATGACATCAAAGAGGCTAGGCCAGTAACAGTTACCCATGTCCCTGTGTGCAGCGCATCAATGTATTCGTCAGACAGCTGGTTGTATCGCTCGTCCTCTTTGACTATTTCTCGGAAATAATTATAAGAGAAATCATGCATTTTCTTACCGTCTCCATGCTCATCGATATACAACGCCATGTAGAGACTATGATGTTTTTTTGCAAAGTAGATGTAGTTCAATCCCAAATCGATAATCTTATCGCCAGTGCGTTCAACAGGGAATACCTCTTCTTTGAGTTGTTCAAAAATAGAATCCAGTAACGTGTTCTTCAAATCTTCCATGTTTTTGAATTCGAGGTAGATTGGCTGAGTGGAAATCCCCATTTTTTTCGCAATATTCCGCGCAGTAAATCCTTTGAACCCTTCCTTTGCAACAACATCATAAGCAGCTTTTAGAATTTGATCCTTGGTATAGACTTTTCTTCTCATTAAAACTCCCCCACTTCTTTACTGCAGTATATGTTGTTTTATTGTAACCGATTTTTAGTGAATTTGGCAAATATTTTACTCAAATTGTTATGTTTTAACTATTTTTCTTATGAATTTTTAACAAAGCAGCAATAGATAGAAGATTTGATTAAAATAAATGAGTCCCCTTACATTTTTTATTTTTAATATGAAACATAGTTGACCTTCTCTTTTCATTCAAGTTATAGTTAAAGAAAACGAAAAAGAAGGTGTGTAATGAAAAATAAAACTGACGTTATTTATATTCATCCTCAAAAAAGAATCGTTTCACAGAAAAGAAAGTATCTATATCTCACATTTACTGGTCTGTTTTTTTTACTTGTCGGTTTGGTTTCTGAGAGCCCTGCTGCCAATTGGAAGGGGCTGTCTGTCATTTTGACTTCCCCTAGCAACCTCTTGACAGATTATTTAGCTTTAGGTGGTTTTGGAAGCGCATTTATAAATGTCGGGATATTGACGCTGCTTTCAGTTCTCTTAGCTTATCGTCATCAGGTGATGCTGAATGGTCCGATGTTCGCTTCCATTTTGACAGTGACAGGATTTTCCTTTTTCGGCAAGAATCTGTACAACTCGATTTCGATCATTCTAGGGGTCTACTGTTATGCGCGTTTCGTCCACAAACCTTTTTCTCAGTATATCATGATCGGGTTATTCGGAAGTGCTTTATCTCCAGTCGTCAGCTATATCACGTTCGGTATGGATTTTCCTTTTGTCTGGGGCATTCTTTTAGGAAATCTGGCTGGTGTGATCATTGGTCTTTTGCTCCCGCCTTTAGCTGCCCAGACATTGACTTTTCATCGAGGATTCACTTTGTATAATATCGGGTTTACTTCAGGATTGCTTGCAATGGCATTTACTGGTATCCTGAGATTGTTTAGCTATACGATTGAAGAACATTCACTGACTTCCACTGAGTACCATTACCCGCTGATGTGTATTCTCTTGACGTTTTTCTGTTTAACAGCCGTTTGCGGATTTTGTTTCAATTCCTATCGGCTGACAGGGCTTAGAGATATTTTCGAAACTTCTGGAAAACTGACGACTGATTTCATTGCCAATTCGGGTATTGGTGCGACCTTGATTAATATGGGACTTGTTGGGCTACTCCTTTCTTCTTATGTTCTCATCATCGGAGGAAAATTGAATGGCCCGGTCATTGGCGCTATCTTGTCTGCATTCGGGTTCAGTGCATTTGGGAGTCATGTAAGAAACAGCTTCCCGATACTGATCGGGATTTATCTGGCTTCGCTCTTAGGCACATTCCATGAGCTAACTAGTACAGGAATGCTTGTTGCAGCCGCATTTGGAACAGGTCTTGCGCCTATCAGTGGATTTTACGGCAGTATTTATGGCGTGCTTGCTGGTTTTCTACATATTGCACTAGTCCACAATGTCAGTTCCTTGCATGGCGGGTTGAATTTATACAATAGCGGCTTTTCGACGGGATTCGTTGCGGGTATTTTAGTTCCTATCCTAGACAACTTTACCGCTATCAGAAAGGAAAAAAGACATCTTGGAAAAAGAATTATCAAAAAGAATCATTGACGAGCTGCTCACTTACCTCTATTCTCACGAAATAACCGATATACGTATCGGGATAACATTCACCGAAGAAGGTTTCTTTATCGAGATCCAAGGGGAAACAGAGATACAACCAGATGACTTGACCGATTTTGCAGAATTGATGAATCATCCTCGCGATCCAAGTATGGATATCTATTATCAGGAACTACTGGGAAATCCTTGTCACGACCGCGAAGATTATCATTTGCTAGGGAGTTTGATTGATGATGTCGAAGTGATGTACGATCAGCCTGTTTTAAATATCAAGGTTTTCCGAAGTCCTTCTTAGAAAAAATAAGCCGGAGCTGAGACAAAATTCTTGTCTCAGCTCCGGTTTTTCGAATAAACGGTGTTCAAAAGCTTGCAGCTTCGACACTAAGCCCAACCAGATGAAAAATATTAAGAAGCTATTTTTCTCTGATTGTCCTTACTGCTTGATGCAGAGTAGCTTTTTGACAACCTTTTTTCTACCATGGCTGCGTGGTTGGACCAACTGTAAACTCACTGACATTGACGTCTGCTGGCTGATTGATCGCAAATAAAACGATGCGAGCAATCCGATCAGGTGTGATCCCGTATTGTTCATATAATGCGGTCATTCCTTCTGCTGATGACTCATCTGTGATTGTTTCTAACAGCTCTGTATTGATGGCAGCTGGATAGATCGTAGCTGTGCGGATATTCGTTCCTTCTTGTGCTGATTCCATTCGTAACACTTCCATGAGATCTCTCACTGCCCATTTCGTTGCGCCATACACTGCGCCTCCAGGATAAGCTTTTAATCCGGCAACGGATGATGTGGTGATTACATGTCCGGATTTTTGCGCAATGAATTCAGGTAAAACAGCAGCTAAGCCATTGAGAACTCCTTTTAAGTTGATATCGACCATCTGGTTCCATTCATCTGTTTTCAGGGCAGAAAGTGGGGAACTTGGCATGATTCCGGCATTCAGGAAAATGACATCCACTTTTCCATAAGTCTCTTTAGCAAATGCAACAAGTCTTTGGTTGTCTTTTGGATCTGTCACATCCGTTACTTGGTAGACTGCTTCACCGGATCCAGCGTTGATTTTTTCTACGATTGCTTTTAATTTTTCTTCTCTTCTTGCTGCTAATACGAGCCTAGCGCCTTCTTTTGCCAGCAGCAGTGCCGTTGCTTCGCCGATTCCGCTAGAAGCGCCTGTGATGATGACTACTTTTCCTTTGATATTTTCCATTGTGTACTCCTCCTCAGTTATCCAATCGATCGTATGCTTCATCTGTGACTGGTTCTAAAAATTCTGATGCACCTGCAGTGATCGCCAAGTGTTCGAACCAGCTGTCTTTTGTTGCGCCATGCCAGTGTTTGACTCCTTTTTTCGTCACTACGACGTCTCCCGGTGTTAATCGTTGTGGTGCTTTTCCTTCTTCTTGATACCAGCCTTCGCCACCAGTGACTAAAAGGATCTGATAGCCATCCGTATGCACATGCCAATAGTTACGGCAACCTGGTTCGAATGTGACATTCCCTACGCCTACAGAAACGTCTGGATCACTAACAAGCATCTTTAGATAGCTTTGCCCGGTAAATACATCTGCATAAGCTTCGTTCTTATCTCCAGCCGGAAAAATCACGCCGTTTTTCACTTCTTCATTTTTTTCCATTTTTCTCATTCTCCTTTATCTATTCGTTTTTTTATTTATTCCTTTTTTACTTATCTTCTTGATAGATCTCTTTGGCTATATTAAAGGCAGACCATGCTTTTGGCCAACCTACATAAAATGATAAATGGGTGATCACTTCCGCGATTTCTTCTTTCGTTATACCATTTTGCTTCCCGATTTTCAGATGTGCAGGCAACTGTTCAAAATTACCGCCGGAGATCAACGCAGAGATGGTAATGAGACTGCGCTGGTGCAGTGCCAGTTCTTCTTCTCTTGACCATACTTCTCCAAATAACACCTCATCATTTAATTCCGCGAATTTTGGTGCAAACTCTCCCAACTGTTCGTGTCCTGCTGTTTGTTTTTCTGCCATTGCTATCCTCTCCTTTTATTATGATTCAACGAACCAACTTGGCTAAGCCAATATTGAATCGCTTTGTCTGATTTTTCTGCCCTTGATCCCCGTATTGCCAGACCGGTTTTCACATCCGCCTCGGGACATAGGGTCTTAAGCTTCTTCAAGCTACTGCCGAATCCACTTCCTTCATGTGTACAAAATGGATAGATCGTTTTTCCCGAAAGATCATGCTGTCTTAAGAATGATGTCACGACTGCTGGAAGCGTGTTGCACCAGTTAGGGTAACCTAAAAAAACGACTTCATCCTGCGAAAGATCTTCAGGTAGTATTTCGATTTCCAGATTTCTGGAAGTTCCCAGTTCATCCACTGCCCGTTCGATCGTCTCCTTGTAGCTTCTCGGATAGGCATCTAGGGGCTGAAGAGAGAGCAGAGTTGCTTGTAGCAAATCAGCGATTTTCTCAGCAACAATCTGGGTATGTCCGACTGGCAGTTTTTTTATCTTGCCATGAACGAAATTCTCTCCAGAACGAGAAAAATAAATGATGATAGCCATTGTGCTCACTCTCCTCTCCTGTGTCTTCTATATTACGCTAATTATCGATAAGGTCTAATGCTTATGCTCTTCCATTCCTATGCTTGATAGGCATAGAAGAGTCTTTTTTTATAATTTGGAAAAATTAAATAAGTCTTTAGTAGGATGTTTTTTTCGCTCGAATCTTTTATACTTACCTTGAACTTACAAAAATGTTTGCTAGATGTCATCCGAAAAAATGGCGGATTCGTCGGTTTTTCATATAAAGTAGTAGTAAGAAAGAAACCTCTAAGGAGTTGATGGATAATGAATGTCGCTGTATCACGAAAATTAATCAATTTCATCTCGATCATAGGGATTGGTTTATCAATTGCATTAACGATCTACTTTTTTAATCTAGGTGTTTTCAAAGATTTAGATTCTTTGAGAGGATTAGTTGGTGATTCGATCATCTTGGGCCCAATCATTTTTATCTTCATCCAGATCGTCCAAGTCGTTATCCCTATCATTCCTGGAGGGATCAGCACAGCTGCTGGTGTACTGATTTTCGGTCCTTATGCTGGGTTCATTTACAATTATCTGGGCATCTGTATCGGATCTGTGATCATTTTTCTGCTTGGACGTCGTTACGGGAAGCCTTTTATCCTATCCATGATCAGCGAGAAGACATATGCTAAATATATCGGCTGGCTAGACAACCAGAACCGGTTCGAAAAACTGTTTGCTCTTGCGATCTTCCTTCCAGTGGCGCCAGATGATGCTCTTTGTCTAATGGCTGGCTTAACGAATATTTCTGTAAAACGATTTACGCTGATCATTCTGATCGCTAAACCGCTATCGATTTTCTTGTATAGTATGGCGTTGATCTATGGCGGGCATTTCTTAAGCGGATTGCTAGGCTAGAACAGTGTGTCAAAAATGAACCATGCATATTTAAAAGATTGATTGATTTTGGGGAGGTCTGCGACAAGATTTTTGCCGTGACACTCCCTTTTTTCTTTCTTTTTGCGCTACAATGTTAGAAGTAGGTGATAAACATGATGAGTTATATAAAACGCAGTTTGGGTAATACTTGGGATTTTTTGATGGGCACACAAGCCTATTTCCGTGATGTTTTGTTGATGCACGGCTTTATTTTATTTGTTTGCCTTTATTGAGCAGTACGACTCGGTTCATCTTGCATCGAGGAACGATCGATTACTTGTCTTATGATAATATCCCGATGATTTTTTCTCAGCATCCTGGTGTACTCGTTTCTCTGCTGGCAGTCTTATTGGCGATTTTACTACTGATTTATTTTGAGTTTGCATTTTTGCTGATGAGTGTTTATTTTATCAAAAAGAAAGAAGCAATCTCTTTGAAGCAACTATTGCAGCTGACGATTCTTCAGCTTCGAAAAGTCAGACCACTTACTTTTCTTTTCTTTCTTGCTTACTTTTTGCTGATCTTGCCTTTCAGCGGGCTGGGGTTCAATTCCGATCTTTTGTCTAAAATCAAAGTCCCTGCTTTTATTTTAGATTTCATTTTCGCGAATCGTTGGATCGTCGTCAGTTCTTTTTTCCTTGTTTACCTGATTCTCGCGTATATCGGGATCCGCTTGATCTTCGCTTTGCCGGAGATGATTTTGCGTGATCGTCCTTTCAAAGAAGCAGTCAAAGAAAGCTGGATACTGACTCGATTGCGTTTTTTTGCTATTTTAGGTCAATTCGTGATCATCGGCGGATCTATTTTACTGATTTCAACCATGGGGTACTTCAGTGTGATCATGGCGCAGACAGCTATCGAACATTTTTATCCGGATTATTCGCTGATCAGCGCTGTATTTGCGATGACCCTTTTACAGGGGATCTTACTGTTCAATATTGTGATGTCGACTGTCGGGATCTTTTATATCATTGTCGATTTCATGGATGATGAGGGATTTCTTCCTGACATTCCTGGCTGGTTTATTCCTCAGACTGGAAAAACGCATTTTTCTGCTTTGAAAAATATCGGACTGATTCTGTTTTCTATTTTTTTCGGAATCGGTGTTTGCTTGTATAACATGAATTATTTGACTTCTGCCTCGCAGACAAAACCATTGACGATCTCACACCGCGGGGTCAGCGGGAAAAATGGTGCACAAAATACACTAGGCGCTCTGGAAAAAACCAGCAAAAGTTACCATCCTGATTATGTCGAGATGGATATACAAGAAACAAAAGACGGACAGTTTGTCGTTATGCATGATTTGAACTTGCACAATTTGACAAGAGTCAACAAGGCGCCGCAAGAGCTGAACTTGAAAGACTTGGAGAACTTGATGGTCACAGAAAATGGTATAAAAGAACCAGTTGTTTCATTTGATGCTTATTTGAAAAAAGCAAACGAATTGGACCAAAAACTACTGATTGAAATCAAAACATCTAAAAGAGACTCCGCAGATCTAGTAGATCGTTTTGTTGAAAAATATCAAAAGACGATCTTGGAACACGGCCACATTTTACAAAGTTTGACGTATCAAACTGTTGAAGACTTGAAAAAAGCAAATCCAAATTTTTATGTAGGCTATATCCTGCCTTTTAATGTGGTAGGTCCACCTGTGACTAGCGCAGACTTCTTGAGTATGGAATACAGCACGATCAATCGAAACTTTATCGATTCTGCCCATCAGGATGGAAAAAAAGTATATGTATGGACCATCAACGATTCTGAAGCTATGAGCCGGATGATGTTTTATGGTGTAGATGGGATCATCACAGATGAAATGAGGATCCTAAACGAAAGTATCAGGCAAACAGATGAAGAAATCACTTACTCAGATAAACTTCTGAACTTTGTCTTAGGCGTCGGATGACTTCTTTAAGAAATTGACTTGTATGACAGCAAAAGAACCGCTAAAGGACAACGTGGTCCTTCGCGGTTCTTTTGCTGTCGCTGTTTCTGCGCCTGATTCTAGTTCTCTTTTGATTCCTTCACAGCTCGCACAATCGCTAAAATAGCGGGAATAGCAGAAACAATTGCAAAGATGATGCCCAATTTTCCAGAACTTTTTCTTTTTGTCATATCTTTTCGCTCCCTTCTATCTTAATTCCATTATAGGGAAGTTCTGGATATTTCTCAAAAAAACTGTTTAGGAAACCAGCTCTGCTGGCGCTGAGATGTCACAGTATTTCACCAGTAAACGGTATTTGCCATCAATAATAACAGAGTAATCTCTTTGATCATAACTTTCGATATAGACCACAGCCGTGTTGGTATATGTCTGTTCGATACAGCCAATCATTTCATAATTGGCTCCTATCGGCTTGCATATGTACGATTTTCCTACTTCAACGTTAAACATTTCTACTTCACTCCTTATTTTGTTTTTCTTGTCTTTATAATAACAAAAAAACACCTCTTTGAAAACGGTTTATTTTATATTTTTTTGTTTTTTTGTTTGTTTTTATGAAGATCGGCTGTTATTTGTAATTATTTTAAATAACTATATTCTATATTTGGAGTGACAAAACTGTTCGAAATCGTAAGCGGAATGTTCGTGCAATGTACAGGCATTAGGCTTATGATTGGCCAAAAGGAGTGATTTGATGATCTATATCCAAGCTGTCATTTTTATTTTATTAACGATTGGTCTACTTGCTGGAATAACAGAGAACCGTTGATTGTTCAAAATAAAATAAATTCATCTAGTTTTCAATGCCTCTTGATTGCACAAAAAAATGGAAGGTGCTAAACTAAATATAAGTTCGTTAAGTTACTAGAAACTTTCACGAACTATTTACACTAAAAAAGGAGGAAAGCGCTTATGACATTTACAAAAACAAACTTGTCTTACCGTGTGGCTTTTGACACAGCTTCTAACCGTTTCATGGCGATTGATGCAAGCAATGAAAAAAATGTTGCTTTTGGTATCACAATTGAACAAGCTATCCGAGCATTAAATGAATCTAAATAAGGAGTGACCCATCCCAAATGGCGACTGACGAGATCTCGGAAAATCAATGAAAGACGTTTGTAGAGGCATCTATGCCGAAACGAACGTCTTTTTGCGTGCTCATTTTTCTCATTATGGAGACCCTACCCTTTCGATTTCCGGATACGAACGAGGTGAATCCATTCCTGATAAAAGAAACATTAGTTACTCTAGCAGATCATTCCAACGCCTCTACTGATTACATACTTGGAAGAAATCATGATTCTGTTTTGGACAATTGTGGAACTTGATACGCTTTTTGAATCGAACGTACATATGTCTTATTGTTTACCTTGGAACAAATCCAGCGAGTCAGACCAGCGAATATTTCACTCATGCTTTCAGATATTATCCGTGGTGGAGAAGCGTCCGATTATTTATTAAGCGCCGATGACTAGAATGAAGCGCCACTGGAAGGGAAAGAATGGCTGGTGATTACCACTATTTTTTTGCCTTGCTTTTCGTTGTTATGACAATATTGTTAGCTTTTTCGATTAATATATTCAGTTCACCTACTATATAATCGAGATACAAAATTGAAATGAGGGATTGTCTTGAAAAAAATAATTGGATTGATTCTTATTGCCATTATTGCTTTTGCTGGATGGATAGGATGGGATTATTATCACTCTACCTATATGGGTAAAGATTACTATGCCGTCATTCACTCACCCTTACCTTCAGAAAAAGATATAAAAGCAGATGATGGCTCTCCTATGGGCAAAGGATATAAATATGTTGTGGACGCCTATGACAAAGAAGGAAATAAACGAAAACTGGATTTTTCAGTCATTACTTCTGGAGATTACAAGAACGGATCAGCTTACAAAGAAGGAACGATCCTACGCCTGCATGCCAGTGATAAACGGATCATTGAAAAAGAAGTCATCTCCAGTGATAAATTGCCAAAAACTGTCAAGGATAAGTTAGGAATCGTATGATTTCTTTGAACCATTGAGACGATTTGAACAATCAATAAGTTAACAAGTTTAATAAAAAAGAAAACACTCGAAATGAGTGTTTCAGACTGTAGACAAAAGCATCGGTTTCCTCTTTTCTAAGAGTGTAAACTGATGCTTTTGCCTATTTTTGTATAATAAACGATATGAAGACATACGCTTCCACTGCCAACTAGCCAATTTTTTCAGATTCATTGCGGCAAAAACAAGCATCGTATGCACCTGATTTTTTTCCAAGCCTCGATACTTGGTGTAGCGCATTCCATGCTTTTCCTTTGCGTCTGCAAAAACGCGTTCAATCGTTTCTTTTCTTTTTTTATATTTTTCGCGATTGTACGCCGTATGGCGTAAATGTTCTGCTTCATCTAAGTAGTCTTCCCAAATATGTCGATGTATTTCTTTTTGGTGTTTTTGGCTTTCTGTACAATTTTTCAATAATGGACAACTTTCACAAATAAAAGATTTAGATACATATTTTTTATAGCCATCTCGAGTAGTTGTGCGAAACTGAAGTGTTTGATCATTCGGGCATAGGTACCAGTTATAATAGGGATCATAATCAAAATCTTTCTTTTTAAAACGTTCTTTGTTTCCTTTGGGTCGAGTATAAGGAAAAATGGGCCGGAGTTTTCGATCGATTAAATACTTGGCGTTCCAAGGTGTTTTGTACGCAGCATCAGCAGCTACACCATAAAAGGAGAATCCACGTGATTTAACACGTTCGATTTGTGGTACGAGCATTCGGCTGTCATGTAGGTTTCCAGGCGTAATCATGACATCTAATACAAAACCATTTTCATCACAAACGGTATGAGCAGAATAAGCAAACTGTTTTTCTCGTTCTGTTTTTACATAATAACCACTTTCTGGATCTGCGACACTAATTTTCCTTTCGACCACCTCCTGACGAATGATTGAACCAAAAGGGCGTTTGCCTTCGGCAATTCTTGCCTCATTGATTTCTTCTAATTGTTTTTGGTATAAAATGGCTTCTTTATGTGCCATCTCTCTTGTAAAAATACGTTTGTTCGCATTCGCTTTAATATGAGTTGAATCCATATACAAAATTTCTTCATGAATAAATCTAGCATCAACTGCTTGTTCGAGAATAATGATAAATATCTGTTCAAACAAATCGGTTTCTCTGAAACGCCGTGCATAGTTTTTACCAAAAGTTGAAAAATGAGGAACTTTATCAATTAAACTAAGCCCAAGAAACCAACGATAAGCTAGGTTTGTTTCAACTTCTTTAATGGTCTGACGCATTGAACGGATCCCGAATAAATATTGAATGAATACTAATTTTACTAAGACGACAGGATCAACGCTAGGACGACCAATGGTCGAGTAAGTTGATTCAACAATTGGATAAATAAAATCAAATGACAATGATTTGTCAATTTTACGGACCAAATGATTTTTAGGAACAAGTGCATCTAGCGAAATTTTGGCTTCTTCCATCCGACTATCCATTGATTGTTTGGACATCATTATACATTCCTCCTCTAAAAGCAAACGTTTTCTTTAATTGTAACAAAAAAACTGTAGAACAAAGAAATTTTTTTCTTTGTCTACAGTCTGAAAGAAAACACTCGAAATGAGTGTTTTCTTTTTTATTAACTGTTATTCATTTTTAAAACTTAATGAACGCCCTTATCTTAAAGGCGTTCGTTCAATTCATACATACATGTATTACTTTTCTTTCATATCGTTAACGAACGCTGTAATATCAGTATTTTGTCTATCCCTTAATTATTCTGTTTGTTCTAATTTTTTAATATCCCTATCATCAAATCTATCACTAGTTTTTCTATTTTTTACTTTTTTCTTCTCTCCAAACACTAGAAATAATTGTACAATAATTGCAGAAATAATGATTCCAATGATAGATATTGAATTTGAGGTGGAAACATCTATAACATTCAAAGAATAAAGTGTTGAAGAAAGTAAACTGATTAAAACAATCCCTCTATAAAAAATAGTTTGTGAGTATACCCAAATTTTTTTAGAAGACAGACTTCGTTTAGTTCTAAAACCTATACCTGCATTTCTACTCCTATCAAAGAACCAAATATTCAGAAGTAATAATATCGCTACTATTAAAATAAAATTACTGTAAAAAAGCAAAAACTCCCCTCCTAATAAAATATTTAACTACCGAAAAAAATACGTTTAGATAACACCATAGCTAAGTTTTTTTCTTAAATATTTATTCCTTTTAGTACGCTTATATAAACGTGAAAGATGATCATATAGTAATTCTCCTTTAACTTTCTCTATTTTGGTTCTTTCTTTTGATCCTAGTGTCTGATACTCAAGAAGTCGTTCTTTTTAGAGAAATTCACTGCGTAAAATTCATAAAATAAAAGATTATTCCTTTCTCTTTCTTAGTATATAGTGGATATATTACTATTCTAAATTCTCTTCTATTATCATTTAAATAGTATTTAACTGTAAAAAATATGGTAAGAGCAGTTACTAATATACCTACCCAATCCGCAATGATCCCCATATATTCGGGCTTATACCAATTCATTTCATCACCTCTTTACCATTATACCAAAACTATAATGACCAAGTGAGCTTTCCTAAATATTATGTATCGCCCCTCAAAAAGGGACTATTTTTATTTACACCGACAAAGAAATATCAGAGATGCGCACATCGTTCACTGCGCCTTTCCCATTTGTCTGGTTGCATCGGCGTAAGAGGGTGTCATCTTCTTCCCTTTTATCCAAACGATGTCGAATGTAGTATCAGATCCTAATTCATCACCTCCCATATAATCAGAAATGAATGTCATTAAATGTCAATTTAAAGCTCCTTTTCTGTCCAAATTTGCTGAGTTATAAAAAAAACGTTATTTATTTATACTTTTATTTGTTTTTCATCTTTTTTCAAATAGAAACATCTGATATTATAAGTAAAGAAAAGGCTTTAAAAAAAGAAATAAGAGGAATAAAAAAGAAAAATGATGAAATCAAGAAAGAAGGTCTTAAATGAATAAATCGTATTTTGACGGTGGCTTGGCTACATATATAGGAACTACTATTTTAGCCACTTTAATCACTATCTGCACATTTGGTATCTGCGCCCCATGGGGTATTTGTCTCATTTATAACTGGAGAATTAAACACACTGTCATAAATGGCCAACGTTTATATTTTGACGGCACTGCTTTACAGCTATTCGGTAGCTGGATCAAATGGCTACTTTTGACTTTTGTTACTTTTGGTATTTATGGTTTTTGGTTAAATATAAAATTAGAGCAGTGGCGAGTTAAACATACTCACACGCTTTGATAAAACATGCAGAGCTTTTCAAAAAAAGAATCATTAAATTGTCTTTTAGTAATTTGAAAAAGTTCAAAATAACTATTAGCAATAAAAAATCAATTGGAAATTATTTTATCAAATAGAGAGGATTAAATAATGAGCTTTTTCAAAAGATTAAAAGAATTAAGTAATTTGAAAAAATCAATTGAACATGAAAAAGACACTCTGGAGAAACTACAAACGGACATTTTTCTCGAAAATCAACGTGCCACTGAAGAAAAAAATCAGATTGCTGAACAAATAAATATTTTAACTAAACAGTTAGATGAAAAAGAATCTACTATGAATAATATCCGTAGTGTCCTTAGAGCGGAAAATGCCGCGTTACAAGATGAACTAATTAAGAATGCAAAAATAAAAGCAGAAAAAATAACATACAGTGCCACCACAGAATTAAATTCGTTATTATCTTCCATAGATCAATATAAATCTGAATTGGACGAATTACAAGTTGAGCATGCTCTTTTGCAAAAAGAAATAAATAGATATAAAAATCAAGCTAGAAAATATAAAGCAGATATCGTAGGGATTAAAGAGTTTAATAAAACTTATTCTAACTCACTGCATTGTGACGTGGAAACAATTGATACAGTAGTCAACAACATAGAAAATCTTCTTGATGAAGATGGACTGATTGATTCGCTCATCAAGTTACCTCTACACTCTGATAACTCAAAAGAATTGAGAAAATTATCAAGAGCGACTAGAAAAGAAATTGATGTTGTGCTGAAAAAATATGAATCACGTTACACCACAAAAGGAAATAAAGCTATATATAACTTAATGGTAATAGGTTTGCAAGCAGAAATGCAATTACTCCTTTTCAACCTTAGTTATCAAAAATTAGAAGAAACAAAGAATATGATTGAGGAAATTTTTACAAAATATTTATTGATTGCGGGAAAAGGAAATAAATCAATTTTATCTACAATCACTAGATTTATTTCAGAGATGAAACCTTTATATTTAGAATTAATAAACATAGAATATCGCTATTATATTAAGCGCCAACAAGAAAAAGAAGAGCAACAAGCTATTCGCGAGCAAATGAAACAAGAAGCAGAAGAAAGAAAAGCTCTAGAAAACGAAAGAAAAAAACTGGAAAAAGAAGAATCGAAATATATAACTGAAATGAAACGAAATGAAGAGCTTTTACAAATTGAGACTGATATCGGAAAAATTGCACAATTAAATGAACGTTTAAAAGAACTGCAATCTCAACTAGAAAAAGTAGAAGAAAAGAAAGAAGAAGTTACAAGCTTGACGATGGGGAAAGCCGGTTATGTGTATATTATCTCTAATGTTGGTTCTTTCGGTGAAAATATCTTTAAAATTGGCATGACTCGAAGACTTGAACCTCAACAACGTGTTGACGAGTTAGGTAGTGCTTCTGTTCCATTTAAATTTGATGTCCATGCAATGATTTTTAGTGACGATGCTGTCAACTTAGAAAATACCTTGCACAAAAAATTATCAGAATATCGAGTGAACAAAGTGAATTTTAGAAAAGAATTTTTCAAGTCGAGTATCAATGACTTAGAGACTTTGGTAGAAGAAATAGATCCAACTGCAGAGTTTACAAGAACGATGCTTGCTGAAGAATACCAACAAACATTAGCTATTGAAGAAAACAGTCAAAATTTTATTGCTTAATATATTATGTTAAAATCTTTGTTTTTTTGATGGTGACTATCACTACCTACCATTAAGTGGGAGTAAATATTTGATTTATCTATTGATATTTTCAACAAGGAGGAATAAATGAGTACATTTTTAATGTTAGTTGGTTTTTTTGGATTTCTATTCGGACTATGCTTTTTAGTATATTCTTTTTTATCCAAGAAAAGACGTTCAAAGAAAAAGATCGGTATTGGAATTCTAGTAGCTTTTATCGTTATGATAATAGGTGGCGCTCTTGCTCCGCCAGCTACTGGACAAGCAGCCCCACACAAAAACGCTAAATCTTCATCCTCTAGTGTATCTGCTTCCTCCGAAATCCGAGAAAAAGATGAAAAAAAAGCTAAAGAATTAGCTAAAAAGAAAAAGGCTGAAGAACAAAAAGCTAAAGAAGAGGCTGAGAAAAAACAACAAGAAGAACAAAAAGCTAAAGAAGAAGCTGAGAAAAAACGCCAAGAAGAAATTAATCAAAAAACTTCAACAGCTAAAACTATTCTAGCACAAGCAGAAGCTACTCCAACCAGAGATAACTATAATACAGCGTTATCAGCAATCCAATCCATCCCCGGTGGAAACCAAGAATTATCAAATCGATTAGCCAATGTTGATTCAACTATAAAAGCTAATGAGGCCGCCGAAGCAGAACGACAAAAACAACAAGCAGAAGCACAGCAAGCTGCTGAAGCTCAGCGTCAAGCACAAGAACAGCAAGCTGCTGAAGCTCAACGTCAAGCTGAACAGCAAAATAATTCGTACACTGTTGATGGACAGTGGTCTATTGCTGCAAATGGCATGGTTTTCGCTCGCTCAGATAGTGGTAAATATTATTCTCGTGTTACAAATCCAAATAATTATCAATATATGACCCAGGTAGACGCTGATAATGCTGGATACAGTCGTGCTCCCCGTGGGAATCAATACGCTCGACCATAACTAGTAGCATTATGATAATTCAAGATTAGCCTTCGGGCTTTTCTTTTTTAGATAAAAATGATTAGATATCGATCTACGTAACAAATTCAAAGATTACATCAATAATCAACATCTAAAAGTTTCTGGGAAAATTATCTTATTATCAAAAAAGGATGGCTAGAATAAGCCATCCTTTCATTTTGGGTACCTAGGTGGGTACCAATTTTCATTTTAAAACCAACATGTTTTGGGTACTAATTTGTGATAATCACTTAAAAACCCTTATCTTAAAGGCGTTCGTTCAATTCTTTAGCAAGGTCTTCAAAGCCTGGTTTACCTAGAAGTGCGAACATGTTTTTCTTGTAAGCTTCAACACCTGGTTGGTCAAATGGATTGATACCGTTCAAGTAGCCTGAAATACCTACTGCGATTTCAAAGAAGTACATTGTGTATCCCAATGTGTAAGCATCCATCTCTGGGATTTTTACAAGAAGGTTCGGTACGTCACCATCTGTATGGGCAAGTAATGTTCCTTCGAACGCTTTTGTATTGACAAAGTCTACTTCTTTTCCTTGCAAGTAGCCTAGTCCATCCAAGTCTTCTGCTTGTTCAGGAATAGTGATTGATTTACGAGGTTTTTCGACTTTAACGATTGTTTCGAAAATATTACGGCGTCCTTCTTGGATATATTGTCCTAGAGAATGCAGATCTGTAGAGAAGTTTGCACTTGAAGGATAGATTCCTTTTTGGTCTTTTCCTTCTGATTCGCCGTATAATTGTTTCCACCATTCAGAGAAGTATTGCATCCCTGGTTCGTAGTTGATCAATAGTTCTGTTACTTTTCCTTTACGATAAAGGATATTACGCATTGCTGCATATTGATACGCTTCGTTTTCTTCTAATTTGTCGCTTGAATAAGCTTTGCTTGCATCTGCTGCACCTTGCATCAAAGCATCAATATCTGCTCCGCTGACAGCGATTGGCAACAAACCAACAGCAGTCAATACAGAAAAACGTCCACCGATGTCATCAGGAATAACAAATGTTTGCCATCCTTCAGCGTCAGCTTCTACTTTAACGGCACCTTTTGCTTTGTCTGTTGTTGCATAGATTCGTTTGTTAGCTTCTTCTTGACCATATTTTTTCACAAGAAGTTCTTTGAATACGCGGAAAGCAATCGCAGGTTCAGTAGTTGTACCTGATTTTGAAATAACGTTTACGGAAAAGTCGCGGTCCCCGATGACTTCGATCAAATCAGCGATATAAGTAGAGCTGATTGAATTTCCGGCAAAGAAGATTTGTGGTGCTTTGCGTGTTTCTCCGTCCAATAGATTATAGAATGTGTGGTTCAAGAAATCGATTGCTGCACGAGCACCTAAATATGAACCTCCGATACCGATCACTACTAATACTTCAGAATCAGATTGGATTTTTTCAGCTGCTTTTTTGATGCGTGCGAATTCTTCTTTATCGTAATTCGTTGGAAGATCGATCCAGCCGCGGAAATCACTACCTGCACCTGTTCCTTCACGCAATTCGTTGTGCGCTGCTGTTACTTGACTTTGCATGTAGCCTAACTCGTGTTCACTGACAAACGGTGCGACTTTTGAATAGTCAAATTGAATGTGTGCCATTTTTGTTCCTCCTTAAAAGTTCAATATACAGATAATACTTTACGTTTTTTTTTACTATTTTTCAAGCAAATAAACAATTTGTCGTTAATATTTCCAAGAAACTTCCAAATTCAGACTAATCCTTGGGAAATCATCGCTGTTGCTACCTTCTCAAAACCTGCTACATTCGCACCAAGCATCAGATTTTTTTCGTTATCATATTCAGCGGCTGTCTTTCGACATGTCCGATAAATTTGTTCCATGATCTGATCCAATTCTTCGTCTACTTGTTCTTTCTCCCACGTCAGACGCTGCGAATTCTGACTCATTTCCAAAGCTGAAACGGCGACTCCGCCTGCATTCGCTGCTTTTCCAGGACAATACCAGATATCTGCATCATGAAAGACCGAAACAGCCTCTACCGTGCAAGGCATATTTGCACCTTCTGCCACGACTTTGACTCCATTCTTGACTAAAGTGCTTGCCAGCTCTGCGTCGATCTCGTTTTGAGTGGCACATGGCAAAGCGATATCCGCTGGTTTTTCTAATGTCCATACGGATTCGCCAGCATGATAAATCGCTGAAGGACGCTGTTTGGCATATTCTGTCAGGCGTTGCCGTTTGACCTCTTTGACTTCCTTCAGCAAAGCAAGATCGATTCCATCTGGATCATAGATATACCCGCTGGAATCGGAGCAAGTCACAGCTTTCCCGCCAAGTTCCTGCACTTTTTTGATCGCATAGATGGCTACATTCCCGCTTCCTGAAACAAAAACTGTTTTCTTGTCAAAGGAATCTTTTTCTTCTGTCAATAAATGCTTGACGTAGTAGACCAATCCATATCCTGTCGCTTCCGGACGGATCTTGCTTCCCCAAAAATTCAAAGGTTTCCCTGTCAGGACCCCTGTGTCATATTGCTTCAACCGTTTGTATTCACCAAACAAATAGCCGATTTCCCTTGCACCGACACCGATGTCTCCTGCCGGTACGTCAAGTGATGGGCCAATGTGCTTCGACAGTTCGAGCATGAAACTCTGACAAAAACGCATGATCTCATTATCGGACTTTCCTTTTGGATCAAAGTCACTTCCACCTTTTCCGCCGCCAATCGGCAAACCAGTCAAGCTATTCTTGAAAATCTGTTCAAATGCCAAAAACTTCAGAATACTCAAATTCACACTTGGATGGAAACGCAAACCGCCTTTATATGGTCCGATCGCAGAATTATACTGGATACGATACCCTCGGTTCACACGCCAGTTTCCTTCATCATCTTGCCATGGTACGCGAAATTGGATGATTCGCTCAGGTTCAGTGAGAATCTCTAAGATATTTCGTTCGATATATTCAGGATGGTTTTCTAAAAAACGAGTGACTGTCGGCATGAATTCATCTACTGCTTGGAGGAATTCCGTCTGACCAGCGTCTTTTTGATGCAGCTTTTCTTGGATCGTTTGCACATATTCCTTTGCATTTGTCATTGTAACACGCTCCTTTGCTTATCTTCTCTTATTTTAGCTTATTTTGCAGGCGGTCTCAAAACTTTTTTCTGTTTTCTTTCTTGAAATATGCTACACTTTTCTGGAGGTGAGGGAATGGAAACAACGTACGACGTAATTGTAGTTGGTGCTGGGACAAGCGGTATGATGGCTGCTATCAGTGCTGCTGAGCAAGGAGCAAACGTGCTTTTGATTGAAAAGAACAAGCGAGCTGGAAAAAAACTGCTGATGACTGGTGGCGGTCGTTGTAATGTGACGAACAATCGTCCTGTCGACGACTTGATCGCACATATTCCAGGAAATGGAAAATTTTTATATAGTACATTCGCCCAATGGAATAATTTTGATATCATGAATTTCTTTGAATCGCAAGGTGTCCATTTGAAGGAAGAAGATCATGGGCGGATGTTCCCTGTGACGAATAAATCAAAGACGATCATCGAAGCATTGCTCAATCGATTGAAAGAACTGGGGATCACTCTTCTTTTCGGTACACGCGTAGAAAAATTAATCCACAAAGAAGGAAAAATCTATGGGGTCCGCACCGAATTTGAGGAGTTCGACGCATCTTGTGTTGTTTTGACTACAGGCGGACGGACATATCCTTCCACTGGTTCGACAGGAGATGGCTATAAGATCGTCAAGAAAGTCGGTCATACGGTCACACCACTTTATGCGACAGAATCTCCTTTGATCTCAGAGGAACCATTTATTCAAGAGAAAACACTGCAAGGTCTTTCCTTACAGGATATTTCCTTAAGTGTACTGAACCAAAAAGGCCGCGTCCTGACAGAACACACCATGGATCTGCTGTTTACCCACTTTGGGATCTCGGGCCCTGCTGCCTTGCGCTGTTCCAGCTTTATCAATAAGGAATTGAAGAAAACAGAAGAACCTGTCACAGTTTCACTTGATTGTTTCCCCGCGAAAACAAAACAGGATCTGATCCAAGAATTAACAGCGAAAAGCAAGATGAGCAAAAAAACTTTGGCAAATGCTTGGCATGGGTTTCTTCCAGAACGGCTGCTCCTCTTTTTCCTTGAACGGCTAGACATAGAGAAACAGACCGGACAGCAGACAACAGATAGACAAGTCCAAGATTTTGTGCAGTTGTGCAAGGCATTCACGATGACGATCAGTAAAACCTTTCCGATCGAAAAATCCTTTGTCACTGGCGGTGGCGTTTCACTGAAAGAGGTCAACCCCAAAACCTTAGAAAGCAAGCTAGTTGAAGGCCTGTTTTTTGCCGGAGAACTACTGGATGTCAATGGCTATACAGGTGGTTTCAATATCACAGCAGCGTTTGCGACGGGACATGTCGCTGGAATGAATGCAGGACAACGATCATAATGAAACATATGTGATTGATGTCTTAAATACATGTTGAAAATATTAGGAAGAAGGAGCTGTGACAAAAGTCTTGTCGCAGCTCCTTCTTATTTCTTGAAGCTGCCCACTTCTGTCGCAACCTCTTCTTCGATTTCTCGGGTGACCTCGCTTTTCTTACGGTTTCAACCAGTACTCTACATTTTTATGTCTGCAAATTCTCCCTTAGTCAAATCACAGATCGCTTGTGGTGCTAATTCCATCTGCAAACCTCTTCGCCCAGCAGAGATGATGATCTGATCGTATGTTTTTGCTGTCTGATCCAGATAAGTCGGAAATAATTTCTTCATCCCGATTGGCGAGCATCCGCCTCGAATATAACCAGTCGTTGCTTTCAAGTCTTTCAGATGCAGCATTTCGACTTTTTTGTTGCCCGAGACTTTCGCTAGTTTTTTCAGATTCAACTCGTCTTCTCCTGAGATCACGGCTACTAATGGACCAGTGACATTTCCTATTGCAACTAATGTTTTGAAAATACGTGCTTTGCTTTCCGGCAGCTGTTCTGCAACAGATGATGCACTTAGATGGTCTTCATCCCATGCATATTCATGTTCTGTGTAAGGAATCTTTTTTTGCTCCACTAAACGGATCGCATTTGTTTTTACTTGTTTCTTTTTACCCAAACCAATTCACCTCAATTATTGACTATCAGATAACAAATCGAGCATCGTCTTCAGTTCTTTAACTGGAAGCTGCCCGGGAGCAGAAGCTATATCACTAGACAATGAGCCGAATGTCATCACCGAACCAGTTGTCGCACCTGAGATACGGGAAAGTTTGCCCAAATCGCCCATCGAAATCGTCACGAGCGGCATAGAGACAAATGCGTTTGCTCTTCGTGTCAGCTCCATCAGACGCAAGACATCCCGCTCGCTATTGGGGGTGACTGCTACTTTACCGATATCCGCTCCAAAATGTTCCATCATATTCAGCCTGTAAAGCAAGACAGGATCTGCTGGAGTCTCTTTGAAATCATGGCTACTGACGATCAGCGGGATCCTTGATGCTTTGATTTCCTCAATCAGCCCTCGGCCCAAGCTTTCCATTTTGAATAGTTCGATATCCACCATATCGACCAGTTTTCGTTTTGTCACCGATCGATAAAGATCATGATAGCTGCGGATAGAGATATCCTGCTGACCGCCTTCTTCAGCTGTACGAAATGTAAACAAGAGGGGCAAGCCATCTAGCATCTCATGGATAAGCACTAATGTTTCTGAGACCTTCTCGAAAGAAAAAATATCCTGGTAATAATCTGCCCGCCATTCAACCAAGTCTGCTCCTGCTTCTCGCGCTAAGATCGTTTCGCGTAAAAGTGCTTCTCTGGTTGTTCCCGTAATCGGAGCGCAAATCTTTGGTCTCCCCGTACCGATGCGGACATTTTTTACTTGGATCATCTGTCATCGCCCCTTTCTAGTGTCTTTGACTGATCTGATAAATAAATACTTTTAGATAATCCCCTTCTGGAAAGGTATCTGCTGTCTGGAAATCAGCAGGTAATCGATACAAAGCCAGTTGGTCATATCCTGCCCCAGCTGCTTTAAATTCATCTTCGATCATTTTCTGGAATTGATCGATGCTCACATTCGCTGCATTGGTCGAGGCGATCAAGAGTCCATTTGCTTTCAAGATAGCCAAACTGTCCTTTACTAGCTCCCCATAGTTTTTTGCTACGCGAAATACCTTTTTCTTGTTTCTTGCAAAACTTGGAGGATCAAGAACGATCACATCATATGACAGCTGTTTTCTTTGGGCATATTTAAAGTAGTCAAAGACATCCATCACAATGATTTTTTGCTGTTCGGGATCCAAGCCGTTGATCTCAAACTGCTCCTGCGTTTTTTTCAGGCTGCGTTTTGCCAGATCCACGCTTGTCGTTTCCAAAGCGCCACCCATAGCTGCAGCGACAGAAAAAGCACCAGTATAACTGAACATGTTCAAGACCGTTTTCCCTAAAGCTAGCCCTTCTGTTAAAGCGCCCCGCACTTCTTTTTGGTCTAAAAAGATCCCGGTCATCAATCCTTCATTCAAATAAGTGGCGAATTTTACGCCATTTTCTTTTATAATGAGAGGTTCCGGAGCTGTTTCGCCAAAGACGAAACGACTTTCTGGCAATTCGTTAGTATCGAAGCGGATTTTCTCATAAGCGCCTCGTACTTCTGGATATATGGAGCGAAACGCTTCGATCAACAGCTTTCGATAAGCATAAAGAGTGCCGTTGTACCATGAAAACACCGCAAATGTATCATAGTAATCAATAATCAATCCGCCGATCCCATCGCCTTCGCCATTGAATAGACGAAAAGCAGAAGTGGAATCATCTGCGAAATAGGCAGTTCTTTTTTCTTTCGATTTTCTGAAGAGACTCTCAAAAAAACGCTGATCGAAGGGCTCGTTGCTACGACTCAATACCCAGCCGATTCCTTTGTTTTGTTTGCCTAAGTATCCTTTTGCTAAAAAATGGCCTTGCTGATCCGTCAGTTCGACCCATTCAGTCGTTTCTTTCTGAGGCTGAACGAGATCTTCTTCCTGGATCAGCGGATACCCTTTTTTCAATCGGCTTCCTGCTCTTTTTTTGACTTGTACTTTCATCGATTCACCTGCTTTTACTTTCTCATGCCTAAGTATAACAAAAAACTAGCGACTTGTCTTATTGCTCAGCCATTCCCAAAGCTTAAAGAAACATTAATCCAGTAATGTAAACGCCTGATTCTGATTGACACTAAAAACGCAGACTAGTAGAATAGGGAGGAATAAGTAAATTGTGAATATCGGTTTCATGACACTCTTTCGTTTTATAAGAGTGCAGAAAGGAAGATTACTTTGAAACGTATAAAAGCACCCGCCTTCTTGAATAAGAGGCTCGGATTCTTTTCTTTGTTAGCCGTCTTGTTATGGCTAAAAACTATGTTCGCTTATCTAGTGGATTTCAATTTAGGAATCGAAAGCGGCATACAGTATTTTATTTTGTTTATCAATCCGATCGCTACTACTCTCTTATTATTAGGAATCGCACTGTATATAAGACGTCCTCGTGCTTCTTATATCACGATGATGGTCATCTATTTTCTGCTGACCTTGCTGGTTTTCTCTAATGTCACTTATTATCGCGAGTTTACAGACTTCATTACGATCAATACGATCTTAGGTGCTGGGAAAGTGGCAAGCGGTCTTGGAGAAAGTGCTATCCGGCTATTCCGGCCTTATGATGTCCTTTACTGGATCGATTTTATCGTCCTGACAGTATTACTGATCACGAAAAAAATCAAAATGGACCCTCGTCCGATCCGGGCACGGATGGCTTTTGCTATCTCGACATTGGCTGTGATGATCTTTTCGGGAAATCTTTTCTTAGCAGAAGCTGACCGTCCAGAGTTATTGACTCGTACATTTTCTCGTGATTATCTAGTGAAATATCTAGGATTGAACGCATTCATGGTATACGATGGCGTACAGACTTATCAGACGAACCAAGTACGGGCAGAAGCAAGTCCGAATGACATGAAAGAAGTAGAAAACTACGTAAAAGAACATTACGCGGCTCCGAATGACGAGCTATTCGGTATGGCTAAAGGAAAAAATGTGATCTACATCCATTTGGAAAGCTTCCAGCAATTTTTGATCGACTATAAGCTAACCGATGAAAATGGCGTACAGCATGAAGTGACACCATTCCTCAACAGTTTGTATCACAGCAATAGCACGTTTAGTTTCGACAACTTTTTCCATCAGGTAAAAGCTGGTAAAACAAGTGATGCAGAAACATTGATGGAAAATTCCTTGTTCGGTCTGAATCAGGGTTCCCTGTTCACACAATTGGGCGGAAAAAATACGTTCCAGGCAGCGCCCGATATCTTAGATCAGACGCAAGGCTACACTAGTGCAGTGTTCCACGGAAATGCCGGGACATTCTGGAATCGTAACGAGACCTACAAGAACCTTGGCTATGAATATTTCTTTGATTCTTCATATTATGATGTCAATGATGATAATTCATTCCAGTACGGATTGCACGACAAACCATTTTTCCAACAATCCGTCCAATACCTGGAACATCTGCAACAGCCGTTTTATTCGAAATTCATTGCTGTTTCCAATCACTATCCTTACTCTAAATTCACGAATGACGAAGCAGGATTCCCATTGGCAACAACAAATGATGAAACGATCAATGGCTACTTTGCAACAGCAAACTATCTAGATACAGCTGTCCAAGAATTCTTTAGTTACTTGAAGGAAAGCGGATTGTACGACAACTCCGTGATCGTCCTTTATGGTGACCATTACGGTATCTCGAATTCACGGAATAAATCTCTAGCAGAATTGCTAGGCAAAACAAGTTCCGATTGGACAAATTATGACAATGCTCAATTACAGCGCGTGCCTTATATGATTCATATTCCTGGACAAACAAAAGGCGGAATCAACCATACGTATGGCGGACAAGTTGATGCGTTGCCTACGTTGCTTCATCTATTAGGTGTAGATACAAAAGATTATATCCAACTAGGACAAGACTTGTTCTCCAAAGAACATGAACAGCTAGTCACCTTCCGAGATGGTGATTTCGTGACACCGAAATATACGTACTACGGTGGCACGGTTTACGACAATTCAACTGGTGAACCAATCACTGAACCTACAGAACAAGTTCAAACTGAGATCGACGCATTGAAAGAAAAAGCTGGGAAACAATTAGCTGTTTCTGATCAGATCAATAATGGCGATTTGCTTCGTTTCTATACGAATAGTGGTCTTGATCCGATCGATTCAAGTGATTTTGATTATAAGAACGGCTTAGATAAACTCAAGAAAATCGAAAAATCACTTGGCGACAAGTCAACTAGTGTCTTCAGTAAAAACAATAACCAATCGACAACTGATCTGTATCAGACAAAAACGTATCAGGAATTACATGGTACAACAACTTCAGACAGCGATCAGTAGAAAAAACTTATAAAACCGAGGCTGGGATGCACATCCTAGCCTCGTTCTCTTTTTTATGAGGGATTCGCGATTTCACTAAGAGAATTTCATACTTTATTCATATTCGTTTTTTATAATTGAATAGAGGTGAAAAGTATGAAAGTAATCCGCTACGCTACGATGCGTTTATTTTATTATAAAAAACAAACGACTATTTACTGCTTATTTTCAGGCTTTTCTGCTTTTTTACTGATGCTTGGTTTCAATCTCTATAATTTACAATCCGCGATCTATAAACAAATACAAGAACGCCTCGCTTTTTTTGGTTCTTCCGTGACGAAAGAAAGTTTTCCTTCTTTGGAAACAGTCAGTCGATTGTATCTGACTTTAATTGGTAGCTTACTACTCTTGTTTGGGTTGTTTTTTCTTCTTTTTTCTTGGCATGCTCTTCGTCAAAACAGACAGGAACTGCTTAATTGGCGATTGAAT
Source organism: Enterococcus sp. ZJ1622 (assembly GCF_011038845.1). Taxonomy (GTDB): domain Bacteria; phylum Bacillota; class Bacilli; order Lactobacillales; family Enterococcaceae; genus Enterococcus_B. The sequence goes on from NZ_JAAKDW010000005.1 coordinate 170,625, forward strand.
GGTTTTTCCAGATCCAAGCTATATCTATTTGTTTTCTGGCAATTGCTTCTTCCTTTACTTCTATGTTGCAGTGCATTGCTTTTGTGGAGTATCGTTTTTCAGCGTTTTTATGAAAACTTGCTTCAAACGATCAATCTTTCTCTTTTGAATTTTTTTGAACTGCCAGACGTACATTCCATGGTGACTTCCGTTAAAGGATTATCTATCCCTATGGATCAAGAAACCTTGTTTAAAATCGATTTTCTGAACGATTTTCTTTTGAAAGATACCTTGAAAAGTTTCATCCAGACATTCGCTAGTTTAGGCTCCTTAGCTTTAGTCATCAGTCTGGTTCAATTCATCCTGTGCCATCGCCGATTAAGAAATAGGAGGTTTATTCATCGTGAAATATTCTGACACATCCGCTTTTTTCGATCAATTCACTGTCATTTGGTGTCCATATGAAAAACAGCAGGAGCTTTAAAAAAATTTCAAGGTAGAAGCACTCGCTCATAAGACTCTGGAGATCACGATCATTCAAAAAGACTGGCCGATCTTCCCCTATTTGAATCCTAAAGATCATGTCTTTTTAGATTTGCCTGCAAAAGAGATCCGGCAAAAGTGTGTCATGTATCAAGAAGAATTACGTATCGATCCAACTTTATTGAATCGATCTTCTGAGGAATTGTCCATCTTGGAAAAAATCAAGCTTCAATTGCTTCATACATTGTTAGCAAATCGAAAACACTTAGTCATTGAAGATGTTTTCAGTGAATTGACTGTTCTGGAAATCCAAGAACTTCTTGACCTATTGTATGGTTTAGTGCGTAACCGAGACCGATCGATCCTCTTGTTCACGACAGACGAATCGATTGCCCGCAGTCCGTACGTTGATCATTTGGAAGACGCAAGCTGACAGGAGAGGTTGTGAGCCTGCCGTTTAACTCCTCGGGCACAAGGAACAATTTCAAAAAACAGCTTCTCATGTTTGATGAATATTGTGACTTGTGCCCGAGGAGTTGGTAGGAGAACACCATTTATTCGAAAAAAAGCTGCAACATAACTTTTGTCACAGCTCCACATAATAAAAACACGTAGCCTCTTGGATTGCTTTCCAAAAAGACTACGTGTTTTTATTATGTCACGTTGAGTTATTCTTCTTTTATTTCCACATCTGGTAATCTTACAATAAAGGTCGTTCCCTCTCCAAGCTCGCTTTTTACTTCTAATTTTCCTTTATGCAGACGAACAAGTTGTTGTACGATAGGCAACCCTAAACCAGATTCCCCGTATTTCGTATTTTTTCGTGAAGGATCTACTTTATAGTAACGATCCCAGATACTCTTCATTTGCTGCTCAGACATCCCGATCCCTGTATCTTTGATCGTTACGATCGTTTCGAGATATCCTTTTTCTAACGTGATCGTGATTTGGCCGTTTTCAGTAAATTGGATCGCGTTTTGGATGATATTGACCATGATTTGGACAAACCGATCGTAATCAGCATAGACATCGATCTCCCCTTCTGCTTCCAGTATCAGTTTATCACCTGCAGCTTCAGCTTTTGATTCTAATTGTGCGACGATATTTTTCAAGGTTTCCGTTCCATTAAATTTTTTGATCACCATACTGATCTGGTTCGTTCTGATTTTTTCATAATCCAGATTTTCATTCACTAGACGGATCAAGCGTTCCGTTTCATTTTTCATCAATCTAATGGCATTCTCACGTTGATTTTCCGGGATCGCATTGTATTCCAAGCCTTCAAGCAATCCGTTGATCGTTGTCAGTGGCGTACGCATTTCATGAGAGGCATCTGCCATGAATTGTCTTCTTCGATTTTCCTGCTCTTCGATCTCTGCCTGCGATTCCTTCAATGAATTCGTCATTTTGTTGAAATCATCCGCCAATTCATCGAACTCATCTTTATCGTGGACAGGCAACTGCACATCAAAATTCCCATTGGTCACCTCTTTGGTTGCGTTTCGAAGTCGATTGATCCGTTTGACTTGAAAGGCAGCAAATGCATAACTTGCAATGACAGCGATGATACTGGAAAAAATGAATCCCTTAAATAGATTCAAGGTCACAGACCGCACGCTATTGTCGATATTCCGCGCTGGCTGACTAACTACTAGACCACCATAGAATTCGTGATTCAAATTGAATGGGACTAGGGCATAGGAAGTCGCTTGTTCCTGTCCTAAGATATTTTTATTTGAAGTGAACTTTTCTTGGCGTCCACTACGCAAATTCTTCCACTGTTCCGACGTGATACTGAAATTCAAAAGGGCCGCATCTGTGGGATAGATCACTCGCTCATTCTTATCGATAAAAATAAAATTGACGTTTTGTTCAGTCAGTACTTGTTCGGTAAGCAGCAACGCATTTTGAAATGCCTGATCCTGATTGATCTGCGGGAATGTATTCGTATAAGTCTGCGTGGTTTTTTCCACCGATTCCGCGTAACCGAAAAGCTGCTGATAGTTGTTTTCTTCAATCGTCTGCTTCGTCAGCTGTGTAAATGACACGCCTACGATCAAGATGATCATCACGATCAGTCCGCAAAAAGCAAGCAGCTGTTGATATAAATAGCGCATCAGGCAACACCAGAATCATCAAATTTATAGCCTACGCCCCAAACCGTTTGGATCACTTGCGGTCCGACCTTTTCGATTTTTTGACGCAATTTCTTTATATGGGCGTCTACGGTTCGTTCATCGCCAAAGTACTGATAGTCCCAAACCAGCTCAAGCAATTGCTCTCTCGAGAATACTTGTCTCGGTTTTTTTGCCAAGGTAAACAGCAAATCAAATTCTTTAGGCGTCAGGCCTTCGATCGGACGATTATCCAGATAAGCTTCCCGTGTTTTCGTATTCATCTTGAAATGGTCCGTTTGAATATCAAAGTGGTCATCTGACCCAGCAGCTTCTTCTCTAGCTTCTGCCAGTTCGCTGCGGCGATGCAATGCTTTCATTCGTGCAATCAGTGTCAGCGGACTGAAAGGCTTAGTCACATAGTCATCCGCTCCCATTTCTAATCCGATCACTTGGTCACTTTCAGAATCCCGCGCTGTCAGCATGATAATAGGTACTGTACTCGACACTTTTCGTATCTCGCGCCCCACGACCATACCGTCCATTGTCGGCAAGTTCAAATCTAAAGTGACCATATCCCAATGCTGCGGTTTTTCTAAAAAAGCATCTAGTCCTTCTTTCCCATCATATTTGAAGGTTGCTTCCCAGCCTTCATTCAGGAAAAACATCTGCATCATTTCAGATACAGACTGATTATCTTCAATCATTAAAATATTCATCATCGTGTCCTCCAGTTTCCCGGTCAAATTTTTGTAGTTTTCGTTCTGTTAAAATAAAAATCGGCATTATTGGAAACACAAGCAAAAGCATCTCTATCAAAAAATAATTTGTGTGTTCCGTCATCCTCAGCCAATAGCCGATCAGTGCCATCAATGCACCCATGAGCAAAAAATAAAGACCGCTTGTTCTTTGTGCTAAGCGCCAATGTGCGTCTGACTTTGCTGCAAGAGGCGAACGGTATCCGTAAAAAGGCAGATTGCCTTTAGAGGGAAACACGAGAAATAACAAGCCTATCAAGAGCAGCAGTATTCCAATAGTCAAAAAAATCATTTGTTTCCTCCTAAGATTCTCTCCTTCTAGTATACTCTAAATTTTTCACTGAACCAATATCTTCAGGAATTCTTCACGAAAGGTTTGTCTTTTATTCAATCTTTGTTAAGATAGATTTATGCTAATAAAAAAGGAGTTTTTTTTGTGTCAAATTATCGCGCAATCACATTTTTCGATCTTGACGGGACACTATTAGATGGTCAGTCAAAAATCACAACTGAAATTGCCGCAGCGATGCACCGATTAAAGGAAAACAATGTCCTTCCTGTCATCGCCACCGGACGAACAGAAGCAGAAATCCACCCGATCATGGCTGATGCTGGGATCACTTCAGCAGTCACGATGAATGGTTCTTATATTCGTGTGAATGGAGATGAACTCTTTTCACAGCAGTTCTCTGCAGAAGAATGCCAGAAAATGTATGAACATGTCAAAAATCAGGGACATGAACTTTCTTACTATAATCCAAAAAATATCTGGTGTACCGGGCACAGTGAAACAATGGTTGCGGCTTACGATTATATCCATTCGGAAGTGCCTGAGATCAATCCATTGGCTTTTCAAACCAATCCGATCAATATGCTCCTGATTTTATCGCAGTCTGGAGATGATTATTATCATGAAATTTTTCCAGATTTCACTTTCTACCGTAACGGTCCTTACTCGATCGATACGGTCAAAAAAGGGATCTCCAAAGGATTTGGTGTACAACGTCTGAAAAAAGAATTGAATCTTGAACACGTTCCGACTTTCGGCTTCGGTGATGGGCCGAATGACTTCGCACTGCTTGAGGCTTGTGATAATAAAATAGCGATGGGCAATGCCTATGATGGATTGAAGGAACTAGCTACATTTATCACTAAAAAAAATACTCAAGGCGGAATCGTCCATGCCTTGAAGCATTTTGATCTCATCTAAAAAAACTTGTCATTTGGGCTCTTTCTCAAAAAATGCTTATTTTTTATTAAGAAAGAGTCTGAAAATGACGTAAAACAAAGGGAACAAGAAGTTTTTATTGAAAAAGACGGAAGATATGTTATACTAATCATGTGTAAAAATTACTCGTAACCCTTGTTAGCTAACGGGGACGTTACGGATTCGACAGGCACAGTTCGAGCTTGAATTGCGTTTCGTAGGTTACGTCTACGTTAAAACGTTACAGTTAAATATAACTGCTAAAAACGAAAACAACTCTTACGCTTTAGCTGCCTAAAAACAGTTAGCGTAGATCCTCTCGGCGTCGCCCATGCGCTCGAGCAAGGGTCCTAACTTTAGTGGGATACGCTGGATTTTTCCGTCTGTAAAATCCAGAAGAGCTCATCAGACTAGCGATACAGAATGCCTGTCACTCGGCAAGCTGTAAAGCGAAACCTCAAATGAGTTGACTATGAACGTAGATTTTTAAGTGGCGATGTGTTTGGACGCGGGTTCGACTCCCGCCGTCTCCATTGATGTCTTATTGAGACAAACAGATATGTAAGAAAAACGTTGTTCATTCAACGTTTTTTTATTTTGGTCAACTTCCCTTCTGATCAGTAATCGACGGGCACATCCCAGCTATCTGCCACGAGTACTTTTTCCCCGGTAGACACATGATACAGGTGGCCGTTACTGTCGATCAAATATTTCTCAGCTGTACCGTCAGCTGCATAGACTGTTATTTCCAATTCATTGACCTCATTGACTATAGTCTCAAATCGATGGCTCTTCGGATTTGAATTCGGGTCTGCTTGACTCATGTGGTAGGATATCCACTCGATCACTTGTTCTTTGGGCAATTTTTTCGTATCACGTTGCGTTTTATCTCGGTTGACAAGCGTGCTGATTTTCTGATATACGGTCTCTGCCTCTTGATTGGTGGTACCGAGATAAAAGTATCTGCCGAATAAAAATAGCCCGGCAAGAAGAATTAAACTTACAATGACGAAAGGGAAAAACGAATTTTTTCGAGATGTTCTTCTTGTACTCGTCACATGGAACATTTTAGCAGCTTTTCGCTGACGCAAAGCCATCTCCTCTCTTTCAAGAAGTGCTTGCAGTCGGCGTTTCTTTTCTAAGTTGTCCGTCTTGGCGATATCAAGTTTCAAACGATAGATACGGCTTTCTTCCCGCCAATAAGGGTTAGTGTTTTTACTCATTTCCCTTACCTCCTAAACTAAGCTAAAGATTCAAAGTAAACGCTTTATAAATTGCTCATATTATTTATAGTGAATCAATTGAATACAACTTGATCAAAAACAAGCTCTGAAATTATCTTTTTTTGATGACAGATGGAAAAGCCCCATTAAGATAAAATCCAGGTGATTTTTTACCTTGATGGGGTTTTTTGATTGATACATTCAGTAAATCATTTTTATCTATTGATAAGTGCCCGCAGACAATAATTATATATAAAAAAACCGATTAAGAAACTAGTGTATGCTCATATTTTTTATTGTATTCGTAAACATACTCGTTATTTTCTAATTCATATACGTGAGAATATTTTGCGACTACTTTGCCGCATTTTTCCAGTAGTTCGCCATGATCGCATTCTTCATACTCTTCTACGCAGATTACTACGCAGTTTTCTAATTTACTAATGACTTCTCCGATCACCGTTTTTTTCAATCCGATTGGCTGGCATGCGTATTTTTTTCCTAAAATAATAGTTTCGTTGTTCATATCTCATACTCCTTTAATCGTTTTATCATTATTTAAAATGATAATACCATTAAATTTAAATTATGAAAAATGATAACCCTTATAATTTTAAAAAATAAAAAAAGCCATGCTAGCAACCTGAAAAAGCTTTACTAGCCGGCAGATGTCCGCTGTTTATCTTAAGTTAAATTGTATCTTATCTAATGATACAGGAACGATTTAGTTATTCGTCAAAGAAAATTCTGGTATCTTAAGATTAGTTAACAGCATTTCCACATATTTTTCTAAGTATTCTCGGTCGATGGCATCATAGCCATTTGTCACACCGCAGTCAATATCTAACACACCGATCAACTGGTTGTTTTTGATCATCGGCACGACGATTTCTGATTGCGCTGCCGAATCACAGGAAATATAATTTTCATGAGTTTTCACGTCATCTACGATCAACGTGGTTTGTTTTTCTGCAGATTCGCCACAGACCCCTTTTCCCATAGTGATTCGTGTACAAGATACTCTTCCTTGGAAAGGTCCTAAAATCAGTTCGTTTCCATCGAATAAATAATAGCCGGCGAATACTGTTTCCGGCAGTGTATCATTCAATAATGCAGAAGAATTCGCCAAGTTCACCAGCCAATTGTCTTCCGCTTCTAACAAGCCTTTTTGCTGCAGTAATAACAGTTCATAGCTTTCTTTCTTTTGTTTTTCTGTCCACATGATCCAAACCACTCCTTCTATGAAAAAAATTATAGCTTAATTCCCTTCTTATTGCTAGACAATATAAAAAAGAACACTGCGGATTTTCGCAGTGTCCTTTTGTCGAAACGCTAAACAGAATGCTCTGTCCTATTCTCTTACTCTGCTCGCTGGATTTCTTCCGCTAGATCTGCGTAATCGATCGTCTCATTGATGAAGGTCGGATCATCGACTGGAAAATGTTGTAGCAATGAGGAGATTCGACTGATTTCTACATCCCCATGTGCAAGCTCAAAATCCATCACATGTCCGCCGAATACCCGAGTATCATCGATAAAATGAAGATGGAAACCCGCCGCTGCTACTCCTTGGAAGAGTTCAGGCGTGAAGAAGCCAACTAATGTTCCCTCCACGTTTTCTCTGTGGAATTCCGGCTGTGATTCGGAGATTTTTGCTAGTCTTCGATAAGGTTTTTCCTGTTTTGGCATGATACGGATATGCATGTGTTTGAATAAACCAGTGATTTTTACTGCCAAGAATAGATTTTCACCGGCTTCTTTTGCAAGAATCTCTTTTTTCAGCTGTTCATCATTTGCAGTTGAAGTCACAGTGAATCGCTGATCTGCTATAAATTCTGTGATGGCTGCATAAGGAGTGGTTTCTTCACCAGAGAGCTTGACTACTGTTCCGTCTGATTTCCCTTGGTAGGCGTCGCCATCCAAAAAGATCACTTCGCCGTCTAATCCATGCAAGGTTCCTAATCCTAATGTCCCATGTTCAAGGAGATGGGCAACTGTTTCTGTCCCATCCATCAATCCAGCCATCAATGCGCCTAATGTTCCATGCTGATACAATATTCGTTCTGTCATAATGACACTTCCTTAATAAAATTGATCTGGTAAAATTGTTTCTCCCAGTTTCTCATTATCACGGTAATCGATCGGAATATCAATGATTACGGGCCCTTCTGTTGCAAAACCTTCTTCTAATGCTTGTTCTAATTCTTCTACAGTGGTTGCACGAAGCCCTTTTGCTCCAAATGCTTCTGCATATTTCACAAAATCTACTGGACCGAAATCAACACCAGAAGCACGATCATATTTCATTTTTTCTTGGAATTCGACCATATTGTAATGCCCATCATTCCAAATCAAATGAACGATATTCAATTTTTTGCGTACAGCTGTTTCCAGATCTTGTGCTGAGAATAAAAATCCGCCATCTCCTGAAACAGAAACGATTTGTGTATTTGGACGGACCAATGCTGCTGAAATCGCCCATGGAAGTGCGACACCGAGTGTTTGCATCCCATTACTGAATAACAAATGACGAGGTTCGTAACTTCTAAAATGACGAGCCATCCAGATATAGTGGCTTCCTACATCCACTGTTACTGTCATGTCATCAGAGACTTTTGACTGTAAGGTATTGATGACTTCCAGAGGATGCAAGATTCCTTTTTCACCGTTTGTTTGGATAACATCACGTGCCGTTAATTTTTCCTGCATAGAAGCAAGATATTCTTTCGCATCTTCAGAAACCTGTTGAGGTTCTAATGAATCTGTCAATAAATCAAGAGTAGCTGAAATATCGCCGATCAATTCTCTTTCTGGTTGCATGTAAGAATCGATTTCTGCAGGTGTTTCATCGATCACGATGATTCGTGCATCCTGTTCTGCATTCCAGTTTCGGGCTTCATATTCAATCGGATCATAACCAATTGCGATAACCAGATCACTTCGTTTTAAAAGCATGTCCCCTGGCTGATTGCGAAATAGTCCGACTCTACCGAAAAAGTGATCTTCTAATTGACGAGAAATCACTCCAGCTGCTTGGAACGTTTCGACCACTGGAAGAGCTGTTTTTTCAACTAATTGACGAATCGCTGCCGTTTCTTTTTCGCTAGAACCACGCATGCCGACCAACAGCACAGGCAACTTAGCTTCACGGATGCGTTCTGCTAAATAACGGATATCATCTGCTGAAGCTGAACCAAGTTGCGGATCACTCAACGGTTTGATCACTTTGCTTTTTACAGGTGCATCCACCACGTCTTGAGGGATACTGATGAAGCTGGCGCCTTTTTTCGAACTTTTTGCCATGCGATACGCATTAGCGATGACTTCAGAAATCGTTTCAGGATCTTGGACTTCTGCGCTATATTTTGTGATGGGCTGAAAAAGCGCTGCATTATCCATACTTTGGTGCGTCAATTTCAACAAATCGCTTCGTTTGACTTGTCCAGCTATGGCTAAAACAGGGTCTCCTTCTGCTGTTGCAGTCACTAATCCTGTCGCTAGATTACTGGCTCCTGGTCCACTTGTTGCGATCACAACTCCCGGTTCGCCTGTGATACGTCCGATTGCTTGCGCCATAAATGCTGCATTTTGTTCATGTCTCGTAACGATCAGTTCAGGCCCTTGGTCTTCTAATTCATTAAATACGCCATCGATCTTTGCACCCGGAATCCCAAACACATAATCCACGTGATGATTGATCAAGCTCTCTACTACAGATTTAGAACCATGTTTCACTTTCTCTTCCATTGAATATCGTCCCTTTTTATGCTTTATTTTTTTATAAAAACTAGATAACGGCTAAATTACTAATACAGATTTACAACCTGTTACATTCGGTAGTATATCACGTTTTATTTCATTTGTTTAGTCATCTGTTTCAAAAAATGAAAAAAACTAGCGATTTTACAACAAAACCGCTAGCTTTCCATGAAATTTTCATACTCTTCTCAATGAATCGTACTGATTTTTCTCCCAACAAATTTCCTCTGGTTAAAATAAACCAAGCCAAAGATGGCCATCGGTCCGAAAGAGATGCCAAACGGCGGTTTCAAAATGACACAAACGAATAACAATAGGAGCAGCAAAACATTGATCAGACTGACATACCATTTTTTGAATGTATAATACAAAGCGATCCGTAACACGTCTTTTTTCTTCGCTAGCGGATTTCGTACTTGAAAATACCAGCAATTGAGACTTAGCGACAAGCTCATCACCCCAAGAAGGAAAAAGAACGGGCTAAGCCAGCGTCCAAATGGGAAGCGCAGAAAAAACAGACCATCTGCAAACGCCACTATACTTCCCGCCCATCCCATCAGCCAATAAAGATAGCCTCTCCATCCGAATTGTTTGAGTTTTTGTCTATAAACACGTACAGGAGTCATTTCTTTTTCTTTTATGACTTCTTCAAGCAAAGCGACGAGTGCAATCCCGCCTACCCCGACAAAAGATAGCGCCACAGCAAATACAGCCAGATTTCTTTCATCTATAGCTAAAAACAAAGCAGCAACAATAAAAGGTACATTCATGAGCCAAAAGCAGAGGTTACTCACTAAAAAAAGATAGATCCACCCCATCATTTTCATGTAAAGGTTGCGTTCAAACTGCTGTTCCAACTGCCCCTCCTCCTATTCTTTCATCCCTGACGAGGCGATCCCTTCGACGAAATACTTCTGCATCGCTAAAAAGACGATCGCTACCGGCAAGACAGAAACGACTGAAGCAGCCATGATCAACGCATATTCAGCATCAAACAATCCGATAAACATTTTCAGTCCTAGCTGGATCGTTTTATTCTCAGTCGAAGATAAATAGATGAACGGCCCCATATAATCATTCCAAGTATTGACAAAGGTGATGATCGTCAAGCTGGCAAGTGCTGGTTTAGTCAATGGCAAGATGATTTTGCGATAGATCCCCCACTCAGACAGCCCGTCAATCCGCGCACTTTCACAAAGCGAATCTGGAATGCTGCTATAATACTGTTTCAATAAAAACACCCCAAACGCATTGAATGCTTGAAGTAAAACCAGTGACCATAAAGTATCCGTCAGTCCGATTTTTCGCATCATGATAAATTGCGGGATCATATATGATTGCCAAGGGACCGCAATCGTACCGATATAAGCTAAAAACAATACATCTCGCCCTTTGAACCGCAGTTTCGAAAATCCGTATGCCGCAAAACTAGAGGTGAATAACTGGATCAACGTAATCGTGATACTTAAGAATGCTGTATTTTTGAAAAACGTCACTAATGGGATCCTTGACCAGATGACAGAATAATTCTCTGGATGCCACTTTTTTGGTACCCATTGGATCGGGATCGTGAACACTTCATTATTCGCTTTGAATGAAGCGGAAACCATCCAAAAAAAAGGAACCATCGTCATCCCCGCAAAACAAAGGAGCAAAACAAAGATCGTCCATCGACTCAACCGACTAAGTCTGCTTTTTTTGATTTTCACTGTTTTCTTTTCATTATGGATACTTGCTTCCATTGCGCCACCTCCTATGATCTGCGCTTGTTCCAGGAGAACTGGATCACCGTCACACCAAGTACGACAACAAATAAGATAAGCGAGATGGCCGAAGCATAGCCGAAATTGAATTTTTTGAATGCCTCATTATAAATTTGATAAACCAGGACATTCGTTGCTCTTCCCGGACCGCCATCAGTCATCACCTGTACTAGGTCGAATATTTTGAAACAATTGATCACTAGCATGATCGTGACAAAAAAAGTCGTGGGTTTCAATGAAGGCAGTGTCACATTCAAAAACTGCCGCCAGCGATTTGCTCCATCCATCGAAGAAGCTTCATACAATTCTTTCGGGATACTTTGCAATCCTGCAAGATACAAGATCATATAATAACCCATCCCTCGCCAAATACTCACAATCACGATCGCCCACAATGCCCAATCCGAACTTGAAGTCCAGCCGGGCGGATGCTCAATGATGTTTCGTAAAAAAAGATTGATCGGGCCCATCGTTGGATGAAACAACATATTCCATACAACAGCGACAGCAACTAGCGATGTCACATATGGAAAGAAAAAGATCGTACGAAACAGCTTCATACCGCGTATTTTCTGATTGAGCAACAGCGCTAGCCCAAGAGAACAGACCAGCGTCCCCGGCACAACAGCAGCTGTATACAAAATCGTATTTTTCAGCGAAATCCAAAAAGTCTGGTCGCCCATCATTTTCCGAAAATTCTCTAATCCAACAAATTCAGGGGCCGAAAAAGAGTCCCATTTCATAAATGCCAAGATCAATGAAAAAACAACAGGTACCAATGTAAAAACGAAAAAACCGATAAAATTGGGTGCAATGAATGAATAAGCGATCCATGTCCGCTTTCTCTGAAGACGGGCAGATGCTTTGTTATTGATCGTATTTTCCATCTCTTTATACTGTCCGGCCTGACAGTTCTCCTTTCGCTTTTTATTCCGATTCAGCCGCCACGCGTTTTTCCATGTTCGCTGTTCCTTTGTCCGGTGTTTCATCTCCTACTAAGATCAGCTCATGTTCTTCTTGCAGAATCTTGTCGATCGCAGGACCGTTTTTATCAATAGGAAATTCCAATTTGATTTCTTCCGGCTCAAAAGCTTTTTTAGAGATCTCGTCTGTCGGCATTCCTTTCAATTTAAAATAGATGTCGTTGATTTCATCTGTCCGATAAGAAGGCACCACTCCAACTCCTGCTAAAACCTTCGCACCTTCCTCACTTGCAGCAAATTCGATGAATTCTTGTGCTGCTTTTTGTCGTTTTGAGTTTTTATTGACTGCAAAAGCCGTTGGCGAACCGAATGTCGTGATATGTTCTCCTGATTTTTGCTGAGGGATACTCGTGATCCCCCATTCTACTTCAGTGTTCCCCGCCTCTTTATTTGCTAAGATACCAGCCATATACCATGTTCCCATATTCATCATCGCTGCTTTTTGTTCTTCAAATTGTGATTGGTAGGTCACTTTCGTTGATTTCGCTGTTCCAAAATCCATCTGCGAACCGTCTTTTTGCATTCGGAGCGCTCGATCATAGTAATCTGTCATAAAGGAATAATCTGGTTCGATGAGATCTGCATCATTTTGCGCGGCAGCAATCGCCTGGATCGTGGAACGCCAGATATGCTGGTAGGCACCATAGACTTGACCATCATTCTTACTGAGTTTTTTTGCCAGTTCCTCATATTCGTCCCATGTGAGATTTTCCGGATAAGGAAGGCCAGCTTCATCGAACATTTTCTTATTGTAATAAAGGACCCAAAAATCCGTGCGGTACGGAAGTGCATAGGTTTTCCCATCAACCTTATACATTTCATAAGTTGCCGCAGCAGGTTTTGTATCAAGCTCCTTCAATCGCTCTGTCTGATCGACCAGCTGATCACGCAGGGCATAATTCGAATACGAAAGAAGATTCTTCATGGTCAATACATCCGTTGTATCTCCAGAAGAAAGCATAGTGGTCAACTTCGTATCATAATCGTCTGAAGCGATATCGACTGCTTTCACTTTTATTCCCGTTTTTTTCTCGAATGCATCGAATAACGCTTTGAATTCCGGTGTCGTTTCATAATTCCATGTCGAGACTGTCAATTCATCTGCGGAGCCGCTACTTTCTTTCTGACTCCCACATGCAGTGATCACTAGAGAAAGCGCTAAAACTGCTGTACCTGCTAATACTTTTGTCCATTTGCTCATTGTTGATCCCTCCTATTCTTTTTTACCAATAACTAAACCAGCTTTTTGCTACACGGGTGATCGCTTCTGTATAAAAGTAATCGCCCCAAATCATACACTCATCTACTCCTTTTTGACTGTTTTTATCGTAAACGCCATGCAAAAGAAGGCCATTCGATTGAGGACAGTCTTTCGTGGTATATTCTCGCTGCAGATTTTCCAAGATCAGCTGTGCATTTTCTTCATAAAAAATACGTTTGCCATCAGAAAGAGGCAACTGACGAGAAAGTTCAAGCAACCCGCACACAGCGATCGCTGCAGCTGAGCTGTCTTTTTCTTCATGACTCCCCTCTTTGAAAACCAGATCCCAGTAGCAGACTTTATCTTTCGGCAACTGCTGGATAAAATAATCAGCTAATCGTTTGGCCGTATCTAAGAAAGAAGCGTCTCCCGTATATAAATAGCTAAGTGTAAATCCATAGATCCCCCACGCTTGCCCTCTCGCCCAACACGATTCATCGGAATATCCTTGCTGTGTCCGTCCATATCGCGGTTGCCCAGTCTGATGATCAAAATAGTAGGTATGGTAAGTGGTGGCATTGTTTCGAACAATGTATTTTTGGGTTTGTCTGGCATGTGCGTACGCAACTTGCTTATATTTTTCTTCACCTGTTGCTTCTGTGGCAAAATACAAAAGTGGTAGATTCATCAAGCAATCGATAATCATGCGTCCTTTTTGTTTTGGATCGGTCAGATCTCCCCATGCTTGGATAATTTGCGCAGCGGGCAAGTATCTCTCCATCAGCAGATCAGCAGCTTGGATCGCCATTTTTTTGGCTATAGGATTCCCTGTTGTCTTATATGCTGCGACAGCTGACAACTGATACAAAAATCCGATATCATGTGTTTCCAGTTCGATCTTTTTTTCTAACCGATGACGAAATGATGCAAATTGCTGAGCGATCGTCTCATCAAAATCCGTTGTCCCTGACAGCTCTTTTGCCAAATAAAGGAGCCCTATCCAGAAACTTGCTGTCCAGTCTCTGTTTTCTTCTGCCGGATAGACCAGTTGGCAGCTTGCGGCAGCTGGTACAGTTTCTTGGAAGATTTTCTGATTTTCACGCATTTTTTTCTCAATAAAACAGATCTCTTCATCAAGCCACTCGAATTCTGTTTTTTTCACGTCCGTTCTCATTTCTTTCACTCATCCCTCCAATATGACTTTCTTTCTTTGCTGATGCTGTACGATGGTTATTTCTTTGCCTGTTCCATTGATCACAGGATTGTCTATCTTCTCACCCGGAAGAAGTCCGCTGATCACAGCTACTAGAAGATGACTTCCCGGTTCTAGAACAGCCGACGCATAAGGCAAGACAGCAGATGGAAAATACAGACTGGTATTCGGTTCTGTCCGAATGATCCCTGCTTCAGTATAGCCTCGGACCCCTTCAACGATCGTTCGCCCAATCGATGTAGTGACAGACGCCAGACATTGCTCGATCTTTTCTTCCATCGCTCCCACAGGCACACTGAATCCACCTTCATAAGCATAGAGCAGACAATCGTTCCTCACCTCATGAAGTCTTACATGACACTGTTCAAACGGAAGGATCGTGCTTTTGATCCACACATTTCCCCAAGGCTGCCACCAATGGATGATCCGATCCTCCAGTAGCTGGAATTGCTTGTCCAGCCGTTTTGTACGATAGCCTTGCCCATCTTCTGACAAAGCTAAGCAGTTATCGTAGGCACCTTCCTTATAAGAATCGTTGCTTTTCGGCACACTGAAACCAAATTGTGTCGAATATACGAATTTACTGTACTTCGCACTTGCGTGATTTTGATTATCGACATATTGACCGGCTGGAAATGCTAGCAGATGCTGGAGGTTTTGATTGTACTGGTAATAATTCCTGCTTTCTGGCACAGATCGATGCCATTTTTCTATGTTCAAACCAACTGCTTCTGCTTGCCAGTATGGATGGCTTTCTGGAACTGCCAGCAGTAGGAAACTCTTAAATGACCAGTAAGGTGAACCAGGCCCATTGTATCCTTCGGCAAACACCAGATTCTGGTAATGGTATCCCACTGAGAGTAGACCATCTGTCGTGGTGATTTCCTGGCTGATCCAATGCCTTAGATGTCTGTTGATCAATCCTTTTATTTCTCCCCAAGGAAGGGCTTCGACATCCGCAAACACCAATGCACTAAAGAAGGCGATTTGTGAAAATCGATAGGTCAGACTTCGGCCAAATGGCAATCCTCTTCCTTTCGCATCGAACCAGTATTTGAAAGACTGTGCAAACAGGCAGGCACGTCTCTTCATTTTTTCGACACGCACCGGGTCTTCTTTTTCCATATATCGACAGTAAATCAGACTGTAATAATGGATCGCAAAAGATACGTAATAATCGACCTGTGTTTCCTTGCCGTCAAAATACCAGCCGTTTTCCTGATAAAAACTCTCGATGGTTTCCAGATCCGATTCCATGATCTGTTGGGAATAATCCATACCGCAGTTTTTCATCGCTAAATTGACGAGCACTCTGAAGAAATGCCAATTATTCCTCGGCAGCTGTCGATCGTTCGCTTGCAAGAGCCACTGATGCAAGTGTTTTTGTTCTTGTTCGTTGAGTGAATCCCACAGTTTCTCCTTGTTCAGCAATAAAGCGGTGCTGAGAGAGGCCATTTCGACGATCAATTGATCAGAGTCGCTGATCCTCCCCCAGTAATCGGTACTGTTAGGATCTGTCCCCTTTTTGATACCGTCCAGATAACTTCCTAAAAGTACATGATCCTTTTCTGTCAAATAAGGCCCTAATCCCCATAACGGACGAAGATATGCTTCGATTTGCCGGCGTTCTTCTGTATAGACTGTACCGTGCGTCCCCAGTTTCAGCCTTCCTGGTCGTTCAGCATAAAATGGTTCTAAAGGTGACAAAAGATCTAGAAATAGTTTTTCGATGTCTGATTTCGATACACATGGATTGTTTTTTATTTCTCTACGCCATTCGTCCTGTTTTTTATCCAATCGTTTTCTCCTTTTCAATCAATATTCCTTTCAAAAAACCTTGATATTCCCCATATACTCGAATCGCTTCTCCTACTCGAAGCGGGCGATCCTGGTCGTTGAAGATCATGTAGCTGCTTTTTTCTGTTTGTAATAAAAACCGATCTCCTTTTTCTAACACTTGGCTTTTCTGATCGCTTTTAGAAATGATCCCTTCCAGATAAATAATCGTGTGAAATGGGATTTCATCGTTTTGCAGCTGTTCGTCCGTTACAGTTTTTGCACTCATTTTGATTTCTTCTACATATTTTTTACTAAAATCTTCTGTTGTTTCTCTTTCTGCTTTCGTGTTACTACATCCAGACAAAAGTAGTATTATACTTGATATGACAAGTAGCAAGCGATCTTTTTTCATCAACCCCCCTCCTTTGATAGCGCTTCCTTAAGAAGATATTACTTTTTTTACTCAAAAAACGCAATACTTTTTAGTAAAATTTTTTTTATTTTATTTTTTTACTTTGCTTTTTTACCTGAAAGAAATATACTGTAGTTAAGAAAATGAATACATGAGGAGATCACTATGGCTACTATTACGGATATCGCAAAGGCTGCATCCGTTTCTATTTCCACTGTTTCGCGGGTATTGAATTACGATGCCAGCTTATCTGTCACAGAAGAAACAAAACGGAAAATCTTTGAAATAGCAGAAGAATTGAATTATACGAAATATAAACAAAAGAAAAAGCAAAAAAGCCACAAACAAAGCAGCATAGCAAAAAAAGGCCTTTCGATCGGAATCATCCAATGGCGCTTGGACGAAGAGGAACTCGATGATATTTATTATATGTCGATACGTTTAGGCGTGGAGAAACGTGCTGCTGAATTAGGTTACAATGTCGTAAAAATTTCCAAGCTCGATGATCAGTCCCTGTTCTCAGTTGATGGACTACTAGCGATCGGGAAATTCACTTACGAAAAAATAAAAGAACTTTCTTCTTTGCATGAGCATTTTTGTGTGATCGGCAGTAACTTCCCGTTAAACAATTATGATTCTGTCAACACCGATTTTGCTCAAGCAACAGAGCTGGCACTTCACCATTTGTTCGAACTTGGTCACCAGAAGATTGCGTTTATTGGTGCTGAAGAAACAACTAATCTGCACAGCTATCGCAGATATAAGACACCGACAACAAATACCTATATCGATGTCATGAAACAGACGAATTTATATAACGATGATTATTTCATTTTGCAGGAAAATAGCCGTCTGGATGTGCCCACTGGTGAAAAACTTGCTGAACAAGCGTTGAAAAAATGGGGCGACCAGCTGCCGACTGCGATCTTGGCAGCAAATGATGCCTTCGCAATCGGGATTATCCACAAATTGTCGGAAGCTGGGATCAACATCCCAGAAGAGATCAGCGTGATGGGGATCAATGATTTATCGATCTCACGATATGTTTCACCTGCTCTATCAACGGTCCATGTCTTTACTGAGGAAATGGGTGAAATGGGTGTCAACGTCTTAACAGAACGCATGAAAAACCCAGGGATTGCGAAGCGAATCTTGTTGAGCACAGAATTAGTCGTCCGTCAGTCAACAGCAGTTCCTCGTCACCAACCAAGCAAATAGACCAAAAAAACTGCGTCGTTCATTCCTGCGACACAGTTTTTTCGTGTATTTCCAGATCTTTTATTTTATTGCTTCTTCATCCTTTATCCATCAGTTTGAAGTCTATGCTGATTTCGGCTTGCTTGCTTACATGATAGGTTGCTTGTATTTGATAAGCCGTTTGTCGATCGCCATGATGGTCCCTGAAATACCGTTCAATGATCTGTACGTGTTTCAAGCCCTTTTTTTCAAACTGGATTTCACACATTTCTCCACCATCCGTCAATCGTATATTTTCCTGCTGGACCGTTGGCTTGATCCGTGTGATGAAATTTTCAATGATTTCGTTCTTTTTTTGTGTAAATGAGAACTGATCCTGGATACGGACTGATCTGTTCGACTCGTCCACGAAAAAGCAACGATGGAATCGATCAAGCTGCGCGTTTTCGCCATAAGTACCAGTCAAGTCATACCCCGCTTTTCCTGTTTCAGCATCAGCAAACAACGAGCTTGCGGATTGTCCATTAGGTAACTGACACGATCGATTCACGATCGGTAAACTATGCCCAGATGCAGAGGTAACAAAAAAATCATACCGAGATTGTTCATCGAAGTATGCCTTCGTGTATTCTCCCGCCCCTAAATCTGTTAGAAATAATGTAGTGAGATTCCCAAAAACAAAATGTCCGACATCTAAATGATTGTGGCTTTCCAAATTATCCCCCCCTTTTGTAGCAAACATCAGCTGATGGTCGAAAGAATGCACGATCAGCCACTGTGCGTCAGAAAAATAATGGCGGATATTCGTTTGGTCTAGTTTACTATCTGCTGGAACCGTCCACTTCAAATTCCGGTATAAATGAGCAAAGCGATAACAGTGATCAAAATCAAATCTGCTGGCGTGCAAAATCGCATAAGGGACAGAAAAAGCTGTTGCACAAAAGCTCAGCAAGCCGCTTGGCAAGTGTGCATGCGAAAAATCAGAAAACGGCAGATATGAATCATTAAATTGTGCATAATAGGGAAACCGAGCTACTTCTCTTACTTTTTTCTTCTCCAGATAACGGCGGTCACCTGTTTTGTCCGCTAATTTTTTTGCATAATAGATGTAATATCCGAATCCGTATCCCCAGTAACCTACTCCTTCGACACAAGCGCCATCCTCTTTGAACCCACGGAGATAGCTTGACATGGCTTGATCCAGCCGTTCGATCATTTTGACTGAGCGTTCACTAGAAACAGGCAGCATCGATAAACAAGCCATTCCGATACAGCCGCCAATCACTGCACTCCAGTTGTTTTCTTTGTATTCCCATGCCCACTTTTTTTGCTCAAAAGGGAAAAACAGACGCCTCTCGATTTCCATTCTTACTCGTTGTGTAATCTCTGGAAGCAAGTGATCGCCTACTAATTCAGTGATCTCAGCTAATGCCTGTCCTGTTTCTGCGGCAAATAGGTCGATATATCTGCGGTCTTCTTCGGTTAAACCTGTCCTGTTCGGAAGATGGGCAGGAAGCGCCCAAGTATATTCATTGCATATCTCCCAAATGAGCTGTTCCAGCCATTCCTTCGTTTCTTGCTTTTTTTCGTAAACATACGTCAAGGCGACTGCGGCTAGCTGTTTTCTACGGGCAAAATAGGCTGTTTCATATGCGAGGCGATCTCCGTTTATCTGGAATGCCATAAATGACTCGACAGACAAAGGTTCGATCCGCCTTTGTCGCACATATGAATTTCCTGCTGCCAGTATTTCTTTTTTTAGCCTTTCTGTTTCTTTATTCATTATTCACCTGTCCTTCCATCCATTTTGAAAACGTTTTTATTATTTTACCTTATTTTTTAGTAAATAAAAATATATTTACTAAAAAAAACAGAAGCTTTGTTCGCTCCTGCTTTTCTTTAGTTATGCTACATAATGAACAATTGCCTTATTATAACGACTTAAGAATAATTCAATACGATCCTTCCTTTGTCAATCAGACATTTGATTTCTTGCCCACCCTCAAGCGTGATGGTGTGTAAATCATTTTCCTTGTCGATTTTTGTTGCTGAAACAGATAGATAATCCAGATAACGCGTGATGGTCTCATCAGCTGATTGTGTATATGGTATTTCTCCAAAATAAGAGAAGCGGACGACCTTTTTATTCGCCTCATCGATCATCGCTGTCCCATAATTCGTGCCTGTATCCGTCATAAAATCGATTTGCCAGAATACGGCATCTCCTGAAGTAACCACTTCATAGTTCTGCAGAATGATCATATCACTCTTGAGATTCAGCGCCTGAAACAATTCGATCAGGTTGTTTCTAAGACGATTGACCGTCTCGACCTGACCTGAATCCGTCTGTTCAGATTGTTCATTGTTCGAAAACTGTTGGACTTTCACCAAAGCGTCTTCAATAGAAGTATTTTCCACTGTGGTCACTGAGGATAGGTCCAATGCTTTGCTTTCTTTTGTCGAAAGATGACTAGCTAACAAATTGGGCAGGAAAAACATACCTATACTGAAGAACAGAAAAAAAGCGATGAGCATAATCGGTTTATTTTTCAACAGCTTCCCCTCCTAGTGCAAAATCGATTGTAATCGTTGTTCCTGATCCAACTTTGCTTTCAATCACAAGCAATCCGTCATGCAATTCAACGATTTTTTTTACTAGAGACAAGCCTAAACCTAAGTGATTGCTTGTTCTTGAAGAGTTGCCGGTAAAGAATTCATCCGTTACTTTTTCCAGCAGATCATCAGGTATACCTTTTCCGTTATCTGAAAAACGGATCATGTATCGGTCTTTTTCCGTCCATCCTTCGATTGTCAGCTTTCCATCCTTGCCAATAGCATCCAACGCATTCGATAAAATATTCAACGATAGTAATTTAAAAAGACTTGGATCGATCAAAAGGATAGCAGGCTCAAAGCTGATCGTGTAGGAAAATTCTTGTTCGATCCCCTTTAAGAACCGACTGAGATCATGGACGATTTCTTGGGATGAGACCGGCTGGACAGCAATCTCTGCTTTTTCCAGTTCCATCAACTTCAAGATATCATTGGATAAATGCTTCAGACGATTGCTTTCTTCGAGAATATAATCCACCGATTCTACGGCTGAAGGTTCCAGCTCTTCCCATTTCAGCATTTGTGCGTACCCGATAATAGAGGTCAGCGGTGTACGGACTTCATGAGAAAAACTTGATACGAATAGATCTTGTTTTTCCTTTGCATTTCGGACGATCTCTAAATCATGATTCAATTTATCTGCCATACGATTCAAGTTTTGACTAAGCAGCCCTATCTCATCGTTGGTCTGTACCGAAGCACGCATCTCTGTTTTTCCTTCTGTGATTGCTTGGATCACTTGGATCAGTCGATTGATCGGTTTTAAAATCATACTGGATAAAAAATAAGTGACCGGCAGTATCGCAAGCAGCAGGAAAAACAGAATCGCTCTGAAATAAAAGAGAGAAGCAGTCAAGGTCTGTTCATAGTTTTTAGCTTGATGGTAAGTAACTAAAAAATAATTTGTGTCAGGGATCATTGCTGTCGCATACATGATTTTTTTCTTTTTCTCTGATACCATTTGACTGATTTCGAGTGATTGTTTTGACACTTTTGACGGTAACGCATATTTGTCGAATAATCGCTGATTTGTCGAAAAAACGAGTTCACCCTTTTCATCTAGCAGCTCAAAATCACCACTTTTAGTCGCAGCGATGAACTCACCATTTTTTATCATGCTTTCTTTTTCTTCATTTCCTGTAATTCTTGTAGATAACAGTAGTATGATATTTTTCTGCTGATTCACCATGCTTTCTTTTTCTTGAATAATCGTTTTCTGGTAGATCGCATGCAAGGTGCCTGCACTGATCACGAAATAGATCAGCAAGAAAAATGCTAATAGCGAAAAGAAAACCTTGACGGTATACTTCACTCTTATCCCTCCAATAAATACCCTACACCATAAATCGTTCGCAACTGTTTTCCTAACGCCAGTTTGTTCCTGATTCGCTGGATATGCAGATCAAGTGTTCTTGAATCAGGTTCCCCTTCCTTTCCCCATACTTTTTGATAGATCTTTCCTCGCTCTAGAACGATGCCTTTGTTCTGCACGAAATAAAGAATCAATTCATATTCTTTCGGTGTCAAAGAGATTGTTTCATGATCGATTTCGACAACCTTAGTCGATGGATTTATCGTGAGATTCTTCCATTTGATTTTCCCTTGTGAAGGCACTTTTCCGCTTCGTCTCAAGACTACTTCCACCCGTGCAAGTAACTCTTCCAGATCAAATGGTTTAGTGATGTAATCTTCAGCACCAAGTTTCAATCCATACACTCGGTCATCGATTTGATCCTTCGCTGTCAAAAAAATAACTGGAAGAGCATACTCTTTCATATATTCGAGTAATTCATACCCATTGATCTCCGGTAACATGATATCTAATAAGACTAGATCGAACGCTTCTTCCTCGATAATGTCTGCTGCTTTTTCTCCGGAGAACACTGAACGTACGCAATACCCATTTTTTTCTAGACTTCTTACTAAAAGCTTATTGATGGCTGGATTGTCTTCTACTACTAAGATATTCATTGTCATTCTCCTTTCCTACTACAAAAGAAAACCGGATGATGGATTGATACATGTAAACCAATAAAAGCGAAAAGAAAAAAATAAGCAGAATCAGGTTAAATGACTGTCCATCGATCTGATTGAATACTGTCGCAAAGACTTGAAAGGTCTCTTTGCTGTTTGTGAACACATCTAAACTATTCAATCTTAAAAAACGCCCAAAATAGATCCCGATTGAGTTCAGGAACAAAAGAATGGACCCTACTAATCCAGGATACACGCCAATACCAGTTCTTTCAACGATCAGCCTTGATACGATCAGCAGACTTTCACATCCTAGTATCGTTGTTGGAAAAACAGATAGGATGATCAGCAGCAGTTTATACCAATTTTCGATTTGAGTGCTGATTAACATTGTAGCAGGATCATATGGAGAAAGCAGGGATAAGTGGAACAAATCTGTAAATAAATAAAAATTATTCGGAAAAAACAGCAACCATACGATAGTCATTGGCACAAAAAACAGTTTGCCCCTGATTTCTTTCATCCATACAGATAATTCCACAGGGAGATAGGCTAATATCGTATTCATAAAAAATAAATAAAAGACGCTTTTCCCATTAAAGGAAAAATATAACACCACTAATAATAGTATATAGTAAATTCGTATCATGTTCATTCGCTTTTGGATCATACCATCAACTCCTTGACCTTACTCATACTGTTTACTCCGCCGACTGAGGAGCTGAGTTGCTTGTTTGCGTTTGTCTTTTTTCTTCAGCCGTTGTGTGCGTTGATTGTTCTTCTTTTTTTTCAATCCCAATTCTATCTTCATCTTTCAGTTGGCTGAATACTGCATTGGCAAAATAGACAACTCCGCCAGCGATACTGGATAACAAGCTTAAAATAAGGAGCGTTCGAAAGATTCTTCTCAACATTGCTTTTCTTCTTTCTTATTTTAATTGTCTACTGATTCGTTCGAGTTCTGCCTCAGACATTTTTTGATAAGACGTTCCATTGATCAGTTGTTCTTCTCCCTTCAACTGATCCGTGGTGATGTGGTAAGCCGTTTTGTTCGTTAGATACATTTTGAACAGCTGGTCTAACGGAAGGTTCGTTTTCATATTCTCGCCAAGTATATCTAATATCTTGTCTATCTTCGGTAAGGATTGGACCTTCAAGAGTTTTCCTAGCATGGCTTGTATCACTTTCTGCTGACGGATTTGTCTGCCATAATTACCATTCGGGTCGTCATACCGCATTCGTGACCATGCGAGAGCTTCTTCTGGTGTCAAAGTCAATGTGCCCTTCGGAAAATCAAATTGTTCAAATTGGAAAGCAAAATCATTGTCTACCTCGATATCCCCCACTACTTCCAACAAACTTTCGACGCCTTTCATGTTCATTGCCATATAATAAGGAATCGTTGTGTCCAAAAGTTTTTCGGTCGTCTCAATTGCCATTTCTGGCCCGCCATAAGCATATGCTGCATTCAGTTTGTCTTTTTTGTTTTTCCCTGCAATCTCCACATACGTATCCCGTTCCAGACTGATCAGCTTTCCTGTTTTCTTTTTTGTGTCTACATGCGCGACGATCATTGTATCAGATCGTCCTTGATCCGTTCTTCCAAATTCTCCAGTATCTATTCCCAATAATAAAATATTGCTGACTTCCGGAAAATCCGAAGGTGCATGATTGCTACTCGTATACTTGTGGTTCATATTTGTATTATTTTGCAATGTTGCTTCACTGATATTATCCAATTTCATATATTCATGAAAAACATACACACCAGCGATTACCGTACACGACAAAATAAAAATCATTAATCCTTTGATCATTCGATACATTTAATTTTTCCTCCTTCATGGAACTTGGAAAAAGAATAAGATACAAATCTATCCGATTTGTATCTGAGCTTGCTTTTATGTCTGTTTCGTAAAGACGCGACAAAAAAAACAAGGCCGCTACGCGCTACGTCAGCCACCTTGTTTTCCTTGTTTATCCAATTTTTAAACTAATGTTTCTACTGGACAGGGCGATGGTCATTGCGACCATAGTAATTCTCTGCTGCTGTCGGTTGATCTAAAAGCTCACTGACTGTAACTAGCGCATAGCCTTGGCTTTGCAAGTAATCGATCACTTGCGGCATTGCTGCGATCGTTTCAGGATGGATATCATGGAACAAAAGAATCGCTCCATCATAGACAGTATTCTGAACTTTTTGGAGAATCAGATCAGCATTTCTGGTTTTCCAGTCCTCAGAATCCACTGACCATTCGATGATCGGCCGCTGGATGATCCCTGCCCCGACTGCTGTTACTGAGCCATACGGAGGACGAACATATGCTGGTACTTTCCCCGTTGCTTTTTTGATCTCAGTATCTGCTTTAGTGATTTCTTCACTGATTGCTGCTGGAGATAAAGTAGCTAAGTTCTGATGATCATATGTATGGTTACCGATTTCATTGCCTTCCATTACTTCTTGTTTTACGAGCTGAGGATATTGTGCTGTATTTTCACCTAATACAAAAAAAGTCGCATGGACCTTCTTTTCTTTCAATAATTGTAGTAATTGCGGGGTGGTGGTAGGGTTGGGACCATCATCAAATGTGATCGCTACGCTTTTTCCTGTTTGATCGATTGTCGTATTTTCTTGAGTACTTGTCGTTTTCACTGGCTGTACTGCTATTTTATCTTTTTGCTTGCTGATAGAAGTCATCGGTTCTGAGTGGCTTGTTGAAGCAGAAGTCTTTTTTTTCTGCATTCTTTCTTTTACTTTACTTGTCTGCTGGTCTTTTGTATGCACAGCGGCTAGCAGCGGCTGAAAAGAAAAAACTTCCGTTACAAAAACCCCTAGAAGTAAAAGGCTTCCAATAATTAATAATCTTCTTTTGAACATATGCACTCTTCCCTTACATTTAATGACCAACGTTTGTGACTGATTTTTTATATTTGTAGAGTTATTTATAAAAGAGAATAATATAAATGCGTGCATTCTTCATGATCGTTTGATCTTTTTTTTATTGGATTTTCTTTTTTGGCTTGTAAAAAAGCAAAAAAAGTCCCTGAAAACAACTTTCCTTATTCTATAAAATATGCTATTGCAAAACAAAAAAGCACAGAATCAGTTTCTGTACTCTTTCCCTAAGATATCCAGATCGACAAGTGCATGATCCATCTTCGCAACACGTGGTAGATGGCCCCAGACATCGAAGCCATTTCGTTTGAACAGTGCTTGGCTAGGCTGATTCACGCGAAAGACAAATGCAAGCAGTGTTGTGATCCCTAACGCTGGAAGCTGGCTTTCTGCAAAGGTGATCGCTTTTTGTCCCAATCCGTGTTTTCGAAAATCTGCGTCCACATAAATACTGATCTCAGCTGTGTCCTCATAAGCTGGTCTTCCGTAAAAATCACTTAAGCTGATCCAGCCGACAATCCTTTGATCGATTTGCATGAGCCATAACGGACGAGTTTCCGGGCGATGGGCTTCAAACCACGCTTCCTTAGATTCTACAGTCACTGGTTCCAAGTCTGCAGTAGATAGTCGCGTCGGAATCGATTGGTTGTAGATCTCTACGATGCGCGGCAAGTCTTCACGACGTGCAAAAGAAAATTCCACCATAGTTATGCCTTCTCTCTTTTGATTATGAAGCTTATTATAACACATAGCGTTTGATGAAATCGATATTCTCAAATGATCTATAACCTTAGTGGACTTTCGTATAATTTTGTAAAAGAATATCAGGAAACTCTCGCACATCCGTTATAAGAGTCGAAGCAAACTTGCCTGCCCCGCTTTCGCCATGGAAATCAGATCCGCCAAAACAAGCAAACTTATACTGATCGATAAGTTCTTGAAGAATGTTCTGTTCAAATGTGCGATGTGCCGGATGATATTTTTCGAGACCATCTAAACCAAAAGAAGCAAGCTCAGGAATCAATTCATAGGTCTTGCTTTTTCCTGGACAGCCTAATACCGTCATCCCGTCTCCAATTTTTATTGCCTCGATGACTTCATATACATCTACAAGACACTCATTCGCTCCTTGTAGTAAATCTACAGATTGACTAGGTTTTATAGACCGATCGTCATAGCCTTTTCTTTTCAATACCCGGAAAATATGACAGGGATAAAGAATCAATGGATTTTTTGCAGTATCCCTTACCTCTTCTTCCTTGATCTTATACCCTTGTTTCTGTATGAAACTGAGTTGTCTCAGTGTTTGGTTCGTTCGGGCTGTCAGAAGACTCTCACAAAGCTGTTCTACATACTTTCTGTTGGAAATGTTATAGCCAAGGATCGTTACTGACTGATTTCTTTTCCTATCACGTGCAGGGATTTCGATCCCCTCAATCAGATTGACCGGTGAATCAGAAAATACAGCTTTAGCGGCATCCACTCCGGCAAATGTACATTCATCGACGATCGCTATATGGTTCAGCTTGTGCTTGACCGATAAACGCAAGATCTCTGACGGATCGAAGAATCCATTGGAATAACAACTGTGTATGTGCAGATCCGCCTTCACTTTTTTCTCCTTTCGCTGACATCTGTCAAGTTTTCACTAGATATTTTTTCTTTAATTTAAGCGAGATGATTTCCAGCAACAGGACAATAGCCAAAATCAGATACACGATGACACCTAGCTCCCGAAAATCAAAATAAAACCCGCTAGCCATAACCAGCTGAAATCCTAATCCACCAGCTCCTGCAGCTGCTCCTACCGCAACAGCATTCGTAAAGTTGATCTCAAATCGAAGAAATGTCCAAGACAGGATAGTCGTCAAACAGGAAGGGAAAACAGCTTGGAAAACAATATGCCACCAGCTGCCTCCGCATGCTCGCAATGCCTCGATCACGCCTTCGTCGATTTCTTCGATACTTTCAGCGTATACTTTTGTCAGATAAGCTACACCATGGAAAGCCATCCCAATCACCGCTGCATTCGAGCCGAGACCAATCAAAATCGAGAAAATCATCACCCAAAGAATCGTAGGTACAGCTCGGATAAAAGACATAAACATCCTGATCCCTTGAGAAAAAAGACCATTTCCTAAATTCCTAGCAACAAAAAGACTGAAGAAGAACGCAACGAATGAGCTGATGATCGTAGTTAGAACAGAAAGAGCGATCGTCACACTCAATGCTTGTAGTAATACAGAAAAAGCAACTCTTCCGGATAATTGTGGACGCGCAAATACCTGGAATATACTGGAAAAAAACTGTCTCACTGCATCGAAAAGCACCGTACTGCCGTAGTCCATATTTATCAATGTATACACAGTGATACTGAACAAAAGCAAAACGATCCCCCAGGAGATGACTCGATCACGTTTCCAAAGTCTGGTTTTTATCTTTCTTCTCGCTGTATCAGCAGTAGAAAATACAATCGTTTCATTCGAACTATTCTCTGGTTTATTCGTCTGGTATTCCATCATTTAACGAATCGCCCTCCTAACTCTCACTGATAGCAGTTCCAAAAGAATCACTACAGAAATAATCGTGAACGTAATCATCCCCACTACATCATACTGGAATTTCTTATAATAAAAATCAAACAGAAAACCGATCCCTGTCCCCGTCAAAATCCCGACAAGCGTTGCATCACGAATATTGTTTTCGATTAAGAACAAGAGCCAGCTGAACAATTGATTGCGGCACATCGGCAAAACGCCCTGAAAGACTATTGCTGAATAAGAAGCGCCCGCCGCTATCATGACTTCGATGATACTGGCCGCTGTCTCATCGATTGTTTCTATGAAGGAGCGAGTCAAATAACCGAAAGTAGTAAAAGTGATTGCTAAATACCCCGTAAATTCATTCTGCTTGAAGCTCAATAACAGTAACATTGCCCATACAACCACGGGGATATTCCGGAAAAAGCTCGCAAACCCTCGAACGAGTACTTTGCTTACCGCATTCACTCCGGTTACCTGCGAGCCAAGGACGGCTGCTGCCAATGCAAGAAAAGCACCTGTTGAAGTAGCTGCAACAGACATGAGTATCGTCTCACTCATTCTTGTGATGATATTTGGCAAATAATGCATCGAATCATTTGTCGGGACAAAATTGGTAAACAACCAGACAAAGCTTCTGGGAATCGCTGACATAGACATCATCCCCTGGAAACCAACCATTTCTGCTGATAGAAGATAAGCGCCTACAATCAAAAGAATAAAGCATACATTCATCATTTTGCGCTGCTGTAAAGCATTTTTAGGATAAAATCGTTTATACATTTTCAGTCCCCTCACACGAATAATTCTGTTGATTGATAGATTTGGACAATTCTTTCTTCCGTCAGTTCTTCTGCTTCTCCTGAAAAAGTCACTCTGCCGTGATTGATCCCGATGATTCGATCCGAGTAATCGATGGCAGTATTGACTTGATGCAGATTGACTAAACACGCGATGTTCATCTCTTCATTGATTTTTTTCAAGTAATCCAGGATCATTTTTGCCGATTTCGGATCCAAAGAAGCAATGGGCTCATCACACAAGATCAGTTTAGGCTGTTGCATCAATGCTCGGGCAATCCCAACACGCTGCTTTTGTCCGCCACTCAATTCGTCACAGCGGGAATAAGCAAATTCTGTCAGTCCGACTTTGTCAAGAAGGTCGAATGCGCGCTCTTTTTCTTCCTTGCTATAGATTCCAGCTACTCCATTGAACCATGATTTATATCCCAAACAGCCATGCAGGACATTTTCGATTGCGGTCAATCGGCTGACTAAGTTATAATGCTGAAAAACCATGCCTATCCCTCTTCTTTGTTCCCGAAGTTCTTTTGCTTTCAACCTGGTCATCTCTGCGCCTTCAAACCTAATAGAACCCTCATCGATCGAAATCAGCTGATTGATTGCTCTTAAAATTGTCGATTTCCCAGCACCAGAAGGACCGATGACAGAAACGAATTCTCCTTTTTCAAGTGCAAACGAGACATCAGCCAATGCGCGATTACCGTTATTGTATTTTTTTGAAATATTTTTTACTTCTAACAACATTCACTTGTCCTTTCTGGCTTTCAACTGCCCATTTCCCTGATTTCATCATAGAAATCATCCGTGACTTCGACATACTGTTCGTTTCCTTCTTTGCTGAACATCCCGATTTGCTTTGACTCTTTTGGCGCAAAAATTTTTTCATTACGAGCGACTTCTTCTGCCCTTAAAGCCGCTGAGATCTTTGAGATCGTCTCCTTATTCAGGTTTTCTTTATTAGCCGCTATCGGTCCATTCAGCACGGGGGTTGAGAGGATCACCCTGAATTTTTCTCCGCGTACAGTGTCAAATGGAGCTTCAGCGTCCTTCTTCACTTCATAAAGTACACCTGTCCGATTTTCCTCGCCTTCCACCACGTCTACATATTGCGGCATATTCATGAAAGCTGCGGCATCTGCATCTCCTCTTAACAAGTTGACCATCGCACCTTGATGCGAGCCGCCGAATAGTACTTTCTCAAAAAAATCGCCATCCATGATCAATCCATCGGAACTCTTTATATCAAAATGCTCAGAAATCACATGACTTGGTACTTTGAAACCCGAAGTCGAAGTATTTGTCACAAAAGAGATCGTTTTTCCTCTGATTGGTTCGATCGTATAGCGATTTCCCTTTGTTTCGTAAGCTTTACTGTCCTTTTCCCTGACTGCTAAAAAGCTGTAATAGAGTGCATCTTCCAATGTGCCGCTCGGACCTGAATTAGTCAGGATTGCTTGTACTTGGCTGTTTTTCTTATTTGCTTCGATATATCCTTCTGCACCCATGTAAGCCAGATCCACTTGTCCGTTCACGATGGATTCCACCACGACGTTATAGTCGGTGCTCGTTACGATCTCTACGTCTCTTTCTATCGCTTTTTGAAGGATATCCTTGATTTCTTCTCTTGCGTGCTCGAATTCTGCCGCTGATTCATTCGGATAAAAAGCGATTTTCAGCGGACTCCCCCCTTCATCATTCTTCATTTGCTCACCGCTGACTTGAGAATTCCCTGATAAACTGCACCCTGATAAGGAAAATACTCCTATCACTAATAATATACGGATAAACCGCTTGATTATTTTTTTATTTTCAATCATTTTTTCGCTCCTTCGAATTATTTGATACATTTTTTATTATACAGAGAGATTGTAAAGTTCTGATCGATATCCTTCTTTATTCAAATAAACTTTGTAAAATCTATGTAAAGCTGTTTTTTCGTATTCCAATGAAGAAAAGTCGTACATCCCCGGGTTGTAAAAGAATAAGGCCATTTTTTCAAAGCATGGAATTTATCAAAGCTTTACACAAGCAGATGATTAGAATCTAATTGCCAACACAAAAAAGAAAATGCCGAGACATTTTCTTCCTGTTTGTCTTTATCATTTTTAAAATAATTGTCGTGCTAACTCCCGATCATGCTCGACTAGTTCATTGATTTTCGTTTCGATCTCTTTTGCCAGAGCAGAGAATTCTGCTGAAAGCTGCTTGATCTTGAAGATCTTTTCTCGGAATTCTTGCGTGGGTTCATCAACGATCGTCTGCTTGGTACACCCCACTTCTCGCAGGGCCTCGAGCATTTCGTTCTGAGATAATAGCGGGGTATGTCTGCGGACCATCGCAAGGCCATCTGTCCACAGCTGTTCCAAGTCCCTGATCCCACGTTGGTAAATGACTAGCACTTGTTCCATGGCTTGATCGAAGACGGAAGCTGCATGTTTCACGATCATCAGTGCCTGCTGATCGTCCAAATAGATCTGTTCATTGGTCGACAGTCCGCCACTGCTTGCTGTGAATCTTTTCCGCCAAGTCACCAGCTTGGAGAAAGCACTGATTTGCAGCTGGAGCCATTTGTTTTCTTCTTTCAATTGAGTGATCCTATCCTTCTCCCACTGATTTTTCTCACCATATGTCTCCACTTGACGGATCATTGCTTTGTTTTTGATGATTTGCTGAGCAAGCAAAGTCTGTTCGAGGCCGATCCCTCCATGCTGGTCGGAATAGATGACGATATCGCCATATTTATCGATGTAATTCCCGCTTTTGTCGAGATCGAACTGACTCAGATCGTGCCCATAGTTTTTCCATCCGGCGTTGTCGATCCCGAAACTGTGGAAAGGCAATCGGCCTTTCCCGCCAGTCAGCCAGTCGCTGGTCACGATGTCTGAAGTGTCATACAGATTGATGAGCTGCCCTTCATAATTCTTGAGCTGGTTCTCACTAAGGCCTGGGCCTGCCGCAGCATATGTAAATCCGTGATAGCCTTTTAAAACAGCGACATAGCTCGCCTGTGCTCCACCTAAGGAATGACCGGTCGTGGAAATGGTGAAGCCGTCTTTGACAGAATAGGTCTTTTCGATTGCATCGGCATACGCTAAAGCCGATTGGAAAGCACCGTTGTCGTGTTTGTCCTCGAAGCCGACTTCTCGGATGTTCGTCTTCCAGTCCTGCCAGTTTTTAGTGCCTGCGTAAGCGATGGTCAGTTCTTTTTTGATGACGGATTTTGGGTAGCCTACTTGCTTTTTCAAATCAGCCTCATCATAACCTTTATATTTGTCTTCGATTTCGGCCACGACCATAGCCTGCATACTGTTTTTCTTTGGTATTTTTTCTTTTCCAATCGTATGTTTGTCGGTGTCGATGACATCGATAACAAGATATTTATCCTCAACGATTTTTTCGTCAACCTTTAATTTCCCCGTTCCAACGCCATATACCGCTTTAGAGAATTCTTTGTTTTGGTCCATCACTTGACTCCCTTGTCATAATAGATAATGTTTTCTTCTGGCATTTTTTCATCCGTCGAAGAAGTTTTTTTAGTTAGTACATATGAATTCCTAGTATTTCCAGTATTAAAGGAATATAACCACTTATTCGTTTCGGCCGATCTCGTATCTAGCGTAGTTTCATCCGGGTAAACATCATTGATGATAAATCCAACTACCAATCCTTTCATCGGACCTACAGAAAAACCTGTAAATTCTATTTTTTCGATGTTAAAATATTGTCTAGCGTTTTTTAAACTCTCTAAATATTCATCATCTGTTATTGTTCCATTACCACCATTATATTTCTTATCTGCTTCAGCGATTTTTTCCTTATTTTTTGTATAAATTTCATAATGATTATACAAATAATTTGCCAGATCGGTTT
Source organism: Enterococcus sp. ZJ1622 (assembly GCF_011038845.1). GTDB lineage: Bacteria > Bacillota > Bacilli > Lactobacillales > Enterococcaceae > Enterococcus_B. Next base: position 203,392 of record NZ_JAAKDW010000005.1, read on the forward strand.
GAATGGTACGCAGTTCTTCGTTGTCTTTTTCTCTTTTGTCCATCAATATTTTCCCTCCTATGCTCAGTACAATGACGACCATGAGTCCTCTGAAAATGATTTTTTTCATGCTTGCTCCTTACTACTTGCTTTTTAAAAGAAAACGCTTTATAGAGATTGTACCACGGGTCTATCAGTGAAAAAAACAGCATTTTGCTTACTTTTCCTAGCTTGAGACTAATTCTGTTATGTATGTTGAGACGCGTATACAAAAAAATAAACAGAGGCAAGGGCTCGTTATTTTTTGGCAGAACACAATTGTTATGTCTTTAGATTTGATTAAATTTTTTCATGGCTTGGTTGGAGTCTCGACCATAGCTTGCAATTTGTTCACTTTATTAAGTGATACGAATTCAAACAAAAACAGACACTCCAACTCTTGAAAAGCATAAGTGGAAATGTCTGTTTTATTACTCTTATTAAGCGTTCGCTTTCATGATAATCGAAACCAGCTCTGCTCTCAAATCCAGCCATTCTTTTTCGGTCTGGCTGAACAATTCCGGATTCATTCGATGACTGTCCGACATCCAGTTCTCTGATTTTTCATTACCTAAAAAATCAACTAAAAGTCTTTCGGTTTGAGATTTATCTACTTTTTCGGCTTCTTTCAGCAGATAATAATCTTCAATCCCTCGATATAGCTGTTTATATCTTAAAGACAGGAACAATTCACCTGAAAAAGACGGATAGACGAGACATAGATCGCCGATAGGAAGTGAGCTTGTATTGTATCGGATATCTGCTCTGGCATTCTCAGGCCAGCAATTATATGCCCATCTCAGCATGCCATCTGTTTTGAAATAATAGGCTAACACTCCTTGCATTCGGCTTTCGAGTAACGGACTATGCAAAAAAGTATTCGGTTTATCTGGATAATTGCATATATAGTATTGTGTTTTGCCCGAAAACTGTTGATTTAATCGTTCATGATTCTTAGAAGTACAATAAAATGAAGTGACTGGAAAATCGATTTCAGATAACAGTGCATCTAACACAGGTTCCTTATCGAAAGCGACTTTCAACTGTATTGAAGGATCGATTTCCTTCAATCGTGCAACAGCGGTTCGAAACATTTCGATTTCATGCGCTTTTGGCTCATCCGCTATGATGCGTACGCGTTCCCAAAGATTTTTTTCTTTGAAATAATGGAATACTTGTTCCAAGTAATCCACTATTTCTTCCTTTTTCTCAATGAAAGCAAATTTCTTCGTTCCTTCATCATAATAACGAATCACCAATTTTTCTGGGTGCTCCACCGCTTGATTCAATGGAAAAAAAGGCGGTTGCCACACACCTAAAAGACCAAACAGATCGATTTCCTTCTCGATTCCAGCATGAAAGAAACAAGCAAGATATCTTTCTAAGATCGTAAAATCACATTGGATTTTTTTCTCTTTTGTTTTTGTTACTCGAACCATTGAATATTCATAAAGATTCGCTGGGAAATCTTTGACGATATAATTGAACCAGCCCTTCCACGGGATTTCTCCTGCGATGACAGTAATACTTTTTTGCCCCAATAATGCTAGGCTTTCTGCCATCTTCCTTATCAAATCGAAATGCTGGTCACTCCAAAGAGGAACTTTGAACGTTCGAGCCAAGTTTGAAGGCTGTTGCCAGATATCCAAATGGAAAGAATCAGTGACTGAATCGCTAAAGGCATACGTTTCTACGACGACTTCGATTCTTTTTTGGCAAATTAGCTCATCTTCCGTCGTGATCCCTTCTCGATAAACGCAGATGCTCAGTTCATAGCTGCCAGGTTTTTGCTGTTTGTCTATAGGGAGTTCGACATAGACAGGAGCAAAACGGTCACCAGGATAAGTATGCGCCCTTTCTTCGATCAGTTTGTCTCCATAGTAGCTATCGTTTGCTCCACAGTAATAATCGACAAAGCGTGCTTTGGTCAATAACTCAGATTCAAGCTGTATCCGGTAGATCGGCTGTTCGATTTCATCTGGAATTGAAAATTGATCATCTAATAAATAATGGTTCTTTTTCCCATCATGCAGCAAAAGCTGAAAAGCTCCTGTACTGTTTCGATAAACAGATAACTTGTCTAATTCTTCAGGAAAGTCCGCATGTAACTCAGTCGATGGTTTATAACTTTCATTCGTTATCCATATCTTCATAATCAGCTCTCCTGTTCTCTTTCCTTTTGCGGTAATGCTAACTCTTCAAGAAGATCTTTTAATTGCCCGCTAGAAAATTTTTCTGGCGAAAGCTCATACAATTGAGCAAAGGACAATAATTTGATGATCTTATAGGTGCTTTTGTCTGTCAAAAATGGCAGATTCCGTAGCAGTTTTTTTCTATTCATTTTGACAGCAAACAATTCTTTGATTGGCACTTGCCAAATATCTGTATATATCTGCTTCATTTCTTTTTCTTCCAGCCAGTTGATTTCTAGCCACTCGATACATAAGTCGAACCATTCAGCAAAACGCGGGTCGATCATTTCCTCGCTATTCCCGCTCCATTTGTTGCCTAATGAAAGTCCATGCTTTCCTTTTTGAAAAATATGAGCTTCAAACGGAACTTCATTTTCTTCTAGAGCGCGTAAATAAAGAAGAGAATTTTCGATGGGTACCACATTATCTTCAAAAGTAGAAAACAGAAAGGTCGGCGGAGATTGCGGTGTCACGCAAGTATCCAATGAAGGTGCAGTGATTTTCATGACTTTTGCAAATGAATCAAGAATGGCTGGATAACCTAAAATACACAAACTAGGTTTCACTTCTCCTAATGTAGATAGCGCTGCTGCTAAATGTCCACCTGCGGAAAAACCGATCACTGCGATTCTTTCACTGTCGATTTTTGCGTTTACTGATAATTCTTCAATGATTCTCATACTTTTATGTGCATCTGCTAGTGACTCTTCAAAGCTTCGGAATTCCCCGACATGATAGCGCAAAACTCCTGCATGATAACCTTCTGCTGCAAATTTTAGCGCAATTGGTTCAGCTTCTCTTTCACTGCAAAATCCATAGCCGCCTCCAGGAATCACCAGCAAAAAAGGACGTTTATCGATTCGCTGATATTCTTTTTTCTCTTCGTGAAGATAAATAGTCAGGCTCGTGTCAGCTTTGGGATCAAGGATGATTTTCTCCATGTGCATAGCAGTTACTCCCCTTCTCTCGTCCCGTTATCTTTGATCAACTGCTGGTACCAGTAAAAGCTGTCTTTTTTATAGCGATTCATCGTTCCTAATTCTGTATCCGTCCGGTCGACATAAATAAACCCATAACGCTTCTGGATCCCTTCATGCGTACTGATCAGATCGATCGCACTCCACGGACAATATCCGATCACTTCCACACCATCTTCCATCGCAAGTCTCATTTGTTCGATATGCTGTTTCAGATAATCGATTCGATAACCATCATGAATCTTGTATTCATCCGTTAGTTTGTCTTTTGCACCAATTCCGTTTTCAGTGACTAACAGCGGCAAACGATAGCGGGAATAAATTTCGTTCAAGGTATATCTGAAACCTTCTGGATCGATTGGCCAACCAAATTCAGTCATCGGCAAATGACTATTCTCTGTAACTTGGAAAAATCCGGGGATACCAAAGCCAGACTGCTGATCGATTCTACTCTCTTTTTCATAATAAGCAGAGACTGTCATCGTATTATAATAATTGAATGCGATGTAATCACACGTTCCTTCTTGTAGAATCTGTCTATCTTCTTTGGTTACTTCCGGGCAAGCCCCAATTTTGGATAAGATGTGCCAAGCATTGTGATTGTATCGTCCATAAACAGCTACGTCTAAAAACAGCCAATTCCGCAAGGCACTCATATTCAATGCAGCTAACTGATCTTCAGGTCTGTCAGAAGCTGCGTACACACTGGCAATGTTAGGAGCTGGCCCAATCAATCCAGGATAATGTCCTTCATGATAATTTTTCGTCACTAATGCTTGTGCAACGAGCATATGGTGGTTTTCCTGGAATTTTTCTTTCATTGTCTTGTTGCTCGTTCCAATGACCGAACCGGCAAGTGCCATGACGTTTTGTTCATTGATTGTTTGCCAGTATTTTACTTGATCGCCGAATGTCTCAAACAGCAGCTGACAATATTCTGCGAATGCTTGAATCGTTTCTCTATTTTCCCATCCACCATTTTCGTAGATCTCATAAGGAAGGTCAAAATGGAACACAGTGACGACAGGCTCTATTTCATTTTGCTTCAGTAGATCGATCAGCTTTTTGTAAAAATCCAGACCTTTGGGATTCACTTTTCCTTTTGACATAACGCGACTCCATGAAATCGAAAAGCGGTACGCCTTCAATCCTAATTCTTTGAATAACCGAACATCTTCTACAAATCGACGATAATGATCGACTGCTATTTTGAAATCACTAGTACCTGATGGAATCTCCTTCTTATCTTGGACGGAAGGGGTTTTTCCATCTTCGTTCCAAGCTCCTTCTGTTTGATAGGCGCTTGTAGAAGCTCCCCATAGAAAATCAGTTGGAAATTTCATTGATTTCTGCTCCTTTCGCTGCGCCGATCAGATTAGCATCTGATTGGAACGCAGCAGCTCTTATTGTTATTTTGGGTATCGTTTGCTTGATCATCGGGGAGAGCGAAAAAATCGCCTCGTAACTTTTCTGTATGTCATCAATCAGCTGTGGTTGTTGGCTGATCCCACCTCCAATGATCATTTTTTCCAAATCAAGCAGACATTGCAGATTGAAACACAAGATCGCTGCTTGGTTACAGTACTGTTTGTACAGTTTATTCGCAGCTTCATTCCCAGACAGATAGAGCATCTCGAATACTTGTCTGCCGTCTTCTTCACATTGCAATAAAGCTGCAAGCTCCTTTACTAAACGAACAGCAGATAAATGGATACCAACAAATGATTCCGGTCCTTGAACTGCACGATCTTGGATAAGAAAACTCACCTCTCCGGCTTGACAATGCGGTCCTTTTCTTATTTTCCCTTCCAATAAAAGCCCGACACCTACTCCAGTCCCTAAAATGATACCGGCACCATTTGTAGTGTTTTTCAGATTTCCGTACCATGTCTCCCCTAAAACCGCAGCTTTTGCATCATTTTCTACAAATACTGGAAGCTCGATCTCTTCTTCCAACTGTTTTTTCAAATTGACTTTATCCAAACACGCAACCGCTCCACCAAAAAAGACAGTTCCAGTCTCTGTGACAGCACCAGGTACAGCGATCGCCACTGCCTGGATATCTGTCAGCTGTTGATAGGATCGGATAAGATCTGTCAAGAAGAGGATGAACGATTTGTTCTCCGTTTGAGGCGTTGGTACTTGTCTTTTTTCCTTTACAGTCGTATTTCTTACCAAAGCAGATTTCACATAAGTACCGCCGATATCTATGCTCAATGTCCACATACGTTTCTCCTTTTTCAAGCTTCGATCTTAGCATTGATGATTTTGTCTGTTCTTGTTTCTTCATTTTGCTTTTCCAATGCTGCTTCTAATTCAGCTTCTCGCTTATCTGCAATCTTGATAAACGGATACCACATCACGATACCAATAGTCATACAAATCACCATCAAAATCGTATAATTGATTCCTCCAGACAGTGGCATCTTGATAAATGTCGGTGTTGTCCATGGCAACAGAGACATCGTCGGATTCAGTGAAATCGGCAGGATTGTTGTAGCTAATCCCCACGTCACGAATCCTGCGATCAGTTGGGTAAAGATCTGAGGGATAAAGAAAATCGGGTTCAAAATGATCGGCATCCCGAACATCAACGGTTCTGTCACATTGAATAGTGAAGGGACAAAAGACAATTTGCCTAATTGACGCATTTTCTCAGATTTGCATCGTATCATGAAGAAAGTGACAAATCCCATGAAGCCAGAAGCATACATTCCCATGTAAATAACAGAAGGAACTAGATAAGGCAATGCTTCGCCTTGTTGAAACGCAGCAATATTCCCAACAACCATTGTCATACTGATGGCGCCTAATGGTCCTTGGAGTACCGCGTTATGGATACCGAAGAACCACAAAACAGCTAAAAGTTCCATGATAATGATGATCGACCATGGACTAGCAACTAATGAATTCAAAGGAGCATTGATTACATCGATAAAAAATTGAAAAATCGTTCCGGATTCTGTAAATCCAAATAACACACGTAACGCAAACACCACCACAAAAATGATTGTCACAACAAATACTGGCGATAAAGATTGTGTGACCATTGGCGGAACACTGTCAGGTAATTTGATCATCAGATTTCTTTTAGTCAAGAAAGCATAGAAACGAGTAATCAGTAAAGCGACTAACATTCCGATAAACAAACCTTGTCCGCCTAAATAATCAAGTTTCAAAGCGCCCACCGCTTGTTCCACTGCTTTCCCGTCTTGTGTAATGGTGGTCATCACTGTTTGTGGCATCAGCATAATGAAACTTGCTAAAGAAATAATTGACGCATTCCTTTCATTTGTTCCCAGCTGTTTGGCATAGGAAAATGCCAAACTATAGACGACATACAATGAAAAGACACCTGTCGCACCATTTGTAATGGCTTCCACATGAGGGAAGATCCCGATATTTTTCAAAAAATCGATCCAACCCGGAAACGGAAAATTCCCAATGATCGTAATAAAGGCGATCCCCAACGTAATCGGGCTTGTTCGGATAAATCCCTCCATCAGGGCTGCAAGTACTTTGTTTTTTTGTAATTTTTCTGACATTGGCAGCAATCGGCTGCTTAAAAGCTGTTCTAATTTTTCCATCTTTCTTCTCCTTTTTTATAATTGGATTGTAAGAAAATCTTCTGTATTGACCGTGCTCAAACAAAAAACAAATTCGCCGGGTTCAAACTGTTTCTTCCCGTCATTGTCATAAAATGACAATTCTTGTTTTGACAAGATGTAATCGACCATCTTCTTTTCATTGGCAGTTAAAAAAATTCGTTGGCTCCCAACTAACCGTTTGACTGGCTGTACGATTGAAGCTGTTTGATCCTTTACATAAATATGGAGCACTGTTTCTAGCTCTATTGAAGAAAGATTTGTTAGGTCGTACGTCAACAGAAGTGTGTCATTTTCTTTTTCTTCGATAGACGTCCATCTCCCCTCCACGTTCCCATATCCGTTTCCTGTCCCAAAGGAAAACAATGGTTCATTGGACTCGTCGATATATTTTGAAACAAAGCGAGTAGAATGCGTACTAGTACTTAAAGGCCGGCCTGTGGAGCTATGTGCATAATAGATTGGAAGCTGACCTTCGCTTCGAGGAAACGTCATACTCAGTCGACCACTTGGCGAAACTTTTCCTGCTAATACGTTCGCGATTCCGATTCCGCCCATCGTTCCTGGATACCATACCAGTAACAGGCTTGAAAAATAAGGTTCGATTTCTGTCAGAACTAAAGGTCTCCCAGTGTATAACACGCCAACGATTGGTTTATTCAACTGAGCTAATTCTTTAATCAATTTCATTTGGTTCTCAGGCAGAGTCAGCTTTGCTTTAGAGGCTCCCTCGCCGCTTTCTAAGAATTGTTCTCCGATCGTCAATACGATGATATCGGAAGCTGATGCTTTATCTATTGCTTCTTTAAGCAAATACTCTTCTTCTTCGATTGTGCCATTCAGCTTCTCGATCCCCTCTTTTAAGGGACCAAAAGACTCATACGAAGGAAATAGATTGAACCCTTTTGAAAAATTCAATTGTTCTTTTCCGAAATGCTGTTCCATTCCTTCTTTCAAAGTAATGCTGTCCTGTGGTTTCCCGCTGACCGATGCCCAGAATCCGATAGTCAGTTTGCTTTCACCGTATGGCCCGATTACTGCGATTTTCTGCTCTTTTTTCAAGGGTAAAGTTTCATCATTCTTTAACAGCACACAGCTTTTTTCGACTAATCGAGTGGCTGTCTCTTTTGCTTCTTCGGTCAGGATCTCGCCGGTATTTTCTTCTTCAAGTCCGCGATACGGATGTTCAAATAAACCTAATTTGTTTTTCAGCAACAAGATCCGCCAGACTGCTTCATCCAACAGTTCAAGTATCCGCGCATCTTTTTCGATCAGTTTCTCCAAGGAATTCGCGTATACGGAAGTCATCATATCGAAGTCTACCCCTGCTTCCAGTGCCCTTTTAGCTGATTCCTCCTGATTTTTTGTATAGCCATGCGCTTGCAGTTCTTCCACAGCAGCGTAATCAGAAACAAGTACGCCTTCGAAACCGAAACGATCACGCAAAATATCGCGATTCAACCAGCGATTTCCTGTAGACGGTACCCCATTCAATACATTAAAAGCAGTCATCATCAGTAAACAATTCGCTTCAATCGCTGCTTGATAAGGAGGCAGATATTCATTGAACAATCGCTGGTTCGACATATCGACTGTATTATATTCACGACCAGCTTCTGGTGCGCCATAGCCTGCAAAATGTTTGATACAAGCGCCCACATGGTTTTTTCCTAGGAAATCGTGAAGCTCTCCCTGATATCCCGCTACTACTTGCTTGGCAAATTCTTTGGCTGTATACACATCTTCGCCGGGGGATTCCATGACACGTCCCCAGCGAGGATCTCTGACTAGATCGAGCATAGGGGAAAACAAGACATGTAATCCATTTAAATAACTTTCTTTTGCAGTCGTTTGTGCCGCTTTTCTAATCAGTTCAAAATCATATGACCCAGCTTGTGCTAATGGAATCGGAAAAATGGTTCTGAAACCGTAAATAACATCCGACATAAATAGTAAGGGAATTTTCCTCGTACTTTTTTCCATGATTTTTTGCTGGATTTTTTTTAGTTTTTTCGGATCGTTCACATTATAGATTGACCCGACCTGACTCAGATCAAAATCTTCTGGAAAGCCTAGTTCTTTAGTTGGTCCAGTATTCATGACATCACTTTCTACGAACAAATCCCCATTCAGTTGAACCGTTTGCGCGATTTTTTCCTTGATCGTCAAGGAATCGGCAAGTTGCTTCAGTTTTTTTTCATTCATATTTTTCTCCTTTGCAACCGTTTTTATAAATTGATTATAGCGATAAAAAAAATACCGTTATACAAAAAAAGAAGTGTTTGTATAAAGATAGAAGAAAAACATTTAAAAAAACGGATATTCAATCTTTCCTTTTTGAGATACAATAAAAGAAAGGACAGTTAGGAGGAATAAAAATGGACCAATCTGCCATCATTAAATTAATGGATCTGCTTTATAAAAAATATTTGATTCCTATGATTCTGTTCGATTCTTCCAACAATCCCTGTCACCCAAAAATAACATGGGATACCCAACCTGCCCTGACAAAATTCATTGTTCCTGCTGCGGACAGACCTGTCCTTTTGTTCAATGATTTTCCTTTTATGTATGCCGTTTTGAATATCCATACTGGAAGTCAGTCGTTTTCTTTGCTTGTTGGTCCTTGCGGTTTGATCGGCCAAGCACCCGACCGTTTCGTTTTCCATTCCCATGCGTATCATTATGGTATCCACTATACCAAAGAAACCATTGCTGCCTTTGAAGAATTCGTCCAGCTTCTCCATACTATTTTCACCCATGAGATTTTACAAAAGGATGCCCTCCACTGGATCTATCAAAAGGAGACCCATCAGCATAAAACGACTGACCACCGAATCGAAGAAAGTCTGTATGATAGAAGAATGCAGGAAGCGACTTTTGATTCGTATCAGTTTGAATTGCGGTATACCGAGTATATCAAGAGAAATCAGCCGGAAAAGATCGATTGGCTCTTCAAAAAAATGCAAGAGACTTATCAAGTCGAGTTGGCTGGCAACGAATTAGAAGGACTGAAATTGAAATTTTCAGCTTTTGTTGCTATTTTGACACGTATCAGCATCGATGAAGGCGTCCCGATCAATCAGGCTTTCAGCTTATCTGACGCCTTGATCCAAGGACTGTTTCGCATCCATTCTGCCGACGAATGGCATACTTATATGAAAGAAGCCACTTACCGGTTCATGAAGCTGATCCATCAGCAGCCACTTGCAGGTAAATCCATGCTGGTCAAACAGCTCATCAATTATATCGATAGTCATGTGTATGAACGAGTAACGGTCGAAGAATTAGCAGGATATTGTGACAAACATAAAACACATCTGTCTGCTTTGTTCAAAAAAGAAATGGGGCAAACAATCCATTCTTATATCCAAGAACGCAAGATCAATGAAAGCAAACACCTGCTGCTATTTACCGACAAAAGCTATAAAGAAATCAGTATGCTTCTTTCTTTTGCTAGCCAGAGCCATTTTATCCAAGTGTTCAAGAAAACAGCCGGAGTGACACCTCGTGAATACCGGAGCCAGCATTATGCACATTCCATCCATTGATAAAAAGCGAAAGATTCTGTCTGAGAAAAGAATGAATCCATACGATGAAATCTGTTATACTATTTATGAAAAGTATGTTTTAGGGGAATCGGACAATGAAAATCTATTACATTGAAGACAATTTGTTCCATCAAGAATTATTTAAAAAAGAACTTCAGAAACATGAACAGCTCCGATCGATCGAAATCCATGTATTTCCTAGCGATAAACTGGAAACGATTTATAGGAATCTAGAAACGTTTTCGATTTCTTCCTCAGATTTTTTTATTATCGATATCGATTTGAAAACACTTCACAGCGGGATCGATTTTGCCCAGAAGATCCGTACGATCAACAAAAATTGTTATATTATCTTCTTATCCAATGACAGTTCGAGAGGGCTGGAAATCATCAACAGGCAGATCCGTCCAGATCGTTACCTGGATAAATCTGATTTCGTGGACGTATTCAATCAAATCGAGGAGATCCTACAAAAAAAAATGGCGAACAGGAAACAGAATGCCTCGATCGTCGAACTGCAGGGAGCTGCAAAAGTATTTTTGGTCGATCCTGACGAGGTCAACTATATCGCGACCGTCAATGGCTCTCGTTCTACATTAGAATATTGTGGTGTCCAAGAAAATTTCATCATCCACGACAAGATGAAAAACATCAAGCAAAAATTTAAACCTTACCATTATTTCAATGAGCTGAAAAGCTACTCGATCAATCCATTCAACATAAAAAATATCGACAAACAGATGATGGAAGTCAATTTTAAAAATGGTGAATCCCTTTTTCTCAGCTCGACCAGTATCAAAAAGCTGATGAATCACATTGAGATGCTGAAACAAAAAACACTGAACGATTTTTTTTAAAAGTCGTTCAGCTTCGTTTTTTTGTTCAGCTTTCATTTTTCTTCTTCTCGGCAATGACAAGTTCTAATTCAAAGACTTCTAATTTTTTGATATATCGGATTTCATAATTCACATTCGTGTATCTCTCAGCTAATTTCGCGAAATTATACAGCCCTAAGCCACCTTCTTTTTTGGCAGAGGTGCCTCTTTTCAGGATATCAGCTAAACTAGTACCAGTCATATCAGCTGGGTTGCTGATCTTGAAAGAGAAAGCTTCTTCTGTTTGATTCAATACGATGGCAATGGGCACAGTACTTTTTTTCACGGAATAATGCTCCAACGAATTGTTCAAAGCGATCGAAAGCAGCCGAAGCATATCGATATAATCGATATTCACTTGAAGGATCGGATTCAGCACTTGGATATCATACGCGATTTCCTGCTGGTCCGCACGCTCCATAAAGTCATAAAACAAGCCTCTGATCGCTGGTTCGGCAATCCGTTTCAACGGATTATGTCGCGCATCATTAATCATTTCTAAGGAGTATTCTTTTAGATGGTGCAATAGCCGCACCGACTCTTCTTGCTCCTTGTTCTTCAAACTATATTCCAACGCAGAGATATAGTTCAAATAATCATGACGGAATTCATCTAGTTTTGCATAATATTCTTCCGTCTCTTTTTTGTCCTTCAAATATGGTGCTAATGCATTGATCTTTTTTTGATAAATGATAAATAAAATAAACAGCAATGTGTAGCTTAAATTGAACAATAAAGTGATCGCTGATGTCAAAAGATAATCGAAGCTATAAAAGCCGATACTTTCATGGAATGAATAGAGCACAAAAAAAAGAATCGTCGACAGTATCGTTATCCTTTTCATTTTCTTCGTATATCCTCTGAAATAATCGAAAAGATGATATTTTTTATCCAGCATCCGCATCCACCAGTACAAAGCCGTGACCAAGATCAGTTCTATGATTGAATTCATCCCAAGATCGTACAATCCGAAATACCTTGGGATGTCATAGGCGACAAAAAACGCAAGCCCAATGACATTCATCAAAAAGTTCAGCAATAATACGGTCAAATATGGATTGACCACGATACGATATAAAAAATAACCTTGGAACAGATAAAGAGCGATCAAAAAAAAGAGGGTATACTTTGGAACAAAAAGATTAACGACAAACATCCCCAAATAAAGTACTGTGAATTTTCTTTTTTCTTTTCTAGGAAACAATACATATAGACCAATCAACAGATTTAAATAGACAACAATAATAAAAATAATCGAATTCATGTGACCCCTAACTTCCTTTTTCTTTTATCATAGCAAAAGAAAAGAAGGAAAAACAATTGCGTGTCTCTCCTTCTTCTTATTTATGGTGCTGTGACGATCGTCCATTCTAATTCTGAACGATATTCTCCCGCATAGGCACCTGAGGCGACAGATAGATCAAACTGATGTGCTGTATCTTGTTGTAAGGAATAATCAGTTGACGTATCTTGTACCATTGGCAGTGCGGTTGGAGTATTCATTGTAATTGGCAGGTTTCCGCCATTGTTTTGAAAGCTCAGCTGTGCGGAGAGCTCTCTTCTTCCATCTGAAAACGGAGCAAGCTGTTTGACCGTCAATTCCCAGCCGCCACGATTGCCTGTGGTGTCTTCCACGGTCACGGCAACAGGAGATTGGGTAGCCGCATGTTGGGTGTTTCCTGAAATAATCAGATTTTGAAACTGAATTTCCGGGTCGATTTGTTTGAATCGCACCGCTCCCTCATTTAGCATAATGACAAATTTTCGGCTATCAGAAAGCTGACCTTCTGTATCTTTTGCATAGATTTCGACTTGGTTTTCTCCAAGTTTCAAGTTGCTGAGAGGCAGTTCTTTTGTAAAATCGATCCAAGTGTCTTTTGAGCTATTTATCAGATTATCAGCTAGTACGCCCTCTTGCCCGTTGAGCTTATAAAAAAGACACACTGCATTGCTGTCTTTATCTTTCCATTGCCCTGTGATCGGTAATGTATGATCAGCTGGAACAACAGGGACAGAGGCGTTCTCAATCGGATCTAAAAGCTTGATTTCAGGTGGTACAACTGTTTGTACTAAAGTAATCACTGCATCATCTTCTGCTACTTGGCCATTGCTGTCAGAAAGCTTGATATGGATATTGTTCGTGCCGATATTGCCCACATTTTTCAGATCAATCGGGATTTCGAATGTCCCGTCTTCCTTGAAACTGTCGTCCGGGATCGGCAACTCTTTCCCATCTACTGTCAGTACAGGATGGATATCATCTTTTGCCCCTGCCCATGAACCAGTCAGTGTCGTCTGATAAGAAGAGTCGTCTATGATGTCGATCTTTTTGTTTTTAGTCGCTTCGTCAAATGAGACCCCTAGATCCTGAATGCTTGGCATAGACGTGGTCAAGAAATGATCCCAATCAAAATCATCAGCGTTACTGTCATAAACAGCGGCATGAAGCATGAATTTATCATTCTTCAATGCTTCTTCTGTCACCGTCGCTTTATAGCTTAGAATGACTTTAGAACCTTTTGTAACTAATACTTTTGATAAGGCATATTCATCCTCATATGGCCCATCGTCATATTCATTGGTGATGGGAATTTCTGTCATTCGACCGTCATAAGTCAGCGGATCACCGTGTTCATAGTTAGCTAACAAATTAAAGGCCGCCAATAGATTATTGTGTAATTCTTTAGTTGTTTCGACAAATCTCCCAGTATCTTGTATTCCTGCAACTTCATATTTGAATTCAGGCTCTCCCTGTAGTTGCAATCCTTGTGTCTTATCAGGAAACAGCACGAACACAGAAGATTGCTTAAACTGATCGGGCAAAACACCATCGTCTAGCTTTTCTAAAGTGGTCGTCACAGTTACCGTATCCCCGACAGCTGTATAATGTGGGGAATGATCTTTTTTGTAAGAAATTGATGCTTTGACATGCCCACCAAGAATCGGCCCCTCGCTCACTTCTGTATAATCTGCTGCTGAAACCTCAATAGAATGAAAACAGATACTTCCTAATACACAAATAAAAAACAAACTTAATATATATAACTTATTTAGTGGCTGGCTCCATTTCACTTGAAAGACTCACCTACTTTTTTTGTTTAAGTAATTTGTAACTTAAAAATGCGATGATCAGTAGAAGCAGGAGACCAACGACGAGGATGATTGGTAGATAGTCCGTACCTTTGTCTTCTGTGACTGCTTCCTGATTGATTTTCTTTGCTTTTTCTGATTTGATGGTGAAATCAGTGGATAGATGCCATGTTTTATGATGGTTTCCTTCTTGCGCATCGATCGTCACTGTGTAATCTCCTGCAGCGATCTTGTCTTTTTGCAAGCTGATCGGAAAATCAAAGTTGGTATTAGGCGCAATAGACATATTTTCTTTTTTTGTTTCGTATAATACGTCCTTTGAGCCCTTTTTAGTGATCTTCGCATCAAATTTCACTTTACTGATGATCCCAGGTGTCGGGTTTTGAACATTGGCAAAGACAGTCGTATAGGAATTTTGCAAACCTGCTTTGGCAAAATTCAGTTTTAGTTCTGGTGCAACAGATTCCGTATCATTTTGTAGCTTCACACCGATCACATACGCATATTTGTTACGGATCGCTGTACCTTCCGTTTTTTCACTGATATCATCTTTTTTACTGATATGGATGCCGCCAAGAATCATGCCTTTGAAAGTTTCTTTCGGCATATTTATTTTGAAGGTGACATCCTTTGCTTCCCCAGCTTGTAATTCGACTTCTTGATTTTTCGGTGTTACTAGCTGATTTAATACATATTTAGCAGAAGGATCTTTCTTCAGATCTGTTTGGCCATAATCGATGACGCCGTTGCTATTAGTTGCCGCATTATTGACATCGACATCAAAAACTGCTTTTTCTTTTGCCGAATTTGCTAAATGGATCGAGATTTCTTCCTGCTGATCGGGCTGTAATTGCAGATCAAAATAAGAAACATCTTTATTTTTTTGAAATTCTGGAAGATTGGCGCTGACGCTGTATGCTGATTCGTTTGAATCAGCATGCGTCATTAATGGCAAAGCGATCATACTCAATAAACCAAAAGCCGCAACAAACAATGATTTCAGTTTGTTCATTTTCTTCTCCATCCTATTCAGTAGGACCTGCTGTTAGTGTCCATGTGATCGTTGCTGTGTATTCTTTTGCTTCAGCAGAACCTGAAGGAACTTGTAATTGTATTTTATTATTGTTTCCTTGCGTTCCTTGGAAAATATCTACCCATGTTCCTTGTCCTTTCAAGCTGTCAGCAGTCATTACTGGTTTTGCTTCCGTATTGTCGAAAGTCACATCGTGTGCTTCTGGGCTTGCACTAGTGTTATCTAAAGTAGTTTGTGTTTCTCCGCCTTTAAATGAAAGTACCGCACCTTTTAGTTCTGAGTGATCTTCAGCAGTGAATTTAGAAGTTGCTGCTGTCAGTGTCCAGCCACCTTCTACCCCGCGTTTATCGGTGATTTGGACATTGGCTTCTGCATTTTCTGCATTGTATACTTGTTCACTTGCTGAGATTTCTTGTGTACCGAAAGTGATGTCGGATACATGGTCGATAGACAATGGGCCATGATCGCCTGTTCCGTTATCGTCCGGGTCATCAGGGACCAATGGATGAACTGGATCATCATTTCCTCCAGTAAAAGCGATCTTTGCAGTAGATGTGGTAGCATCTTTCGCTGGTGCTGTTTCATCTGCGTGTACATTCAATGTGCTTAATAATGAGCTTGATAGCAATGCAGTGGCTGCTAATGTATAGAATACCTGTTTTTTCATCGTTGTTATTCTCTCCTTATTCGTTCGTGATCAATTTGGATTAAGCTGGTGCGTCTGACAAAGTCCAGACAAGTGTTGCTGTATAATCGCCAACGAGATTTCCTGAAGGGACTTTCAGAGATACATTTTCGGTGGTCATTTCATCTGCCCATGTCCCTAAACCTGTATTCGCAGCAGCAGTCATGATATTTTGCGCTTGGCCATTTACAATTACCTCATTTGCCACAGGTAAAGCAGATTGGTTTCCTTCTGCTGTGGCGGTCGTTCCAGCTGGTAAAGTAAGTTCTGCCCCGTTTAGCGTTTTTTCTCCTGAAGTGAATCCTTTATCTGTTTCGTAATTTACTTGCAAGTTCCAGCCAGCGCCTGTTCCTCGCAGATCTGAAACTTGTGCTTCTGTACGAAGTGCCGGTTTTTGTGCCGCATAGTTCTCTGTTTTTCCAGAAATCGTATGTTGCCCGAAATCAATGTTTGAAATATAGTCGATACGCAAGTCACCTGTATTATTGGTTGGGTCATTTGAAGCAGGATTATCGTCTGGATCGATTGGGCCGATTGGATCTACTGGATGGTCTGGATCTTGTTTTGCCAAACCGATTTTTGCTTGGCTCGTGCCGTTCAAATCATCTGCGTGTACAGATAATGCTCCTCCTGCTAAGATCGTTGTGCTGATAAGTGCTGCTGCGAAAATTGTTTTTTTCATTTTCTCTGTCCTTTCTTTTTTTCATATATCACAAAACATACGCTGAGACTGAGTAAGACCAGCCCGCTTCCTGTGATGAATACCTCTGATTTTTCATTGGTTTGAGGAAGGTTCTTTGGTCTGGATCGATTTTCAGATTGTTTGGTTGATTCATCTGTTTGTGGAATACTTCCTTCAAATTTGATTCCAACACTGCTTTTTTCGGTAGAAGCCTCTACTTTCTGATCAAAAGCTGTGGCATGAAAAATAAATATAATAGCAAATAATAATGCCACGCTTTGCCTAAGCCTTTTCATTCGATTCCCCCCATCATCTTGTCTATCCTCAAAACGCCAAAATTAAAATCTCGATTTCTTTAGAATCATTACAATCCAGAACAAAGGCTATTATAAACAAACAGTTCTATTCATTTTTTATTTTGTAAGCGCTATTTAATAAAGTTATGCATTTTTTACTGCTGAACACAAAAAAACTGGAATGCTATCGCATCCCAGCTTTATCTTTGTTCTTGCTATCGAATGAATGATGTCAATATTGAGTATATGGTACGAAATACGAATTTTCCTTTTATTCATACACGTTTCTTATTATTGGGAAAAGCTTCTTGAAAACGTCGAATCAGCTCATGGACTGCTGGTGACAATACTCTGTTTTTCTTCCAAACCATCACGCAGTTTGTTTCAATCGCAGGTTCAAGTGGCAGAAATTTCAGGCTTTCCCGTTCATGATTTGCTATTGCCCCTTCGATAGTAACAGCTGATCCTACTCGATTCTCTACTAAAGCAAACACATTGAAAATCAGGTTGAAGGTACCTACGATAGACAATTCACTGTTATCTGTCCCAAGCCATCCAGCGACCATCTCCTGTACCTCAGGGCGTCTGGAGATCAATAGCGGGACACCGGTTAGATCTTCTTTCACTAATCTTTCTTTTTGTGCTAAAAAAGATTCTTTCGAGACAAGGAGTCCCCATCTCTCCTTTCGAGGTAAGATGATCTTTTCGTACTTTTCGGTAGCAATCGGTTCTAGGAGTATGGCTAAATCAACAAGCCCTTTTTCCAACCGATCCGTGATATCATCACTAGTTCCACTATGGATATGGAAGTGGACTTGAGGATAATCACTGACAAGTTCTTCCAGCATCATGGCTAACGTATCCGAATTGTCTGCTTCGACACAGCCGATCGATAGATTCCCGCTGAATAACTGCTTTCGCTGATTTTCAAATTCTTGCGTAGTCTGTTCTGTCAATACTAGAATTTCTTCTGCACGGCTTTTTAAGAAACGGCCGGCAGCGGTAAGTACCATCTTGCGGTTTTCCCGCACAAATAGCTCTGTCCCTAATTCCTCTTCCAGTTCTTTCAATTGTCGACTCAAGGTGGGTTGTGTGACATGCAGGACTTCAGCAGCTCGTGAAATCGTTTCTTCCTCTGCGATCGTCCAGAAGTATTTTAACAAACGTAATTCCATTCGTTTCTCCTTATGGTTTTTATTTGTTATTATATACCTTTTCTTTCCTTATTTCAGTGGATTGCATTTTTTGTCATCTACTGCTTTCACACAAAAAAATAGCTGATCTCGATCGATCAAAGCTTTCTGATCGTCGAAACCAGCTAATTCATCTATTCATCTCGATCATTTTTTTGAGAAATCGGTTGACTGAATGCTTCTTTATCAAACGTGCCTTCCCATTTGTCGACCATGATCGCTGACACCATCGCACCAGCTACATTCAGCATGGTTCTACCCATATCGATGATCGGGTCGATCCCAAAAATCGCCCCAATGCTTGAGATCGTATGACCATAACCTAAGCCATTCAAGGTGACTGTTGCTGCCACAGTCGCAGTCCCCGGCACACCGGCAATCCCGATCGAACCAATAGTCACAACCATCACAACAAGGATGTAAAATGAAACATTCATTTCTGCTCCAACTGCAGATCCCATCAGTATACCTAGCATCGCTGGAAACACACCGGCACAACCATTCATCCCGATGGCTGTCCCTAACGTTGCTACAAAATTCGAGGTTTCTTTAGAAACGCCCAGATCCTCTTCCAGTGTTTTCAAGGTGTATGGCAATGTCCCCACACTGGAGCGAGAAGAAAAGGCGAAAAGCAAAGTCGTAAACGCTTTTTTATAGAAAATGACCGGATTCACCCCCATTGCAAGCAAGAGGAGGATATAAACCACTAACATCAGCAAAACGCCTGTATAAAGCGCGGCAATGAAACTGATCATTCCCATGATCGATTGAAGCCCTCGAGAAATAATGGTATTGCTCACTAAAGCAATCACCCCATAAGGCATCAATTTGATCACATTTGTCAGTACGGAATTGACCGTCACTTTCATCGAATCAAGAATCGTGACGAAGGGAGCAACTTGTTCCGGCTTTTTCACTTGTAAAAATCGTATCGCACTAGCAAACATCGCGGCAATGATCACAACGGAAACGATACTTCCATTATCGCCCATCGCACTCAAAATATTGTTAGGGATAAGATTCAAAAAAAACTCCGGGAAACTCTGAGAAGCGATATTGCTCATATTTTCTAGTCGATCAGCAGCTAAGTCACCTGCAAAATCTGATCCATTCAGTTGAAAAAGTTTCACTACTGCGATCCCTAACAATGCAGATATCGCCGTCGTACCAAGAAGTGCGGCAAATGTTTTGCTAGTCAGGTGTTTCAACCGTTCGCCTTTCACTTCGATCACTACTTTGATAATGGATAAGAACACTACCGGAATCGCCAGCAATTGGACCAATTTCAAGAATCCTGTGCCGAATAAAGAATACCATGCAGAAATCTCTGTTCGTGCATAATCGATATAAACAGAATTTTCAGCACCAAGCCAGTCAATAAAAATGCCAATAATCAATCCGAGAAATAAAGCAACCATCATCCGTTTTGAAAAACTCGTTTTCTTGTCCTTCATGACCTTCATTCCATACAGTGAAACAATCAATAAAGCCAGTGCACTGAGCGTGAACAAACTGCTGATTTTCAAAAACTGTGTAAAAAAAGGCGCATCAATCATGTTATCCTCTCCTTATTTTGCTGTATTTGCTGCGACATTGATGGCTTCCCATGTAGAGGAAAATGGCGGAGCATAGGCAAAGTCGACAAATCCCAGTTCTTTCGTGGTCAGCTTTCCATGGATCGCCGCAGCTAGGCCGGTCGCCCGAAGAACCGTCTCATTTTTTCCAAAGAGCTGTGCACCGTATAAAACAAAGCTTTTGGCGTCATAAACCAATTTGATCATTATTTTTTCCTGCACTGTATAATAATTCGAGTGGTTCGCTACCTCGATACAGGTCGTTTTACAATGAAAACCATATTGTTCTGCCATACGCTCTGTGAGTCCTGTGCTTGCCGCTTCATAAGCACCTGCTTTGATGGCACTGCTCCCCAAAGTACCTACGTATTTTTCCATCTCTGTTTCTGCCGCAACAAGATTGATGCCGACGATCCTGCCCATTTTGTTCGCCCCTGTTGCCAATGGGAGATAATGATCTCCGAGTAGCCGGTGAGGAATAGAAGCACAATCTCCGGCTGCAAAAACATCTTTTTGTGAAGTCCTTCCGAATGGATCGATTCTGATCGCACCATTTTCTAATGTTTCAATGTCATTGCTCACCAATTCTGTATTTGGACGAAAACCAACTGCGAGAATCACTGCATCAGCAAGATAGTTTCCTTTATTCGTTTGGACAGAGACCACTTCTTCTTCACTCGTTTCGAAGTTATCCACGTGCTCTTCTAGATGGATATGTATCCCTTCCTTTTCCATCGCTTCTTTCAGTTTTTCTGAAAATTCTGGATCAAAGGTCTGACTCATTATCGCCGGTTTTGCTTCGATGATTCGGACGTCTGTTCCAAGACTTGCCAACCGATCAGCTACCTCTATACCGATGAAGCCACCTCCCACTACAACAATCTTACGATAATCCGTCAGTCGTTCTTTCAACTCGCGTACGCGATCCAGCCGAGTGATCGTATACACATTTCCTGCATTTGCTCCATCGATTCTCGGGATGATCGGCTTTGCCCCAGTCGCTAACATCAGTTTGTCATAAGGGATCACTTTTTCTTCCTTCGTTTCTAACTCTCTGACATGTACTTGCTTGCTGGAAAAATCGATCTTGCTCGCTTGGCAGCCTAACAATAAATGGATCCCAGCTTTTTTTATCTGTTCAGGGGTACGAGCGAACATTTCATTCTCATCTTCGAACTGCCCTCCTAAATAATACGGTAACCCGCATGCACCAAATGACACATAGTTTTCTTTTTCGATAACGGTTACATTTGCTGCTTTATTCATTCGTTTTGCTTTTGCAGCTGCACTCATCCCGGCAGCGATTCCACCAATGATGACGATTTCCAAAAAAATCCCTCCTTTCGTCTGTTGTTTCGTGTTTACTCGTTCTAGGCAAAAGAAACCACTTACATTCAAAAATTATCACACTAAGAAAACGCAGTCAATCTATAATCTACGTTTTTTAATTTCCGTTTAATCTTTATCAAACAAGACACAAATAAAAACAAAACGTTATTTAAAATAACTTAAATACAAATAAAACAGCTGGTTGATTGTTCCAACTGTTTTATTTCTTCGTATTCTTTGATTAAAAATACTGCAGTAAATAAGCAAACCAGAGTTTACCTGTCAACTGCTCCATAGCGATTGGTCCGAACTCACGACTATCTCTGGAATTCAGACGATTGTCTCCTAGCACAAAAAAATGATTTTCTGGTATAATTATGTTTTTTTCAGTTCGTTCTCCCAGAAAATCGGCTGATTCTGGATAGGCGATCAGATATGATTCGCTGACTGCTTTTCCATTGATTGTCACCAGATTTCTTGAAAAACAGAGTTCATCACCTGGAAGTCCAATGACCCGTTTGATGTAGTTTCTCTCACCGGCAGTGAACGTCACGATGTCCCCGTAATCGATCGTATAGCCTTGCTTAAGGACGAATGCCCGACTTCCTGGGCTTAGCGTCGGCTGCATAGAACGACCTTCCACTTTGACTGGATGGACAAAAAAGAAACGTCCACCTAAAACTAATACAGCAAGCACATACCAAAACAGATATCGGTTGATTTGGATAATGTTCCCTACTTTTCTTTTTCCCATTCGGCTTATCTCTCCTCTTTTATAAGAAGCCACAGATATATGTCCATTTTTATAATCAGCTTAACATAATCCAATGAAAAAAAATCAACTCAATTTATGTATACCCTTAGACAAAATATAAATTTTTATGGTTCAAAGAAACGTTTTCCCCTCTGCTAGGATCTGATCATAATTCGTGATTTTTTTCTGTAGACGATCCAGACATTCTTGCATCTCTTTGATTTTTTCTGTCAAGATCTCCTTTTCACCGACCAGCAGATTCCGGCGCGCTCCTATCGTCTTGTCTCCTTCACTGAACAAGCGGTTGTATTCGATCAGCGATTCAATGGATAACCCTGCATTTCGCATACAGATCGTAAAATCGACGCGTTTCAGATCTTCTTCTGTGTAGTCACGGATACCGCCTTTCGTCCGATGAACTGGAGGGATCAGCCCGATCCGTTCGTAATAGCGCAAAGTATCTGCTGAAATCCCTTTTTCTTCACTTACTTGCTTGATATTCATCATTCCACCCATTTCTGTTATTCATTAGCCGAGATAAGTATACTCCAAAAAAAGAAGTCATGAAAGCTAGGTTTTAACAGATATAAAATAAAAGGATGGCGGCTGTTCATGTTCCAGTGCGATTCTCTCGGATATTTGCTGAATGTAAAAAAAGAAAGAAAAAAGAAAAGCAATACTTCTTTTTTTCTATTTTCATTCGCATAAACTAGAACTGAAAGCAAACTTGAAAGGAGAAATCCATCATGAAAAAGAAGTTGGTTCAACGCCGCTGGTCTTTAGTTGTCGCTATTTTACTTACGATTGGCGGGTTTTATTATTTGATGGCGGGAGAGCGAACTTCTGCTGAGATCATCGTTCCTGCTTATCAGCTGGGCAAAATCATCGTTACAGTCTTAGTTCCACTGTTTTTTTATGTCTTTGCTTTTTTTCCGGATAAGAATTAGTTTTTTCTTGGATAAGTTGTGAGAAGTTGTTTTTCGGATGCATACGAAGCATAAAAAAACGTAGTCGCATAGCTGGTTTCTAAAAGTGAGCTGCTCGACTTTTCCAGCATCGCTACGCGGCTACTGCTTTTTTATTCTAGATAATTACACAAGAATTACTTACACAGGCGCATCTTCCAGAGTCCAGACTAAGGTTCCCTCATAAGAGCCAGATTCATCTGAAGGATGGAGTTTCAACTGGATTTTATCGGGAGAATCTAGCTGTGCATTTCCCGATCCTTCCCAAATCGACTGGTCAGCATCAGTCAATATAGTAGTCTTTCCTTGGATAACAAATTCCAGCGGACTTAATTGGAAGTTCCTAGTATTTGTCAGTGGTTTTTCTTCTCTTACTTTTATTGTCCATTTGCTTGGGGCGGACTGATCTATTGCTTCGATCTGTATTTCTTTTTGATTGGTTGCCTCGATTTCTTTTTCATTGGCAGGAATTTCTTGCACCCCGAAGTTCAATCGTTCCGGCAGCAGCAGTTTAGGGCTGTGGTCAATAAGGATACGTCTTTTTTCTTCTTGCGACTGACGCCCCAGATCACTTTTCAGATAAAAAGAAACTTCGTGTCCGATCCATTCATCTGGTACACGGAAATCCAGATGACCTTCTGCCTGTGTCTCTTCGTTATCATAACTTTTGATTTCTTGTTCCTGACCATGACATTTTGCAAACAAATGGACTGGCTCTCGCTCCTCATGAGAAAATGAAAAATCTAGTTTTGCTTTCTTTGAAAAACGTGAGATGATCCAGGGATTTTCCTTGTTTTTCAGCACAAAAGTCAAAGGAAGAATGCGCCGATACCGATGCATGATCGTCTGCTCTTTCGGAAGAAACTGTCCTTGATCTGCATTTTTTTCATTTTTCAGCGGAATATAGCCAGGGATGTCTGGATACTCCTCGGTAAAATCAAAGGCAGTAGTCAAGACCCCATTCTTTTCTACTGGACTTAGTAATGAATTTTTTTCTTCATCTTCAAATATTACTTTTGCTTTCCCCATATAATTCACTAAAGTTTGTCCACTTGTTTCATCAATGGATCGTCCATCCAACATCGTTTGTACACGAAACGGTAAAGTCAGCTGTCCTGCAGAAATCTGTGCTTCATCGACTGGATGCTGGTCCCCTATCCATTTCAAATAGACATGATACTGTAATACTGTATCGTACAAACGCCCATCAGATGGATCTTTAGCAGAGATTACAAGGTTCTCCTCTCTACTCTCGCTAGTGAAAAGATCAGTCAGATCATCTCCATTGAAATTCGTTACTTTTATCTTTTCAGGCATGTATTGTCTAGTTTGCTCAATTTGTGCTAGATGAAAAGAAACCTGTACCGCCGTAGCTTTTTTCCATTGGCTTACATCGGGAATCGTTTGATATGCTTTTACGTAGACACCTTGATCCGCTGTTTCGAAAGTCGAATCTTCCGCATAGGCTGGCGGAAATTCCGGTTTAGCTAAAAACTCAGTCCGATAATCGATAGAAGAAGGCGTACTGTCATTATTGTGGACCATAAACATGATTTTCGAGATCGGATTTGTTGCTATTTCAAAATTCTGTCTTGGATCATACCACGGAATGCCCACTGTCACATTTTTATAGTACCCCCAATAATCATCTCCTCCACCATCCCAGATATCATAAAGGATATTGGTAGGATTGTTTGCATACAGATATTTGATTACTGTACTAGGTTTTTGAAATCCAATGTATTTGTTGTGGTTCATTCCATAATAATTAAAAGCTGTTTCGACCGTCATCGGCTTTCCTTGACTATCCAAAAAATCATATGTCACGACCATTTCACCTGAGATCTCAATACTTAGAAAATAATCTTTGGTAAAGTATATTGAACCTCCATCTAAGTTGCTCTTATTTCTTTTGAGTGTTACTTTCAGATTTACTTCCTTCCCCTTATAGAACCCTACTTTTTTGATCAATGCACTACTGACACTAGTTTGTCTGTCGACCGTGATGATATCTGATTTCACATTCCCTTCGATCGGTTCGACAGTTGTCTGTTCACCATATCGCATGAGAAACGTATTTTCAGCCGGCGTCGACGTTTGGTTCGTCCATCGGAAATATCCTAGATCTGTGAGTGGTCGAAGCGCTGCATCTGCTTTTACAGGCGTCAAACAAGAAATCCCCAACCATACGAAGGCCAAAAGAAGGACTTGACTGAACTTACCCATATTCATCCCTCCTTCGTGAACGAACATTTCTAGCGGAATAAAAAACGCCAACTATCACTACGACACAGATTCCTGAGAACATAAATTGCTGATGTGTTTCTGCCGTTTTTGGCAAAGCTTGTTCCTCTGTCTCAGTAGAGGATTCTTTAAACGGTTGGTCTTCTGCTATTTCCACTTTATTCATCGGAACAAGGACAGGTTTGTTTGCTGGATAGAAAGTAATCCCTACTTCGCTAGTTGTTTGTTCCTCTGCCAAAGCATGGATTGGGAATGAGCACGCAAAGAAAAGCAGTCCGATCCATGCAGCTACTCGATTCATTTGACCGCCTCCATTCTCAATTTCTTTCTTTCCTCAGACGTGAAATATACCAGATCAATCCTAAAATAATGAGTAAAAACAAACCGATCAATAGATACATCAATGTGTTGGATGTCTTCGTTTCTTTCTTCACTTTTACTGCTTCTTTATTTAATTTTTCATCATTTCCTGCAATTTTGAATTCCTTCTTGAGTTGCCATTCTTTTCCTGAAGTATCTGTCAGCTGGATCGTCAATTCATACGTTCCCTTTTTCAACGGTTCATCTTCCCAATTGATTGGTAACTTGAATTTGCTTCTAGGAGCAATAGTTATCGTTTTTGATACTTTGTGCAAGCTTTCCGACTGTCTTTTTTTTGTCACTTCAGCTTCCATCTTCAGTTGGCTCATGAGTATCGGCTGTGGATTTTCTAAAGTAGCAAATACAGTCAAATAGCCATTTGCCAGTCCAGGCTGGACGTTTGTCAAAGAGAATGAGGGCTCAATTTTCTTATCATTACAGGTCAGCTTGGCCCCGATTGTATACGCAAATTTATTCGTCAAAGCGAATCCTGACGTTTTTTTATTTTGTCCTTTCTCATTTTCATAGCAATAAAATCCGCCTAATACCGTACCATCGAATCCTTTCTCCGGAATAGTTAGTTGAAAGATGACTTGCTTCTCTTCGCTCGGCGCCAACATAACTGTTTGCGGTTGAGAGACTATCTCTTCAAAAGACGGACTTCCTAATAGCTTTTCACCGTGTTTGGAATAATCCAATACACCATTTTGATTGGTGACTGCGTTGTTTGCTTCCACTTTGACTTCAATTTGTTTCTCACTTGTATTTCTTAGCTGGATCGCCAGCTCTTGCTTTGCACCCGGCTGTACGTTCAAGTCATAGTAACTCGCATCTGAAACCTGATTGTCAGGTAATATTGCTTCTGCATCAAAGGAAACTTTGTTTTGTTCTGCTTCTGCTCGAGCAGGAGAACTGAATAATACTAACAGAAGCAAGCTGCTAAAAAAGACAGGAAAGCAGTATCCCCATCTCCTTGCTAATTCATGCAGGTGCATCAGACAACATCCAAGTCAGCTCTGCGGTATAGCTTTGCGCTTCTACTCCTGCTCGTGGTACGTGAAGCTTCACCTGTTCATTGTTCCCGTCTGTACCTTCAAAAACAGCGGCAAAGGCTCCTGCTCCTTGCCCTTCTTTTGCCAGCATGATCATTTGCGGATCCTTGTTTAATGTATAAGTACCATCTGTTCCCTCAGCTAAAGTCGGTGCTTCGGACTGATTGTTTTTTGTAGTGACTTTTCCATTAGTGAGTGATAATTGGGCACCTTTCAATTCATGTTTATTTTCAGTACCGATAAATGGAGAGATAGAGACACTTAACGACCAGCCTTTTGCCCCGCCTCGTGTATCGTTGACTTGCACATGTGGTTTTTTGTTAAGCGCGAAGTAATCAGCATCACCTTGTTTGATTTCTTGCTGTCCGAATGTGATATTAGAAGCGTACGGGATAGATAAAGAACCGACATCCCCAGTACCTGAGTTATCATCATGTGTGTCGTCCGGCACGATTGGTTCAACGTCTCCTCCAGAGCCAGGCTTCAATATGATATCTGTTGTTGTATTTGTCTTATTTGTATTCGCTGTACCATTCTGATTTCCCGAATCTTCTGCAAACACACTTGTTCCTGATACGCTTAGCGCCAGCAAACTTAGCGTGGCTGTTGCAACTACTTGCTTTTTCATTTTAAAATCCCTCCTAAATAATAATTGGTATAAATCAACCAACGCTAATTTTTACACGCGTGTCCCCCTTTTTCTAGTGTAAAAAAATTCCTTATCGTAGAAAAAAATTAATAATAAAGACGTCAAAATGTAAAAAGAGGATGCGACAAAACTCTTGTCGCACCCTCCCATTTTTCGAAGGAATGGTACTGATAGCTAGAAGGCAATCATACCCTTTCAGTTGTTATTCGGTAAAGAAGCGCTTCTAGCTGCCGCCAGTTTCGCTCCGTTGGGATGTTCTTCATTAGAAGCAGCGGTTTGTCCTTCGTATCTAAGTAATAATTGGAGATGACTAGATCAACTTCTTCGATTTTTGTTTGATAATCATAAAATGCTAATAAATATGATTTGCCAAAATATGCATGGATCTTATTCATCAGCCACAGACGATGGGTATGGTGCAAATCGTCTTGAATAAGTATTTTCACCGGTTTTTGGGCATTCAGCAACAGATCATAATAATCAAGAATATAATAATAATCCAAAAATAACTGTTCCCAATTTTTCAATAATATAGAGACCTGTTTATCTGCCGTACTTATTAGTCTTTTTTTGAACTGTTCGATTCTTTGATAT
The DNA here is from genome assembly GCF_011038845.1 of Enterococcus sp. ZJ1622. Taxonomy (GTDB): domain Bacteria; phylum Bacillota; class Bacilli; order Lactobacillales; family Enterococcaceae; genus Enterococcus_B. The sequence continues at coordinate 231,110 of NZ_JAAKDW010000005.1, forward strand.
ACTTGAGGCGTTTCTTCTCTCATTTCTTTTACATAAGAACGGTTGAAGAATAGATCAGTATTTCCGAAAAAAAGCGCACTTCGTTCATGAAAAGCGATAAAATTAAAAACAAGTTCCGGATCCTCGGTATCCAGCAGATAGCCAAATTCCTCCTCAACTGTTATTTTCAGATTCATCAATGCGCGAAACATCGTACTGTTTCTTCTTCTATGAACGTCTCCATGACTATTCTCGTACTTCTGGTTTCCATCAATGATCCCAAAAGAATAGATAACCTGGTAAAGAAAATAAGATTCACTTATGTCAAAATCAAGACTGCTTGCCTTTAGCCACTGATTTATGAAAGAAAAATAAGGATCCTCTCTGATGACGCTTTTTTGGTCCTCATTGATAGTTACTTTGAAAAAACGACTTCTTTCGATCGTGATCACTAACCAGTAAGAAAAGCTTCTCTTTTGTAAAGGGTCCAATCTGACTTCATAGATGGCTTCAAAGCAGTTTAAATAATCTGCGATTTCCCTCTGACTTGTTTGAAAAGGCCAATCACCACTACGCGCGGAATTCCAGTAAAAATAATAATAAAAACTTCGAATACTGCTTTCCTCTGCTTCGATGGTTAGTTGATAAGGATGAAAAAGCATTTGGTAGCGGGCAAAGTATTTTACTAACAATTTTGCATAACGAAATACGGTGGATACGCTGGTAAACTGTTCTTTTGCATAAGCTTCTAAATTTTTTTCGGGATTCTTATACATATAATCAATCAACTGATAATTATATGAGCTTCGATAAAAATGGAGATAAATGGTGTAGATAGGGAAATTCTCATGTTTTTCCAAAAAAAAGCGTTTGTTACCTTCGTTTTTCAGCACGATTTTTCCATGATACTGTTGAAACAGTTCCTCCATCTCCGATAAATAATTCAAGACGGATTTTGCCGACACACCTAATTCATTTTGGAGTTCTTCAATGGAACACCATTGATCCCGTTCAAGTAGAAAGTGAAGCATGGTGATCTTTTTCTGAGAAGTTTTCGTTAAAAATGTTTCCATCTCATTTCCTCCCTCGAAGTGATTTAACGATTTTTCTTCTGCCCTCTGACTACCACTTTTAGAATAGCAGAAAACATGATTACTGCATAAAAAGACTATTTATAAAGCAATCATCTTTTTATTCACTTTTTTTCTTTTTATTTCCTAACCTATTGTGAGACAACAAAATCTATTTTAATATGTATTTAGAAAATAACAGTCCAAAAAACGAAGTCCGCTAACTGACCAAAAACCAGGAATATTTCTCTCTTGGTTTTCTGCTCATCTGCTTACTCCGCTTATCATTTATTAAGCAGCTCACTACGCATCTCACTGTCATTTTTCCACCTGCAACGGCTCGCCGAACTGCTTTCTCCTTGGCCATAACCAAACAAAGAGGATAACCACTGCAATCAGGGAAACCGTCATACTCATATAATCGATGGAGCTATGATAGATTGTTTGGAACACGATTCCTTCGCTTTCCGGTACAGAAGCTGCCAGTCCAAAAACATCGGCCATAAAAAAATTATACGCCCCATGAGCAGCCGCAGCAGTCCATGTGTTTGAAAAAGCGACTCTCATTAAAGCAAAAGCAAGCCCTGTAAGAAAATAATCCAATAAATTGATCGTAAAACCCCCAGCGTTGCTCAAATGCATCAGCATGAAAAACAGGCTACTGATGAGAATACCCCAAAAAAGCGAGGTTCGCTTGGCGACTCCTCCTAATACGAACCCTCTAGAGACCACTTCTTCTTGGGTCCCTTGTGCTAAGTAGAAGACAGCAGCGGTCAATACTTGTGACCATGAAGTTCGTGCCACTATCAAAGAAAAATCTGCCCCGTCAAACAAAACATAACCTGCAGTCATCAAAGCGACTAACACAGCCCCAATCAAGTACCCAGTAAAGAATTTTTTGAAAAATCCTTTTAGCGAAAAACCTAAAATCCTTGTATCTTTATAAATCCATTTCGCAAGTAAGACAAAAAGAAAACTGATCAATGCAAAAATACAGACATCAATGATTAGACTGACAAGTTTATTTCCTTGGAGATGAGGAAACCATTCTTCATAAAAAACAGATTCAAACCCGCTAGAAGCAAGTAACCCTACAAATACCACAAAAAAACCAAGTAACGGCGGCACTAATACATCTACCGCTTTGTTCACAACCCGCATATATTTTCCTCCTTTTCCCTTTATTTTTAGTTTAGGGAACGATTATTATAAAGTAAAGAAATAGCATCTATTCATCCTTATGATTCTCAAGAACATTAGACACACTTATTTTCTATTTTACCTATCTCCGCTATTTTGAATAGTTCAAAAAAATGCCAAACTGAAGAAAAAAAATGAATGTACAGATTTCTTTTCATAATATTTGGAGAGATACTCGTTTTGGAAACAAAAAAGAACCCTTGATTTGTACCGACCCCCAAAAGTTAGTTTTATGGGTGCACTACATTTTTAGTCTAACTTTTGGGGGTCGGTATAATTATTACTATGTTTTTTTCTTAATTGAATTTTTAGTTCGTTCTTTTCACTTTTCGGAATAAATCAACAGTGACTCTCGATGTCTTCTTATATATATTGCTACTGCATTTTCTTCCTTGTTATAAAAATAGAATCAACATATTTATAATATCTCTCTAATCTATTTCTATTGAACCGTGTGATCTTATTAAGTAACGTGTAAATAAGAATATAAAAGTTATTGAACTAATCAATAAAGATAGAATCATCGTAGTTGGATAGGTAGATGAAACCTCGACTATAGTTCGTTTTCCCTTACCTTTAATAGACACTAAACCATTGTCATTTTCTATAGTGCTCTTTTTCCCATTTACTTTCACAACTGTTCCCCAGTAATTGAATACAGGTAACGTGATATTTTGCTCATTCGCATCTTCTACTGTATAGATTATTTTAGAATTATATGCTTTATGAGATGCATTCTCCCATCGATCATCGATTTTTACTTCATGTTTCTTTAAATGATCTTTATATTTCAATGCATCTAATGGTGCATAGTCATAAAGGCCTCCAGTTCTCGAGGTTGTATAACGTGTAACATCTTTTTTGGTCATAATTAATCGACCTTTATACGACTGAATTTTTTGCGAATAATTTGCTTCTGTTGCTACAGTCACTGTAAAAATAAGAAGGACTATTCCTATAAGGCTCCACATACTTTTTTTGTTGCTTGTTTTCCACTTTAAAAACACTATAGTTAAGATCAATGAACCAAAAAGCACTTGAAAACCCAAGATTCTCCAAGGAAATTGAATGATTTGAATAGGTGTTTTTTGTAAAAATTCCCATGGAAAAAGATTTGTTGATAAGAACCAAGTGGTCACTGCACAAAAATAAATAATCTTTTCTTTATTGGCAAATTTTTTTAAAAAGAAAAGTGGAAGAATCAATGAAACCACACCAATTGTTCCCATTGTAAATGTAACTAAATCATTATTTACTGCACCGATTAAACTATCAGAAATATTTAATGCCCTTTCTTGAAGGTTTGTGCGAAAGGGACGATTAATTTTTTGATGTAGGACTTGTTGTAACATCGGATACCAAACGTAAGCCGTTAAAAGAATGGTACAACCAACAGCTTTTATCATATTTAATATCAGACCCGACATTTCTTTTTTCTCTTTTCGCTTAGAGAAAAGAGAGCCGATAAATAAGAAGCCAATAACAATCACACTCATAAAAGTGGAGAGAACATGGGTATAGATGAGCAAACTCATACTGATAGCTAAAGGAATCACACAGTTCTTTTTTTCATAAAGAAGATTATACGTGTAATACAAGACAACTGGTATAATCGTCAACGCAATTGATTCTGAAATTGCAGAACGCTGATATATATCAATTAAACGATATCCATAAAAGCTATACAAAAAGCTAAATAAGAAAGCTGCATCTATTCGCTTAAAGAACCTTTGGCCATATTGATAGGTCACTAGAATTGTACAAATATTCAATACCCAAACGTATAAAATGTAACTTAGAATCAAATTATTTGTTATCCAGTAAAAAATTACGGCTGGAAAGAGTGTTAGATACGGGTAAAAAAAATTGACCCCTCCGCCATAACTATTAAATGTGGTAAAATTTATTGGACCAGAAAATACTGAGGACAAGCCTTTTATTCTAGAAAAGTGAAAAGCGATATCTCCTGTGGTTGAGATCTTTTGTGCATTACTAAAAAAGATAAAAGAATAAAGACTAGCAATAACTAGCAGTAGAACAAGTAATACTATTTTTTTATTTATTTTCAAAACCTTTTATATTTCCCCTTTCAAAAAATACTTATTATTAATAACATCAATGATTTTAACAAATAACTGCTTTTTTTTCATTTAATCTCTATTATTCTCTTTTAAAAATATCCCCAATGATCTTATGTAAGTAAACGGACAATTGATAATACAGCACTTTGCTTCTTGAATGCAATTTCTCATGGTCGATTCATTCAATCCTAGTATACTCAAATAACATCCTTCTACCCTAAAGTTTGAATTTCCAAACATATATTTTGAATTTTTACTAAAAAATCATAAATGTAGCTTTTCCTTTCGGATAACCCATAAACTAGATCCACTCATTTTTGATGAAATACTCAATAACAGATGAACCTGACTTAGCATTATATATCCTTCCAGTATTACCCTACCTGTATAGCAGGTGGTTTTATGGTTCATTCATTTTGCAACCCCCAATGGATCCTTAAGGTCATAACAAATGGGACAGAAAGGAGTTTTTTTCTTCTTTCTGTCCCATTTATTATTATTGTAGCTAGGGGAAATCAATTTTTACTGGGGACTCTACTGTTACGGGTACATTTACTGTCACAAGTGAACCTGTTTCGTAAGTTAATTGAACAATAACTTTTTGTTGCCCTATCTCATTTAAGACTTCTGGATTAGCTATTTTTGCAGTTGGTACTACCTCATCCGCATCGTTTATATTGTCAACTAATTGAAGAGGATTGACTTGTTGACCTTTAACAATCGTTGTAGCTATAGGAATTGCCAAGGTATTTCTAATGGGAATAGCGGTATTTTTATATTGATCATAGATAGTTGGTGAAATTAACGATTCCCACGTTGATGGCATTAAACCATAGTCAGCCTCTGTCCAATTTTCCACTAACAATTGACCATTTTTGAGTCCATCATCTCGAGTATTACCTTTAACAAAACTAGTTTCTGGCCGGAAACCACCGCCACTAGATATTAATAATTCACGTCGACGATTTTGTGGGATATTGTGGTAGTTAACAAACTGATTATTTATAAAAACACCATTGTACACATTGTTATTGCCCGTATGCTTATTATATTCCATACCAATTGCATACTGGTTGTCCCAATATTTCCAATCAAATATATTATTAGCAACTAACCAATTGGACAGTTCTGAAATGGCTCCCTCTGCTTGGGTTTCTGCTAAACCAATTTCTGGTGTTCCATACATAATCAGTCCTGTATTTCTCAAATAATTGTTCATAATAGTAATATTACGGCCTGATTTAAATTTGAATCCACCAGCTGGACCATTTTGTAGCCCTCGCAAGTGATTGCCCACCACCGTAATATTTTGAGCACCACGGAAGTAAATAGCATGGTCTCCCACCAAACCATTCAAATTCTCATTGTCGTATGGTGAATAGAAGAAGTTATGTTGGACAGTTACATCTTTCAACATACTAAAAGAATTAACTCCTGTTGATAAATAGTTTTGTTCATTAGGTATTGTGATTGCGCCCGATTCAATTGCTGCTTGTAGTCGTGTAATAGTGGCTGCTAAAGCTGAGCGGCTGGTACTTTTAATTGCATCCAGTTCATTCACTTTTAAGCCAAATAAATTATCTACAATATCGATCTCTGACATATATTGGAAACGACTTGGCGTTGAATAGCCTCCAATGTAAATTGCTCGATTAAAATCACTTCCTGGTTGCATATGTGCAGTATCCCGCATAAAGACATTACCTGAAATTTTAACTCCAACATCTGCATTTAAATTGACAACGAAGCCTTTTAAGGGATTGTAAAAGATGTTATTTTCTAGTATTAATTGATTTGTTAACTTCAAAGTCACATTAATGCCATCAAAGGCAATATTTTGAAGTCGAACATTGGTTTTCGTCCCATAAGTTGTATCTGTCAATTGAATAGGTGATCCTGTAATATTATGTAATATAGTGGCTCCTGTTGAATCGCCAATTAATTGATAATTTGAAGAAATAGCGATATCTTTTGTAATGTTATAATTCCCTTGTGGTAAAAATAATGCACGTCCCTCCTTCGCTGTCTTACTCAACAGCGCCTGCAGCTTTTCTGTTTGATCCTCTGGACTATTTGGAACCATAGCCTGTGCACCAAAGATAGCTACTTCTGTAGCATCTAATATTTCATCCGCTTCTGCCACCATTGGCAAGCCTATGGTAGCCAGTAAACCAAACAGAAGCATCATCATCATTTTCTTCATGTTTATTCCCCTTTGCTTTTATTTTGTCATTTTAAACAATTCATTAGGCACAAATTGATACATAATAATAACATTTCTACTCTACGTTAATTAAATCCTTCATATGTTAAATCTATTTAACCTTGCACGACTGAAATCACGAGCTTCTTGGATTTTTGATAAAGATTTAATTAATGATAATTCTCGAAGAATAACTCATTCTAAATGCGTAAGAAATAATTTTCTCATATGTATAATTCTAACATTTATAGGTTACGTATTCATCAATGGCAGCCTGACACTATTAGTTTCTACACTTTAATCATCTAATTATTCAAATTTTATTCTTCTAAATGTTTGAATACATTCGATTAAAAAAGTTCAATGCAAGCGCCTCTATGATAATTAAGTTTTCTACTTAACGGATGGATACTAATGATGGTTTCTCCATTATAAATCCGAAGAACCTTTGATTAATTAAGAATATCACATTTTTAACAATGTAAGAAATATGAATTTTTTGAAATTTTCGATTTTAGGGCATTTCTTCGTAATAGGATCTATGTTATTTATAATTAACATATTTCTTTTTCTAGCAATCATCAATTGACATCTTGTTTAAGGTTCCTTGAAATATTTCTTTAAGATTTAAATCATAGTTCAGTTATTTACCCAAATTTTCAAATAGTGAGGGACTGTATATTAATTGTTGAAGAAGATTCAGATTTTGTGTCAACGCCTTATAATCTTATTTGCGATTTAAATGGTTCAATAAGTACTGGAATTTACTCCCACAACTTCACTAAAATTGATATGCTATCTTTCCTTAATTATTATAGGGAATCTCCTTCAACCCTCTATATTTTAGGAGACTTTATCCACTATATGTTGTCAATATGTTTATTACTATAATTACTTGCTTCTGTAATATATGTATTACGATTTTTTTGTTAGAATACTGATCATTTGTAAGAACTTTCAAAGTATAGACCGTAATACCATATTTAACCCTAGAATAATTTTCCCATCGCTTTTAATTATCCTATGATAACTCCTTTACTTTTTTTCTTGTTAAACATATCCTTAAATGTCTTAATATATTATTTATCACACGTTAACCTTCTTCTATTTAGTCATTTTATTGAAATATATTGTTTACTTTTTGAGCTTTTGTTAGGTTAATTATTTGTTAATATAGTAGAGGTAATAACTAAAATAGATTATCTCTTCCAACCAATGTTTCCAATACACTTATACAGAAAAGGTATGCAATTGCATGCCTTTTTTGTATTCGTTCAGTTAAACTATAGAAACACTTTCCTAAAAGAATATCGTTATCAAATTAGGGTTTCTAATTTACATTAATTCAAGGACTGATCAATTATTTGTGTATCGTTTACTACTTATAGAAGTAGTTTCTATTCATATAACCTTTTCTTTTAACACTTCAAGATTTGACAGTTAGAAATATGTGGAAATATTGTAAACGTAATTTCCTTTATATTTTACAAATGAGGTTTGTAGTACGAGTACGTAACAAATAGATGAAATTTAGTTGTCTCTATTCTTCTATCTATTTAGGTCATAAATAAATTTTCTGAAAAAGAATATCCTTGTTCTACCAGAGTTCCATTTGATATAACGTATCTTTCTGTAATATTTTCGATAATAACCGTGTTTTCTAAAAAATAGAGAACATGGCCTTCACAAGAGATGCCATGAACGTCTGTCGTAGATATTTTCATTCCTTTTTTTAATAACAATTGAATCACCTATACCTATATATATAATCTTATCATTCCTTCTTTTTGGAATTCTAAACCATAATTTCATTAAAAAGAGATCATAAAATTGCTTTAATTATTACTAATTTTGAGCTATCAAATTCCTAATTATGAACAAAACAATATTTTTCCCTTTGGCTACTCCTGCATCTGATAATTTAATTACAAGCTACATGTTAATAATAACAGTCATTAGAAAAGGCTAATTTACTCTCAGTAAAATTAACCTTTTTGCCTACATAAAACTAAAATTTCATTATTGACCTTATTTCTTGTTTACTCTCGTCCATATTTCCTTATGAAAATACATGCCATCGTTGTTTGTACCAGTAAAATTCCTATTACCAGTAAAATAATCGAACGACGCTCACCCGTTTTAGGCAATGCTCCTGTATTTTCAGCTGATTCAGTTGTAGCTGCTCCCTGCTCGTTTGGTGTGTTACTGCCAGTCTCATCGGAAGGCTCTTCACTAGTAGAATCAGAGTCCGAATGACTGCCCTGATCTTCCACAAACTGAATGCCGGCCTCTACCGAGACCGTATTGCTTTCCGCATAACCGGTCACTGTCGTTACACCTAAGAATAGCGACAGTAGACTCAGAATAAACAACGTCCTCATTCTTTTCATCTTATCGTCTCCTATTCTTTAAGGTGCACTTCTTAGTTCAAAG
>NZ_JAAKDW010000006.1:0-2500 GCF_011038845.1 Enterococcus sp. ZJ1622
CTGAACAAAGTAAGACAAACCAAATGTGTAGGGCGTCTTGATTGATTCAAGACAACAAACATTTTTAACAAGCAAGCAATATGCTAGCAAACAAATTGAGCTTAACAGTTGAAAGACTGTTCTAACTTTTATTATGAGAGTTTGATCCTGGCTCAGGACGAACGCTGGCGGCGTGCCTAATACATGCAAGTCGAACGCTTCTTTTTCCACCGGAGCTTGCTCCACCGGAAAAAGAGGAGTGGCGAACGGGTGAGTAACACGTGGGTAACCTGCCCATCAGAAGGGGATAACACTTGGAAACAGGTGCTAATACCGTATAACAATCGAAACCGCATGGTTTTGATTTGAAAGGCGCTTTCGGGTGTCGCTGATGGATGGACCCGCGGTGCATTAGCTAGTTGGTGAGGTAACGGCTCACCAAGGCCACGATGCATAGCCGACCTGAGAGGGTGATCGGCCACATTGGGACTGAGACACGGCCCAAACTCCTACGGGAGGCAGCAGTAGGGAATCTTCGGCAATGGACGAAAGTCTGACCGAGCAACGCCGCGTGAGTGAAGAAGGTTTTCGGATCGTAAAACTCTGTTGTTAGAGAAGAACAAGGATGAGAGTAACTGTTCATCCCTTGACGGTATCTAACCAGAAAGCCACGGCTAACTACGTGCCAGCAGCCGCGGTAATACGTAGGTGGCAAGCGTTGTCCGGATTTATTGGGCGTAAAGCGAGCGCAGGCGGTTTCTTAAGTCTGATGTGAAAGCCCCCGGCTCAACCGGGGAGGGTCATTGGAAACTGGGAGACTTGAGTGCAGAAGAGGAGAGTGGAATTCCATGTGTAGCGGTGAAATGCGTAGATATATGGAGGAACACCAGTGGCGAAGGCGGCTCTCTGGTCTGTAACTGACGCTGAGGCTCGAAAGCGTGGGGAGCAAACAGGATTAGATACCCTGGTAGTCCACGCCGTAAACGATGAGTGCTAAGTGTTGGAGGGTTTCCGCCCTTCAGTGCTGCAGCTAACGCATTAAGCACTCCGCCTGGGGAGTACGACCGCAAGGTTGAAACTCAAAGGAATTGACGGGGGCCCGCACAAGCGGTGGAGCATGTGGTTTAATTCGAAGCAACGCGAAGAACCTTACCAGGTCTTGACATCCTTTGACCACTCTAGAGATAGAGCTTCCCCTTCGGGGGCAAAGTGACAGGTGGTGCATGGTTGTCGTCAGCTCGTGTCGTGAGATGTTGGGTTAAGTCCCGCAACGAGCGCAACCCTTATTGTTAGTTGCCATCATTCAGTTGGGCACTCTAGCAAGACTGCCGGTGACAAACCGGAGGAAGGTGGGGATGACGTCAAATCATCATGCCCCTTATGACCTGGGCTACACACGTGCTACAATGGGAAGTACAACGAGTCGCGAAGTCGCGAGGCTAAGCTAATCTCTTAAAGCTTCTCTCAGTTCGGATTGCAGGCTGCAACTCGCCTGCATGAAGCCGGAATCGCTAGTAATCGCGGATCAGCACGCCGCGGTGAATACGTTCCCGGGCCTTGTACACACCGCCCGTCACACCACGAGAGTTTGTAACACCCGAAGTCGGTGAGGTAACCTTTTGGAGCCAGCCGCCTAAGGTGGGATAGATGATTGGGGTGAAGTCGTAACAAGGTAGCCGTATCGGAAGGTGCGGCTGGATCACCTCCTTTCTAAGGAATATTACGGAGACTACACAATTTGTTCTTACTTTGTTCAGTTTTGAGAGGTTTACTCTCAATTAATTTGTTCATTGAAAACTGGATATTTGAAGTAAATATAAGTAATACAAACCGAGAACACCGCGTTGAATGAGTTTTTTAAGAATAAGTTCAATTGCTTATTTTCTTGATCGGACTTCTATCGCTAGAAGAAAGATCAAAACCCAACCGTAAGGTTGATAAGGTTAAGTGAATAAGGGCGCACGGTGGATGCCTTGGCACTAGGAGCCGATGAAGGACGGGACTAACACCGATATGCTTTGGGGAGCTGTACGTAAGCTATGATCCAGAGATTTCCGAATGGGGGAACCCAGCATCTTTGATAGGATGTTACGTTTGCGTGAATACATAGCGCATTCGAGGTAGACGCAGAGAACTGAAACATCTAAGTACCTGCAGGAAGAGAAAGAAAATTCGATTCCCTGAGTAGCGGCGAGCGAAACGGGAAAAGCCCAAACCAATGAGCTTGCTCATTGGGGTTGTAGGACTCCGATATGGTAGTATTTTCAGATAGTCGAATGACTTGGAAAAGTCAGTCAAAGAGGGTAAAAACCCCGTAGACGAAATGTGGAATGCACCTAGGAGGATCCTGAGTACGGCGGAACACGAGAAATTCCGTCGGAATCCGGGAGGACCATCTCCCAAGGCTAAATACTCCCTAGTGACCGATAGTGAACCAGTACCGTGAGGGAAAGGTGAAAAGCACCCCGGAAGGGGAGTGAAATAGAACCTGAAACCGTGTGCCTACAACAAGTCAAAGCCC
>NZ_JAAKDW010000006.1:5000-216861 GCF_011038845.1 Enterococcus sp. ZJ1622
TGCCCCTTGTGAGAGTAGGACGTCGCCACGCAAATGGTAAAAAACAGATGAGCTGTTAAAGCTCATCTGTTTTTTTGCATGAAAAGCGAACAAATTTTCGGTTAATGATGAAAAAAATAGTTGGAAATGTTATGATAAAAGAAAAAGAAGGAGGTATGATTGATGGTAAAATTCATCCATGCAGCAGATTTACATATGGATAGATCCTTTGAAGGTTTAACGATTCTTGATGAGAACATACAAGAAAGATTATTGAAAGCAAATCTTACAGTATTGTCAAATATTGTTGATCAAGCTGTAATGAATCATGTTGATTTTGTCTTATTTGCTGGAGATAATTTCCACCAAAACAGACCTTCATTAAAAATCCAAAAGCATTTTTCTGAACAAATGTATCGGTTGAAACAAAAAAATATCCAAGTATACATGATTTTTGGCAACCATGATTTTTACCAACGAGAACGTTACTGGTTTGATTTCCCTGATAATGTCCATTTATTTACTTCTGAATCAGTAGAAACGAAAAAATTCAGTATATCTTCAGGTGAAACGTTAGCAATCAGCGGCTTCAGCTATTGCCATCCATGGATTAGAGAGGAAAAAGTGTCTGAATTTCCCAATCGAGCTGCAGTCGACTATCATATTGGCTTATATCATGGGGAAGTAGGAACGCAGATGCAAGGGAATTATGCACCGTTTCTTCCATCGAGAATGCAGGAAAAAGGCTATGATTATTGGGCATTAGGGCATATACACGTACCTATGGCAATGAATGAATCAAAAAATATCGTTTATCCCGGGGCACCACAAGGGCATACACAAAAAGAAAAAACAGCTACTTCGGTTCTGCTAGTGGAGTTATCAGCTAATCAATCACAGTTGAAGCCACTAGAGGTAGCGGAGGTGTACTGGAAAAGCCAAGAAGTCTCATTACAGCATGCAAAATCAACGAAAGATATTTTGGATATCGTCCAACAACAGCTTCCAGCAGAGATGTCAAAGTTTAACTTGATAGAACTGAAAATCAAAGACTATGAGCATCTGAGCATGGAAGTTGTCGAACGAATACAAACTGGTGAATTGCTGGATTATTTATCAGAAGAAATCACTCAATTTTCATCTAATTTATTTGTTTGGCGTATTTCTATTATGAATAGCGAATCCAAAACTCGGATACCATTGACTGCTTCGACGAAATTGATGGACCAGTTATTTGAAAACTATCAGATACCGCAAGATTTCCATCAGATTTTACATGAAGCATTTGGTCATCAAGAAGCGGCTAAACTATTGAATGACTTACCTGATTACCAGGAGCAGACGCTTGAAAAAGCAAAAGAACTACTTAAACAGGACTTTTTATTCGAGGAGGCTCGAGAATGAAGATTTTACGGATCGAAATTGCTGCTTTTGGGAAATGGCGTCAAAAAATTTTCGATTTTTCTTCTGGCAATCAATTGTTCTATGGTGAAAACGAAGCAGGAAAATCAACGATCTATCAGTTTATCCAAGCGATATTATTCGGATTTCCTTCAAAGGGACGCAAAAAGAAAGATTATACGCCCAAAGACGGAGCAGCTTATGGCGGGAGATTGTGGATCGAACATCCAGTACATGGCGAATTTTTGGTTGAACGATACAAGCAGCAAAATCGCGGCAAGGCGAAAGTCACGTTGAATGGACAAATCGGAAGCGATGATCTACTAGAAAAACTGATTGCGCCACTGACAAAAGAGCTGTTCCAGCAAGTATTTACTTTTCAGCAGGAACAGTTAACAGAGTTGGATCATTTAAGAGAAAAAGAACTGCACGATGCATTGATCTCTCTGGGAATCACAGGAAGTTCGCACGTATTCCAAAAAAGACAAGAGTATTATCAGCAAGCACAGCAACTTTTTAAGAAAAAAGGACAGAAACTGCCAATCAACCAAAAATTGAATGACTGGAAAATCCTGCAAGACAAGATCCGCCAAAAGCAAAACCAAGAAGCTGTTTTCGGTGAACTGATCAACCAAGAAAATGACTACAGAAAGCAGCAGGAGCGATTACTAAAACAGCTCAAAGACATGAATGAACAGTTTACTCGGTTAAAACAGCAGGAAATGAACTTTTCGTTGTATGAAGAGTGGCAGCAGTTGAATGAGAATACATTAGACGATATACCAGAAGAGCAGCTTTTGCTGGATCTTTCAGAATTTTCCAAGCGTTATCAACAGATGAGTGAACGTTTAGAGGAATTGGAAGAAACACTAGAAAAGCACAGCGGGATGGATCAGCAATCTGCACGTTATTATTTTTATTTAGAACAAGAAGATACATTGAAAGAACTGCTGCAACAGCAATTGTCAACAGAACAACTGAATAATGAACGGCAGCGTCTGCAAATAGAAACGAGAGAGACTGAATCAGAGCTGAAAATATTGGAACAACGATGGCAATGGTTTAGAAACAATGAACCGAAAGAATTTTTGGATGAAGAAGAATGGAAAGAACTGATTGCTGAAAATCGGCAGTTACAAGATCGATCCAATCAAATGCAGATTCGATTGCAAATAGCAAAAGAGCAACAGCAAACAATCGAAGCAGAAGTGAATCGCTTGGAAGAAACTTATCCTTCTTTAGTACAGATCCAGCCAGAAAATGAACCGACAAATAACGACTGGAAACCTTATGCGCTTGGAGCAGCGGCTGTTGTAGTAGGACTCTTTGTGCCGATGCCATGGAAACTGCTTTTCTTTGCAACTGCTGTCGGATTGATTGCTTATCGGTTCTATCAAGGGAAAAATGGAACGAATCAAAACAATCGTTTTCCAGAAATCAAAGGGATGTGGCAGGAAAAACTAGGGCAACTCGATGTCGTCTTGGCACAAATCGAAGAAATTTCTCAAAGTAAAAAACAGAATCAGGAAGAACAACTTTCATTCCAGCGAAAAGTGGCAGAATTTGCCTTCCAGCACTCATTAGGAAAAATGAACAGCTTAACGATCATGCAAGAATATGGACAAGAAGTAGCAGATTATTTAAAACTTCGAGAAGTATTTGACCGTAAACAGAAAAGAGAAGAAGAGATCCATCAGAAATTAGCGCAAATTGACCAGAAATTCGATGCGGTCAAAGAATGGCTGCCTGTACAGGATAAGATGATCTCAGAAAAGATGTCACTCTTGTCAAACTTCATCCAAGAGATGGAACAAATGAAATTTGCTCGAAGTTACCAACAGAATACGCTGCTAAAACAGGAAATCAATCAGCTGAAAAAGAAACAAAAGTTATGGATACAACAATATAGTGAAAAAATGCAACAAGTCTCTCTTTCTTATCCATCAGAGGTACCAGCTTATTTGCAAAAAGCGAAACAAACCAAGCAGAAGATAAAACGATTGACTGAATTGAACGAACTTCTTACGCCGTTATTCCCTAAAAAAGTCACACGAGTACAGCTGCTCTCTGAGTTGAAGCACCTTCAAGAAACTAGGGCACAACTGCAGGCGGAAGAAAAATCTGTTAGTGAACAACGCCAGCGCATCCAGCTTCAAGTAGAGGAATTGCAGCGAGATGGGACTTTGGATGAATTGTATCAGCAAGCAAGTCGACAAAAAGCTGAGTTACAGCAACTGCTGACAAAATGGGGCGGTTTAGAGATCGCAGGTACATTTTTAGGGGATCTTTCCACAGAGATGAGTGAACGGCAGCTGCCGCAGCTATTGAAGGCAGCAGGACATTATCTAAGTATTTTGACAAAAGACAAATACCAGGAGATTTTACTGAAAAATGATACACTGACACTGACAGATGGCTATACGGATTTTCCAATCTATGAATTGTCGACAGGAACGAAAGATCAATTGATCATGGCTATGCGATTTGCTTATCTTTCACTAGAAGCAAATCGAGCGTTATGTCCGATCATCATTGATGATGGTTGGCTGCACTACGATCACCAGCGAAAATACCGTTTGGCTGAACTTTTAGCTGGATTTGGGGAAAAGTATCAGATAATTTGTTTTTCTTCTGACCAAGAAATGGTAAGCTATTATCAAGAACTGCAGCAATCTGTAAATAAATTAGAGGGAGCAAACAATGAAAAAACTTCGTGAATTAATGATTGATGAACAGTTTGAACTGTTCGTTTTGATCAAAAACGCCGATGTAAGAATAGCCAAGAATGGGAAGAAATTCATCGCTTTTACGTTTCAGGATACCTCTGGGACTATTGACGGCAAATATTGGGACGCATCAGAAGAAGAAATCAGTAAATTTACTGCTGGAACAGTTGTTTTTCTAAATGGAAAAAGAGAAGTATACCAAGGGAATCCACAAGTAAAGATCTTGCATATGCGTCTGACGAGAATGGATGAGCCTGGAGAACCTAGCCTTTATATGGAAAGAGCACCGCTTAAGAAAGAAGATATGGAAGAAGAAATCAACCAGCTGCTGTTTGAAATCACGAACGCACACTGGAACCGTATCGTTCGGCATTTGTTAAACAAATACCAAAAACAGTTTTTTGAATTTCCAGCGGCAAAAAGAAACCATCATGCATTTGCCAGTGGTCTGGCTTATCATACATTGACGATGCTCCATTTAGGGAAATCGATCGCAGATGAATACCCAGAACTGAACCGGGCGTTGCTGTATGCGGGGATCATTCTTCATGATCTTGGGAAAGTGATCGAGTTATCTGGAGCAATGTCTACAGAATATACGCTAGCAGGAAATCTAGTGGGGCATCTGGTACTAATCGATGAAGAAATCACAAAGGCATGTATCGCGTTGAAAATCGACGAATCAGATGAAGATGTCCTAGTATTGAGACATATGGTTTTAGCACATCATGGATTGCTAGAATATGGCTCTCCTGTACGTCCAAGGATCATGGAAGCGGAAGTGCTGCATCAAATCGACAATATCGATGCGTCGATGCAGATGATGCTGACATCTATTCGACAAACAGATCCAGGAAAATATACAGACCGAATCTTCGGAATGGATAATCGCAGTTTTTACGTACCTAAAGATATTTGAATAAGATGTGGAACGATCAGACATAAAAAAGCATGGCAAATCGCCATGCTTTTTTGCATCCAATGTTTATTTAGAAGACTCAGTTGTGCTTTCTTCTGTGGAAGAATCTTTAGTTGAGTCAGCTGTTTTTGAATCTTTAGTTGAAGAAGACTTCGTACCTGAATCAGCAGTACCGGATGAAGAAGTAGTTGTAAAGGCACTCAATACGCTTTCGAAGGCATCGTCTTTGATCTTCACATTTGCTTCTTTCAATTCTTCGCCGATTACTTTTGTTGTAAAGTTGCTGTCATTCATTTGTGTCTCAGTGGCGATTTCTTTCAACTGATCTTTGTATTTGTCCATGTCATTGCCTTTGTTCTGGTTTTTCACCATTTTGACCACATAGTAATCTGTTGAATAATTTGTCGTATTCGTTGCAGTAATCACGTCAGATACTTGACCGTCTTTCAATTTGAAAGCTGCTTCTTTCACTTCAGTTGGGACAGTCGCAGTTTGTGAATCGAATTTGATCTTGCCACCGTCTTCTTTTGTTTCAGTATCTGTCGATTTATCTTTTGCCAGTTTAGCGAAATCTTCCCCGTCATCGGCTGATTTCTTCACTTCTTTGGCTTCATCTTCGCTTGCTACTTTGATGATTTGTGCTTCAACTTCTGGATGGAAGGATTCCCATGCAGTCTTCAGATCATCATCAGTTACATCAACGTGTGCTTTCAACCCTGCTTCAAGGGCTAAGTTGTTACGGATATATTCTTTATAGGTGTCCTCTGTATAACCGGCAGATTTCAATTGGGATTCGAATGTATCCCCTAAGGAATCTTTTTGCTTTTTGTATTCGGCGTCTACTTTCTTATCTGTTACTTTGTTGCCGTATTTGTTATTGAACACTTTATAGATGATCATACGCTGAACTAAAGTCTGATTTGAAGGTTCTAATTTAGCTTCGTCATAAAAATCAGAAACAGTGATCGTTCCGCCCTTCATTGTAGCGATATCTTTATTTGTATCGCCAGAACAAGCTGCTAGCGATAAAACAGCTAATGCACTAGTAGCTGCTAAGATTATTTTTTTCTTTTTCATCAATTTTTTGCACTCCTGTAATTTATTATTATTTTTACATCTATAACTATACCATATCCAAATGCTGATAAAAACGTTCTCGTGATAGTTTCAAACAAAATTCAAAGTTTCATCACATTCGTCACAAAAATAAAATAAACAGAAAAAAACAATACTCATAACTGCTGCGAATAAACGCATTATTGCGCGTAATATGGGGAATCTGGAAGGTCAGCAGTCAGCTTTTCTACTTGTTCATTGATTTGAGCAATACGTGGTTCTGCTTGGAATTTAAAGTCTTCGATATCTTTTTGGATCGCTTCTTGGAATTCAGGAATAACAGTGCTAGCTGTTTCTTTTGTTTCGGCTAAGGCACGTTTGAAATGATTGAGACTGTTATTTAATTCATTCGTCAATTCTGTGGCTTCATCTAATTCCTGAATCAGTTTCTTTCTGGTGTCATTTCCGCTTCTAGGTGCGAAAAACAGACCTCCGACTGTGCCGACTGCCGCGCCAAAGACTAAGCCTTTTAGAAAGTTTTTAATCATTGTCAGCCACCTGCTTTTGGATCGCTTCTTGGATCGCGGTCAATTCTTCTGAAGAATACTGGTCTTGATGATTGCCGAAATGGATAGAAAAATCATCGTCTTTACTGTATCGGGGAACCAAATGGATATGTGAATGGAAAACAGACTGATAAGCCATTTCCCGATTATTATTCAAAATATTCAATCCCTGCATCTCAGGGAATGCTTTTTCCAGCGCCTTTGCGATTTTAGGAAGTCGTGAAAAAACTTCGCCAGCTAGTTTGTCTTCATATTCGAAGATGTCAGTAACATGTTCTTTTGGTACGACAAGCGTGTGCCCTTTAGTTGTTTGGGAGATATCCAAGAAGGCGTAAACGATGTCGTCTTCGTAGATTTTATAGCTAGGGATTTCTTGGTTGATGATTTTGCAAAAAATACAGTTTTCCATGTAAAACATCCTTTCTATGATGAATTATTGTTTTAGCTTAACTTTACCATAAGTTAAAGATGTTGTAAGGAAAAAAACAAATTGTTCAAAATTTCTTCGTGGTATAATAGGAATAACATAGCGACGGAGGAAAAAATATGAGTTTAATCGTAAAACATGTAACTGGAGGATACGGCCATCTTCCAGTTCTGAAAGATATCAGTTTTGAAGTGAAACCTGGTGAGATGGTTGGCTTGATTGGATTGAACGGTGCAGGGAAAAGTACGACAATCAAACATATCATCGGGCTGCTAGATGCAACAAAAGGATCGATCAAGATCAACCAGCTCTCATTGAAAGAAAACACTGAAGCTTATCGAAAGCAAATCGGCTATATTCCAGAAACGCCTTCTTTATATGAAGAGCTTACTTTACGTGAACATATCGAGGTCACTGCAATGGCTTATGATATTCCGATGGATGTAGCGATGCAAAGAGCAGAAAAATTATTGAAGACTTTCCGATTAGAAAACCGGTTGGACTGGTTCCCTGCGAATTTCTCAAAAGGGATGAAACAAAAAGTGATGATATTATGTGCTTTTTTGATTGAGCCTTCTTTATATATCATCGATGAGCCCTTTTTAGGACTGGACCCATTGGCAATCAATGCCTTGCTGGAATTGATGGTCGAAATGAAACATGAAGGATCAGGGATCTTGATGTCCACGCATATTTTAGCTACTGCAGAAAAATACTGTGATCGCTTTGTTGTTTTACATAATGGAGAGATCCGTGCGGACGGAACACTTGAAGCACTGCGGGAAGAATTCCAGCTGCCAGACTCTTCATTAGATGAGATTTATATCGCATTGACAAAGGAGCAGGACCATGAATGATTTTTTTCGAAAACGTCTAGCGAAACACCAAAAGAAAATGATGAAATACATGCGCTATGTACTCAATGATCATTTTGTGCTGGTCTGTCTCTTTTTGTTCGGCGGTGTAGGTCTCTATTATTCCAATTGGCTGAAAAGCTTGACTACTCCGTTTTCTTTTGGTGGAGTGATCATTTCTCTCTTTTGGCTTCTTTGCTTGTTTGGAGGAAAGATGGCGACATTTGCTGAAGCGGCTGATCTTGTCTTCTTGTTGCCAAAAGAAAAAGAAATGAGAAGCTATTTGCAGCAGGCTTTTCGCTATTCTTGTATTTTCCCGATGTTGTTATTGGGCTTAGCTGGAGGATTTGCTATGCCGCTGGTCGTGGTGAGCACTGGACAGCCGTTTTCTTTCTTTTTTGTCTACTTAGTGATTTTGTGGTGTTTAAAAACAAGTCATCTGCAAATCAAGAGAGCAGAGCTGTTTCGTTTCGATCCTGCCTTGATACGAAACTGGAAAGTTGGGTGGGGCATCACTTCAATGGGACTTTTACTTCTATCGGTATACGGTTCCGTTTGGGGTGGTTTGATCGGAGCACTGGTACAGGCGGGCGTCTATTACTGGTATTTATGGAGACATCTGGCGAAGCATTTGGACTGGGAGAAGATGATACAGATGGAAGAGCAGCGTCTGCACCAAATCTATCAATTCATCAACTTGTTCACAGATGTTCCCGAAATTACTGCAAGGGTGAAAAGAAGGAGCTATCTGGACCCGCTATTACAAAAAATTCAAAAAGTCACGTCCAATACGTATCTTTATCTGTACGCGAGAAGATTGGCTAGAGGTTCAGATTTCAGTGGTCTTTATTTAAGATTGGTAGTGATTGGAGGCATCTTGATTGCCGGTATCACAGAGATCTATTTCAGTCTGTTCATTGGCGCGTTGTTCCTTTATCTGATCGGTTTCCAGCTACTGCCTTTATACAGTCAATTTCGCTATATGGTGCTAGTTCAGCTGTATCCAGTAAAAGAAGAGCAGAAGAAACAAGCGATCCAGCGTTTACTCGCAGGTGTATTGCTGTTTGCAGCATTGATCTTTGGCGTGATTGCAGCGATCGTTTTGAATGGGATGGAAAGATGGCTGCCTATGCTGGTATATTTGCTGGTTACAGGACTATTTGTTAAACTATATGTACCTTCACGTTTGAAAAAACTTGATGACTGATTGTGTCATTATTTTGGGGATCGAAAATTACAAGTAAAAATAGAGCGAAAACGTCTCGTAGGTCTTTTCGTTCTATTTTTTTGTTAAAAGTCGGTTTTTTGAATGATAAATAAGTGAAAAAGAACGTATATGTGCTTGACGTTCAGGGCTTTGGCGACTAGAATAATAAGTACTGCAAATCATAGAGTTAAGAGGACGGGAGAATGCATGATGGAGTTTCAGTTAGACCAAGAGTGGCGGTTACGTCCCATCAAAGGTGATACAGGAAAAACATACATAGGCATGCGTGACGAAGACAAGGTTTTTATCAAACGAAACACGACTCCGATGCTTGCTGCACTATCCCGTGAAGGAATCACACCAAAGCTTGTCTGGACGAAGCGTACAGGGAATGGAGATACGCTGACCGCGCAAGAATGGCTAGAAGGACGCTTACTGACACCGACAGAGATTGGGCAGAGGAACGATGTGATCGATGTATTGTATCATCTGCATCATTCGAATTCGCTCAAAACGATGCTGAATCGTATCGGCGGACGCGTGATGACTCCGGAAAAGATGCTGCAAAAATACGAACAAGATTTACCGGAAGCACTCAAAGATCATCAGTTCCTGACGATCGTCCATCAGTTTTTGCGTCAGCAAGTACCGCAGATGGAAAAAGAACAATTTGCAGTGGTCCATGGAGATGTGAATCATCGTAATTGGTTAGTTTGTAAAAATTATTTATATTTAGTGGACTGGGACTCGATCATGTTTGCTGATCCAGCGGTCGATATCGCAACGATCTTAGGGAATTACGTTCCTCTATCAAGCTGGAACCAATGGCTGATCAGTTATGGCATACGTCCTACAGATGAAGTACTGGAAAAATTCCACTGGTATGCTGCGATGAATCTATTGCAAGAAATCACGCGTTACTGTAAGCGAGAAGATCATCGACGGATGAATGAAGAGATTTTACAATTAAAACGAATTTTTAGCGGCTGAGGTTTGGCCCAAACTCTACGGAGATTTGGCCAGCCTTTTTTAATTAGAGAAAGGAATGGATAAATAATGCGTGTTCGAAATCGCCCTGGCGCTGCGGAAATGCTAGCAGCCCACCCGAATTTTGTTATCAGCGAACCAACTGAATGGAAAGGAAAGTGGAAAGAACTTTTTGGCAATGATCACCCGATCCACATTGAGATCGGTATGGGGAAGGGTCAATTCATTACCGGAATGGCAAAAGCACATCCTGAAATCAATTATATCGGCGTAGAAATGCAAGTAAGTGTGGTTTCTATCGCATTGGATAAGCTGATCGAATGTCCTCTTCCAAATCTGAAACTGCTTCACGTCGATGGCTCAGCTTTGACCGAGTATTTCGCAGATAGCGAGATCGATCAAATCTATCTGAATTTTTCTGATCCATGGCCGAAAAAGCGACATGAAAAACGTCGTCTGACTTATAAAACATTTTTAGCAGTCGATGAACAGATCTTACGACCAGAAGGAGAAATCCATTTCAAGACAGATAATCAAGGTCTGTTCGAGTATTCTTTAGCTAGTTTTTCTCAATATGGTCTGATCCTTCAGCAAGTCTGGCTCGATCTGCATCAAAGCGATTTTGAAGGAAATATCATGACCGAATATGAAGAAAAATTTTCTTCGCGAGGCCAGCGTATTTATCGGGTTGAAGCAAAGTTTCCTGATAAGACGAAAAAGAAAAAAGCATAAAATAAAAAACAGCGAAAAAGGAGCGGACAAAGCGATATCCGTTCCTTTTTCGTTATTTTTTCGATCAGCAAGGTGGGATCAGGCAGAATTCAGAAAAGGAGAATAGCCCTTTATCAGTGATCTTTAATTCTGGGATGACGGATAAGGTCAGAAATGAAAGAGTCAAAAACGGATCGAAATCCTGACTTGCACCAAGCTGACGTGCCATATGTGTCAAGTGGACTAACTGCTGATCCACCTGATCGTAGGGTGCTTGCGTCATAAGACCGCCAATTGGCAAAGGGACACAGGCTAATTCCTGCTGGCTGTCAACAACGACCATGCCACCGCCTTTTTTGATCAGAAGATCTGCAGCATAGCGCATATCAGCATCATTTGTCCCAACAACAACAAGATTATGGGAGTCGTGGGCGATGGTCGTAGCTAAAGCCCCGCTTTTCAGTTGGAATCCTTTGACGATCCCCAAGCCGATGTTTCCAGTTTGATGATGGCGTTCAATCACGGCAATCTTCAACTGATCTTCTTCTGTTGAAGGAACGAACAGTCCGTTTTCTCGTTGGATTTCTTCGATAAGATCATTCGTCAGCAGACTATTCGGAACGATCTCGATCACATGTGCTTTGGAAGAAGAAGGCAGAACGAGATCGAACGAGTGGTTCTCGATAGGACAAGCATTCATTTCAGGCAATCGCTCGGTATAAGGATTCTTGGTATTTAGAAAACAGCTTTCTTGTAGTTTTCCGTTTGATACGACAAGTTTTCCTTTGAAATATACTTCATTTATCGGTAATTTTTCCAAATCATCTGTCAAGAAAAAATCCGCTTGATAACCAGGAGCAACTGCACCGAGTGTCCGTAACCCAAAACATTCTGCTGCATTCAATGAAGCCATTTGGATTGCTTGCAATGGTTCCATCCCTAGTTTGATCGCTTGACGAACGATATGGTCGATTGATCCTTCGGCAACCAAGTCATTGATTAATTTATCATCAGTCACGAATAGACAGCGACGGGAATTTTCAGGAGTGATCGCTGGGAACAATGCGTTGAGGTCTTTTGCAACAGTTCCTTCACGTACCATCAGATACATACCTAATGCTAAACGTTCTCTTGCTTCTTGTGCAGTGGTGGCTTCATGATCTGTCTTTATCCCAGCTGCCAGATAGACGTTCAGCTCCTCTTTGTGGATGCCAGCTGCATGTCCATCGATGTTTTTGCCATAGTGATGCATCAGTTGGATTTTATCTAAAATGTCTGGTTCGTTATTTGCGACAGCTTGATAATTCATGACTTCTGCAAGGCCCAGTACTTCAGGCAAAGTCACAAAAGGTTCGAGTGTTTGTGCATCTAGGACTGCTCCGCTAGTTTCAAAAGGCGTGACAGGAACGCAAGAAGGCAACATGACAAAGATATTCATTGGCGCGCTTTTCGCATCTTCGATCATAAAAGACAACCCTTCACTGCCTGCCACATTCCCAATCTCATGCGGATCAGTAATCACAGAGGTCACACCGTGCAATAAGGAGATTTTTGCAAACTCTCGTGGGGATAAGAGTGAGCTTTCGATGTGTACGTGTCCGTCGATAAATCCTGGAACTAAGTATTGTCCTTTGGCATCAACTATCTCAAGTCCTTCATATTCACCGATTCCGATGATTTTTCCATCACAGATTGCCACATCTTTGCTCATGATTTCTTTCGTAAAGACATTGATGATTTTTGCCTGTTTGATCACTAAATCAGCAGGCTGTCTTTTAGCAGCCACTGATATATGTTTGTTTAGCAATGATTCCACTCGTGGACCTCCTAAGATAAATTTTTACTAGTATAACATAAATTCGGTTTTTGCCAATGTTTTTTTCATAATTTCTCCATTTCAAAATAAAATACAGTAAAAGGCGTATATTTCTTGTGGAGGGATAAAAATGGACATAAAAGAACTATCGGATCGACTTATCGATGAAAGCTTTAGAAACAAAGTGCAAGATCTCTATATCTTACCATTTGAAGCCGGCTTCCAGATTTATTTGCGTCGGGGGAAAAAACGAACGTTGGTGCGTTCTTTATCTTCAGAAGCCGGGCAGCAGATGATCTCAAGATTCAAATATCTAGGGCAGATGGATATCGGCGAAAAACGCAAGGCACAGTTGGGCTCATTCACTTATTATCTGCCTGATCGAGCGATCCGTTTACGTTTATCTTCAGTAGGTGATTATCGGCAGAGAGAAAGCTTGGTGATCAGGTTACTGTATCATGTGGACGAAAGTCATTTTCGCTGTTTTTGTCTGGAAGATCTTTCTATTATCGAAAACCAGACAAAAAAACGTGGGTTGTATTTGTTCAGCGGGCCAGTCGGTTCAGGCAAGACATCCTTGATGTATCGATTAGCACGTGAAGAAAAATTGCAAGTCGTCACGATCGAAGACCCTGTAGAAATCGAAGAGCCGCTGTTTTTACAGCTGCAAGTCAATCCGAAAATCGAACAGACCTACGAGCAATTGATGAAACTTGCTTTGCGTCATCGTCCTGATTTATTGATCATTGGAGAAATCAGGGATCAAAAAACGGCGCATGCGGCTATACGTGCTTCTTTGACGGGACATCGTGTATTTGCTACGGTTCATGCGCGCGATTTGGAAGGAACAAAAGCTCGGATCTGCGAGCTTACTTCAAGAGATGAAGGTCTTACTGAATGTTTGTCAGGAGTCATTTATCAAGAGATCCTATCAGATAGCCAGCAGGAACCGACTGCATTATGGAGTTACCAGTTTCATGAAACCGGGAAAAAGAAAACGTGGGAGGAAAGCTATGGTGATGCGCAGCAGAAGAAATGGCAATCGAAAAAGTTCTAAAACATTGAATCGAAAACAGCAAGGCCAGTTTGTGCAAGTGATGGGGGAACTTCTAGCCAACGGATTCAGTCTGCAAGAAGCGCTTTGGCTTTTACACCATATTCGTTTGCTACCTGCACCACCATTAGAAAATGCACAAAAACTGCTTCAAGAAGGGCATCCTCTCTATGACGTATTAAACCAGATGGGCTTTGATCAGGAACAGCTGGTACAGATCGAGCTAGCAGAGACACATGGGAATCTGATTGAAACCTTGCATGGATTAGCAGAACAGTTTCGTTTAGTGGATGGCTTTCGAAAAGAATTGAAAAAACTGATCAGTTATCCGCTGCTCCTGATGTTGTTCCTGATAGGGATCCTAATCAGTCTTCGCCAGATTATCCTGCCGCAGCTTATCGGAACGAATATGGTCATGGAAGGTCATTGGGGCGTTCATTTTATCCAATCTGTCCATTGGTATTTTTTTGGCATGATCGGTGTAGCAAGCAGTGTATGGGGATGGATGAACAAGAAACTGACAAAAATGGATGTGATTCAAAAAAGCGAATGGATCAGCAGAAAAATCGGGATCGGCAAGGTCTATGCGTTGTATCAATCTGCTTATCTGGCGTTAGAGATTGGTAAACTTTTTTATGAAGGATTAGAACTCAAACAGATTATTTTTTGCCTGCAGGAAACGAAAAAAGGGAGTCTGCTCCAATCGCTCGCGGTCCAAATGATGGATGGCCTAGAAACCGGTATCCCTTTAGCAATGCAGTTTCAGCATTACGATTTTTTGACAGAAGAATTCAGTAAAATCATTTTACAAGGTGAAGCGAAAGGCAATCTGGGAAAAGAACTATTATTCTACAGTGAATTGACTAGAAAACAGTTTTTTCAACAGATCAGTCATTGGCTTCACTGGCTTCAACCCATTCTTTTCTTAGGCGTTGCAGCGCTGATATTGACGATTTATGCTGCGATCTTGTTGCCTGTTTATGGAAATATCGAGGAGGTCTTGAAATGAAAAAAACAAATATCACGAGAAAACAACTAACGAGATTGAACGGATTCACCTTGATTGAGATGCTGGTGGTTCTGCTCGTCATCAGTGTCTTGGTTTTATTGTTCGTGCCTAATATTTCACGTTACCGGGATCATGTCAATCAGGAAAGCCGCGAAGCTGTCATCCAGTTGGTCGATACGCAAAAAGAGCTGTATTCTTTACAAAACAATGGAAGGATCCCCACAGTGGAGGAGTTACTGAATGAAGGATATATCAAGCAGGAACATGCAGATATCTACAACCGCAACTGACCGGCAATTATCAAGTTACACGTTGTTCGAACTTCTGCTCGTGTTTCTACTGATAACAGGGATACTTGTGTTCCCAGCATTTTCTTTTTCTTCATGGCAAGAAGAACATGCTGTTTATCGTTTTTTCGGACAATTCGAAAAACGGATCTATGCGGTGCAAAAGAGTGCAATCGTCAATCAGCAGCAGACGGGATTTGATTATATAAAGGAAAAAGAAAAAATTCGATTTCAGCTACCGGATGACCCGCTTTTCGATTGGGAAGAACTGAAGATCCCAGAAGCCCTTATCCTCCAACGTTCTGCACCGATCACATTCGCTGCAAGGACAGGAAATGAAAGTTCACTGAAGGCGTATCAATTTTATTGGCCGGAAAAGAACAAGACGGTGATTTATCAGTTTCAGATGGGAGGCGGACATTATACGAAAAAAATCGAGTAAAGACGGTTTTGTTTTTCTCGAAGCGCTTGTCGCTTTAACGATTGCAGCGGTATGTGTTTATATGATGCATCATGGAAATCTATTTTTACTAAAGGCTGAAAAAGAAAGCAGTGAAGAAGTCGCTCTTGCTCGCCGTTTATATGAAGACGTCAAAACATATCGTATCCATCAGGAACTACCGAAGCGAAAAGCGCCGTTTGATAAGGATGAGAAAGTGATCATAGCAAAAGAGGGGAAAATCCGGCAAGTGTGGATTACGAATGGAAAAGAAGTGATCGAAATTGAAAAAACAACTGAAACTGACAGGATTCACACTGATTGAGTGCTTGATGGCCCTGCTCATCTTAAGCAGTGTCTTACTCACTTTCAGCCTTTTATTCCAACAGACAGAAGAGGTCAATCATTTGCTGCAAAAAAAGGATCATAAGGAATGGCTGGTTTTCCTCGCGCAACTAGAGGAAGAAACAGCACACTGCACGCAATTTTACGTGAAGGACAATCAGTTTTATTATGAAGTGGATGGAAGGATGTATATAATCGAACGTTATCAGGATCTCATCCGAAAACGACGTACGACAGGCGGACACCAGCCGATGCTGACAGAAGTGAAAGAATTTGAACTGCAAGAAGAGGAGACGAATATAGCGCTTTTTATCGAATTCAAAAATGGAGAGACTGGATATGGGATTTGGACAAAACCGAAAATATAAAGGGAGTATCTTGTTTTCGACGCTGTTTCTTGCTTTGCTGGGGAGTGTATTGATGGTCGCTCTGTTAGAAAATTACCGATTATCAGCAGACCTCCATGTACGTGTAAAACATTTTTATTTGGCTAAAACGATGAAGCAGATGTTTTTGTCTGAATATGGGCCTCGTTTAGAAACCGGAGAAGAGACGTTAAAGGAAGGGACATATCATTATAGTGCTGGAACTGTCATATACCGTCAAGTGAAACAGAAGGTGGAACTGCAAATCGAAGTCGCACCATTTACTTTTGAATTTACGGAAGAATTGAGTGGTACAGAGAATGATACAGAAAATCGGAATGTTCGTGAAAACGCCCTCTTTTCTGTTATAACACTGTTTCCGACAAAAAAATGTTTGGCATTTCACAAATAAAATTCGGTGAAAACGATTGAAATTTTGCTGATTGTTCGATAGAATTAAACAGGTGGAAAAATTGTTATAATATATCTAGAAATGAGGTGCACCATGTTACCAGAAAAAATGGAACAAGGGTTTAATCAAAACCTGGAAGCTATTCAGCTTTTACAAAATGCATTGGGAACTTCCTTTTTAGAAGCCTACGTCGAAAATGCTGAGAATCTAATCGACAATTATCAAGTACGTGTGGTGGATGGAGTGCCGGATAAAGAAACGGCCAAACGAATCGCTGCACTTTACGAAGAATTGAAACAGTTGTCGTTCGAACCAGAGGAATGGCGTCGTCTGTCACAGCTGCTTTTATTGAAAGGTAGTCAGACAGAGCATCTCCAAGCGAATCACCAGTTGACACCGGATGGCATCGGATTTTTATTTGTTTTCTTGATTGAGCAACTATTCACAAACAAAAAAGAACCGGTCAAGATCCTAGACATCGCAGCAGGGATGGGCAACTTGTTATTGACAGTTCTTTTAAACCTAACGAATGCAGGATACCGAGCAGAAGGTTTTGGTGTGGATATTGATGATACTTTGCTGGCTGTCGCAGCTTCTACAAGTGATCTGACACAAGCGAATGTTCAGTATTTCCATCAAGACGGGTTGCAGGATTTATTGGTGGACCCAGTAGATGTTGCGATCAGCGATTTGCCGATCGGTTATTATCCGAATGATCAAAAAGCGAAAGAATTTTTAACAAGTGCAAAAGAAGGGCACAGCTACGCACATCATTTACTGTTGGAACAAACAATGAAGTATGTGAAACCAGACGGATTTGGCTTGTTTTTGATGCCAAGCAATTTCTTGGAAACAGAACAAGGCGAAGAAATCAAAAAATGGTTCAAAGAAGAAGGCTATCTTCAAGGCATGATCCAGCTGCCTGATGAGTTGTTCCGTAACAAGGCATCACAAAAAAGCATTTTAATTTTACAGAAAAAAGGACCACAGGCAAAACAAGTCAAAGAAGTACTGCTTGTGAAACTTGCTTCACTAAAAGAACCGGAGAAGGTGACTGAATTCTTCAAAGAATTTGAACTTTGGAAATCATCTTCTCTGTAATCATTCAACTAGAAGGAGAGTAATATGTCTAAAACAATTGCAATCAATGCTGGAAGCTCAAGTTTGAAATGGCAGTTATACCAGATGCCAGAAGAAACCGTCATCGCTAAAGGAATTGTCGAACGGATTGGTTTACAAGATTCCATTTTTACTATCAAGTATGGCGAAGATCAGAAATTTGAACAAGTTATGGATATTGAAAATCATGAAATAGCAGTTAAAATGCTGCTTGATCAATTGATTGAACTGCATATTTTAAGCTCTTATGATGAAATCACCGGAGTAGGCCACCGTGTCGTCCATGGTGGAGAGACTTATGGGGATTCAGTAGTGATCGATGAATCAGTGATGGAACGCATCGAAGTATTAGCAGAGTTTGCACCTTTGCATAATCCTGCTAACTTGATGGGGATCAAAGCATTCAAAAAAATCTTGCCTGATATTTTAAGTGTTGCTGTATTTGATACCTCTTTCCATTCAACGATGCCAAAGCACAATTATCTGTATAGCTTGCCTGTTTCTTACTACGAAGATTACAAAGTAAGAAAATATGGTTTCCATGGAACAAGCCATCGTTATGTTTCTGAACGTGCTGCAAAATTGCTGAACAAACCGATCGAAGAACTGAAGATCATTACTTGTCACTTGGGTAACGGTGTTTCGATCACTGCAGTTGACGGTGGGAAGTCTGTTGATACATCTATGGGCTTTACACCACTTGCTGGAGTGACTATGGGGACACGCTCAGGAGATATCGATCCTGCGGTGTTGCCGTACTTGATGGAAAAATTAGAAATCGGTATTGATGAAATGATCGATATCCTAAATAAAAAATCTGGATTACTGGGATTGACTGGTTTGTCTAGCGACATGCGAGATCTTGAGAAAAACTATGAAAAAGAGCATATTCGTTTAGCTTATGATATTTTTGTGGACAGAATACGTAAATATATCGGCGGCTATGTGACGACGATGAATGGTGTTGATGCAATTGTCTTTACTGCAGGAATCGGGGAGAATGATGGACATGTCCGCAGTGAAATCATCAAAGGAATGTCATGGTTCGGTTGTGAAATCGATCCTGCAATGAATGCATTGCGCGGTGAAGAGTTAGACATCTCTACAAAAGATTCAAAAGTAAAAGTATTAGTGATCCCGACAGATGAAGAACTGATGATTGCCCGTGACGTTGAACGTCTACGCAATCAGTAAAAAAATAAGCGTATCTTTACCTGAAAGCTGCTTTTAGGTAAAGAGACGCTTTTCAAATATCAGTAGAATGAGAATAAAAAATAGAGCCGTATCGTCAAAAGCGATACAGCTCTGTTTTTATTGTTAGTCTTCTGTAGGCAATTGGTTTTCTAAATCTGTTCTGACTACTAAAACATCGCAAGCAGCATTACGGATCACATATTCTGAAACAGAACCGATGAATAAACGCTCTACAGCATTTAATCCCGTAGCTCCAAGCATGATCAGATCCACTTGGTTGTCTTCAGGGATCTCTTTTGCAATGATCTGTTTAGGTGAACCGTATTCAACCACGGATGTGACATTGTTCAACCCTGCTTTTTTCGCATTCGCTTCATAGTCGGCTAGTGTCTGCTTTGCCATTTCAGTTGCCTGTTCAGCGAGCATTCCGTCAAATGAAGAAACAGTTTGGAACGAACGGGTATCAATAACATGGGCAAGCAAAAGTTCGCCATTGTTTCGTATTGCCACGTTCACCGCTTTTTTAAAAGCTAACTCAGCTTCAGCTGAACCATCTACGGCAACCATGATCTTTTTGTATTGTTGTAACATAAGCATTCACTCCTCTTAAAGTCGATCGTTGTTCTACTCTTATATTGTAGAACACTTTGTAAAAAAAGAGAATTATTTACTGCTTCGGTTCAGCAATTTTTTTTGCAAAACGTATACTGAATGTGGCTGAAACAAGAATAACGAGGAATAAAAACAGCAGAGCAAAGAATCGCTGATTGAAAAAAGCGGCTAGAATCCCCAATACTCCTAGAAAAGCATAGGCAGAACCGTAAAATTGCAAAAAAGCATGGTTTTTTTCATCTTCTTTGATCAAGACGAAGAAAACTTTTTGTTTCTGAAATAAATAATAGCTGACAAATAATAATAATAAGGTGGCTATCGCCATCAAGATCCTGATCATATGACATCCTCCAACAGTAAAAACAAATAGAAAAAGCAATTTGCCAAGAGCAAATTGCTTTATTTCAAAAGATGGTAATCTCCGTTAATGCCGTTTTTCGTCCTGTAGTATTGATCCCGCGAATTCAAGCAGGTGGGTCCCATGGTCGTAGCCTCGAACTACCAAATGATAAGGCATGTTACCAGCCGTGACACAAGACAGGTCCCAAGATATCAATAAAAATGTTCGGTCAACACACAAAGAGGACGATTCGAACATCACAGATTTCCCATCTCTATAGTAGCACACGGAATAAAAAAGAGCAATGAGGGAGCTCACTCAAAATAAAAGATCACTGATTATTTTTGGAAGAGTTCTTTTTCCATTCTTTGATTCGCAAGTATTGCTGTCCCAGTGCTTGCTCATATTTCCCTGTGTCCTTTGGCTCATAATAATGGGTGTTTTTCAGCTTGTCCGGCAGATATTGCTGATCGACCCAAGCATGGTCATAGTTGTGCGGATATTGATAGCCGACCCCGCGATTCAGATCCTTTGCTCCTTTGTAATGACTGTCTCTCAAATGGTCGGGGACATCTCCGGCTTTTCCTGCGCGGATATCCTCGATCGCTTTGTCTAAAGCCATATAAGCGGAATTCGATTTTGGAGACAGGCAAAGATCAACGACGACATCAGCTAAAGGGATACGAGCTTCAGGAAGGCCTAAACGTTCGGCAGCCAAGACAGCATTCACTGTGCGAGCAGCAGCAGCCGGGTTCCCTAATCCGATATCTTCATAGCCAATGACCATCAATCGTCGACAAATACTTGCAAGATCACCAGCTTCCACCAAACGTGCGAGATAATGAAGAGCCGCATCGACATCACTCCCGCGGATCGATTTTTGAAATGCAGAAATCACATCATAATGTGCATCGCCGTCTTTATCATGAGTAAGTGCTTTTTTCTGGACACATTCTTCGATCACCGACAAGGTCAAATGAATCGTTCCGTCTTTTTCGGGTTGAGTGGAGCGTGCTGCAAGTTCCAGCCCATTCAAAGCGCTACGCAAATCCCCATTTGTAGCTCGTGACAAGTGGAGAAGAGCCTTTTCGTCTAAACGAATGGCCAAATCGCCCAATCCTCGCTCTTTGTCTGTCAATGCACTTTGGATTGCCGTTTGGATATCCTGTTCATCGAGTGGTTTGACTTCAAAAATCTGAGTACGACTTCGTATCGCAGGGTTGATAGTGATGTAAGGATTTTCTGTTGTTGCGCCAATCATGATGATTCGGCCGCTTTCTAAATGAGGAAGTAAAAAGTCTTGCTTAGTTTTATCCAATCGATGCACTTCATCGAGTAAAAGGATCACTGTACCGCTCATTTTTGCTTCTTCTGCTACTATTTGCAGGTCTTTTTTCGAATCAGTCGCCGCATTCAGCATGCGAAATGCATAGTTTGTAGAACCAGCAATAGCGCTGGCTATACTCGTCTTTCCTGTGCCGGGCGGGCCGTATAAAATCATGGAAGACAACATTCGGGCATCGACCATGCGGCGAATAATTTTTCCATCTCCTACCAAATGCTGCTGACCGACTACTTCATCAATCGTTCTAGGACGCATCCGATATGCCAAGGGCTGCTGCATAGACTTTTTCCTCCTTTGTTTTTCGTTCGTTTATTATAGCATATTTCCCATGAGAGAAGTCAGAAACAAAGCTGAGCGATACTTTTTGGATAGTTGAAATGCTTTTTGTTTTCATAGCTTCTGACCGTATTATTGTGTATGATAAAGTAGGTGAGGAAAATGACAGATAAAACGAAAATAGATGCGTTCTTTTTGAACAAAACGACACCAGAAGTTGCACGTGACTTATTAGGAATGTACTTGGAACATGAAACGCCTGATGGAATATTAGCAGGTTATATCGTAGACGCAGAAGCTTATCTTGGACCGGAAGATGAAGCTGCCCATAGTTATGGCATGCGCAGGACGCCACGGGTACGTGCCATGTATGAAAAGCCTGGAACGATCTATCTTTACACGATGCATACCCATCGGATATTGAATATCATCACTCAGCCGGAAGGGATTCCTCAAGGTGTGATGATCCGTGCGATCGAGCCTGCCACAGGGATCGATCAGATGAGTAGGAACCGCGGAGGGAAAATCGGTCCGGACATTAGTAATGGCCCTGGTAAATTAGTGGCAGCTCTTGGGATTACTCAAGAGCTTTATGGACGATCGATCGCAGATAGTACGCTGCGTCTGGTATTTGAAAAAAAGAAAACACCGAAAAAAATCGATGCACTCCCTAGGATCGGTATTCCGAACAAGGGGGTATGGACAACGAAACCATTGCGCTTTGCCGTTTCGGGAAATCCTTATATTTCCCTACAAAAAAAGAACCTAGTCGATGAAGACTGGGGCTGGAGGAATGAACATGAAAAAAACGAATTTGCTGACGTATCTGGACGAAGCGATTGAATCGAAAATCAGCGAGTACGATGTTGCGCTAGATTGGGATACGAAAAACCATACGATCGAGATTGTTGTCCGCTTGTTTGCGGAAAACAAAGCACACTTGGAGATCGATGATGCACAAGGCGTGGTTTCTGAAGAAGAGATCATTGAATTTGAAGATGGCGTACTGTTATTCAATCCTCAAAAATCAGTATTTGACGAACAGGATTATTTAGCGACTGTCCCTTATGAAGGAAAAAAAGGAATGGCAAAACCAGTTGCTGATGCATTAATCGATTATCTGGCGGAAGTACTGGCAGAAGGTCAAAGCGATCTTTTAGATTTCTTAGATGAAGACGACGAAGAAGCGATTTTTGAATTGCATTGGGACAACGAGAAGTTTGTACGATTCGTAGAAGAAAACCAGCAAGGCGGAAAGACGGATTATCTGCCTTATCCAAGCTATTAAGGAGCGATATTCATGAAGTGGAATGAAGTAAAAGTAGAAACAGCAAGCGAAGCTGTAGAAGCAGTCGCCAATATTCTGATGGAAGCCGGTGCAAGCGGTGTGGCGATTGAAGATGCGTTAGATGTGGAGAATTTCAAATCAGATCGGTACGGTGAACTATTAGACAAAGAAGATTTCACTTCTTTAAAAGAGGGTGCATTGGTGATGGCCTATTTCCCTGAAACGATCTTTTTGCCGGAGATTCTGCCATTTATCAAAAACAATATTTCCAAATTGCCAGATTTCGGATTGGCAATCGGAAAAAATATCGTTACAGTGAGCGAAGTCGAAGAAAGCAATTGGGCGACTGCCTGGAAAAAATATTATCATCCTGTGCGTATCACTCGGATGCTGACCATCGTACCCAGTTGGGAAGACTATCATACAAATGACCCGATGGAAAAAATCATCACGTTAGATCCAGGTATGGCGTTCGGGACAGGCACACACCCGACTACCACTCTTACTTTGGAAGCTTTGGAAACTGTCTTGCGAGGCGGAGAAACTGTGCTGGATGTAGGAACGGGGTCTGGTGTGCTGAGTATCGCAGCAAAATACCTCGGAGCAAAAGATGTCTATGCTTTTGACTTAGATGAAGTAGCTGTCCGTTCGGCAAAAGAAAACATGGACATGAATGAAATCGCAAAAGACGTAGAAGTCAGTGCGAATGATTTGCTCAATGGGATCGAAATCGAAAGTGATGTGATCGTCGCCAATATCCTTGCAGACATCATCTTATTGATGATCCCTGATGCGTGGCGGTTATTGAAACAGACAGGTACGTTGATTGTTTCAGGAATCATCGAAGAGAAGAAGCAGATGGTCATTGATGCCATGGAAGCCCAAGGATTCGTAGTCGACCAAGTCTTTCAGCAAAAGGACTGGTACGCAATTATGCTGAAAAAGCCTGAGGTGGATTAAATGCAACGGTATTTTTTAGAAGAGTCGTATCAGCCAAAGGAACAGTTTACACTAAAAGGAGAAGCTTATCATCATATCGTTCGCGTGATGCGTATGACACCAGAAGACCAAGTGTATTTGGCTTTCAGTGATCAACTGGCGATCATTGCTGAAATCACAGAGATCACAGAAGATGAGGTCCACCTGACCGAAATCGCAAAAGAAGAAAACCAGAAAGAACTGCCAAGTATGATCACGATTGCCAGCGGTTATCCAAAAGGGGAAAAACTGGACTGGATCGTTCAAAAAGGAACAGAGATGGGCGCCCATGCTTTCTTGGGATTCCCTGCAAAGACGTCTGTGGTCAAATGGGATTCGAAAAAGCGGATGAAACGTCAGCAAAGACTCGAAAAAATCGCGCAGGAAGCAGCAGAGCAGTCCCATCGTCAAGTCGTGCCGAAAGTAGAATTGCTCGAATCCAAAGCAGAACTTTATGACAATCTTTCGCACTATGATATTGTACTCGTTGCCTATGAAGAATCTGCCAAGAAAGGTGAGATGACTAATCTTGCCAAAGCTTTGAGCACGGCAGCTGCTGGAAGCAGGATCTTGGCTATATTTGGCCCAGAAGGCGGTCTAGTGCCAGAAGAAATCGCTCAATTTGAACAGATGGGTGGCATTCTTTGCGGACTGGGTCCAAGAATCTTACGAACAGAAACTGCACCACTTTATTTATTGGGCGCCGCAAGCTATCAATGGGAATTATTGTGAGATGAGCCGAAGCACTGAATGTTAAGAAAAAATTGAAAAAAGAAGCAAGTATTTGTATAATAGAAACAATTATTTATGAAAAGCATACAGAATGTTTGAAATACCTAGAACATCGTTTGCGAAAAGATCAGCGTGTTCAAGAGACTTGGGGCAACTATCAAACAGATATTTGCTCCATTTCCTGCTTTATTGCGAAAAAACGAAAGGGGGATCGATTCCTATGTCAAAAGAAGTTATTTTAACAGGTCCTGGCGTTATCGATCTGGTCAGTCAGTATATGGGGCCCGAGCATGTTGCTTTTGTCAAGAAAGCCTGTGAATATGCAACAGCTGCACATGAAGGACAATTCAGAAAATCAGGCGAACCATACATCATCCATCCGATCCAAGTAGCTGGGATCTTAGCAGATTTGAGAATGGACCCCCATACAGTAGCAACTGGTTTCTTGCATGATGTAGTGGAAGATACTGAGGTCACTTTAGAAGATTTGAGAGAAGAATTCGGTGACGACGTAGCCATGCTAGTAGATGGCGTCACAAAACTGGGAAAGATAAAATATAAATCCCATGAAGAACAGTTAGCAGAGAACCATCGTAAAATGTTATTGGCTATGGCGCAAGATTTGCGCGTTATCATGGTAAAGCTTGCCGATCGACTACATAACATGCGTACATTGAAACATCTGCGAGAAGACAAACAACGCCGGATTGCTCAGGAAACGTTGGAAATCTATGCACCTTTAGCGCATCGTTTAGGTATCAGCCGCATCAAATGGGAGTTAGAAGATACAGCTCTCCGTTACCTCAACCCAAAACAGTATTACCGTATTGTCCACTTGATGCAGACAAAACGAGAAGAACGTGAGAAATATGTGAGTGGCACTGTCGAAGATATCCGTCTGGCCACAGAAGAGCTGGGAATTTTTGCGGAGATCTACGGCCGGCCAAAACACATTTATTCGATCTATCGAAAAATGAAGGATCAGAAAAAACAGTTCAATGAAATCTACGATCTGCTGGCGATCCGAGTGATCGTTGACTCGATCAAAGACTGTTATGCGGTATTAGGAGCGATCCATACGAAATGGAAACCGATGCCGGGTCGGTTCAAAGACTACATTGCAATGCCAAAAGCGAATATGTATCAATCATTGCATACTACTGTGATCGGTCCTGCCGGAAATCCAGTCGAAATCCAAATACGGACACAGGAAATGCACGAAATCGCTGAATTCGGGGTCGCAGCACATTGGGCCTATAAAGAAGGAAAAAATGAAAAAGTAGAACCAGATGGCATGACGAAACAATTGAGCTGGTTCCATGAGATCCTTGAACTCCAAGACGAAAGCTATGATGCTTCAGAATTCATGGAGGGTGTCAAAGGCGATATCTTCAGTGACAAAGTCTATGTTTTCACACCAAAAGGAGACGTGACCGAGTTGCCAAAAGGCTCAGGACCGTTAGACTTTGCTTACAGCATCCATACAGATGTCGGAAACAAGACAACAGGAGCGAAAGTCAACGGCAAAATGGTCCAGCTTGATTACAAACTCAAAAATGGGGATATCATCGAGATCATGACCTCGCCAAATTCGTTTGGACCAAGCAGAGACTGGCTGAAACTAGTGGCAACAAGTAAGGCCAGAAATAAAATCAAGCGTTTCTTCAAAGCGCAAGATCGTGAAGAAAATGTCGTCAAAGGGCATGAATCTGTTCTGAAATGTATCACTGATCTTGGGTTTACGCCAAAAGAGATCTTAACCAAGAACAAGCTCCAAGAAGCTTTGGAACGATTCAACTATCAGACAGAAGATGATCTTTATGCGGCTGTCGGTTATGGGGAAATCAGCCCGTTGACTATGGCAAACCGCTTGACAGAAAAAGAACGGAAAGAACAAAAAATCGAACAGCAAAAACAAGAAGCCGATGAAATCATGAATCAGCCGAAAAAAGAACCTGAAAAAATGAAGGTCCGTCATGAAGGCGGTGTGGTGATCCAAGGCGTCGAAAACTTGCTGATCCGTATCAGCCGCTGCTGTAATCCGATCCCAGGCGATGACATCGTCGGTTATATCACGAAAGGCAGAGGGATCTCGATCCATCGGCGCGATTGTCCCAATGTCCAGCCTGATAAACCGAATATCGCAGAACGTTTGATCGAAGTAGAATGGGAAGATACCTCAAATACGAAAAAAGAATACGACGCAGATTTGGAAATCTACGGCTATAATCGTTCTGGTTTACTGAACGACGTACTACAAACAGTCAATGCGATGACTAAAAATCTCAATAGCGTAGAGGCCAGAACCAATAAAGACAAAATGGCCACGATCCATTTGACCGTCGGCATCCAGAATCTGGCGCATTTGAAGAGTATCGTCGATAAGATCAAATCGGTCCCAGATGTTTACAGTGTACGTCGGACCAATGGATAGGAGGAAACAAACATGCGAGCGGTGATCCAGCGAGTCAGCCAAGCTGCTGTGACGATCGATCAGCAGCAAGTCGGAAAAATCAGTCAAGGCCTGCTTGTGTTATTAGGAATCCATGAAACAGATACGCAAGCAGATGTGGATTATCTGGTAAAAAAAATCACGCAGATGCGGATCTTTGAAGACGAACAAGGGAAAATGAATCGAAGTGTCGAAGATGTCGATGGAGAGATCTTAAGCGTTTCGCAGTTCACTTTGTTTGCTGATACAAAAAAAGGCAACCGTCCAAGTTTTATTGCAGCGGCGCGTCCTGAAACAGCTATCCCGTTGTACGAATCCTTCAATCGGGGAATCGAAACCCGAGGGATAACTGTTGCTACTGGAAAATTCGGTGCGGATATGGACGTCTCGCTAATAAACGACGGACCAGTAACGATCCTCATCGATTCTCAAAACAAATAAAGACAGCGACGTCTGTGACAAAGGCGGATCACCTAGAAATAGGGAACACTATTTCAGGTGATCCGCTTTATTTTTATGCCCTCATATGGATAAGCGCTTCTTTTGTCAGCAGCTTCAAAAAAAGTTAAGCTAATAATATAAGTTATTTTTTGTAGGAGGTTGCGTGAAATGAAAGAAGTACCAGTTGTCGATATCAAGGTCACTGATTTAAGAAAAATGTATCAAAAAGGATACAAAATGTTGGAAGAATTGCGTACAGAAGCTGGCGCGCCCGTTGTCAAAGCAAAGATTTTCAATAAAGAGGCAATTGCGATATACGGATCGGCTGCTGCAAAGACCTTTTATGATCCCAGAAATTTCAAGCGAAAAGGAGCCATGCCGAAACTTGTGTTAAAAACACTTTTCGGACAAGGTGGTGTCCAGACGCTGGATGGCGCAGCACATCATCATCGTAAAAGTATCTTCATGGATCTGATGACACCGGAACGAATGGAAGAATACCATCGTC
The DNA here is from genome assembly GCF_011038845.1 of Enterococcus sp. ZJ1622. Taxonomy (GTDB): domain Bacteria; phylum Bacillota; class Bacilli; order Lactobacillales; family Enterococcaceae; genus Enterococcus_B. Next base: position 32,846 of record NZ_JAAKDW010000006.1, read on the forward strand.
TTTTAGACAAGAATCTGACGCAGGCGCTTGAGGCGCAGCATGGAAAGTTTGAACTGTTCGATCTGAGTAAGAATGTCTTTTTCACTTCTATCTGCGAATGGTCAGGGATCAATTTGTCGAATCTTCCAAAAGAGGAAGTCGAAAAATTAGCGGATTATCAAATCTCGATGATCAGCGGGACATTCACCTCGCCAATCGATCATATCAAAGGTGTCGAGAATCGTAAAAAATCAGAGAAATGGGCACAACAACTCATTGAAGAAGCTCGGCAAAATCCAGTAGCAGGTAAAGAAGATGTCGCATTATACGCCTTTGCCCGTGCGACAGATTTGGATGGCGAATTGTTACCGATAGAAGTAGCTGCGGTTGAATTACTGAACATCATTCGGCCAACAGTCGCATTGACGGTCTGGGCGGCATTGATGGGACATGCGCTTTTCAGTCGTCCGGATCTGAGACAGCAGCTGAAAAATGACTTTGAGACATTGCAAGATCCGTTCATCCAAGAAATGCGTCGCTATTATCCATTTTTCCCGATGCTTCCTGCTATTTCTTTGAAAGATGTCGAAGTAGATGGGTATCTGATCCCAAAAGACAGTTGGGTGATTTTGGATCTTTATGGGACGGATCATGATGAACGGACAGTCGATGCCCCTGATTCGTTCATGATCAAACGTTATTTAGGAAGAGCAAAAAATATCTCCTATGAAGAAGAATACGAAATGATCGCACAAGGCGGAGGGGATTTTCGACAAATGCATCGTTGTGCAGGCGAATGGATCACCTTGCACAGTTTGAGAGTTTTTTCCGACCAGTTAGTCAATAAATTCGAGTTCTCTGTACCAGAGCAAGACTGGACGATACCTTTCAATCAGTTTCCTACTTATCCCAATAGTCGAGCGTTGCTTTATAAAGACTGAACAAAAGGCTGTGAAAAAGCTGCTCTGCATCAAGCAGTAAGAACAATCAGATAAAAATAGCTTTCCATATTTTTCATCTGATTGGGCTTATTGCCGATAGGCTGTCTCTTGAACACCATTTACTTAAAAAAAACGAGGCATGACAATCTTTGTCACGTCTCGTTTTTTATTTTTCAGTCAACCAGTTAGAATCCTTGGAACAACCGATCAATCTCCTGATAGTCTTCATTCGATAGATGAATATCCAAGGATTTTGCGTTAGCAGCTACTTGTTCCGGTTTTTTTGCACCTGGAATCACTACAGATATCCGAGGATGTTTCATGTACCAAGCTAAAACCAACTGAGCAACAGAAGCCTCGTATTTATTCGCAATAGGACGCAGCTGATCCACTGCCTGCAGGATCGTTTCGAACCGTTCACCTTGGAAATCCGGGTTGTTTCTACGCGGATCGCCTTCGCTGAATTGTTTCTCTTGTCCAAGCTGATATTTACCTGTCAATAGACCGGAAGCAAGTGGGAAATAAGGAACGAAGCTGATCTTGTTTTGTTCAAGATAAGGAAACAGCTCTTTTTCGGCTGACCGATGGATCAGGCTGAATTTATCTTCTACTACGTCTACATAACCATCTTGATTTGCTTCTTTCAATTGCTCAAGCGAAAAATTAGAGACACCCACAGCCCGGATCTTCCCAGCTTCTTTCAATTCATGCAAAGCTGCAACTGCTTCGTTTTTGGGCGTTGATTCATCTGGGAAATGGATATAAAAGATATCGATGTAGTCTGTCTGCAATCGTCTCAAGGCGTTTTCGACAGATTGCTTGAGAAATTCTGGAGAATTATCGAATGTTCTTTTTTCGTTTGGTACATGTGCAGCTTTCGTTGCGATCATGATGCGTGAACGATCGTAATCTTTTTCTTTCAAAACTTCGCCGATCAATTCTTCAGACCGCCCGTTTCCATATGCGTAAGCAGTATCGATCAAGTTGATACCGTTATCTAATGCTGTTCGCACGACTTGTTTTCCGACTGCGTCTTCCAGATTGGAAAAAAGGTTATGTCCGTCCACCGCATTTGCACCTAGACCTAGCTGTTCTGCGTAGACTTGTGAATGTCCGATTCTTATTTCTGCCATAGTTGTTACCTCCTTTTTTCTTTAGTCTAAAACAAAAAAATAAAAAGCCAAACTAAAACGTCTTTCTCAGCGATAAAAGTTTCTTGGATGAAAAAGATACTGATTCTGCTTGACTTTGCCAGCTGTTTTTAGTAGGTTATAAGTAATATCGAAATATCAATGAAAGAGCGAGTAAGTTCCTGATGCTTTACAAGAGAGAATCATCGTGGCTGGAAATGATTCAAGGGATTAGTTACTGAAAAGACACTCTGGAGATGGACGAGTGCAAAGCCGTCCCGCGTACGAGCGTTATTCGTGAGAGGAAAGAGGAATCTTTCGAAATTAGGTGGTACCGTGTATGACTTTTCATTCACCCTTGTTCATTTTGGACAAGGGTGAATTTTTTTATTTTTACATAGCCAAGAAAAGGAGAGAATATTATGAGTTTCCAAAGACCAAAAGGAACCAATGACATATTACCTGGTGAATCAGAAAAGTGGCAATTTGTCGAAGAGACAGCACGCTTATTATTCAGAGATTACCAATACAATGAGATCCGTACACCGATTTTTGAACATTATGAAGTGATCTCTAGAAGTGTTGGCGATACAACAGATATCGTTTCAAAAGAAATGTATGATTTTTATGACAAAGGCGAGCGGCATGTCACGCTTCGTCCAGAAGGCACCGCTCCGATCGTCCGTTCATTTGTAGAACACAAACTATTCGGACCAGAGTATGCCAAACCTTTCAAAACGTTTTATATGGGACCAATGTTTCGTTATGAACGTCCGCAAAAAGGGCGTTTACGCCAATTCCATCAAATCGGTGTAGAAGCATTCGGCTCAGAAAACCCAGCGACTGATGTGGAAAGCATGGTGATGGCACTTGATTTCTTCAAACAGTTAGGCATCTCCCAGATTCGGTTAGTGATCAATTCATTAGGGGATAAAGAAACTCGTCAGGCTTATCGTCAGGCGCTGATCGATTATCTTGTTCCTTTCGAGGAAGAATTGAGTGAAGACTCAAAACGCCGTCTGCATGAAAACCCGTTACGCGTGCTCGACAGCAAAGATAAACGAGATCAAAAATTCGTGGCAGATGCCCCATCTATCCTGGATTATTTAAGTGAGACTGCGCAAAAGCATTTTGATACGGTTGTTGCGATGCTGGATGCTTTGGAAGTCCCTTATGAAATCGACAGCAATATGGTCCGAGGCTTGGATTATTACACTCACACGATCTTTGAGATCATGAGCGATGCACCGAAAATGGGGGCGCAAGCAACGATTTGTGCAGGTGGACGTTATGACAATCTAGTCGAAGAGTTGGGCGGACCTGCTACACCCGGCTTTGGTTTTGCCATGGGGATCGAGCGTCTGCTGCTGACAATGGAGGCAGAAGAAGTAGTGATCCCGGCTTTCAACGAGCTAGATGCTTACGTTGTTGCACTTGGAGAAGAAACCAATATCGAAGCATTGAAAGTCGTTCAAGCTATCCGTAATTTCGGATTTTCTGCCGATCGGGATTTTATGAATCGAAAAGCGAAAGCACAATTCAAGACGGCCGATAAAGCCAATGCGAAGTTAGTGCTGGTGCTCGGTGAAGATGAACTAGCCAATCAGACGATCACAGTCAAAGCGATGGCTAGCCGTAAAGAACAAAGTTTCCCATTACAAGAAGTCTATGAACATTTCGATGAAGTCTATGATGAAATGACTTTATTTGAATAGGAGGAAGAAATAAATGGCACAAAGAACAAACTACTGCGGATTGATTTCCGATAAGCAATTAGAACAGACAGTTACGTTAAAAGGCTGGGTCCAAAAACGCCGTGATCTTGGCGGTGTGATCTTTATTGATTTGCGCGATCGTGAAGGGATCGTCCAAATCGTATTCAATCCTGAAATCAATAAAGAAGCGTGGGCAGTGGCAGACAAATGCCGCAGTGAATACGTGATCGAAGTAACAGGTGTGGTCAAAAATCGCGGCGAAAATGCAGTGAATCCGAAAATGGCTACTGGTGCTTTCGAAGTGATTGCAAGCGAGATCGTGATCTTGAACCAAGCGAAGACACCACCATTCCCGATTGAAGATGAACAGTCTGTCAGCGATGAGATCCGCTTGAAATACCGGTATTTAGACTTGCGACGTCCAAAAATGACAAAAAATATCAAACTGAGAAATGATACGACAAAAGCGATCCGTCATTATCTGGATGACCATGATTTCTTAGATATCGAAACACCGTATTTAGGCAAATCAACACCAGAAGGAGCACGTGATTATCTCGTTCCTTCCCGTATCCATGCAGGGCATTTTTATGCATTGCCTCAATCACCTCAGCTATTCAAGCAATTATTGATGAATGCTGGATTCGACCGTTATTATCAAATCGTCCGCTGTTTCCGAGATGAAGATCTGCGTGGCGATCGTCAGCCTGAATTTACACAAGTGGATATTGAAACGACTTTCTTGACTGCTGAAGAAATCCAGACATATACAGAAGGATTGATCGCCAAGGTGATGAAAGATGTCCGCGGAATCGATGTGACATTGCCATTTCCACGTATGTCTTATGATGAGGCAATGGCGCGTTACGGTAGCGACAAACCAGATACACGTTTTGATATGGAATTGATCGATCTGAGCGACACGGTCAAAGAAGTGGAATTCAAAGTGTTCCAGATGGCTTTGGAAAATGGCGGTGTCGTCAAAGCATTGAATGCAAAAGGTGCTGCTAGCCGTTATTCTCGTAAAGACTTGGATCATTTAGGTCAATATGTCGGACAATTCGGTGCAAAAGGTCTTGCTTGGCTGAAAGTGGAAGAAGACGGATTGAAAGGACCAATCGCTAAATTTATGGGAGAACATGCAGAAGCGATCATTCAAGCAACTGACGCGAAAGCAGGCGACCTGTTATTGTTCGGTGCAGATAAAAAAGAAATTGTTGCAGCCGCATTAGGTGCAGTTCGTACACGTCTTGCAAAAGAATTAGGCTTGATCGATGAATCGAAATTCAATTTCTTATGGATCACTGACTGGCCACAATTTGAATATTCTGAAGAAGAAGGACGCTATGTATCTGCTCACCATCCATTCACGATGCCAAAAGCACAAGACGTACCGTTGTTAGCAGAAGATCCTGCTAAAGTGTATGCGGAAGCTTATGATATCGTCTTGAATGGCTATGAATTAGGTGGAGGTTCGATCCGTATCCATACGCGCGAACTGCAAGAAAAAGTCCTTGAAACACTAGGATTCACAAAAGAACAAATGGAAGAACAATTCGGATTCTTGCTGACAGCGTTAGATTACGGTTTCCCTCCACACGGTGGTATCGCCTTGGGATTGGATCGCTTTGCTATGCTTCTTGCCGGTGAGGACAATATCCGTGAAGTGATCGCTTTCCCTAAAAACGGTAAAGCAGCGGATGTCATGAGCGATGCGCCAAGTCTAGTATCGCCTCTGCAACTGTTCGAATTGAATATCGATGTGACAAGTGTAGAAGAATAGAAGACAGCGACTCACTTGCATTCTTCATGACTTCATACAAATGAGAAATACTTCGTGGGTAGGCCATTTCTATAAATTTGGCATAAATTTTATTCTCACTGTAAAAACTGTCATTGAAACCTGTGAAGAGATCATACGAGGCATCCTCTGATCTCTTCGCAGGATTTTTAGATTATAGACTCTTCTGTCATCTTGATTTAATTGAAAAACACTTTATAATGAAGCCATAACATATGAAGCGGGGCTTTTTCATGAAAAAAACTTTCGAAAATTGGGCTTACCATGATTATACGACCAAACTTTCGGTATCTATTGTTTATGCACTTATCGCATCGGTTGCATTGAATTTCTTTTATCAGCCAGGACACATCTATTCAAGTGGAATCACTGGTCTAGCGCAGATCTTGACGACATTATCCAAGTCGCTGATCGGCTTTGAAGTACCAGTATCGACAACGCTTTACTTGCTGAATATCCCTTTGTTTGTTCTTGCATGGTTAAAGATAGGGAAAAAATTCACGATATTTACATTTATCACAGTCACGCTTACATCGTTATGTATCCACATCCTTCCGGAAACGGTCCTTTCGACAGACCCGATCATCTGCGCGCTATTTGGCGGAGCTGTGATGGGATTAGGGATCGGATTAGCTTTGAGGAACGGATTATCCTCAGGAGGATTGGATATCGTCAGTATCACGATCCGCAAAAAAACAGGTAAATCGATCGGCTCCATCTCGATTTACTTCAATGCACTGATCGTGTTCGTTGCAGGGATTCTTTTTGGTTGGCAATATATGTTTTACAGTACGCTGTCGATCTTTGTCAGCGGGAAAGTAACAGATGTTGTTTATACTAAGCAAAAGAAAATGCAAGTGATGATCGTTACGAAACATCCGGAAAAAGTAGTAAATGAGATCCAGAATTGCATGCGCCGGGGGATCACGATCATCAATGAAGCGGAAGGGGCTTATAAACACGATAAGCAGACCGTCCTGATGACTATTGTTACACGATATGAGTTGCCTTTGCTAAGAGAGGCGATGAAAGCTTCTGATCCGCAAGCGTTCGTTAGCATTGCTGAAAACGTCCAGATTCTTGGACGATTTTATGAAGATGGTATCTAAAAGTCAAAGAACAAAGTTTACTGAGGACATCGCTGTAGACAGACATTTGTTTGTCTGCAGCTTTTTTCTATCAAAGTGTCTCTGTCAACAGAAATTACCGTATCTAAATTTGAAAATTTCTTAAAGTTAAGAAAAAATATGTTCATTTTTTAAAAATTATGGGATGATAGAAAAAAGTAGTAAAGAAATGACAAAGTTTTACTTGCTATTTTCACTTAATACTCGTATATTACGAATGAAAAAAGTTTATGAAAAGTTGGAATATTGAATGGAAAAACAAAAAAGGTTGAAAAAAAGCCGCTACATCACCGGATTTGATGGTATTCGTTCTTTAGCCGTAGTTGGTGTGATCTTATACCATCTTTTGCCAACCAGTATGAAAGGCGGCTATTTGGGCGTTCCGATTTTTTTCGTGGTGTCAGGTTATCTGATCACTGACCTGCTTCGACAGGAATGGGAACAAAATGGAAAGATCAATATTTGGCAATTTTATGTTCGACGGATGAAAAGACTTTATCCGGGGCTGGTGTTTCTTCTAGTCACTGCTTCTGCATACATCACATTGTTCCAACGAGGGTTATTGAATAATCTTCGAGGCGTCGTTGTCAGTAGTCTGCTTTATGTCAACAACTGGTGGCAGATCAATAACGGGTTATCTTATTTTGATCGATTTGCCAACGAATCGCCGTTCACACATATATGGTCCTTAGCGGTCGAAGGACAGAATTATTTGATTTGGCCGCCGCTGTTTGTTTTACTGATGGTTTTTGTCCGTAAACGCAAGTGGATTTTCTACACAGTTCTGGGGACAGCGATGGCTTCTGCTGTTTTGATGATGATCATGTATACGCCAGGTGGAGATCCGACCAGAATTTACTATGGGACGGATACACGCTTGTTTTCGATATGGATGGGAAGCGCTCTTGCGTTTGTCTGGCCAAGTACGCGATTGAAGGAAAATATTCCGAAGCAGGCGAAGCGGGTGTTGAATAGCGCTGGACTGGTTTCCTTAGCCGCTTTGATCCTCAGTTTCTTTTTGCTAGATGATCATTACAGCTTTGTTTACTACGGCGGAATGCTTCTTGTCAGTCTATTCTGCGTCGTCTTAGTAGCTGTTACAGCTCATCCTGGCGCTAGTTTGAATCGTTGGCTGACAAATCCGGTCTTCACTTGGATCGGTAAACGAAGCTACGGGATCTATTTATATCAATTCCCCGTAATGATTTTTTACGAAGCGAAAGTATCCGATATCGCAGACCATGTCTTGCTCCATACGATCATTGAGATCTCTTTGATCCTGATCATCAGCGAGCTTTCTTACCGCTATATCGAACGTCCGCTTGCTCGTTTTGACTACAGCCAGACATTTAAGACAATCAAGAGCTGGTTCCAAAAGCCGATTGTCAGCAGACAAAAACCATGGGTCATCCCTGGTACGCTGATTACAGTCGTTGCTTTAGTCGGTTTTGTCACGGCACCTAAAAATGCAGTGACTGCAGACCAGAAGCAGTTGCAAGAAAAAATCGCACAAAGCAAGAAACTGGCAGAAGAAAGCAAAAAAAATTCAGAGAACGTGACAAGTACCGTCGATCAAACGATCCTTGACAAATATGATTTGACGAAGGCACAAGGAAACAAAGCACAGAAACTGGAGTTAACAGCTTTTGGTGACTCTGTGATGCTGGACGCAGCAACTGATCTACAGGAACTTTATCCAAAAGTAGTTGTAGATGGAGACGTTGGGCGGCAATTATACGCAAGTGTCCCTTATATCGAAGACTTGAAAAAACAAAAACTACTGAAAGATACCGTGCTGATCGGGCTTGGAACGAATGGTTCGTTCTCAGAAGATCAATTTGATAGCGTAATGGATGCAATCGGCGATCGAAAAGTGTACTGGGTCAATGTCCGCGTTCCGACAAAACGCTGGCAAAATGACGTCAATGCGATGCTTGAGCAAATGGCGAAGAAATACGATAACATGACACTGATCGACTGGTATAGCTACAGCAACGGTCATAGTGAGTGGTTCTACGATGATCAGGTACATCCGAATCCAGAAGGAATGACTCATTACGTTCATTTAGTGAGTGAAGCACTATTAGGTGGAAGTTCTAGCAACAAGCAAACGGTCAAAACAACGACGAGTAACGCTGCAAATGATGAAATGAGTGGCTCAGAACAATAAAACTCGTAGTAAAAAGATTGGCTTCTTCGTTCAATGGATGATGGATTTCGATCGAACCATGAGAAGAATCTATCTAGGCAAGTTGACGAAAAGTCAAAAAGATTCAGACAAACACTGTTACTGGTTTGTCTGAATCTTTTTTTGTTCGCCGATATAGAGAAAAAACAAATCAATTCTCTGGTAGTGGACAAGTTGGATGCGTGTTTAAATAGCGCTCTTTTTGAACGCGTGTCAGCTTCTTGAAGGCTGACTCTGCTTTGGTGGCCTCACTTCTCGTCGAAAAGACTTCAGCATGGATCATTTCAACGGGACGTCTTTTTTGAAGACGAGTGTATTTAGCACCGGTGCCACTGTTATGTTCTGCTAGTCGTCTAGCTAGGTCTGTCGTATAACCGCCGTAAAACGTCTGATCCTTGCAATGTAAGACATAAAAGTAATGTTCATTTGCCATAGAGCATCTCTCGGACCTCTGGCGTGTACTCGCCATTTTTATCGTAAGTAAGAAGTGGCGGTGCGATTTTGAAGCCATCGGTTTTTCCTTCTTTGATTCCTTCGATCAGCAAAATATTTGCCTCTTTTCCTTCTTTCGGATAAACAAATTGCACACGTTTTGGCATGATATGACAAGCCTGCATGACAGTGAGGATCTCCAAGAAACGGTCCGGACGGTGGACCATGGCGAAACGGCCATTCGTTTTCAGAAGTTTTGCGGAAATATCGATCACTTGTTCTAAGGTCGTATGGATTTCATGTCGGGCGATTGCCAAGTGTTCATTCGGATTTTTTTTGCTAGTCGGCAATCCTTTGAAGTAAGGGGGATTGCATACGACTAGATCACAAGAATTATGTCGGACAACGGACAAACTGTCTTTCAGATCAAGCGTGTGGACGGTCATCTGATCATCCAGTTGATTGAGCGAAACACTGCGTCTAGCCATGTCTGCCAAGCGTGGCTGCAGCTCGATCGCATCGATCGCTGCACGTGTTCGTTTGCTTAGGAAAAGACCTACCGCACCATTACCGGCACAAAGATCCACAATCTGTCCTTTTTTCGGCACGCGGGCAAAATGAGCGAGTAACACAGCATCTAATGAAAAAGAAAATACTTGAGCGCTTTGAATGATTTTGATATCTTCTGCGTATAATTGATCGATTCGTTCGTCTTCGTGAAGCATGTACTCCCTCCAAAATGAAAAAACTAGTCGGTTGTATTATACTATTTTTATTAAAAAGAACCAAGGTGACTTGTCAAGCGAGAATTTTTTAGGCATACTATATCATAAGGAAGAAAGGAAGAGACTATGTTTTATCGAATAATGCGAGGGATCGTCCGTTTCTTGTTAGCTTTAGTCAACGGAAATGCCCACTATGAAAATAAAGAAGTATTACCGCAAGATGAGAATTACATACTGGTTGCGCCACATCGTACGTGGTGGGACCCCTTATATCTAGCTGTAGCTGCGTCACCTAAAGAATTCAGCTTCATGGCAAAAGAAGAGCTGTTCAAAAATCCGATTCTGCGATTTATTTTGACGCACTCGAATGCTTTTCCTGTCAAAAGAGATAATCCGGGGCCAAGTGTCATCAAAACACCCGTCAAGATTTTGAAATCCAGCAATTTAAGTTTGATCATGTTTCCAAGCGGGACCAGACACGCAACCGAGCTAAAAGGCGGAATGGCACTGATTTCCAGGATGTCTAAAGCGAAAGTCGTTCCTGCTGTTTACCAAGGGCCACTGACACTTGGGGATCTGTTCAAGCGAAAAAGAGTCACTGTCCGATTCGGGGAACCGATCGATCTGTCGGATATCAAGAAAACGGATAAAGAAGGATTAGCAGAAATCGAACGCCGCACACAAGCTGCATTTGATCGATTAGACAAAGAAGTAGATCCGAATTTCAAATATGAAGTAAAGAAAAAACAATAAAAAAGAGAAGCAAGAAAACACAGTTGTTTTTTGTTATTGGAAGACCAGACGAGGGAGGATGAAGATGTCCGCTCTCGTTTCTTTGTTTGTGTTCTTAAAAAGTAAAAATGATCACAGGTGTCATGTAGCTACTCAAAGTGTTATAATAATTAGAAAGACATTTTTGAGGTGAGTAGATGCGCTTTTTACATACAGCCGATTGGCATATCGGAAAAAAATTACAAGGCTATGATTTGATCAAAGACCACGAACAGGTACTTTCTGATATTTTAGAGATTGCAAAGGAAGAACGAGTAGATGCGATCGTCATAGCAGGAGACCTTTACGATCGCAGTGTTCCGTCAGTAGATGCGATCGAGTTGTTCAATCAGCTGATGATCAAGTGGAACTTGGATGAACGATTCCCGATTTTTGCCATATCCGGCAATCATGACAGCAGTATCCGGCTTTCAGCAGGTACGCCGTGGTTCTGCCACTCCAATTATTTTTTGCGTACTCGTTTTGCGGAAGCATTTGAACCCGTGGAATTCAAAGGGATCCAGTTCTATCTCCTTCCTTATTTTGAACCGATCGCAGCTAGAATCTATTTTGAAGATGACACGATCCGAACCATCCAGCAAGCGATGGAACGAGTCGTTACAAAAATGCAGGAAACGTTTGATCCGAAGAAAAAACAAGTACTGGTCAGCCATTTTTTTGTCTCAGGAAGTGTGAAATCAGACTCAGAAACAAAGATCGAAGTTGGCGGGTTGGATGCCGTCCCAGGAGATCTCCTGGAGCCGTTTGATTACGTGGCATTAGGTCATTTACACAATCAAGCCGCATTGAAACAGGAAAACGCACGTTACAGTGGCTCACCATTGAAATTTTCACTTTCAGAGATCCATCAGAAAAAAGGCGTGTGGATCGTGGATCTGGAAGATGAGCTATCTTTAGGATTTCGTGAACTAACACCTGTCCATGAGATCGAAGAAGTGACAGCAAGTTTCAAGGAGCTACTTGATCCGATGTTCTATCAAACACTGGATCGGGAAAATTATCTCCAGATCTACTTGACGGATCGAACGATCATCCCGAACATGATGAATCAGCTTCGAAAAATCTATCCTCGGATACTCGGTGTTGAGCGGGCAAATGGGCGACAGAAATTGACGAAAAAAAGACAGAAAACGATCGAAATGAAAGATCCGAAAAAATTAGCAGAAGTCTTCTTCACTGAGATGACGCAAGAACAACTGACCGAGAATCAGCAAAGATGGCTTGGAGAAACATTGCAAGAACTCACGGAAATGGAATGATCAATCATGAAACCAAAAAAATTACGACTTAAAAACTTTGGCCCATTTATCGATGAGACCATTGATTTTTCACGTTTGACCGAAGCACCGCTTTTTTTGATCAGCGGGAAGACAGGCGCTGGAAAAACCACGATTTTTGACGGGATGACTTATGCGCTGTTCGGTGAAACATCTGGCAAACTGCGTTCTGGAAAAGAAATGCGCTCGCTCTTTGCTACGCCGGAAGAAGAAACGAGTGTGATCTTTTCTTTTGAGCATCAAAAAATGAATTATGAAGTCGAACGAAAACCGGAACAGCTGTTAGCGAAGCGAAAAGGCGAAGGCAACAGGAAACAGGCAGCCAAGGTAACACTGACGATCTTTGATGAAAAAGGAAAAGAACTCAAACAATTCACGAAACGAAGTGAAGCAGATCAACTGATTAGAGAAATGATGAATCTCGATGCCAAGCAGTTTTCGCAAATCGTCTTGCTACCGCAAGGAGAATTCCGAAATTTCCTCGTTTCTTCAAGTAGTGATAAAGAGATCGTTCTACGAAATCTTTTCGGGACGCATTTCTTCCAGCAGTTCAATGAACGGCTGAAAGAAAAATCGAAGAATCAGCAAAAGAAACTGGATCATCTGGAACAGGCATTATACTCACTTCAAAAACGGTTTGTTTTCCTTGACGATGAGGCTTCTGCGGATGATGATCTAGGGTTTGATGCTGTACTAGCTCAATGGGAAAACGAACAGCTGACGATCGAAAAGCAGATCGAAGAAGAAAAGCAATCGCTAAAGAAACAGCAATCGGCGCAAAAACAGCTTGAAATCGCGTATTACCGCTTTGAATCACTTCAAAAACAACAAGAAGAAAAAACAAAGCTTTTACAAAAACAGCAAGAATTAGCCGATCAGAAAAGCGAAATAGAGGAAAAGAAACGCTGGATTGGGTATTATGAATTTACACAGAAGTTGATTGAGCCGATCACACGTAAGAAGGAATACGAAAAAGAACAAGAAGAATTGAGCCAAAGTCACGAAGAATATTCGAGACAACTCGCACAGCTCCTCCTTGCCTATAGAGAATGGCAGAAGAAAGAACCAGAAAGACTGGCTCAGCAATCAACTGTCAAACAACTCAGTGAAGCGTTACAAATGAAGCAGACCTTGATCCCAATCGCAAAAGAATGGCAGAAGAAGCAAGAAACGATCCGCCATCTGGAAACACAGCAAGCAGAAAAACAGGAAACAAGGCAACAACTCCGTCAGAGCTTGACAAATTGGCAGAAAAAACTGGGACATATCGAACAAGTATTATCAGGAAAAGAGCAGCTGCAAAAAGATCGTTTTGCCTATGAAAAACTGCAGCAGGTACAAAAAAGTTGGAAAGAGATCCAGAAACAGCAGGAAAAAGCGGCTAGTGAAAGGAACCAATGCAATGATCAGCTGGAAAAAACCAGTAAGAAAATAGCCAACAGCAGACGATTGTTGATAGAACAGAAACAACAAGTCGTACAGCTGAAAAGCCAATGGGCAAAACAGCAGATCGCACGTCTCACGCTCCTTTTAGTTCCTGGAGAGCCTTGTCCGGTATGTGGTTCAGTCGAACATCCCAATGTTCAAAAAATCCATGAACAGCCAAATCAGGAAGAAATAACGGCAGTAGAGCAGCAATTGGCTGAGGCTGAAACAGCGGTTGAACGAACTTCTCAAGAACTTGGAAGAAAAGAAGCAGACGAAGCAAAACTCCAACAGCAGCTTCTTACGCTGAAGGAACATATGAAAGATCTTCAAGTAGAAGCAGATCGCTATCAGCAGAAATTGAAAACGAAAATCAACGAGGAATTCTTGTTTGCAGCAGCGGACGATCTGACGGTCTCTTTTACGAAAATCGAAGAGTCGCTGGACGAGCGTATACGCGAATTTGCAGAAGCTGAAACACAACATCTGAGTATCACCCAAGAGATCGCTGAGATTGAGCTGACATTGAGTAATCAGGAAAAACAACTGGCAGAAATCAATGAACAGCTGCAACGTGCACAAGGAGAGATCCAAGGGTTGAATCGCCAACTGAATGACCAGCAGGCTGATTCATTGGAAGAAGAAGCACAACAGCTGGCACAGCAGGTAGAAGTGAAAACCAGACAGCTGGCAAACGAAACAGCCGCAGGAACAGAGCTCAACCAACAAGTACAAGTCCTAGAAGCCCAACTGCAATCGATTCATCTACAGCAAGAAAAAGCTGCGGTGAAAATACAAAAAGAACAGCAGAAAATCGAAGAACAGCTAAGTAGTCAGACTCGTTTTTCGACACAAGAGGAGATCTGCACGTTTGGCCAGCAGCAAGCGTATTATGAAGAAGCAGTAAAAGCAGTTGCTCGTTATCACGAAGATGCTTTAGTCACTGCTACTCGGTTGAGTCAATTAGAAAATGTGCATTTCGAAGAAGAAACACAGGATATGGAACAATTGAGTAGTCAGCTGGATATGATCAGAGAAGAAGTCAACTTACAGCAGGAAAGAGTATATAAACTGCAAGAACAAAAAGAAAGCAACCAAAAGATCTATCAGGAATTTGCAGCGATCTATCAAGCTAGCCAGCAGCAGTTAGATGAATTGATACAGATGCAGCAGCTCTCGCAAACAATCAATGGAGAAAACCCTCGGAAAACAAGCTTGGAACGATATGTCTTACAAGTTTATCTCCAGGAAGTGTTACAAGTCGCCAATGAGCATCTGCAGCGCCTGACGAAAAATCGGTATCAATTTGAATTGGCAGAGACGGTCGGGAGCTATCGTGGAAAAACAGGGTTGGAGATCAATGTTTATGATGATGAGGCCGGAATGACGCGAAGCGCGCATACCTTGTCAGGTGGAGAAAGTTTTATTGCGGCTCTTTCGCTGGCTCTAGCTTTGGCAGAAGTGATCCAAACACAAACAGGCGGTGTGACGATTGAAGCTTTATTCATCGATGAAGGCTTTGGCTCTTTGGATGAAGAAGCACTGGAAATGGCCATGGAAGCATTGGAAACCATCGAAAATGAAGGTAGAATGATCGGTATCATCAGTCATGTAAGAGAACTGAAAGAACGTATTTTACAACAAATAAGAATTGAGACAGAAGGTAGCGGACAAAGCAAAGTGCGCTATCATCTTGGATAAAAAGGGAGATTGATAACTATGAAATGGAGTATTCCAGAAAAAGTCATCGCACGCGGGCGCAAATACTTGCAAGAAGGCCGAGTGTTATCGGTTGTCCCTGACCAAGAAGAAAAAGTGTGGCATGCAGAAGTCTTGGGTAGCGAGTTATACATGGTCGATTTAGACGGGACAGCAAAAGAAGTGGATTTTTGTCAGTGTCCGTATTGGGAAGAACATCATTATTGTAAACACACAGTCGCAGTTGAACTGTATCTGCGCTCAAAAAATGTTTCGAGGATCATGAAAAATGATCAGCCTGCGCTAGAACCAGTGAAAAAAAGCAGTGAAGGCGAAATTTTGACGAAAGGTTTTTCCCGACTGCAAGTCCAAAGTTCGCCGCAAGCGATCCAGCCTTTGGTCATCGAATATCAGGTAGAGACGATCGAGACGAATCATTACCATCCGGAGCTGTCGATTCTGGCTGTCTATTTTCGGATCGGCTATTTGGAAACACCGAAAAAAACCTACATCGTCAAAAATATCGTTGAATTCTTACAAGCCTATACGGAAAATGAAGTCTACACAGTGAATAAGCAATACCAGTTCCGTCTAGACAGACGGGCGTTCCAGAGTGAGGATCAGGAGATCTTGATGAATCTGGCCGGCTGTGCACAGACTCAGCTCCTATTAGGTGCAAACGGCCTGCAGGTAAAAGGAAAATTAGATAAACGATATCTGCTGCTTCCAGTCGAACAGGCTCAAACGTTACTTAGTCAAATGAATCAGACTACTCGTCTTCAAGTCCATATAAACGAGCAAACATATCAGGGAATCCAGTTTTCGGAAAAAGAGAAGCCGTTGCTATTCGAGATAACGAAACAAGCAGACCGCTATCTTCTCCAAGCAACGAATGACTTCGAGCTGTTTCTGACGCATTATCAGTGGGGGATGATCCATGGCACCTTCTATCACATGACGAAACACCAACAAGCTGTCTATCTGACTTGGAAACAGCTGATGCGCAGGTTTGAAGCGCCGGAAGTATCATTTGATAAAGCGGAATTGTCATCTTTATTCAAAGAGATCGTTCCTTTATTGTCAGAGATTGGTGAAGTGTCCATTGACGATGAAGTGAATGCAGAAGTATCCGATGTCCCTGTCGAGTTCGTCTTCTTTTTTCGGAAATCAAAAGGGAAGATACAAGCACGCATCAATTTTGTGTATGGCGAGGTCACTTATTCGACAGATAGCAGACATGAGATCATACCGGAAAATTCTTCTGAAGTCCTGAGAGACAAAGCACAAGAAAAACGAGTCCTTGAGTTATTCCGGATGTATCGCTATCAGAAAAATGAGACTGGCTATGAACGGGACCTGCCAAGCGGCGAGGAGTTATATGCATTTTTCCGTACAGAATTATCCGTGTTCCGTCAGTTTGGTGAAGTGCGTATCGGCAAGAAACTGCGTGAACTCTATTTGGATGCTCAGAAACACCAGCCGCAATTGGAAGTAGCAGAAACCGGTTCTTGGCTAGATATCCGATTCGATGTCACAGGGATCGAGGAACAGGAAATCGACCAAGTATTGCGCAGTCTGTTGAGAAATGATGCCTTTTATACTTTGGAAAACGGTCAAGTCCTGTCTTTTGATTCCGAAGAATTCCAGCAGACGAGCCAAATCCTGCAGCAATTTCGTGAATCACTCCATTCTGATTCAGGGACTATCCATGTTCCTAAAAACCAGGGATTGATCATTCAAGACAAATTAGCGGGAAGTAAAGCGACATTCAGTGACTCATTCAACAAAATGGTCCAGGATCTGATCCATCCGGAAAGCTATCAGGCAGAATTACCAACAGGACTGCATGCTGATTTGCGGGACTACCAGAAACAGGGGTTCCAATGGCTGAAGATGCTAGGACATTATCAATTCGGCGGTATCTTAGCAGATGAGATGGGCTTAGGAAAGACCTTGCAGACGATCGCATTCTTGTTATCGGAAAAAGAAGAAAAGGGAAACCTCTCAGCATTGATCGTGGCACCGGCTAGTCTGATCTACAACTGGCAGGCAGAAGTGAAGAAATTCGCACCTTCTTTAAGTATCCAGGTCATCAACGGAAACAAAAAAGAGCGTGAAGAACTGCTCTCTCGAGAAGCGGATATCCGAGTGACTTCATACGCCAGTCTGAGACAAGATCTGGCTGATTATCAGCAGCAAGCCCTTGAGTATCTGATCCTTGATGAAGCGCAGATGGTGAAAAACAGCAGCACAAAAACAGCACAGGCACTCCGTGAGCTAAGTATCCCGCAGCGCTTTGCTTTGAGTGGAACACCGATCGAGAACAATCTTGAAGAGCTGTGGTCGCTGTTTGCAACGATCATGCCAGGGTTCTTTCCTAACCGGACACGATTCAGAGAACTCTCAACCGAAGAGATCGCGCAAATGATCCGTCCATTCGTCTTGCGTCGCGACAAACAAACGGTACTGAAAGATTTACCGGAAAAAACAGAGATGAATCTTTATTCTGCTTTGACAGAAGAGCAGAAAACAGTCTATCTGGCTTATTTACGTCAAATGCGCGAAGAAATCTCTTCTATGGATTCTGAAGCCTTCAAAAAGAATCGGATCGGGATCTTAGCTGGATTGACGCGGTTGAGACAAATCTGCTGTGATCCTCGCTTGTTTATCGATGATTACCAAGGTGGTTCTGGAAAACTGGAGCAGGTGAAGGATCTCTTGGTTGCCGCAAAAGAAAACAATCGGCGAGTCCTCTTGTTTTCTCAATTCACAGGGATGCTGACGATCTTACAAGAAGAACTGGCAGAATTAGGTCTGAGTACCTTCTATTTAAGAGGAAGTACGAAACCACAAGATCGCTTGACTATGGTAGATGCGTTCAATGATGGAGAAAGAGATGTTTTCCTGATCTCATTGAAAGCAGGAGGTACAGGTTTGAACCTGACAGGTGCTGACACCGTTATTTTATATGATCTGTGGTGGAATCCGGCGATCGAAGAGCAAGCAGCTGGACGTGCGCATCGGATCGGGCAAAAGAACGTAGTAGAAGTATGGCGTATGATCGCAGAAGGAACGATTGAAGAGCGGATGAATTCCTTGCAGCAGGAAAAACGCGAATTGTTCCAAAAAGTCATCCAGGGAAATGAAGAACAGTTGACGAAATTGACCGAAGAAGATATTCGACTGATTCTGAGTGTGGGTGAATTGGAAGAATAATAAAAAAGCATGGAACTTGAGTATCTGACATCTAACTGTTATGTATACTTCAAATTTCATGCTTTTTCTAGTTGCTTCGAGTGAGACTACGCAAAAATAGCCTGCATCGTTTCTAATAGCTGGTCGAACGAAGTGATCTCGATGTCACAGATGGAGGTTCCTTCGATCCTGCGCTCGCGGTGATTGAACCATAATGCGTTCCAATCTGCACTTTTGGCGCCTAAGACGTCATTGTCGTAGTTATCGCCTACATAAAGTGTTTCAGAAGGGTGCATATTGAATGCTTTTTCAGCTAGCTGGAAAATCTCTTTTTCCGGTTTCTGGAAGCCGGTCGCTTGAGAGACAAGCATGTGTTCGACAGGTATCCAGTTGGCCAATTGGAGCTGGTTTAGTTTTTTTGTTTGGTGATCAGTAGGACCGTTTGTGATAATCCCTAATGAAACTTGTTTTTCTTTTAGGTAATCCAATGTTTTCTTCACTTCTTCATGAAGACAGATATTATCGAGTTCTTCTTCGTAGACCTCTTGGAAACGAAGCCCTTCTTCTTCTGTGATATGCGGATAGTCCAGATCTTTTAAGGATTGGCTGATCCGATGTGCTCTCATATATTCCAAAGTCCAGCTGCCAGCCATGACTTTAGGGAAATTCTCGTCGCTATGATGGCGGAAACGGATATAAAGAGGATGCATATCTTCATCTGAAACAAGCGGTACGACTCGTTTTACCGCATTACGAAATGGTTGTTGCTGATCATACATGGTATCATCAACATCAAACACAACTGATTTAATCAAAATTTTACACGCCTTTCGGTTTTCATTGGTTTTTTCACAAATCCTTGACTATTGTATCAGAAAAAAACACTTAGAAACGCTGATAAATAAAGGTTTTTCTTACTATATTTCTGATTCCTTGTCAGAATAAGGATTGTCACTTTCAGTTTTTTTCACTAAAAATGATGTGAATACCAAAGTTTGATGAACAAATTAATCATCATAAGAGAGAACGCAAATGGTATTTTTAATGCAATATCTCGGTATTTTGCAAACCATCTGTTTTTTTAATACAGAGTGAATATAACTAAAAAAATATAAAATAACGTTATTTTAGATTTTTTTTTAAAATCATTTTCGTTTAACAATCATTGTTTGGCATATTTAGATTCTTAGTACAGATAGAATAAGCGTTATACTATGGTGGAAAGGCTGTTGCAATACCGCTCATATTTTGTATATAAGGAAATAAAAAACATAAAAATTCTTAAGAATCCGGTTTCATTTGTTTTTTCAGGTTAAATAATAGTACAGTTTTTTATGCTGTTTAATTACGTGCTAAAATTTGAATTAGATTTGAAAACTCTAATTTTATATTTTGGAATATAGCTAGAATGCTGTTTTTACGGAATATAAACCTTAGATAACTTTCATTTTTTTTAAAAAAATTATGAAAAAAGCTAGCTATTTAAAAGTTGATTATGTATAATAGGAACAGATAGGAGATTATAATGATCTTCTGTTACAAAAATGTGATGATTATCACGAAAAGGAGTGGTGCACGTTGTTAACACTATATACTTCCCCAAGTTGTACTTCCTGCAGAAAGGCTCGTGCGTGGTTGCAAGAACATCAAATACCATTTGTTGAACGCAACATTTTTTCAGAACCGTTGAATAGTTCAGAGTTAAAAGCAATTTTGCAAATGACAGAAGATGGAACAGAAGAAATCATTTCCACACGTTCGAAAGTTTTCCAGAAATTGAACATGGATTTAGATGATCTGCCTTTACAAGAACTGCTGGAACTTGTTCAGAATAATCCTGGATTGCTACGTCGTCCGATCATGATCGATGACAAACGTCTGCAAGTCGGGTTCAATGAAGATGAAATCCGTCGATTCTTACCACGTGATGTTCGTCAGTTAGAATTACGCCAGGCACAATTGATGGCTGGACTATAGAAGAAAAGTTGAAACTCAGAAAAACTGCTTTTTAATAGTTTTTCTGGGTTTTTTGTTTACATAGGAGAAAATGAAGAAATCGATCCTCTGATGGAATGTACATGAACTCGCCAAAAGGATGGGAATAGGAGTTATTTCAAATAATCATTTTTTGCTTTTGACGGTGGTTGATTCAAGTTATTACCTGTTCTGCCGATTGGCGGCACACTTAGCGAAACCTATAGTGGAAATGTGTTGGTTTCGCTTCATCGACGATTTTTTTTCTTTACATTTACTCTTATTTCGCTACAATGAATTTATATTGATCGTTGCGGCAAAGTGAGGTGTAGCAAAATGGAAATGGAACATATCAATGAGAATACGATACGTGTACTGATCGGTCATGAAGATTTAGAAGAACGCGGTGTCTCATTTTTAGATTTACTAGGTAATCATAAAGAGATCGAGAATTTCTTTTACAGTATTCTGGAAGAAGTGGATATCGAAGAGGAGTTCCGAGGAAGCGAAGCTGTCACTTTCCAAGTTTTGCCAAAGGGAGATGGCTTAGAGCTCTTTATCAGTAAGAACTTGCCTGATGAGGAAATGACCCAGACAGATGATGCAACTGTGGATTCGGACGATGTGAGTGAATTTCTCCGTCAGCAGATCATCAGCAATGAAACAGATGCAGAAGACGAGGTTTCTGACACTCTGTTTGAAGAAAAAGAACATCAAGCAATTTTTGCTTTTGAAAATTTTGAACAGATGATCCAATTAGCGAGTGACGTCGAATTGGAATCTGCTTGGTCAGACTTGTATTTGTTAGAAGGTCGTTACTATCTAGTCGTTCATTTTTGGATGGAGAATCTCAATCAGCAAGATGTCGAAAATCAAATTGCCCGAATTCTGGAATTTGCTGAGAAAAGCGATCGTACGCCTGAGAGCCTGAATGAATATGGACAGTGTCTAATGGAGCGAAATGCGATCGAGCGGACAAGGTTTTATTTTGTATAAGAAGAGAAGGGAGCTGTGACAAAAGACTTGTCGCAGCTTCTTTCCTATTTCTTGAAGCTGATCACTTCTGTCACAACCTCTTTTTTTGCATGATTCTTCCCTTAAAGAACTCCGATAGCCACATTTTTCCTTCTTTTTTAGCTTTGTTTCATCATTTTCCATCATTCTAGCGTAATTGATTATGGAGGGGAGAAAATGCTGATTGCAATAGATGAACAAGGCGTACATTGTTTTGCGCAAAAAGCAGAGAAAAACAGAAAATATATCTGTCCAGCTTGCCAAGAAAATGTATGGCTGAAGAAGGGAAAAAAGAAACGAGCACACTTTTCACACGGAAAACAAGCAAACTGCACCACTTTCAGTGAAGCAGAGTCACAAGAGCATTTGTACTTGAAAGGAGTTTTTTATGAATGGCTGATGGCCTCAGGAATGTCTGCTGCCTTAGAAGCCTATTTACCGGGATTGCGTCAAAGACCAGATCTTCTGAGTGGCCGACTTGTCTTGGAAATTCAATGTTCTGATCTGCCGTATCTTAGATTCTTGGAAAGGACACAGAATTATTCAGCGAACAACTATCTCGACTGGTGGATATTGGGCACGGCTTTTTTTCAGCAGAACCAGCTGCGTCAAATAGAGAAAAGCTTTTGCTCTTATAATGAAAAAAGAGGTCTTCATTTTTGGCAAGCAGATGCTAAGACGAAGCAGCTGAGGCTGATCCACCATGTGGAAGAAACCGTGACTGGCAGACTTGATTTCCGATGTACATCATGGTCGTTTTTCAGCAGTGGACTAAAAAACATCTTGAGTGGAAATATCGATAGTTACGAAGAAGTTTTCTTATCTAAAAAAAGAAACCTGAAGGCATGGCTGCAGCAGCAATTATACCGAAAGCAAAAACGTGTCTTACAGGTACAGGGACAATGCTATCTTCAAGGAAATCATCTTCTCTATTTATCCAGCTGGATCTACCAAGAGAGCCGATTCTTCTTTTATTTCAGAGAATCTGTCTTTTTTTACCGACTGCTGTTCGAAAAGACGAGAGAAGGAACACGATCTCTGCATTTTGCTCGATGGCAGCAAGAAGTAAAGCGATACAAAGAAGAATGGTCATTTCCGATGATCGAAGAGCAGGTGATTTTTTCTGCTTTTTTTGATGAATGTTGTCGTTTATACAATGGATGAGCCTATGGAATCCAAATAGGAGCTGTGGCAATCTGGAAATTTTTTCGGTGTTAAACAATTAGGAGTTATGCTAAAATTAACAGGAGCAGCCAACGGTGGAACTGAGAACCAGAACGGTTTACCAAGCGGCTGTCCTGTTAGAACTCTTGGTTGCAGTCAGGAGAATAGAAACGGAACGATCAAAAGAAGGAGTGGATTGAATGAGTGAAACGACCCAATTACCATTAAGAGAAGAGCTGCCTGAAACATTGACTTGGGATCTAACCAAAATCTTTTCAAGTGATCAGGAGTTCGATGAGAAGTATCAAGAATTATCAGAAGAATTGAAAAAATCTGATAAATACAAAGGGACCCTTGCTGAAGGCGCGTCCGAATTTTTAGAAGCACTTGAGTTTGTTTTGGGTGTCTACCGGAAAGTAGAGTTGATCTACGTCTATTCACACCTTAAAAACGATCAAGACACGGGGAATACAACTTATCAGGCTCTTTATGCGAGAGCTGGGAGCTTGCTTTCAAAAGCAAGTGAAGCAGTATCGTGGTATGAACCGGAAGTCCTTCAGCTTTCAGATGAACAAATCTGGCAGTATTTCGAACAAGAACCAAAATTGGAAGTCTATCGTCATTACGTACAGCAAATGGTGGATAACCGCGCGCATATTTTATCTGCAGAACAAGAATCACTGCTTGCAGGTGCGGGAGAGATCTTTGGCGCTTCCAGCGATATTTTTGCAGTATTGAACAATGCTGATCTGGTTTTCCCGACGATCACTGGCGAAGATGGAAAGAAAATCCAACTTTCACATGGTGTCTACGGACAATTGCTAGAAAGCACCGATCGAAATGTGCGAGAAGCTGCCTTTAAAGGGCTGTACAGCGTTTATGAACAATTTCGCAATACCTTCGCTTCTACCTTGAGTACACACGTCAAAGGTCACAATTACAAAGCGAAGATCCGCAAATATCATTCTGCAAGAGAAGCGGCGTTGAGCAGCAACCATATTCCAGAAAGTGTCTATGATACCTTAGTAGATGTAGTGAATAAACACTTGCCATTGCTCCATCGATACATGAAATTACGGAAACGGCTGTTAGGCGTCGAAGAATTGCATATGTATGATCTGTATACACCAGTGATGGGCGAGGCACCAATCAAATTCACGTATGAAGAAGCCAAAGAAAAAGCTTTGAAAGCGCTGGAACCAATGGGCGGAGAGTATATGGAAGTGGTCAAGAAAGCATTTGCTGAACGCTGGATCGACGTGGTAGAAAATAAAGGGAAACGAAGCGGCGCTTATTCATCAGGAAGCTATGACACCAACCCGTATATCTTGTTGAACTGGCATGACACACTTGATCAGCTATTTACGTTAGTCCATGAAATGGGACACAGTGTCCACAGCTACTTCACGCGGTCGAACCAGCCTTATGTCTATGGTGATTATTCGATCTTTTTAGCAGAGATTGCTTCGACGACGAATGAAAACATTCTGACCGAATACTTGCTGGAAACTGAAAAAGATCCAAAAGTCCGTGCTTATGTATTGAACCACTACTTGGATGGCTTCAAAGGAACGATTTTCCGACAAACCCAATTTGCTGAATTTGAACATTTCATGCACACAGAAGATGAAAAGGGCGTACCTTTGACGAGTGAATATCTAAATGAAAATTATGGGAAACTAAATGCGAAATACTATGGTCCAGCTGTGGAAGAAGATCCTGAGATCAGCTATGAATGGTCACGCATCCCGCATTTTTATTACAACTATTATGTCTATCAATATTCTACAGGCTTTTCTGCAGCTTCTGCGTTAGCGAAGAAAATCTGGAACAAAGAACCACATGCGTTGGAAAATTATTTGACGTATCTGAAATCCGGAAGCAGTGATTATCCAGTAGAAGTGATGAAAAAAGCAGGCGTCGACATGACGCAAGCAGCGTATATTGAAGACGCGATGTCGATGTTCGAAAAACGACTGAATGAACTGGAAGAGCTAGTGGATAGTTTGTAAGAGAAAGTCGTGAATTAGAATACCGTTTATACGAAAAAAAGGAGGAATGACAAACGTCTTGTCACTCCTCCTTTTTCCGAATAAATCGTGTTTTCCTACCAATTCCTCGGGCACAAGTCACAATATTCATCAAACATGAGAAACTGTTTTTTGAAATTGTTCCTTGTGCTTCGGAGTTAAACGGTAGGTTCACAACCTCTTTCTTTAATTGGACAGCAAATATAAATGGTTGTTTCCTGAATCAAGTTTAGGATCATTTGTATGTAAATGCTCTCCATCAAATACTTGATAGGATTCATCTGTTTTGCATAGTTCTTTGATTCGTCGAACCGTCTGTGATCCTTCTACAAGGACACCGAAATCACGTTCGCAGGCATAATTATAAACAACTGCAGATGGATGCTTGGTGATACCCATTTCTCGAGCGATTTTTTGATCAGCGAAGAATACTTCTTTGACAAAATCAGATTGCCGATCTTCTCTGAACATCTTCAAGTCACCGCCGACTTCTTCAAAAATCGATTCGGCAAGTGCTTCAGAATAAGGTATGCCTTTACAGCCGACCGCTTCTTGCAGTTTAACCAAAAAACGTCGTCCTTTTTTCTTTCCCTGGAAATGAGCAGCCTTGCAATCTAATGCGGCAGAATAAGTCGTTGAGAATAGTTTGTTTCGTTCTTCAAGATTGCTTTGAGCAATTCCTTCACGTTGCATGACATCCCCAATTGTCTGCAAATTGACCAAAGGAAGAAAGCGAAACTGCATTTTTTCTTTCGATAGCGTTCCGTACTCTTCTTCGATGAATTGTAATAGCTGTTGCTCCAGTTTAAAACAGTATTCCCCTAAAGGATTGACAAATAAATAGATTTCGATCATATGAATCTCCCCCAAAATAGATTCTATACAACTAGTGAACCGTTTCATTCACAACCTATAACTTAACAGAAAAATACGAAAAAATGAACTCAAGTGCCTTGTGAAAATGAAAGAATTTTAATTTTTAGCTTCCAACATACGCTGGATTTTGTTTTTTGCAGGACGATAAGGAAGGGAAAAACGTTTCAAAAGCTGTTCAAATGCTTCTTTTCCATTACTTGCGTCTTTGACTTCCAATTCTAATTCAAAGTCATTCAATTGCTGTCCCCAGCTCTGATCGATCGCTAATAGACCTTCGTCGATGTGAAATTCTGCACGTTTCGTGACTAATTCTCCCGTTTTGATCAGTTGGGACGGATCGACAGATAATTCTTCGAGTTTTTTTGAAACGACTCCTTCACGAGGAAGTTCATTCTTTTCGATCAAATCTGCTGCGTGTTTTTTATCTAGTGTATCAGTCGTTTCGAGACGTCCGTCTTCAGCAGGTGTTTTCAGTGTGTACTCCGCGTGATCGTCTAATAGACGGACACGTAATCCGCTATTTTTTTTCTTTAATTCTTCCTCAGGTGTATCGAAATAGATATTGGTTTGGATATGGAAATTTTCTGGTGTGAGCTGGTAATATTCCAGCAGCTGATGGTATTCTTTTTCAGTCAACATCGTTTTAAATTCGATTTCGAGCATTTGTGACATTCGATCGTCCCCTTTTCCTTTATTTTGCCTTCTTTTTCTTTTTTGGTCAACGCAAAGAGTCGGAGGGTGTAAAAAAACTTCATTTATATGGTAGAATAAAAAAGAATGTTAACGAAGTAGAGGTATCAGCTATGGAACGAGACTGGGAAGAATTTTTAGCACCATATGAGCAAACAGTATCAGAATTGAAGGTAAAATTACGGGGCATCCGAAAACAATTCCGGGAACAGAACCGGCATGTCCCTATTGAGTTTGTCACCGGACGAGTGAAACCTGTGGACAGTATCGTGACAAAATCTCAGCTGCGCCATATTCCTATGAGCCGGTTAGAGGAAGAGATGTCCGATATTGCTGGCTTGAGGATCATGTGCCAGTTCGTTGAGGATATCCATCAGGTCGTTGAGATCATCCGGAAACGAAAAGATATGAAGGTCCTCCAAGAACGAGATTATATTACCAATAAAAAAGCAAGCGGCTATCGTTCATATCATTTAGTGATCGAGTACCCTGTACAGCTTATCAGCGGTGAGAAAAAAATCTTGGCAGAAATCCAGATCCGGACACTTGCCATGAACTTTTGGGCAACGATCGAGCATTCGCTGAACTACAAGTACCAAGGAGTATTTCCGGAAGAAATGAGTGAACGGCTGCAGCGTGCCGCAGAAGCTGCTTATCAGCTGGATGAAGAAATGTCTAGCATCCGTGAAGAGATCCAAGAGGCACAACGTCTGTTTTCTCACGGGAGAGGAAAATCAGATGACGTTTATTACCGGACGCTCTTGAATAAAGAAGATTTAGGAGAGGAGACAAAGGATGAAGGTAGCGATCGTTCATAACAACGAAGAAAAAACACTGGAAGTAACTGAACGATTGAAAAAACTTTTGGCGCAAGCTCAGATCATGATCGATGAGCGTGATCCGGAATTAGTCATCTCAGTCGGAGGAGATGGAACGCTATTGTCTGCGTTTCATCGTTTCAGCCATCGCCTGAATGACGTCCGGTTTTTAGGCGTGCATACCGGACACTTGGGTTTTTATACGGACTGGCGCGATTATGAATTGAATGAATTGGTCGATAGTCTCCAAACGAATCGGGAACAAAGTGTCAGTTATCCGCTACTGGACGTTCGCATCAGTTATCTGGATGAGAAACCGGACCAGCATTTCGTTGCGCTGAATGAATCTACGATCAAGCGGGCAAACCGCACGATGGTGGCAGATGTCTATATCAAAAACGAGCTGTTCGAAAGTTTCCGAGGAGATGGACTCGCTATTTCGACCCCCACAGGATCAACTGCTTATAATAAAAGTGTGGGCGGTGCAGTGTTGCATCCAAGCATCAACGCCTTTCAGCTGGCGGAGATCGCTTCTTTGAATAATCGCGTCTTCCGTACGTTAGGTTCTCCTATCGTGATCGCTCATGATGAATGGCTTGAAATCAAATTAGAAAATACAGAGGATTATCTTGTAACAGTCGACCAGTTGGATGTCGCAAAAGCCAATATCCGTTCGATCTATTATCGGATCGCCGAAGAACGTATCCATTTTGCGTCTTATCGGCATATGCATTTCTGGCATCGAGTGAAAGATGCCTTTATTGGTGAGGGGTAATATGAAGTTTGAATGGATTTATGAAAAAGATCATCCGCAGCAAGTAAAATACTTTTTGAAGGAAAAGGGAATTTCCAAAGGCTTACTGGCAAAAATAAAATTTCAAGGCGGCGAAATCAAAGTCAATGAACGGGTCGAAAATGTCTTGTTTTCTCTGTCAGAGAATGATAAGGTAACCATTGTGATTCCTGCAGAAGGAGAACATGAAACCGTACTTTTGGATGAAACGCCTATCGATATCATTTATGAAGATGAGCATGTCTTAGTAGTAAACAAACCAGCCGGGATCTCTTCGATTCCCGCGCAGTATCATCCCAACAACACGATGGCAAATCGAGTCAAAGCTTATTACAAAAGGCAAGGGTATGAGAACCAGGTGATCCATATCGTGACAAGATTAGATCGGGATACATCTGGCTTGATGCTGTTTGCCAAGCACGGATTCGCCCATGCCAAGCTGGATACGCAGCTTCGTGAAAAAAAGTTCGTCAAAAAGTATCAGGCATTGATCAGCGGGAAGCTTGATGGCTTGCAAACGCATGGATTGATTGATCTGCCGATAGCTCGAGACTACACATCGCTATTGAAACGCAAAGTATCGGCTGAAGGCCGACACGCGCAAACAGAGTACTGGCTGGACCAGATATTCTCAGAGGTTGCTCTAGTCGACATCCAGCTTCATACTGGAAGGACACATCAGATCAGAGTGCATTTCTCGGAAATCGGGTGTGCGCTTTTGGGAGATGATATGTATGGCGGACGTATGGATATGGGGATTGAAAGACAAGCGCTTCATTGTTATGATCTGCGTTTTTATCATCCTTTTACTCAAGAATTATTAGAATTTAAACAGCCTTTAGCACAAGATATGGAGGCAGTGGTCAAACGGTTTGAAGATTAAGGTGAGGTGAGATTGATTTGGATGAAAATCAAGATTTAGAGGAGAGATTTGCCCAGTTATCTCAGGATTTGAGAGAGAATAACATACAACAATTCAGAAGCAGCTTCTTGGAGATGCATATTTATGAACAGGGGCAATTCTACCAATCCCTTACAGAAGAAAACCGGCAACTGATCTATGCGTATCTGTCTCCAAAAGAATTAGCGGATATGTTCGATGTCATTGAAGAAGACAATGAGCATATGAAAGAATACTTGGATGAGATGCGTCCAAGCTATGCGGCAGATATGCTTGCTGAGATGTATACCGACAACGCGGTCGATTTACTGAATACTTTGGATAAAAAACAAATCGCGAAGTATCTGAGTTTGATGGGAGCAGACGATGCCAGCGAGATCAAAGAGCTGCTGCATTATGAAGATGAAACAGCCGGGGCGATCATGACGACAGAATTTGTCTCGATCGTAGCGAATCAAACTGTTCGATCAGCGATGTATGTGTTGAAAAATGAAGCGGATGTAGCTGAAACGATTTACTACATTTACGTTGTGAATCAAGAAGATCAGCTTGTCGGCGTTATTTCTTTGCGTGATCTGATCGTAAACGACGATGACGCGATGATCGCAGATTTAATGAGTGAACGGGTGCTTTCAGTCCATGTCGGCGATGATCAAGAAGATGTAGCCCAGACTTTTCGTGACTATGATTTCTTAGCACTCCCTGTGACAGATTATGATGACCATTTGCTGGGGATCGTGACTGTCGATGATATCATCGATGTCATCGATGATGAAGCCGCCAGCGACTATTCTGGTTTGGCGGGGGTCAACGTAGAAGAAATCAATGAGAATCCCGTCAAGGCAGCTTCACGTCGTCTTCCATGGCTGATCACTTTGCTGTTTTTAGGGATGTCTACTGCATCATTGATCAGTCATTATGAGGATCTTGTCAGTGAAGCGAGTATTCTAGCTGTCTTTATTTCTCTGATCACAGGTACAGCCGGAAATGCCGGGACACAGTCGCTGGCTGTGGCGGTACGCCGTTTGGCTATATCTGATGAGAAGGACCATGGATTTGTCCGACTGGTTTTAGCAGAAGTGCTGACTGGAGTCGTGACTGGGGCAGTGACAGGATTTACGATCTTTTTGATCGTCGGCTTTTGGAAACACAATTTTATTTTGGGTTTCGTGATCGGCATGGCGATGCTCTTTGCGATCACAGTAGCGAATCTGGCGGGAAGCTTGATCCCTATGCTGATGGATCGATTGGGTTTTGATCCGGCAGTTGCCAGTGGTCCGTTCATCACGACCCTTAGCGATTTGACCAGTGTGCTGATCTATTTCAATATCGCTTCGTTGTTCATGGGATATTTTATGTAGAAAAATAAAAACATTTGCAGAAGCTAAGTAGTTAAGTACTTAGCTTCTGCAAATGTTTTTTTGTGGAAAGTTACGAATTCAGATCGACGATTTTCGTTCCATGCACTTCGCTTACTTTCAGTTCTGCTGCGATTTTTTCAGCATTCATCACATTTACCCCGCCACCGGGTAAAATGATCAAACGATTAGCTGCATAAGCAATCAATTCTTTCAGGTGAGCAAGGTTTTCTTCGATAGGTGTTCCTGCTACACCACCATGGGTCAAAATACGATCAACGCCATGTTCTGCTAACCAGTCGATCGCTTCGAATTGCCGTTCTTTCGGAATGCTGTCAAATGCCATATGGAAGGTGATCTGCAGTCCTTCTGCTGTTTCGATCAATAATTCAAGGGCTTCTTCATCTAGCCAGCCTGAAGGTGTGAGACAGCCGATCACTACGCCATCTGTCCCGAGTTTCTTTGCTTCGATCAGATCCGTATGCATGATTTTCAGTTCGATATCGTTATAGACGAAATCGCCGCCTCGTGGACGGATGATTGTCATCACAGGGACTTCTTTCTCGCTGGCATAGCTCAATGCCTCTTCGATTACGCCAGTACTTGGTGTTGTACCGCCTACTGCCAGATTGTCGCATAACTCGATGCGGTTGGCGCCTCTAGCGATTGCTAAAGGGACCGATGTATAATTTTCTGCGCAAAATTCTCTAATCATGTGATTGCTCCTTTACATATTCGACTCTTACAAGGAATTGTAACATACTTTTTTTGGTTGCCAAAGCATTCATCTAACGGTAAGATAAAACAGAAATGAGGGGGATTTATGCAAAAGAAAATAGATCGGGGTCGCCGATTTTTAACAGAAAATAATCAGATGTTTCGCTGCCCGATATGTCAAGAAGGAGTTAATGCAACAGCAAATGGTCTGGTTTGTCAGAACAATCATCGTTTTGATTTGTCAAAGAAAGGAACACTTTATTTTCTTTCCCATGCGGTCAAGACGGAATATGATCAGACGATGTTCGCACCTAGAAGGCGAATGATCCAGTCAGGGATGTATCAGCCGGTCATAGAGCTTCTCGCGGAATATTTGCCAAAGCAAGCTTCTGTCCTCGATGTTGGCTGTGGGGAAGGCAGTTTTTTGAATGAACTTGCGCAATTGCAGACATTGGAAAAAGCGGTTGGATTCGATATCTCGAAAGAAGGCGTATATGCAGCAACAGATCAAGCAGTCAATGCTTTCTGGTGTGTAGCAGATTTGACGAATCTTCCATTTGGTGATCAGCAGTTCACGACGATTTTAAATATTTTCTCGCCATCACATTACCAAGAATTCCAGCGGGTGCTGTCAGATGATGGGGAAGTACTGAAAATCGTTCCGCAAGAAAATTATCTAAAAGAACTGCGTCAGGCTTTTTACCCGGATCGTCCTGAAAAACAGCACTATTCCAATGAACGAGTCGTAGCCAAGTTTGCGGAATCCATGGAACTGACGAAACGTCGCCGTGTCACTTACGAATTCGTCATCCCGGAACAAAATCGTCAGGATCTCTTAGCGATGTCTCCGCTTGAATGGCAAGTCGAAGAACCGATCAAAGCGCAGTTGTACAAGGAACCTTTGAAAAAAATTACAATTGACATAGAATTATTAAAAGGAAATAAGAGAAAACGGTTGCAGTGAGTTTTTTCTAGAGTATCGGTTGCAAAAAGAATTGTAGGGTGTTATAGTAACGACAAGTTGTTTTTTCATTGGTTTTTATCAGGTTCCTGTTCTGATAAAAGTTAGTGAAAAGAGCTTTACTAACGTAACGACTCGCAGTGACTGACACCGAGTTGATACGTTTTTTTTTATGCAAAAATCAACTAATCAAAAGAAATCAAAACGGATACCACTTATGAAAGGAATGATCCTGATGAACCACATCGTTTTATTTGAACCATTGATCCCTGCAAACACTGGGAATATCGCCAGAACATGCGCAGCAACGAACACGCCGCTGCATTTGATCGAGCCCTTGGGTTTTTCGACCGATGACAAACATCTGAAACGGGCTGGACTGGATTACTGGAATGATGTAAATATTACTTATCATAGTGATTTAGCAGCCTTTTTAACTTTTTTAGGGGATCGCAAGCTCCATCTGATCTCTAAATTTGCGCACAAAGTATATAGTGATGAGAATTTTGCTGACGGCGAAGATCATTTCTTTTTATTCGGAAAAGAAACGACTGGTTTACCTGAAGCTTTCATGCGGGAAAATGAAGAAAAATGTTTGCGTATCCCGATGAACGATGAACATGTCCGTTCATTGAATCTCTCGAACACTGCCGCAATGATCGTTTATGAAGCATTGCGCCAGCAAGGTTTTCCTAATTTAGAGTTAACACATCACTATGAACATGATAAGCTAGACTAAAGAATAAAAATGAACGAAAACAAGAAGATAGTGAGAGGGTTTGCTGCATATGGAGCTATATTTTACAAGACACGGAAAAACAGAATGGAACCTCGAACGGCGTTTTCAGGGAAGCAATGGCGACTCCGCGCTTTTGCCTCAAAGTTACGAAGAAATCAAAGCATTTGGGCAAAAAGTGAAATATGTCCCTTTTAAAGCCATCTATTCTAGTACAGCAAAACGCGCTCGAGATACAGCAGAAGGGATCAATCGCGTATTGGCTCATCCTGTTGAGATCATCTATACTGATAAATTAAGAGAATTAGGTCTGGGTACGCTGGAAGGTCAGTCGATCGACGAAATGTATCAAAAATATCCGGAAAATCTCCCTAATTTGCGGAATCACTTGGATCGGTACGATCCAACGCCTTTCAACGGAGAACCGATCGAATCAGCGATCACTCGGATAGAGACAGTCGTAGCCGATGCTGTTTCGCAACATACAGAAGGCCCGCTTTTATTTGTGGGGCATGGTGCCTCTTTGACCGCAGCTATCCAGTGGATGACAGGAAAAGAATTGAGCCAGTTGCGGGAAATGGGCGGTTTATTCAACAGCAGCTTGACTATCGTGGAGACCGGGGAACCATGCAAATTGCTCCCATATCAATTGAAGGTGTGGAATGAGACAGATTTTCTAGGGAATGACACAAAACCAGAACCGTTATTATAGATAAAGGAGGCGGCTTCTATGCAGCCGGAAGAAATGCCCTATTTCGTTGGTACAGTTGCCGCGATTTTTTTCCAGAATCCAAGTAATTTTTATAAGGTGCTGCTAGTCCATATCAATGAAACAAGTGCAGATTACCGTGAAAAGGAAATCGTTGTGACTGGAAGCTTTGGCGAAATCCAAGAAAACGAAACTTATCGCTTCTACGGCGAACTAGTAGACCATCCGAAATATGGACGGCAATTGAAAGTCGAACGTTATGAACAAGAGAAACCGACAACTGCCAACGGGATCGTGGCCTATCTTTCCAGTGAAAAATTTCCGGGGATCGGTAAAAAAACCGCAGAGAAAATCGTCGAACTGTTAGGTGAAGATGCAATCGAAAAAATCATCGCAGATCCTTCTGTATTAGAACAGATCAGCGGACTGACGAAACCGAAGCGGGAGATGATCGCAGAAACGATCCGGCTCAACCACGGCATGGATCAGGTGATCATGGGGCTGAACCGTTATGGATTCGGGAGCCAGCTAGCCTTTAGTATTTATCAGGCATACAAGAATGAAGCATTGGATATCATCCAGGAAAATCCTTATCAGCTAGTCGAAGACGTCGAAGGGATCGGGTTCAAACGGGCAGATAATCTGGCGGAGCAGATCGGGATTGCTGCAGATTCACCTCGACGGATCCGCGCTGCGATCTTGCATCAGATTTTCCAGCAAGCTGTCCAAACAGGAGATACATATGTACCAGCTGAAGCTTTATTACAGCAAACCATCCGTCTCTTGGAAACGAGTCGTCCGATCGAAATCGACCCAGATGAAGTAGCAACAGTGATCATCCAACTGGTCGAAGAAGGAAAAATCCAGCAGGAAGAAACGAATCTTTATGAAAACAGCTTGTATTTTTCTGAATGGGGAATCGGAAACTCGATCCAGCGCCTTCTTAGCCGAAAAAAGGAAATCAGTTATCCGGAAAAAGAGATCAAAAAAAATATTCGCCGTATCGAAAAGATTTTCGGTATCCAATATGGCGATTCACAAGAAAAAGCG
Organism: Enterococcus sp. ZJ1622; assembly: GCF_011038845.1. Lineage (GTDB taxonomy): Bacteria > Bacillota > Bacilli > Lactobacillales > Enterococcaceae > Enterococcus_B. The sequence goes on from NZ_JAAKDW010000006.1 coordinate 67,062, forward strand.
ATCGCAGAAGCTATCCGTTCCCCGCTTTTTATTCTGACGGGCGGACCTGGTACAGGAAAAACCACAGTGATCAACGGGATCGTCAATTTGTTCGCCGAGCTGAATGGGATCGAATTGGATCCCTCAAAATACACACAGGAAGTCTTTCCGATCCTGCTTGCAGCACCAACTGGAAGAGCAGCAAAACGGATGAATGAAACAACTGGGCTGCCAGCAAGTACGATCCACCGACTGTTAGGCTTGAATGGACGGGAAAAAACACCTTCTATCAGTACGAAAGAGTTAGACGGCGGTCTACTGATCGTCGATGAGATGTCCATGGTAGACACTTGGCTTGCTAATACATTATTTAAAGCTATCCCGACGAATATGCAAGTGATTTTGGTAGGGGACAAAGACCAATTGCCATCTGTCGGTCCCGGTCAAGTACTACATGATTTACTGGAAATCAGGCAGATCCCTAAGATGGAACTAAATGAGATCTATCGGCAAGGCGACGGGTCGAGCATCATTCCGTTAGCTCATGAGATAAAAGAAGGGCGTCTCCCTAAAGATTTTACGAAAAACCAAAAGGACCGTTCGTTTTTCCGAAGTGATGCGTATCAAATCGAGCCTTTGATCTCAACGATCGTAGAAAAAGCGAAGAACAAAGGATTCAAGGCACAAGATATCCAAGTGCTCGCGCCCATGTATCGTGGTGCAGCCGGGATCGATGCATTGAACAAAATGATGCAGGGGATCTTCAATCCGGGAGGTCCTGGAAAAAAAGAAGTGCATTGGAATGAAACAGTCTATCGGATCGGAGACAAAGTACTGCAACTGGTCAACACACCAGAATTGAATGTGTTCAATGGGGATATGGGTGAGATCACAGGGATTATTTTAGCCAAAGATTCAGAGGACAAAGTCGATGAGCTTGTTATCCAGTTCGATGCAAACGAAGTGACTTATAAAAGAAATGAATGGAACAAAATCACGCTGTCTTACTGCTGTTCCATCCACAAATCCCAAGGCAGTGAATTCAAGATGGTCATTTTGCCTATGGTGCATCAATACCAGAGAATGCTCCAACGGAATCTTTTATATACTGCTGTGACACGAAGCAAAGAACTACTGATATTATTGGGAGAAGAACAAGCTTACCAGACCTGCGTAGCGAACGAATCTGCTAGCCGATTGACGACACTCAAAAAAAGAATTGAAGACAATGAAAGCATGAGCATCACGACACGTACGAAGCTTGCAGCATATGAAGATTCGCTTGCAGGAGCTGCATTTGACGAAGGGGCTTATGTAAACGACACGCTTCCGATGAAGAAAGAAGCCAAGAAATCAGAGACAGTTGCTGAAAAGTCGGAAAAAACAACAGAAACTGCGACCAAAGCACCAGACTCGGAAAATCTGTTCACGCTTGCTGAAGAACAGCCTGAAATTACTGACTATGCAAAAGAGCAGCAGGCAGCTCAGCCAAAATCATTCATACTGACCGCAGCTGCGATCGAACGTAACCAAATTGATCCGATGATAGGAATGGAAAACATCACACCATATGCCAAATAAGGATGTGACTCTTAGATAAATAGAAGAAGAGGTTGCGACAAAATTTTGTCACAACCTCTTCTTTTCGAAGGAACGGTGTTCAAGAGATAGCCTATCGGCAATAAGGCACGATTTTGTAAAATAGTAGAATGCTGTTTTTCAACATCGCTTCTTATCGCTCAAGGCTAACATCTCTGTCACGACCTCTCTGCTAAACGGTGTTCAAAAGCTTGCATCTGCGGCACTAAGCCCAAACAGATGAAAAACATGAGGAGCTGTTTTTATCTGTTTGTTCTTACTGCTTGATGCAGGGCAGCTTTTTTACAACCTCTATAAACGGTGTTCCAACTGCTGCTTCTCGGCAATAAGTTCACTGAACAAGAAAATATGGGAAGCTATTTTCTGTTCAGTGTCCTTATTCCTTAAAGCAGAACGCAGTTGTCACAACCTCTGATTCACGGTGTTCAAAATCTTGCATCTGCGGTAATAAGCCCAACCAAACGAAAAATATGGAAAGCTATTTTTGTTTGTCTGTTCTTATTACTTGATGCAGGACAGCTTTTTCACAACCTCTTTTTCATAGATACAACTCAATAGTTTATCGAAAAAATACTCGACTTGAATCTATTCTTTATTCGCACGACGCAAGCCAGCCTGACACCAAAATAGCTGTTTCTTGATACTGAAACGCAAGTCGAATGATTGTGGCTCGATATCTTCGCCATCTTCTTGTCCGTATTGAGGGACAGTGGTGACGATACGCAATTTGCTTGATGTATAATGGTGGAAGTTTTTGGATCGCAGCTGCTTCTTTCGCAGGAGCAAAAAGATGATCCATAGAATTTTGAAGAGGTTGATACGTTCTACGACCACTAGATCGATCGTTGGTTTAAACGCATCTGCAGTCGGCGCAATCGCCACACCGCCACCGAAATACGGATGATTGGTTGTTGTACAGAGAAAAGCTTTCTCAAAGTCCATCTGTTTGCCGCCGACATCCACTAATATAGGAAAGCCTTTCTGTTTGAAAAAGACACGCAAGATCGAAAAAAGGTACGAAAAGGAACCTAAGTTATATTTATTCAATCGTTCTTTTGCAGTGGAATGATTGGTAGCATGGACGATCGAAGCATCCAGACCGATCCCGAAATTGTTCACTACGATCCCTCTTTTCTCACTTACTTTTTCATCGTATGTCAGAAGATTGATTTCTTGAGGGGCTGTGGCAGTCAAAATACTGTCCAATGCTTTTTCAACATCACGAGACAATCCAATCCCGCGAGCAAAATCATTCCCAGAACCTGCTGGAATATAGGCAACAGGGAATTCTACATCGAGCTGATAGAAAGTATCTAGCACCTGATGGAGTGTACCGTCTCCGCCCACGATCACTAGCAGGGGAAAAGGATCGAGAGTCTCACGATTTTCTTCTGTCCAAGAAGCTAAAGTTTCTTTGGCCAGTCGTTCAGCGATTTCAGAATCATGTCCTTGGTATTCACTATAGTAAACAGAATACGCCAGTTTTTTCTTTTCGAATTGCGGCAAGATTTTTTGCGCCGCTTTTTTTCCAGCGCCGCTACCTGCAGCCTGGTTGATCAATAGATGATAATGGAATTTCATTTCTGCCTCCTGCGGCCCGAGACGTTCAGGTGTTTGCCTTCCTGTCTTTTCATTGCCGATACACGGTATAGCAACACGTCTTTATAAAAAAACTAGTGTTACGTTTCAGTTTCTTGGTTATTATAGCAGAGGATATCTCAAATGAAAAAGGGCTTAAGCATAAAAAAGGCAAAAAAATCTAGCAAGCGCATGATCCGTTACGTACGGAGAAGAAGTCTAAGGTTCGAAATGTCCACTTAGTTCTTCAGCAGCTTGCTAGACGTTCCATTAGTAAGAGGTAGCTCAAATTCCCACATCCTTTTTTTGTCTCATTTAGTTTCACAACAATTCTGTTCTTGCAGAACCTGCATCGTCTGCTTTACTGGGAATTCTTATGACCCCTTACACTTATTTTATAGCATATCTGCTCTATGTTTGCAAGCGGTTACCAAAAAGGGCGTTCAACAAAGATTTGAAAAGCAGCCACTATCTGTTATAATAAGTATTTGTTTGATAAAACCGCGGTTCATCAACCATCCCGCGTTAAAAAAACTAGGAGAAAAGAGGGAGTATCATGCAAAAAACAAAAAGCGGTCAGCGATTGACGGTGGTTGTCGTCAATGGGATCATCATGGCTCTTTATTTAGCATTAACGGTGTTGGTGGCACCTGTATCTTCAGGTCCGATCCAGTTCCGTATTTCTGAAAGTTTGAATCATTTAGTCGTATTCAACCGAAAATTGCTTTGGGGTGTATTAGGTGGCGTAATCGTTTATAATGCCTTTTTTGGATACGGGATTCTTGACGTGATCTTCGGAGGCGGTCAGACCTTGCTTTCTTTAGGATTGACGGCTCTCTTGCAGAACAAAGTGAAGAGTGTGAAATTACGGTTGGCTCTGAATACGATCTTCTTCACGATCAGCATGGGATTGATTGCTTATATGCTTGTTCCAACAGGCGGGACGGCCTTTTGGACAACCTATGGCACGTTAGCATTGAGTGAGTTTGTGATTATGGCAATTTCAGCGCCATTGATGTTTTACTTGGATCGGGCGTTGGATTTTGAAAAAAGACTATAGAACGATAAATTGAAAAAGAGGTTGTGAAAAAGCTGCTCTGCATCAAGCAGTAAGACCGACCAGATAAAAATAGCTCTCCATATTTTTCGTCTGATCGTTCTTAGTGCCATAGATGCAAGCTTTTGAACACCGTGTATGAGGTTGTGACAACTGCGTTCTGCTTTAAGGAATAAGGACACTGAACAGAAAATAGCTCCTCATATTTTCTTGTTCAGTGAATTTATTGCCGAGAAGCAGTAGTTGGAACACCGTTTATCCGAAAAAAAGGAGGCTGTGACAAAATTCTGTCATAGCCCCCTTTTGTTTTACCCTTCATTTTGGAGATTTTCGATTTCGACCACTTTATAGTTCTTCTTCTCCAAATGGTTGACGATCGTTTCGCAGACTTTTTGCTCCGTGTGCGCAGGAAGAGTGATGAGCGTACGACGGATATATTCGTCTTTTTCAATATCTAAAGTAATGCAGCTGGCGATACTGCTGTATTTTGAAATGATCTTTGCGATAGCCGCCAGATCTCCTTGTTTTCCCGTAGAAGCAATCGTCAATACATAGCTTCCCTGCTCGACGCTCCATGACTGAGAGAGCATGTTCAGCAATGTACTGTGAGTCAAAATGCCGTAGAAGTGGTTCTCATTGTCTAATACAGCGATGTAAGGAAGTTCTTTGATGGTGAAAAAGACTTTGAAGAAGGATGTGTCCAGATAAATGAATTTCGTGGCATTCTTCAATAGATGGGTGACAGGCAGTGTCATATCCCCGCCATTGGCTTTGTGGCGATAGATGTGCATCTTGTAGATGTTCCCGCGGAAGATGTTCTCCGAAGCATCCAAGATCGGTACGCATCGATAACCTGAAGTTTCCAGAATCTCTAAAGCCTCTTCTAATGTGCTTGTTTCTGTAACGGTCGTCAGGTCTTTTTTCTTATATACAAGTGTTTTTAACAGCATAAGTATACCTCCAATTATCTCATTTTTACTTAATTTCAAATTAATCATATCATAATTTTTTACAAAACAATAGATAGTTTATTTCACAAATTGACAAGCAGGTTATTACATGATACTGTTATTAAGTATAAATTTGATTTTCAGTAGGGAGGTAAGAGCGAATGGCAAAGAAAAAAGCGGCATTAGCTTGTTCCGTTTGCGGTTCACGTAATTATACCAAGTCGGTTAGCGAAGGAAAGAGCGGCGAACGTTTGGAAATCAACAAATTCTGTAAATATTGTAATCAATATACATTACATAAAGAAACGAAATAAAGGAAAGGGAGGACAAAAATGAAATTTCTTAAAAGCGTAAAAGAAGAAATCAAACAAGTGACTTGGCCAAATAAGAAACAACTACGCAAAGATACATTAGTCGTCATCGAAACTTCGATTATTTTTGGTCTGATGTTCTTCATTATGGACACCGCGATCCAAAGCTTGTTTGGCTGGATCTTAAAATAAGCGACTAGTAAAAATAGCGAATCAGTGCTATAATCAATGTGAGGAAAAACTTCGGGCAACTGAGGTTTTTTTATTTTACAACGAAATGAGGAGCCGTTAATGGAATCTTTTGAAAAAAATTGGTATGTACTGCATACATACTCTGGTTATGAGAACAAGGTAAAAGCAAACATCGAGTCACGTGCACAAAGTATGAAAATGGCTGACTTTATTTTCCGCGTCGTTGTTCCTGAAGAAACAGAAACTGAAGTGAAAAATGGAAAAGAAAAAGAAATCGTTCATAAAACATTCCCCGGCTATGTATTGGTAGAAATGATCATGACAGATGCTTCATGGTATGTTGTCCGTAACACACCTGGTGTAACTGGATTTGTCGGCTCTCATGGTGCAGGAAGCAAGCCAGCTCCGCTATTGCCAGAAGAAGTCAACCATATCTTGCGTTCGATCGGTATGAGCTTGCGTCAAAGCGAATTGGAAGTTGAAGTAGGCGAAGTAGTCAAGATCATCGAAGGAGCTTTTGCCGGATTAGAAGGCCAAGTCACTGAAGTAGATGAAGAAAAAGAAAAACTGAAAGTAAATATCGATATGTTTGGTCGAGAAACAAGTACAGAACTTGATTTTGATCAAGTAGATAAAATCGATTGATGGAACACCGTGAATCAGTGGTTGTAAAAAAGCTGACCTGCATCAAGCAGTAAGAACGATCAGAGAAAAATAGCTTCCCATATTTTTCATCTGAGCGGACTTAGTGCCACAGATACAAGCTTTTGAACACCGTTTATTTGGAAAGAGGGGCTGTGATAAGACTTTTGTCACAGCCCTTTTTCGGGTTTTTTATATCAGAAAGGAGTCATTATGAAAAAATCGGATAAACAAAAATGGTTAGCTGTCAGTTTGAGTCTGATGATTGGACTGCTGTTTATGAGCGGATGCCAGAACAAACAGACAACAGACGCGAACAAGACAAACACGCGCACGACAGAGACATCGAAGGAAAAGAAAGCTGAAAAAACGGCTGTACCAACGCTTTTTTTTCACGGATATAGCGGAACAGCCCGTTCTTTCGGGGGGATGTTGGAACGGTTAGAGGAAAATCAGGCTGGAAAGAAAGAACTGATTCTGACAGTCGATCCAAATGGTCAGATAGAAGCAGAGGGGGCTTTATCCAAAAAAGCAGATAATCCTATGGTCCAAGTATTATTTTCAGATAACAAGAATAATGAATGGAACCAAGCGGAATGGATAAAATCAAGCCTAGTCTATCTACAGGAAACATATGGAGTCAAACAAGTGAATATCGTAGGGCATTCGATGGGAGGCGTCAGTGCCTTGAGATATTTAGGGACCTATGGACAAGACAAGTCACTGCCTCAGGTCCAGAGATTTGTGGCGATCGGTGCACCTTTCAATGATTTTGTAGATGACAGCGCCCAAAGTTTGACGGCTGAATTGTCTGATGGACCAGCAGTGGTGTCGAGCAGATACCAGGATTACCAGCAGATGATCGGAAACGTATCTGCTTCGACGCGATTTTTGCTGATAGCTGGGCAGTTGAATGAGACAGATCTAAGTGATGGTACGGTGCCGGTGAATAGCGCTTTGGCTGTCTATGCATTATTGGAACAAAATGGGAACGAGGTAAAAGAAGAAATCGTCACAGGCGATAATGCTGCACATAGTATGCTGCATGAGAACCCACAAGTCGACCAGCTCGTTACTCGATTTATTTGGACGGATGAGCTGACATAAAAAAATCTATAAAAGTTGGAAAGATTTCGAGTGTAAATATTTGCTTACTTTTTGTAAGTGGAGTAAGATAACATCATACCAAGAAGATGAAAGAAGGATTTACCATGAGTTATCAAGCAAGCACAGAAGAACATCCAATCGAAATCGTGAACATCGCTTCATTAGAAGGACGCGTAAAAGAACGCATGGAAGCTGGGGCTTTCGGCTATATACGCGGAGGTTCTGAAGATGAATGGACGATGAAAGAAAATACTTCTTCTTTCAACACAAAAAAAATCATGCCTCGAGTGCTTCGAGGAATCGATTCAGCTGATCTGCATACTTCCGTTTTCGGCATTGACTTAAAAACACCGATTATCCAAGCACCATCTGCCGCTCAAGGTCTGGCACATGAAAAAGGAGAAGCCGATACAGCAAAAGGTGTAGCTGCTGCCGGATCGATCTTTTCAATCAGTACGTATGCAAATACAACTATCAAGGATGCAGCCGATGCAGCACCAGGCGCTCCTCAATTTTTCCAATTATATATGAGCAAAGACGATGGGTTCAATGAATTCATCTTGAAAAAAGCAGTGGAAGCTGGCGCAAAAGCAATCATTTTGACTGCTGATTCCACATTAGGTGGCTACCGCGAAGAAGATGTGATCAATAACTTCCAATTCCCTCTACCAATGCCTAACTTAGCAGCTTACAGCGAGCAAAGTGCTAGCGGAAACGGCGAAGGTAAAGGGATCGCAGAAATCTACGCCGCAGCAAAACAAGGATTGACACCAGAAGATATCAAAAAAATCAAGGATATCACGAACTTGCCTGTGATTGTCAAAGGAATCCAATCACCTGAAGATGCAGAAGTGGCGATTGCAGCTGGAGCGGACGGGATTTGGGTCTCTAATCATGGGGGACGTCAATTAGATGGCGGTCCTGCTTCTTTTGAAGTACTGCCTAAGATCGCAGAAGTAGTGAACAAACGAGTACCAGTCATTTTTGACTCAGGCGTTCGTCGTGGTGAACATGTCTTCAAAGCTCTAGCAAGTGGGGCAGATTTGGTTGCGATCGGTCGTCCAGTCATCTATGGATTGAACTTGGGCGGAGCAGAAGGCGTGACTTCTGTTTTCGAACATTTGAATAAAGAATTGTCGATCACTATGCAACTTGCAGGAACAAAAACAATCGATGAAGTAAAGAACACGAAATTGATGGATTAAGTAATAAAAGCGAGGAAGGACTTGACGTCTTTCCTCGCTTTTTTTGCTGGAAAATCAAAGGAGCATACTTTTACAGCCAAAAAGTGATCTTCGAACGAATCGAAAAATACAGTGATTTCTCATGATCTCTGATCCAATATTTCTTTCGTCAATCGCTTCGCTGTCGGTGTTACGGCTAATCCGCCTTCCGCCGTTTCTTTGAAGATAGAAGGCATTTGCCGTCCCACCTGATACATGGCAGCTACGACTTCATCTGGCGGGATCACACTCTCAATCCCAGCCAACGCCATATCAGCAGAGATGAATGCCTGAGAAGAACCAAGTGCATTGCGTTTCACACAAGGGACTTCTACCAGACCAGCTACTGGATCACAAATCAAGCCCATCATATTTTTCAAGGTGATCGCCACTGCTTGTGCTGCTTGATGCGGGGTGCCGTTTTTCGCACAAACTAAAGCAGCAGACGCCATCGCACTGGCAGAACCGACTTCGGCTTGGCAGCCACCTTCTGCACCACTGATAGAGGCATTGTTTGCAATGACTAATCCGAAAGCACCGGCTGTGAATAAAAAGTTGATCTGTTCTTCATGCGTCAACTGAAGGCGATCACGAACCGCCATCAGTACGCCAGGAACGACTCCGGCACTTCCAGCTGTTGGCGTCGCACAGATCAAGTCCATTTTTGCGTTTACTTCATTGACAGCCACTGCATTGCGTACAGCGTTCAAGATCGTTTCACCACTCAAGAAATCTGCTTCTTTCAAATAATCATCTAGTTTTTTGGCATCGCCACCAGTGATTCCTGTGACAGATGTGACGCCCTCTGTTCCTTCATTGATGGACTGTTCCATGACAGAAAGGTTTTTTTCCATGAGTTCGATGATCTGTTCGCGGGAACGACCGCTCATTTCCATCTCAACTGCGATCATCAATTCTGCTACATTCGGATAGTTCTTTGCTTGTTCGACTAATTCTTCGATTGATAAAAACATACGCGCAGTCTCCTTTAATCAAAATAATTGACACTGTCAACGTGAGGCAGTTGTTTTAATTTTTTGACCGTGTCTTCTACTTGCGGATCGTCTACTTCCATGATCATGATGGCATTTTCGCCTTTGGATTCACGCGTCACGGTCATCGTTCCGATATTGGTATTCGTTTCAGAAAGGATGTTCGTTACTTTAGCGATCATCCCAGGTAAGTCCTGATGCACGATGATCAGGGTAGGGGTGCCCATGCTCAAAGAAATCTTGAACCCATTCAATTCTGAAATCTGGATATTGCCGCCGCCAATCGAAATCCCTGTGACCGAGAGTTTGCGATTGCCTTTTTTCAAGAGCATCTTGACCGAATTCGGATGTTCAGCTTTTTCGCTTTTAGGGACGAAGAGGACTTCCATTCCAGCCTCGTAGGCAAGTTTCAGTGAATCGGCCAAACGCTCATCGTCGGGCTCCATTCCTAATAAACCGCCGACTAGCGCAATGTCTGTCCCGTGACCACGGTAAGTTTTGGCAAAGGATTCATAAAGATAGATATCTACTGAATCAGGCTGTTCACCGAAAATACTGCGGACGATCTTACCAATCCTTGCCGCACCTGCTGTATGGGAGCTGCTTGGCCCAATCATGACAGGTCCGATGATGTCAAATACACTTCTGTATCTTAATTCCTTCATTTTTCCACCTCATCTGACGTTAAAATATGTAAAAAAATATAGTGTGAAATGCCCATTTTCCGGACAATGCTAATTCTAGCGTAAGTGTAGCACAAAAGAGGAAAGAGAATCATAAGAAATTGTTGTTTTTAAAAAAGAATTTAATCAAATGTCTTTAAAAATGAAAAAATATAAGAAAAAAATCTTGAAAAACCAAAGAAATTTGCTATACTGTACCAGTGTGCATTGTTTTGCACATTATTTGTCTGGCTTTTTTTTGACAAGTAAAACGTGGGAGGAGAAATATGCATCTCCAATTAACCACATCACGGACTTAAGGAGGTATGTCTCGTGGCAAAGAAAGTAGAAAAAATCGTTAAATTGCAAATTCCTGCAGGTAAAGCAACTCCAGCTCCACCAGTAGGTCCTGCACTAGGTCAAGCGGGTATCAACATCATGGGATTCACAAAAGAATTCAACGCTCGTACAGCTGATCAAGCAGGTTTGATCATTCCGGTTGTTATTTCTGTATACGAAGACCGTTCATTCACATTCGTTACAAAAACACCGCCAGCTGCAGTATTGTTGAAAAAAGCAGCTAAGATCGACAAAGGTTCAGGCGAACCAAACAAAAACAAAGTTGCGAAAGTTTCCAGCGATCAAGTAAGAGAAATCGCTGAATTGAAAATGGAAGACCTAAACGCAGCGAATGTAGAAGCAGCAATGCGCATGGTTGAAGGAACTGCACGAAGCATGGGGATCACTGTAGAATAATTTTCCCTAAGAAAGTAGCTTCTCAGTTGGCTCTATATTGAAAGATATAGAACACGTGGGAGGTACAACCGTTATAACCACAATCAAGGAGGAACCAAAATGGCTAAAAAGAGCAAAAAAATGCAAGATGCATTAAAAAAAGTTGATTCAAATAAAGTTTATCCTGTTGCCGAGGCAGTGGCTTTAGCAAAAGAAACAAACATTGCAAAATTCGATGCAACAGTTGAAGTTGCATACCGTTTGAATGTTGATCCTAAAAAAGCAGATCAACAAATCCGCGGTGCTGTCGTATTACCAAACGGAACTGGTAAAACACAAACTGTTTTAGTTTTTGCTAAAGGCGAAAAAGCAAAAGAAGCTGAAGCAGCTGGTGCTGATTTCGTTGGAGACGACGACATGGTTCAAAAAATCCAAAACGGATGGTTTGATTTCGACGTAGTTGTTGCAACACCTGACATGATGGCAACTGTTGGTCGTCTAGGACGTGTATTAGGTCCTAAAGGCTTGATGCCAAACCCTAAAACAGGTACTGTTACAATGGACGTGACAAAAGCTGTCAACGAAGTAAAAGCTGGTAAAGTGACTTACCGTGTCGACAAAGCTGGGAACATCCATGTACCAATCGGTAAAGTGTCATTCGACAACGAAAAACTTGTTGAAAACTTTGCAACAATCCACGATGTATTAGTGAAAGCTAAACCATCAGCAGCTAAAGGTCAATACATGAAAAACATCACTGTTACAACAACATTTGGACCTGGTATCCATGTAGACCAAGCTTCTTTCTAATCTAGATTAGAACGTTGATTGATCCAACTGAAAAATAATTCTTGACTCAACTAGTTTAGCGTGCTAAGCTAGTTGAGGTTAATAATTAACTTGTACCGAAGACAGTAGGTGGCGAGAGCCTTAATTTCCTACCGAGGACGTTTATTGAATATATTCAATAGTCCCTCTATGTCTGCGGTGGCATAGAGTTTTTTTATTGTGAATCACTGTGAACGGAGTGAATAGATGATGAACAATACTTGGCGACTGCCTATTCTTAGTTGAATAAGCCGTACGATCAGATTAAAAACTCTTCCATCAAAATTCAGGAGGTGAAACTCAAAAATGAGTGAAGCAATTATCGCAAAAAAAGCAGCAATCGTTGATGAAGTAAGCGAAAAATTTACAGCAGCAGCATCTGTAGTCGTAGTTGACTACCGTGGTTTGACTGTTGATGAAGTAACACGTTTACGTAAACAACTACGTGATGCAAACGTTGAAATGAAAGTTATCAAAAACTCAATCCTTTCACGTGCAGCAAAACAAGCTGGTTTAGAAGGTTTGGACGAAGTATTCACTGGCCCTACAGCCGTTGCATTCAGTAACGAAGACGTAGTCGCTCCAGCGAAAATCATGGACGAATTCTCTAAAGAAGCAAAAGCACTAGAAATCAAAGGCGGTATCATCGAAGGTAAAGTATCTTCATTGGAAGAAATCACAGCATTGGCAAAACTGCCAAACCGCGAAGGTCTTCTATCTATGCTGTTATCTGTACTACAAGCGCCAGTCCGCAACGTGGCTTACGCTGTCAAAGCAGTGGCAGACAAAGAAGATGGAGATGCAGCTTAAGAGCCGCATAGTGTATAAATAAAAAAAGAACATTTAAACGGAGGAAATTATAATGGCATTGAACATTGAAAACATCGTTGCTGAGTTAAAAGAAGCAACTATCCTAGAACTTAACGACCTAGTTAAAGCTATTGAAGAAGAATTTGGCGTATCTGCTGCTGCTCCTGTAGCTGTAGCTGCTGCTGGTGGCGCTGCTGCTGCAGAAGAACAAACAGAATTCACTGTAGAATTAACTGCAGCTGGAGACCAAAAAGTTAAAGTTATCAAAGCAGTTCGTGAAGCAACTGGCTTAGGCTTGAAAGAAGCTAAAGCTGTAGTTGACGGCGCACCTGCACCAGTTAAAGAAGGCGTATCTAAAGACGAAGCTGAAGAATTGAAAGCTAAACTTGAAGAAGTTGGCGCATCTGTAACTGTTAAATAATTCATTCGAATGTTTAGAACACCGAGAGCCTGTTTTGGTTCTCGGTGTTTTTTTCTTTTTGTGATAAACTAGTACATATTAAGATGTGAAATCACAGCAGGAGGAACTATGAAAAAGAAAAACATCCGATTCATTCTGATTGGACTTGGGCTCATCTTGATCGGTCTCGTGGGGTATCGCCTTTATTTAGAATACCAAACGGATATCCGCTTGCTTTTGGATCCGAAAGCAAGTAAGACGCAGCTATTGGCTCACATCCGTTCTCACGGATTTTTCGCAGCGCTTCTTTTAGTCGTATTGACGGCAGTGATGTGTGCCGTTCCCGGCATCCCTACGTCGGTTATTGGTGTTATTGCAGGGTTGAGCTTTGGTCCGTTCATTGGGGCAGGTATCAATGTTTTAGGGAATGCTTTGGGCAATATCTCCGCTGTTTTTTTGATGCACCGATTGAAGTTTTTAGATAAAAAAACTGAAAGAAATCACTGGGTCCAAGCGATCCAGCAAATGAAGCATCCGAAAATCGGCGTGATGTTAGGGTACATGATCCCGATCATTCCTTCTTCTATGGTGAATTTTGCAGCAGAGACGATCAAATTGCCACTTCGGCAGCTCGTGTTATCCATTATTTTCGGCGTGATCCCTTCTTCTGTATTATATGCGTGCGGAGGGGAAGCATTGTTCCATGGATACAATAAAACGGCTGTTATGTTGATTGCGGGTGTAGCTGTATTAATCGGTTTAGTTGTCTTTATTGTGAAAGATCGAAAGAACAGCCACTCGAAACGGCTAAATAAATGACTGAAGTAACGAATCAGTGAACTTTTCTATTCCCAAACTTTTTTAGAAGTTGTAAACTAAGAAAGGAAATGGGGGAAATGAATGGAAAGTAAAGAGAAAACACCGTTGACGACTTCACTTATTTTATTATTATCGATCACTTGCGGTGTAGTGGTTGCCAATATGTATTATATCCAGCCAATCGGGACAAAGGTAGCTGCAAGTCTGTCTGTCGATACAAGTGCGATAGGGATCTTAACGATGCTGACGCAATTGGGCTATGCGTTAGGATTACTGTTTTTAGTTCCTCTCGGGGATGTAGTGGATCGGCCAAAACTGATTATTCGAATGGCTGCTTTGTCTGCGATCTCATTGTTAGCCGCTTTTTTTGCGCCATCATTCACGTTGTTTGCGTGTGCGTCTTTTCTTATCGGGTTGCTTTCGATCGTGCCACAGATCATCATTCCTTATGGGGCGGTACTTGCAGGTCCGTCTGCGAGAGGGAAAGTGATGGGGACGCTACTCAGCGGACTACTTGTGGGGATCTTGCTGTCTCGGACGATTTCAGGGATCGTTGCCAGTCTTTTTTCTTGGCGGATGATCTACTTGATCGCTTTATGTGCGGTAGGGATCTTGACACTGCTTCTGTACTGGAAAATGCCGCGAACAGTCAATCAAACTGCTCCAACGGTTTCCTATCTTGATTCGCTGAAAAGTTTACCTAAGCTTGTCGCAACTCAACGTCTTTTGAGGGAAGCAGCTATCAGCGGTTTTTTCATGTTCGGCACTTTTTCGATTTTTTGGTCGACACTGATTTTTTACATCAGCAGTCCCGCCTATCATTGGGGGACATTCGAGGCAGGGATTCTAGCGATTTTTGGTTTGTCAGGTGCAGTCGCAGCTCCGATTGTCGGTCGATTGGCTGATTCTTATTCGGAAAGAAAGATCGTCGCGATGGGACTTGTGATGCAAACGATCAGCTTCATTGCTTTATTGGTTGCTGGAAGCCATTTGGTTTTCTTGCTCTTAGCTATCATTTTATTGGATGTCGGTAATCAATTCGGGCAAGTAGCAAACCAGACACGTGTACAAGGATTAGGAGAAGCAGCGAGCAACCGGAACAACACGGTATTCATGTTTATGTACTTTATCGGGGGAGCCGCTGGTTCGTTGCTGGGCACGACGATGTGGCAGCAGTATGGCTGGTTAGGTGTGACCTTGAGTGGGCTTGCTTTTCAAGCTTGTGCATTTTTCTTTCAATTCGTTGTTTTTCGAGAGAAAAAAGAAAACTAAAAAGAGATTGAGAGCCTGCTGTTTAGCTCTGAGGCACAAGGAACGATTTTCAAGAAACAGCTTCTCATGTTTGATGAATATTGTGATTTATGCCCGTTTACTCGGAAAAAGGAACTGCGACAAGACTTTTGTCACAGTTCCTTTTCATCTCATTGCTTCGGTTCGATCTCGATGACTCGCTGCACCAGATCTTGATAGAATTCTTGCTCATGGGAAACGATAAGAACAGTTCCCGGGAATTTCTGGATACCAGTTTGCAGGCTGTCTTTTGTTTCATGGTCGATGTGATTCGTCGGTTCATCCAAAATCAGTAGATTTCCTTGGTTCATGGTCAATTGGGCAAGTTTGACTTTGGTCTGTTCGCCACCGCTCAATGTAGACAAGGGTTCACTAGCAAGCTGATTGACCAAGCCTGCTTTTGCCAGTTGTCTGCGTAATTCTTTGATCGTAGCTTTCGGAAACTGACTGCTCAGATACTGTAAAGGCGTTTCTAGCGGATGTTCCCAATGAAGATCCTGCGAGAAATAATTGATCGCTGTATTATCAGGAAAATGGAAGTCTCCGCTTATTTGACTGATTTCTCCGATCAGTGTTTTGAGCAGTGTCGATTTTCCGATCCCGTTGAAGCCGCGGATCGCGACTTTCTCTCCGAAACGGATCGTCAGATTGATAGGTGAAAGCAATGGTTTGTCATAGCCGATCACTAAGTCAGTCGTTTCTACTGCTAACGTTGTAACGATAGGTGAAAAAGGAAAATCAAAGACAGCTTTTGCCGTTGAAGCTGGAGGGGTCAAGCGTTCGATTTTATCCAGTTGCTTTTGGCGGCTTTTTGCCATGGTGGAACGTGAACCTGCTTTGTATTTCCGGATGTAAGCTTCGGTTTTTTCGATCTGCTTTTGCTGTGCATGGAATTGTCGCAAATAGCTTTCACGGTTTTGTTCCTTTTGTTTCAGCGCTTGTTTCAGATGCCCCGTGTATTTTGTGATTTTGCCAAATTCGATATCAGCAATGTGCGTAGTGATCTGGTCTAAGAATTCCTGATCATGCGAAATCACGATATAAGCACCTTCAAAGCTTTGCAGAAACTGTGTCAGCCACTGGATATGCTGATCGTCCAAGTGGTTCGTCGGTTCATCTAAAATCAGGACATCTGGATTTTCCAAGAGCAGTTTGGCTAAGATGACCTTTGAACGCTGCCCGCCGCTGAGATTCTTCAGCAGTGAATCCAGACCTAACACGTCGATACCTAGCCCGGTACTCATTTCAGCCACTAAAGTATCGATTTGATAGAAAACTCCTTGGTCCAATTCAGTTTGTAATTTTCCGGCTTTTTCAAGCAAGGCATCTTCGAACGTTTCGCTATAGGTTTGATAAAGAGAAGCAATCGTTGCTTCTTTTTCGTATTCTTTGGCGTACGCAGTTTTTAAAAATTCTTCGATCGTCAGCGTTTCATCGACTTCTACATATTGATCCAAGTACCCTTTATGGATGTTCTTTTGCCAATGGATCTGCCCGTCGTCTGGCAGGATCTCGCCTGTGATGATTTTGATCAGTGTACTTTTTCCGGCACCGTTTTGGCCGATCAGCCCGAGATGCTCGCCTGCATTCAATTGCAGATCGACCCCTTCATAGAGGATTTTGTCGCCGAATTGTTGGGTAATGTTGCTTAATGTCAGTATACTCATAATAACTCCTTTTTTCATAAAAAAACTGCAGACATAAAGTGTCCACAGTGAACAAATCGCTTGGTTTTCATACAGCATAGATTGTCTGGTTGAACTGTCTTATGAAACCTAACACGGATTGCCTTTTTTTGTCAAGAAAATGAAAGAAAATGGGATTTGGTCTATACTGATTATTGTAAATAGCGTAAAAGAGTGGTATAATTGGGCTATACCAAAACACAAAGGAGCAATCGCTATGGAAATCATTCGTGTAAAAAACGCTGAAGAAGGCGGGAAAAAAGCATTTGAAATTATCAAAGAAGGTATGGACAAAGGCGCGAAAGTACTAGGATTGGCAACAGGAAGCACACCTGTAACTTTATATAAAGAAATGACTTCAAGCGACTTGGATTTCAGTGGAATGACTTCTGTAAACTTAGATGAATACGTTGGTCTAGGCGGTTCAGATGAACAAAGCTACCGTCATTTCATGGATGTCCAGTTATTCGATAAAAAACCATTCAAAGAAACATTCGTTCCAGATGGAAAAGCAGAAGATTTAGAAGCTGCATGCAAAAAGTACGATCAGATCATCGACGAACATCCGATCGATATCCAAATCTTAGGGATCGGTCAAAATGGACATATCGGTTTCAACGAGCCAGGTGCCTCATTTGACGGAACGACTTCCGTAGTCGATTTGACAGAATCAACGATCAATGCAAACAAACGATTCTTCGAAAAAGCAGAAGATGTACCGACAAAAGCTGTCTCAATGGGGATTGGCTCGATCATGAAAAGCAAAGAAATCGTCCTGATGGCATTTGGCGAAAGCAAAGCAGATGCAATCAAAGGAATGATCGACGGACCTGTGACGAATCATTTACCAGCAAGTGTACTGCAAAACCATGACAACGTGGTCGTGATCATCGACGAAGAAGCAGCAAGTAAATTGTAATTTTCAAAAATAACGTAAGGCATCCAATCATGCGAATGATTGGGTGTTTTTTGATAAAATGAACAAATGAATAGAAATATGTTGCAGTAGGGCTCAGCAAGAGTCTATGGCATTTTGATGTATTATTATAGAAATGTTACGCTAAGGCAATAAAAAAAGGCGCTGATCTCAGCTTTTCTTTTCTGTGTTTCTAAAAACTGCACTTTTTTTGTCTGCTCCATCTAGACGTGATATATTGGATTGGAGGGTGTTGAAATGAATGATATGGTATTGACAGTTCCAGAGATTATTTTGAGACTAGGGATCGCGATGCTGTTTGGCGGGGCGATCGGATTTGAGCGACAATATAAAAATCGACCGGCTGGGATGCGTACGCATATCCTTGTCTGTATGGGCGCGTGTAT
This sequence comes from Enterococcus sp. ZJ1622, assembly GCF_011038845.1. GTDB lineage: Bacteria > Bacillota > Bacilli > Lactobacillales > Enterococcaceae > Enterococcus_B. Next base: position 85,244 of record NZ_JAAKDW010000006.1, read on the forward strand.
CATTGCATTGATCCAGGTCGAGATCGCCAGTGGCGCCTTAAGAGATGCACTGGAATATCCGCAGCTTGCCGGGACGATCCGTTCAGATGAAGCTCGGTTGATCGCACAAGTGGTGAGCGGTGTCGGATTTTTAGGTGCTGGAACGATCATCGTGACGAAACAGTCTGTCACAGGATTGACGACTGCCGCTTCTTTATGGGCTATCGCAGGACTAGGGATCGCGATCGGCATGGGGTATTATTCGATTGCAATCATCAGTTTTATCGGTATTGCGATCGCATTGACTGTGGTGAAGCGTGTCATCCATGTGCCGACAACGAAAAAGCTGGAGATCCAGTTCATCCACCGAAAAGAAACCAAAGATTTTCTCACGGATTATTTTGAAGAGAAAAATATCGTGATCGAGGATGTCAATTTCGATGTGAAATTCGTTGATGATTATCGCGTATATAAAAATATTTATACGATCGATCTGCCAAAAGGATTGACCTATGCAGATGTGATCGAAGAACTATCCGTACACAAAAATATTACAAAACTACATCTAGTCAGTATTGCACAATAAAAAACAAGCAATCGCATCACTGAACGAAAAGAGGTTGTGCCAACTGCGTTTTGAACGCCGTTTATTCGAAAAACAGGATCTGAGACAAGTCTTTTGTCTCAGATCTTTTATTTTTATTTTTTTAAAAAAGGTCTCGATGATTTTCATTTTGTTTTTATTAAGCATTTGATAAATAGTTCAATTTCCCTTAAAAAAAATGATAGAATCAAAGTATCAAATAGAGTTGGAGGAGATGTATGCATTCACGTTTTAAACAATCAAAGTTATTTTTTTGGACAGTGGAACTTGTCCTGACGATTATCGGCGTGTATTTTATCTTACAGATGCCGAATGTTTTCAGCCCAATCTTGAAAATGCTTTCGGCGGTCTTTTTGCCGTTGTTAGTGGCAGGGTTCATCTATTATATGTTTGACCCGGTCGTTGTTTTTTTAGAAAAGCGCCGGGTACCCAGAGTCGTAGGGTTTATCTTGACGTTTCTTTTCTTGATCATCGTACTGGTTTTGACCTTGATGAATGTGGTGCCTCAATTAGCAGAGCAGACCGTTCAACTGACGCAAAGCCTTCCTGTCTATGCAGATGAAACCAGCAAGTGGCTGAATGAATTAGCGCAACGAGAAGAATTCAAGAATTTCAATTTGGAGGAGCAGCTTGCTTCAGCGAATTTCTCTCTTAGCAATCTGTTCAATCTGGCATTGGTCAGTTTGACATCCAGTGTGTCCAAAATCATCTCTTTTATGATGCAATTCCTGATCTTATTGTTTACAGTCCCGTTTATTCTACTGTTCATGTTTAAAGACGGGCATAAATTCATCGACGCGCTATCCAAGTTTTTCCCGAAAACGATCCGGGGAGAATTGCGTCAAACTGTCAAAGAATTGAATGAAACATTGTCTGCGTACATCAGTAGTACGATCCTTGATGCACTGATCATCGGCATCATGAGTTTTATCGCTATGACGATTTTCCAGCAGCCGTATAGCTTGTTGCTGGCGGTGATTTGCGGGATCACCAATATCATCCCGTATGTCGGTCCATTCATCGGGGCAGTACCGGCGATGATCGTCGGGTTGTTCGTCTCGCCTTTGCAGGCCTTTTATATGGCAGCATCGATCTTGGTCATCCAGCAGCTGGATGGGAATCTCATCAAGCCACTCCTATTCGGTAAATCACTCAATATCCACCCGTTGACGATCATTCTCGTTCTGATCGGTGCAGGAAGTGTTGCCGGGATCTTAGGCATGCTGATCTGTATCCCAGTATATGCAGTCATCAAAACATTGATCTTGAACATCCGAAAAATCTATATGTTGAAAAAATTTGAGGGAGTAACGGAGACAGAGAGGCTTTGAACATCAGTCTCACTTCGCAAGTTGACTAAAAACAATTTATCATAAACCATTTTGGAGTTAAGAGACGCGGATCAGTCATCCGGGTCTTTTTTTTTGCCTGATTTTAGTATCTGGTGGATTTGTAGTGAGCATATAGGCAACACTTCGTTCAACAATGACTAGCGGGAAAAAATCAGTGTTGAAAGTTGTCATGTATAGGCTGTCAGCCGTATTTCCAGTAGTTTCCACACTTTTTGGCACGTAAATTGCTCATATAAAAGTGACGACAAGGAGGCGAAAAAATGAATCTGATTATTTTAGCCAGTCACGGAAAGCTGGCGCAAGGCATGAAACATACTGCCGAGATGATCATCGGTGATACGAAACAAATTTATGCATTTGGGGCTTATCGAGAGGAAGAACAGTCCATTAAGAAAAAAATAGAAAAAGTGATCAGTCGGACAAATGAACAAACAGACGTTTACTTATTGACGGATATCCTAGGTGGGAGCGTGAATACCGAAGTCATGCAGCTACTGAGGGACTATCCTGACATCCAGATAGTGACAGGGATGAATCTGCCGTTAGTTCTTTCACTGGCAACACAGTCTGAAAAAATTTCTGATAAACGTTTAGAAGAGTTGCTAGAAGAAAGCAGACAAGCAGTTTTGGATTGCACCAGATTAGTCAAAGAAAAAACAAAGGAGGAAGAATTATGATCAAATTAGTCCGTATCGATCACCGTCTACTGCATGGACAAGTCGTATTTTCCTGGAGCAAAGCGCTGAATATCACACGGATCATCGTGGTGGATGACTTGGCTGCAAAGGACGAATTCAAACGGATGTCCTTGAATCTGTCAAAGCCAAGCGGTATCCATCTCAATATTTTCACCGTAGAAGAAGTGCTAGAAAAAATGCCGAAAATCAAACAATTGAAGGACAACATCATGCTGATTTTCGGGCATACTTCCAGTGTACTCAAGGTTTGTCAGCACTGTCCGGAGATCACAGAGATCAACTATGGCGGGATCGCAAAAAAAGAAGGGTCCCAGCAATATAGCAATGCGGTCTTTTTAACGAAGGAGGAATTAGCAGACTCAAGAGCATTGAAGGAGTTAGGTATTCGTATGTTTATGCAGCAGGTACCCACGTCAAGAAAAGAAGAGCTGAACGAGAAAATATGAGTTGAAAAAGGAGGAACGTCATGTTATTTCAAGCAATCATACTTGGTCTCATTGGTATTGTCTGTATTTTAGATTCAAGATTATTAGGCCGTTTGAATTTCGAGCGTCCATTGATTGTCAGCACGTTTGTCGGTCTTGCATTAGGCGATTTGGAAAAAGGACTGATCGTCGGCGCCTCTCTTGAACTGATGTCATTGGGGCTGGTGAATATCGGCGCAGCAGCTCCACCAGATATGAACATGGCTTCGATCATTGCGACTGCTTTTGCGATCCTTTCTAATGCGAATGCGGAAACAGCATTGACGATCGCTATCCCGATCTCTGTATTGGGGCAGATGTTGGGGATCGTGATGCGCACCGTTTTATCGAACCTGACTCACCGAGCGGACACGCTGATCCTGGAAGGAAAATACGGAAGAGCCCGCCGAATCCATATTTTGTGGGGGACTTGCTTGTATGCTTCGATGTACTTTGTCCCTATTTTTCTAGCCATCTATTTTGGGACGGACCTAGTCAAACAGATCGTAGAAGCGATCCCAGAATGGTTGACCAATGGCTTGACCTTGGCTAGTAAAATCTTACCAGCGTACGGGTTCGCACTACTTTTGAATACGATGCTGACGAATCGACTGATCCCATTTTTGCTGTTGGGATTTTTCATCACCGCTTATTCTGGTTTGAGTATCATCGGGATTGCAGCTTTTGCCTGTATTCTGGCATTCTTGATGGCTGAACTAACATTCAAATCCGGCAATCAGGAGACGACTGCCGATCTGCTGGATGATTAAGGAGGACGTTTTATGGAAAAAGGAAAAGATCCCAATAACTGGAAATACCGTCAGTTTTTCTGGCGTTCTTGGGCGATCCAAGCATCTTGGAATTATGAAAGACAAATGAACATGGGCTTTTTGTATGGGATGGCGCCTATTATTGATGCCATCTACAAAGAGCCGAAAGATGATGAGCTGAAAAAAGCTGCCTATCAGCGCCACATGGCTTATTACAATTGTACACCGCAAACAAGTGCGTTTATTTTGGGACTTGCAGCTTCAATGGAAGAACAGTACGCAGAAGATCAGGAGAATTTCAATGTAGAAGCAGTCAGTGCAGTGAAGACAAGTTTGATGGGACCGTTATCGGGGATTGGCGATTCCTTCTTTCAAGGGACGATCCGTGTACTTGCTTTTGGCTTAGGAATCAATCTAGCACAAGACGGAAGCATACTTGGACCGATCTTAGCCATGCTGATCTCGTTCATCCCGTCTGCATTGATCACTTACTACGGCGGGAAGATCGGGTATAACATGGGGAACAAATATCTCCACAAGCTATACCAGGAAGGTCTGATGGAAAAAGTCATGTATATCTGTTCTATCGTGGGGTTGATGGTCATCGGCTCGATGATCGCAAGCATGATCAACATCACTACGCCTATCCATATGGGGAAATCTTTTGTCTTACAAGATGTATTAGATAACATCATGCCGCAGATCGTTCCTTTGCTGCTCACTTTTTTCATGTACTGGCTGTTAAAAAAGAAAGTGCCTACTGGCTGGATGCTGTTCATCAGTATAGCAGGCGGCGTGTTATTGAGTGTTTTAGGTCTTTTCAATTAGTGATAAGCATTATTGCTTAACTATAAATAAGGAGGGTATTCATTCATGAATCCAAAAGAAATCATCCAAACGATCACAAAGGAAAACAAGATCAGTTCTGTCTTTTTTGTCGGGTGCGGGGCATCGAAAGCAGATCTGTATCCCGCCAAATATTTCTTAGAGCAAGAGGCAGTTCAGCTTAGAGTCCATCATTACACGGCAAATGAATTCAATTTTGCGACACCTACTGCTGTTGACCATACAGCAATCGTCATCACGGCTTCACTGGGAGGGACGACGCCGGAAACAGTAGAAGCGAATGCTGTAGCGAAAGAAAAAGGGGCACATGTCATCAGTCTGACAAGATCAGTCGATTCTCCATTGACAAAAGAGGCTGATTTCGTCATTTACCATGGCTTTGCTGAAAGCTACGCTGCAAAACTTGAAAAAACCGGTTATGCCCTACAACTGGCTGTGGAAATCTTAGAACAGACAGAAGGGTACGACCATTATGACCAGATGATCGAAAGCTTTCCGAAGGTTTACCAGTTATGCCAAGAAGCTGCGCAAGAAGCACGTCTGGACGCAAAGAAATTCGCTGAGAAATTCAAAGCAGATCCTGTCATCTATGTGATGAGCAGTGGAGCGACCCATGAAGTGGCGTATTCTACATCCATTTGTCTAATGCAGTGGATCCATTCCGGCACCTTCCATAGCGGTGAATTTTTCCATGGACCATTTGAGATCGTGGATAAAGACGTGCCGTTTATCCTACTGATGAATGATGGGAAAACAAGGAAAATCGATAGTCGTGCACTGACTTTCTTACAGCGTTTCGATGCAAAAGTAACAGTAGTCGATGCGCTTGATCATGGTCTGTCGAGTGTTATCGGGCAGGAAGTGATCGATTATTTCAATCCATTTCTCATTACAGCAGTCTTCAGAGTATATGCAGAAGAGCTGTCGCTGGCAAGAGAACATCCGTTGACAAAACGCCGTTACATGTGGAAACTGACCTATTAACCAAATCAGTCGAACCATTTACTTGTGAGTGATTCGTTGATCTCTGGACAGAAAAGAAAAAGCTGTGAGGCGCTCTTTCCTGTCCAGGATCTTTTGAAAGGGGAGAATCTGATAGAATTAGTCCAAAAGAAAGTGGTGATGAAATGAATGAGGCAGTTTTTCATTATCTCAAACAGAAAACAAAGGAGTATGCAGCAGTAGACCCTGCTGTTTTTTCAGCACAAAGGATCTCTGAAGCGATCCAACTCAATCGCAGTACGGTTAGTGGCTATCTGAATCAAGGTTACAAAGCAGGAGAATTGATAAAAATCAAAGAATATCCTGTTTTGTTTTTACATCGGGAAACCTTTGCGAACTGCTTTTTCTCTCCAAAAAAAAATGCGTACGATTCATTGGAAGAATTGATGGAGGAATCTGGAAAAAAAGAAGAATCGCCTTTAGAAAACGTGATTGGTGCGAAAGGGAGTCTGAAAGAACAGATTGAACAAATCAAAACAGCTGTTTTATATCCGGAAAATGGCTTGCCGATCATGCTGCATGGCGCAAGTGGTTCAGGGAAAAGCTATTTAGCCAGAAAAATTTATGAGTACGCAGTTTATGAAAAAGTAGTGAAGGAAGATGCACCGTTTTTGTCCTTGAATTGCGCGCAATATTTCAATAACCCAGAATTGTTATCCAGCTTGTTATTCGGTTATGCAAAAGGAGCTTTTACTGGCGCTGAACAAAATAAACCTGGACTTTTAGCTGCTGCTGATCAGGGAGTATTATTTCTTGATGAGGTCCATCGTCTGACTGAAGAAGGACAGGAAAAACTTTTTTCATTCATGGATACGGGGAAGTACACACCTGTAGGCGATGACGGTGATGAGCGAAAAGCCACCGTTCGATTCATTTTTGCGACTACAGAAGATCTTCAAATGACCTTTTTGCCTACTTTTTTGCGAAGACTGCCCGTCATCATCGGCTTGCCCAGTTTCCAGGATCGTTCTCATTCGGAAAGGCTGCGTTTGATCGACAGTTTTTTCTTGGCAGAAAGCGCGATTTTAGAAAGAGAATTGCATATTTCTAAAAAAGTGATCCAGTATCTGCAGCACGCAGATTTTGAAGGGAACGTCGGGAAAATCAAAAATATCGTCAAATATACTTGCGCTAGTGCGTACGCAAGAAAAAAAGAGCACACGGAAATAACCGTTACGATCAATGATCTGCCACATGACTGTTTTGTTAAAACAAAAGAGAGTTATACCGATCAATATCGGTCTGCACCAATGCGGAGTTATGCACCAAACATGGATCTGGGTACTTTTTTGCATTCAGAAGAGCTAGTCAGGCTTTCGCGTTTTTTTACGGATCTGCTGGATAATTTTCGCTCATTTGAGAATAAAGAGCTGACCACAGCGTATTTTATCGATTCTACGATAAGAGAAGTTGTCTTATTGATGGATGAATTTGTTTTTCATCCCGTGTTTTCTCAGAAGGAATCTGCTTTTTCCTTTCTGACTTATCATATTCGTTCGACGTTTTCTTATATGGCAGAGAATTACGGATTTGAACAAGACGGGAACCGCGTACTTGCCATCGCTACGTATCTGTATCTAAAAGATGACCAGATGCTTTTTGGCGAACACCTGCAATGGCAAACGTCCAAAAAGCGATTGCTTCAATTCCTGGATGAATACATGGAAGAAACGCTTTGGCTGGGGAAACAATTGTTAGAACAGTTGTCCAGCAGGATGGAACGCCCTTTTTTAGAAGAAGATCTGATTTTCGTGACTTTTTATCTGCATAGTTTCAGTCCGTCTAAAATCACGAGTAAAATCAAGGCAGTCGTACTGGCACATGGTTACTCGACAGCCAGCAGCCTTGCAAATGTAGCGAATCGACTATTGAAAAAGAATCTTTTTCAAGCATTCGATATGCCAATCGATATCTCTTTGGCAGAGGTCGAAGAACAAGTGCTGCGCTACATAGAAAATTATCGTACGCAAGCTGGGCTGATCTTGCTTGTCGATATGGGCTCGCTCAATCAGCTGAGCAGCCGATTGTCGCGTTATTTAAGCGGTCCGCTACTGATCATTGATTCTGTTTCCACACCGATTGTCTTGGAAATCGGCGAAGCATTACTTAAAGACCAAACACTAGACGAGATCTATCAGACGATCCAACTAGAGGACCGGATCCACAAACAATTTGTCTTACCGCAGCGAAAGAAACGAAAAGCGATTTTGACCTGTTGCTACACCGGAATGGGCAGTGCCGTACAAATACAAGAAATCTTAGCTAAGAGCATTGGCGAAGCCGGAAAAGACCTGAGTATCATCCCTTACGATTATCATAAGCTGAAAACACGTAAGCAAAAGGAGATGCCCTTCCAGTTGTATGACATTTTAGCGATTGTGGGGACAGAAGATCCCGAAGTAGACGGTGTTTTGTATATTGGTTTGGATCATTTAGTTTCAGGAGAAAAAGTCGAACAGTTCATAGAATTGCTAGAAAAACAATTACCGATCAATGCAGGAATGCTGAAAGAAGAACTCGTTTTCCATTTCTCTTTGAAAAAAATCGTTGAGAATCTAGTGATCTTAGATGCAGAAAAAGTATTAGGGCTAGTAAAAAAAGCAGTAGGCAGGCTGGAAAAAATGTTACAGATCCATTTAAGCAGTAATCGTCGTTTCCTGCTCTACCTCCATTCTTGTTGTATGATCGAACGGATCTTGCGTAAAGAAAAAATCGATCCTCAAGACGATCTCGAAGAATACATGCAACAGGAAAAAACAACGCTTGAAGCAATCAGCTATTCTTTTAACGAGATCGAAAGAGAATATACAATCACTCTTTCAGATCTTGAATTGAGGCTGCTGAGTGAAATCATTTTAGGAGAAGGAGAATAACAGATGTTTGATAGTGTGATTTTTGATATGGATGGCGTATTAGTCGATACGGAAGTGTTTTATTTCAAAAGGAGAATGGCTTTTTTTGAAGAAATAGGCGTAAAACCGGATGCGACAGGAATCAATGAGTGTTTGGGAAAAACCGAAGAAGGGATCTGGACGACGCTTGTCCGTGACGAAACACAGCGCAAAGAATTGAGGAATCAGTATGTGGAATATAGGAAAGCACACCCAATCGATTATCCGAGTGTCCTTCAGCCAGGGGTAAAACAACTCTTGCAGGAAATACGACAGCGAAAACGGAAATTGGCAATCGCCTCTTCTTCACCATTGAAGGAAATCCAAAAAATGCTTGAGGAGTGTGTGCTGACTAGCTATTTCGATGTGATCGTAAGTGGTGCAGAACTAAAAGAGAGCAAGCCGAACCCGATGATCTATGAAAAGACAAAAGCAGTATTAGGAACGAAACGAGCTGTCGCTGTAGAGGATTCTGTCGTAGGGATCACTGCGGCAAAAAGAGCAGGGCTCTTTACTTTTGCGCTGGAGCAGCCTTTTGAAGTAGACCAGACACAAGCAGATCAAAAGATCAAGACATTATGGGAGATCGCCAATTGGCTGGATTGAAGCGAAGCATCGTGTGTATCCATTGACTCATTCATCAGTCAGACAATGAGCTATATTATAAAAAAAGATGCCATGGCTATTCCGAATGAAATAGTCATGGCATCTTTTTTAAGAGAGGAACTTGGACGGATCGTTTAACGAATTTATTCCAAGCCGATCAAATAATCGTCGTCTTGCATCGCTTCTACATGTCCTAGCAGATAGCCGTTTCCGACTTGTGAGAAGAAGTCATGGTTGCTTGTACCTGTTGAGATACCGTTCATCACGATCGGATTGACGTCATTAGCTGTGTCTGGGAAGAGTGGGTCCATACCCAAGTTCATCAATGCTTTATTTGCATTATAACGAAGGAAAGTCTTCACTTCTTCGGTCCATCCGATTGGATCATATAATTCTTCTGTGTAGCGTTCTTCATTTTCATATAACTCATACAATAAGTTATACATCCAGTCTTTCAAGCGTTCTTGTTCTTCTTCAGGCAATTCATTGAAGCCTAATTGGAATTTGTAGCCGATATATGTTCCATGGACAGATTCATCACGAATGATCAGTTTGATGATCTCAGCTACGTTCGCTAATTTATTGTTCCCCAAGTAATAAAGAGGTGTATAAAAACCAGAATAGAACAAGAAAGTCTCCAAGAACACACTAGCGATTTTCTTTTCTAAAGGTGTACCGTTTTTATAGATCTCATTGATTTTTTCTGCCTTTTTTTGCAGATAAGGGTTGGTGTTGGTCCACTCAAAAATTTCATCGATTTCTTTTTTTGTATTCAGCGTACTGAAAATCGAAGAATAGCTTTTTGCATGGACAGATTCCATGAATTGGATATTGTTCAGCACCGCTTCTTCATGGGGCGTACGGACATCGTTTCGCAATTGATCCATTCCGCTTTCTGATTGAACAGTATCTAGTAGAGTCAATCCGCCGAACACATGACCAACTGTATCTTTTTCCAGTTGTGAAAGCGTACGCCAGTCATCCAGATCATTCGAAAGCGGGATACGCGTATCTAGCCAGAATTGTTCGGTTAATTTTTCCCAAGTAGATTTGTCGATGATGTCTTCGATTTCATTCCAGTTTATTGCTTCATAGTAAGTTTCTGACATGAGAATGCTCCTTTATTTAAAAATACGAATCATTGAACTTTTCCCCAACAGGATTAGATCACACAGCTTTCACATTGGTTGCTGCCGATTTCTTCTGCGTCATCTGTGAAAGTACGTACGTAATAGATTGATTTCACGCCTTTATGGAATGCATAATGTCTCAGAATATTCAGATCGCGCGTCGATTGTTTCGTATTTGTTTTCCATTCGTAAAGACCTTCTGGAATTTCAGAACGCAAGAATAACGTCAAGCTCATTCCTTGATCCACGTGTTTTTGTGCAGTAGCGTAAATATCGATCACCTTACGCATGTCCATATCATAGGCAGAAGTATAGTAAGGAATCGTTTCGTTTGATAAATAAGGTGCTGGATAATAGATTTTTCCGATTTTCTTTTCTTGACGTTCTTCGATCATACGAGTAATCGGATGGATACTTGCACTGGTATCGTTGATATAAGAAATCGAGCCATTTGGAGCAACAGCTAAACGATTTTGATGATATAGTCCATCTTTCATCACCGCTTGCTTCAATTCTTCCCAATCTTCTGCCGTCGGGATGAAGATTCCTTCAAATAATGATTTTACTTTTTCTGATTTTGGCTGAAATTCGCCAGTCACATATTTATCAAAATAAGAGCCGTCTGCATATGCTGATTTTTCAAAATTATGGAAGACTTGTTTGCGTTCACGAGCGATATTATTGCTTTCGACAAGTGTCCAATAGTTCAGTAGCATGAAATAGATATTTGTAAAATCGAGTGAATCTTCCGAACCGTATTCCATTTTTTCTTTTGCAAAATACGTATGCAAGCCCATCGCACCTAAACCAATCGTATGATTCAATTTGTTTCCGTGCTGGATAGGAGGGACGACGTCGATGTCTGACGCATCTGTGATATAAGTTAATGCACGAGTCATTGTACGAACAGAATGGCCGAAATCAGGACTATCCATCAAGTTCACGATGTTTGTCGACCCCAAGTTGCAGGAGATATCTGTCCCTAATACTTCATATTCTTGCTTCCCGTTGATCACAGAAGGTGTTTGGACCTGCAGGATCTCTGAACACAAGTTACTCATGATGATTTTTCCGTCGATTGGGTTTTCGCGGTTCGCCGTATCAATGTTGATGATGTAGGGATAACCGGATTCTTGCTGTAATTTCGAAATTTCGTTTTCTAGATCACGCGCTTTGATTTTTTGCTTGCGAATCTTCGGATTGGCTACGAGATTGTCATATTCTTCTGTGATGTCGACGTAAGAAAAAGGCACGCCGTATTCTTTTTCGACACTGTAAGGGCTGAATAGATACATGTCTTCGTTTTTACGGGCCAATTCATAAAATTTGTCCGGTACGATGACGCCGAGTGAAAGTGTCTTTACTCGGATTTTTTCATCGGCATTTTCTTTTTTAGCAGATAAAAACGTGATGATATCTGGGTGGAAGACATTCAAATAAACCACACCGGCACCTTGACGCTGACCAAGCTGATTTGAATAACTGAAGCTGTCTTCGAATAATTTCATGACAGGAACGACACCACTGGCTGCTCCTTCGTATCCTTTGATCGGTGCACCTGCTTCACGCAAGTTGGAAAGCGTGATTCCGACGCCACCGCCGATACGAGAAAGCTGCAAGGCAGAGTTGATCGAACGTCCGATTGAATTCATATCATCTGTTACTTGTGTAAGAAAACATGAAACTAATTCTCCACGACGTTTACGTCCAGCATTCAAGAAGGAAGGAGTTGCTGGCTGATAACGCTGATGGATCATTTCATCCGCTAAGGCAAGCGCAAGTGCTTCATCGCCATTTGCAAAGTAAAGGGCATTGAAAGCGACGCGATCTTCATACGTTTCAAGATAAGCGGAACCGTCATTCGTTTTTAATGCATATTGCGAATAGAATTTGTACGCTGCCATAAATGATTTGAATTGGAAATCTTGTTCATTTAAAAACTGATAGAGTTTCTCGATGAATTCAGCAGAATAGAGTTGGATGAATTCTGCTTCTAAATATTCCTGATCAATCAAATAACTGATTTTTTCCATAACCGATGGGAAAGCCATTGTATTTGGTTTGACATTTTCCTCAAAAAAAGCGGCTAATGCTTCTTTGTCCTTATTTAAAGGGATTTGACCATCTACTGGCCGATTGATTTCATTGTTCAGCTTAAAATAGCTGACATCTTTCAAGTTTTTAAGACTCATAAGTACGCCCAACCTTCATTTCAAATTTGATGATGCATGATCGATCATTCTGGTGCTTTTTGCTTTAAAAAAGGATTTGGGGAGGTCGCGACATGACTGACTACTGTCTCAATCCCTTCAAATCCATCTGCACGTTCATTTTTTTCCGACGGGTAAATCGAATCAGCTAGCAAGATTACGCAATTGGTCCGGACGGAATCCGATAACAGTTGCTGCATCTGACGTGATGACCGGTACACTTTGGAATCCTTGTGCTTTCAGCCAATCGATTGCTTCTGGCTGTTCATCGATATTGACTTCTTCAAATTCAATCTGGTTGTCTGCTAAAAAGCGTTTCACCATTTTACATTGCATACAATTGTTTTTTGAAAAGATTTTAACGTTCATCGTAAATGCCTCCTTTAGAACACATTCTTGTTGTCTATAATAGATAGTATAAAACTCTTAGTAAAAAAGTCAAACAACAGACACTACATATTGTGTTGTGGAAACTGTGGAATACTAAGTTTTGTGTTTTTTGAAAAAGTACTTGAAAACAAGCGTTGACTGGAAAAACAGATATTCCTCGTGCTCGGAAGCTGTGGAAAACTGCTGGAAAAGATTTTTTTTAATCCAAAATTCTTAATAAATGAATATTCGCTCGAAATTTCACAAGAAGCGTTGACATTCTCATTTACAGGCGGTATTCTTTGTGAGAATGATTCTCAATTGCTAGTCAGCTGTATATAGCAGAACCGCAGAGAGAAAATGGTGGGAAAATCGCCAGAAGATTTTTTTCACAAGAAGGGAAACTAGATGGAAACCTTAACACAAGCAAAACAAAATCTCGTCTATCAAATCGAAAAGATCCAGGCAGCAGACTCGACTAAACTGCATTTGCAAAACCTCGGCGTCGTAGCAGGAAGCCGAGTGGTTGTCATCAATCGTACGGGGAACAATGCGATCTTGCTGCTGAAAAACAATCGAATCGCCGTAAGCCGTGAGATATTAAGTCAGATCTGGGTGAAAAAAAGTGAAACTACCGCTGAAAGCTGGACTTCGCTTGATCATTTGTCTGTTGGACAAAGTGGGACCGTGGTGGCGATCCATGGGCAAGGCGCTGTCAGACGTCGGCTGATGGATATGGGGCTGACGAAAAATGTACGCGTGACGATCCGCAAACTAGCTCCTTTAGGCGATCCAATCGAGTTAACTTTGCGGGGGTATGAGCTGACTTTGCGTAAATCGGAAGCAGCGCTCATCCTAGTCCAAAAGGAGGAAGAGGCATGACGAAGGTCGCTTTAGTTGGAAATCCGAACAGCGGAAAAACGAGTTTATTCAATACATTGACTGGATCGAATCAATACGTCGGGAATTGGCCGGGAGTGACAGTGGAGAAAAAAGAAGGGAAATTGAAACGTCACTCTGACATCAAGATACAGGATCTTCCAGGGATCTATTCCTTGTCGCCATATACACCAGAAGAAGTGATCGCAAGAGATTACTTAGTGCATGAACGCCCCGATCTGATCGTTAATATCGTGGATGCGTCGAATCTGGAGAGGAATCTCTATCTGACCACACAGCTTTTGGACTTAGGTATCCCAGTCGTTCTTGGACTGAATATGATGGATGTAGTCAAAAAAGAAGGCAAAAAGATCAATACCGAAAAACTGAGCTATGGACTAGGTATCCCTGTTTTCCCCATCAGTGTCTTGAAAAACCAGGGAGTCGAAAAACTGATCGACTACGTGCTGCGTATTTCTGCTTCTCCAGCAACTCCGCCTGTACCATGCGCCTATGATGATCGTTTAGAGGCAGCATTACATGAGATACAAGATGTATTAGGTGACACACAGAGCGCGACAAGCCGCTGGTATGCAATGAAATATTTCGAACGTGATGAAAAAGCAGTGCTTGAACGTCCCCTTCAGCTGACACAAAAGAAAGAAATCGAGCAGCTGGTCGGATTGACGGAAAAACTTTTTGATGAAGACAGTGAGACGCTCCTGATAAATGAACGCTATGAATTCATCACACAGCTGACTGCGTTATGCGTCGTAGCTGCTGATTCCTTTCGATTATCGATCAGCGACAAAATCGACCGGATCGTGACGAATCGCTGGTTAGCGCTCCCGATCTTTGCTCTTGTGATGTGGCTAATCTATTACCTTGCAATCCAGACCATCGGGACCATGGGAACAGACTGGATCAATGATTCTTTATTCGGGACTTGGATCCCTCAAACAGTCAGCAGTCTACTTGAAAGCTGGAAAGTAGCTGACTGGATGCAGCAGCTGATTTTGAATGGCATCATTGCCGGAGTGGGTGCCGTGTTAGGCTTCTTACCTCAACTGATCGTATTGTTCCTTTGCTTGAGCTTTCTGGAAGACTGTGGTTATATGTCTCGGATCGCTTTTGTGATGGATCGTTTATTCAGGAAATTCGGTCTTTCCGGGAAATCATTTATCCCGATGCTGATCGCCACTGGCTGCGGCGTCCCCGGGGTGATGGCCAGCCGTACGATCGAAAATGAGCAGGATCGCAGGCTGACGATCATGGTCACGACTTTTATGCCTTGTTCCGCTAAGCTTCCTATCATTGCGTTAGTTGCAGGTGCTTTTTTCCCGCATGCTTCTTGGGTGGCGCCGTCTGCTTATTTTTTGGGTATGGTTTCGATCGTTTTGTCCGGGATCATGCTGAAAAAAACAACGTTATTCGCCGGTGAGACAGCCCCATTCATCATGGAGCTTCCTGCCTATCATCTGCCGCAAGGAACAACGATCGCACGGCAAACTTTTGATCGAAGCAAATCGTTTGTAAAGAAAGCAGGAACGATCATCTTTGTTTCAAGTATCGTTATCTGGTTTAGCTCTTCTTATAATTTTTATGCACAGGCAGTTCCGGAAGATCAAAGTATTCTTGCATCTATGGGGCGGATCATCGCACCTCTTTTCCAGCCGCTTGGATGGGGGAACTGGCAGGGGACGGTGGCAACGATCACTGGTTTAGTAGCGAAAGAAAATATCATCGGCACTTTCGGGATTCTCTTTGGCCATGCAGAAGTATCGGAAAACGGGAAAGAGATCTGGTCTGCATTACAACAGACATACACCTCAGCTGCTGCTTATTCATTGCTCGCTTTCAATCTGCTTTGTGCGCCTTGCTTCGCAGCGATCGGTGCGATCCATCGGGAAATGAATGACAAAAAATGGACGTGGCTAGCGATTGGTTATCAATGTGGGCTTGCCTATCTAGTCAGTTTCGTTTTTTATCAAATCGGACATTTATTTGAAGGAGGCCACTTAACAGTCAGTACGTATGCGGCTGTGCTCGTTTTAGCTGCAGGGATTTACGGTGTGGCAAGAAAACCGAAGGCAAAAGAACCGCTTTTGGTCTCATTATCATTTGAAGGAGAGAAGTGAAATGGCTACGATTATTTTAGGTGTATTGATTTTCGGCAGTGCAGGTTATATTGTCTATTCCCGGATAAAATCAGGCAAAACCTGTGATGAATGCCAGACTGCCTGTCCAGTAAAAAAAGCGCAGGAGAAACACTGATTGTTCGATAGAAGGATGTGAGGAGATGTGACAGATTTCTTGTCGCATCTTCTTTTTTCACAACCTCTCTTTGCTTATTTTCATCGTCCATAGTAAGATAGGACCGATAAGTATAAAAAAGAAAGAGGAAAGTAGAAATGGCTGGAAAGAAAAAAGTTGTTCGCCCGCGTTATCAGCAGATTGCCGTTGATCTAGCTGAACGGATCGTTGAGAATCGGTATAAAGTGGGTGAGAAGATACATGCCCGGTCAACCTTAGCAAGTACATACAACGCCTCGCCTGAAACGGCGCGAAAAGCAATCAATGTGCTCGTAGACTTAGGTATCATGGAAGTCCGTCATGGAAGTGGCGCATTCGTTGCCTCAAAGGAAAAAGCAAAAGATTTTCTTTTGCAATATCAGGATGTGCAGTCGATTCAGGAAACAAAAGCAGAGATCATGACAAGTGTCGAGAAGCAGCAAGAAGAACTCAATCATTTTTCCCAGTTGCTTGATCAGCTGGTCAGTCAGACAAAGCGAATACATAAGATGAATCCGCTCCTTCCTTTTGAACTGCTTCTGACAGAAAAGGCCGTCCATTTGGATCAATCCATCAGTGAACTGAATATTTGGCAAGCAACCGGTGCTACAGTGATCGCGATCTCTCACAAAGAGGAATTGCTCGTCTCTCCTGGTCCATATGCTAAATTCACCGCAGGAGATACGGTTCACTTCATTGGGAACGAATATACTTTGCAGCGGATGACCAACTTTTTTTATCCGGAAAATTGATTTTGGAAAATGAAAAACTAAAAATTAAAATTTTTTAATGTGGCCTTATCCTTGAGATTTCGAGGGTTAAGGGCACATTTTTTTATTTGGTCTTCTCTAGAACCATCCCCTTTTTTGACAAAGTGACAACACGATGATACTATAGTGTGGTCACTTTTTTCAGAAAGAAAAATGAATTTACATAAAAAAGGAGAATTTGTTTGGTAAAAGTTGAAGTAAAACATTTAACGAAAATATTTGGTAAGAAGACGCAAGCTGCTTTATCGATGATAAAAGATCATCAGTCGAAAACAGAGATATTGAAGAAAACAGGCGCAACCGTCGGCGTATACGACGTGAACTTTGACGTGAAAGAAGGAGAAATCTTCGTCATCATGGGTCTTTCCGGGAGTGGGAAATCGACCTTGATCCGTTTATTGAACCGCCTGATCGAACCAACCTCTGGAAATATCTATATCGATGGAGAAGATGTATCGCAATTGAGTAAAGAAGAGCTGCGTGAAGTCAGACGTCACAAAATCAATATGGTTTTCCAAAACTTTGGTCTGTTTCCACATCGAACGATCTTGGAAAACACAGAATACGGCCTGGAAGTCCGCGGTGTTCCAAAAGAAGAACGCCAGCAAAAAGCAGAACAAGCATTAGAGAACTCTAGTCTGCTTTCCTTTAAAGATCAATACCCAAGTCAGCTTTCCGGCGGGATGCAGCAACGTGTCGGGTTAGCAAGAGCGTTAGCGAACGATCCTGAGATCTTGCTGATGGATGAAGCATTCTCCGCACTCGATCCGCTGATCCGCCGCGAGATGCAAGATGAATTATTGGATCTGCAGGCAAATGTGCAAAAAACGATTATTTTCATCACCCATGATTTAAATGAAGCATTGCGGATCGGTGATCGTATCGCATTGATGAAAGATGGCGAAATCATGCAGATCGGGACAGGTGAAGAAATCTTGACTCATCCTGCAAATGAATATGTACGTGAATTCGTAGAAGAAGTCGATCGTTCGAAAGTACTGACAGCCCAAAACATCATGGTACCAGCCTTGACGACAAATATCGAATCTGATGGCCCGAACGTCGCACTGACAAGAATGCGTAATGAAGAAGTCAGCATGCTGATGGCAGTTGACAGAAAACGTCATCTGAAAGGGATCATCACTGCGGATCAAGCGTTGGAAGCTAGACGCCAGAAACGTCCTTTGATCGATTTCTTAGATGAGAATGTCACAGTCATCGGGAAAGATATGGTCGTCAGTGATATTTTCAATATTATTTATGATTCGCCTACACCACTGGCAGTCGTTGAGGACGGGAAATTAAAAGGCGTCGTTATTCGAGGCAGTGTGATTGAAGCTTTAGCAGAAACAAGTGAGGTGAGTGAACATGAATAATCTATTAAACTATCAATTACCAGTAGCAGACTGGGTAGAAAATATCACGGAATGGTTCACATCGACATTTGCTGGACTGTTCTCTTTCTTACAGACGATCGGACAAGCCGTGATGACAGGGATCACTAATCTTTTACTCGTGATCCCAGCACCGTTGTTTATCCTGTTGCTGACAGTGATTGCTTTCTTTGTTTCCAAAAAACGTCCGGGACTGACGATATTCACATTGATCGGTCTGTGGTTTATTTACAATCAAGGGCTTTGGAACGATTTGATGAATACAGTCACGCTCGTGTTGTTATCAAGTGTGATTTCTATCGTGATCGGTGTTCCTCTAGGGATATTGATGGCAAAAAGCAGTAAAGCACAAAGTATCATCAAACCGATTCTTGACTTCATGCAAACAATGCCTGGTTTCGTTTATTTGATCCCAGCAGTTGCTTT
Organism: Enterococcus sp. ZJ1622; assembly: GCF_011038845.1. Lineage (GTDB taxonomy): Bacteria > Bacillota > Bacilli > Lactobacillales > Enterococcaceae > Enterococcus_B. Next base: position 103,926 of record NZ_JAAKDW010000006.1, read on the forward strand.
CTTTGGTATCGGTATGGTGCCAGGGGTATTTGCCTCTGTTATCTTTGCTTTACCGCCAACTGTCCGTTTCACAAACTTGGGGATTCGCCAAGTGCCGACAGAACTGGTCGAAGCTTCGGATTCATTTGGTAGTACGAGTTGGCAGAAGCTGTTCAAATTAGAACTGCCTTTAGCAAAAGGGACGATCATGGCAGGGATCAACCAAACGACGATGCTGTCGCTTTCCATGGTGGTTATCGCATCGATGATCGGTGCTCCTGGATTAGGACGTGGCGTGCTGTCTGCTTTACAACGTGCACAAGTCGGTAATGGATTTGTCAACGGGGTGGCATTAGTTATCTTGGCAATTATCATCGACCGGTTTACACAGCACTTGAATCAGCCAAATGACAAAAAAGCAAAAGGCGCAGCAACACAAAAAAGCCGAAAACGTCAAGGTGTGATCATCGGAGCAGTCGTCGTCGTTTTATTAGGTGCGATTGGTCTAGGAAGTCTCTCTTCTGCAAAAGAAACCAAACGGATCAATCTTTCGTACGTGGAATGGGATACCGAAGTCGCTTCAACGAACGTAGTAGGTGAAGTATTGAAACAAATGGGCTACGATGTGACGATGACGCCACTGGACAATTCGATCATGTGGAAATCTGTTTCCAATGGTGAATCTGATGCGATGGTATCTGCATGGTTGCCTAAAACACATGGTTCCCAATATGCACAATATAAAGATCAGGTAAAAGACTTAGGAGCCAATTTGACAGGTGCTAAGGTCGGTCTTGCTGTTCCATCTTATATGGATGTCAATTCTATTGCCGATCTGACAGATCAAGCAGGTAAAAAGATCATCGGGATCGAGCCTGGAGCTGGAGTAGTGAATGCTGCAGAAAACACGATCCAAAAATATGATAATTTGAGCGACTGGACGATTGAAACTTCTTCATCAGGAGCGATGACTGTCGCATTAGGTCAAGCAATTAAAAATCATGAACCAATCGTCGTGACTGGCTGGACACCACACTGGATGTTCGCGAAATATGATCTGAAATATCTAAAAGATCCGAAAAACGGCATGGGAAGCGAAGAGCAGATCCATACGATGGTACGCAAAGGACTGAAAGAAGATCAGCCAGAAGCTTACAAAGTATTGGACAACTTCCATTGGACAGAAAAAGACATGGAAAAAGTCATGTTAGAAATCAACAATGGGAAAGATCCGCAGCAAGCAGCAAAAGACTGGATCAAGGACAACAAAGAAACAGTTGAAAGCTGGAAGAAATAAGAGGTCGTGAAAAGCTGTTCCGCATCAAGCTTTTGAATATCTTTATTTAGAAAAAGAGGGAGGGGCTGTGACAAAATTATTGTCACAGCCCCTTTTTCCGAATAATCGGTGTTCTCCTACCAACTCCTCGGGCACAAGTCACAATATACAGCAAACATGAGAAGCTATTTTTCAAAATCGCTTCTTATCGCTCAAGGCTGAACGTCTCTTTCACAACCTCCTCTATATTTTTGCAAAAAAAAAGAGAATGCGCAGTTCATCTTCCAAACGTCCTAAGACGCCGACAAACTACCATTCTCGTGGGTTTGGCACCCAATGGGCCGTGAGGGGCTCGAACCCGCGACCCGCTGATTAAGAGTCAGCTGCTCTACCAACTGAGCTAACGGCCCGTACGAAAAGTACTTAATTATATTAGCACTAAGAATTTTAAAATGCAAGTCTGTGTTTAAAGAAAATCAGAAAAATCTTTACCTCCTTATAGTAAATCATTCATATATTATTCATATTTGTTCCTTACTATATAAGCATACCAACAAAGTTCTTGCAAAAGGACAAACCCTAACACTTTTTCATTTTTTACTCCTTTCCCGCCGTCTCCTCGGCGGGTCTCCCATTCTTAACGAAAAGAAAGACAAGTAAGGTTTCAAATCCTACTTGTCTTTTTTTTGTTTCTTTAATATTTCATTAACAAATACATCTAGTTAAGATAACTAGATTGAATGATTGTGATAACTTTGATACAATGTTAATGAAATGAAAAAAAGGAGCCGAAATGATGGAAAAAATGCGTCAGCAGTTAGTCGAATGGGGAGAAGAATTAGAAACTTTTCGATTACCCCATTGGGAAGATCTCCCAGATTTAGACCTTTATATGGATCAGGTAAGAACGCTGGTCGATCGGTATTTGTCGCCAGTGATCCAAGGGGATAAGCATCCATTGCTCACTTCGTCGATGGTGAACAATTACGTGAAACTCGGGCTGATACCGGCTCCGATTAAGAAAAGATACAATAAAGAACATGTCGCTTTTTTGATTGCCATCACGACATTGAAACAAGTGTTAACAATCCCGGAGATCAAAGAAGGGATTTTATTCCAAGGAAAAGTGATCGGTATACGAGAAGCATACAATCTGTTTTGCGACGAGCAGGAAGCAGCTATCCGAATGGTCAGCAGCTTGGCGCAGGGAAAAGCCTATCCGCAGCTCCTGCATCAGGAAACGTCAGTGGAATATATCGCAGTAAGGTCAGCCACGTTGTCTTTTGCAATGAGATTGCTTGCAGAAAAAACGATTATCTTAGAAACAGAATATCTACATGAGGAGAAAACGAATGAAAAACAATAAAGTTGCTATTTTAGTAGATTCAGGTACAGATGTCCCGAAAGAACTGATCGAGAAATATCACATGTATATGATCCCTTTGAAAATCATTTATAAAGATCACGTGTATACAGATAAAATCGACATTACGCCAGAAGAAATTTATGAGCGTCTACCCGAAGAAATCCCAGGCACTTCTCTGCCGGACGGCGAATCAATCACTGACATCTTCGACCAAATCAAAGAAGATGGCTATGAAAAAGTACTTGCTGTGACGATTTCTAGCGGACTGAGTGGGACGTACAATGTGGTGCGATTGATCGCAGAGCAGCAGAATGAATTGGAAGCGTATGTATTAGATACGAAAAATATCGGGATCGGAGCAGGTTTTTCAGCTATACAAGCAGCAAAGTGGTTAGATCAAGGAATAGAATGGTCTGTACTGATCGAAAAATTGAATCACTTGATAGAACAGACACAGGTATTCTTCAATGTAGCGACTTTGGAATATCTGCAAAAGGGTGGACGGATCGGCTTAGTTGCCTCGATCCTTGGAAATGCGCTGAAGCTGAATCCGATCATTTCCTGCAATGAAGAAGGCATTTACTATACGGTCGGAAAATCACGCGGTCGGAAAAAAAGTCTGGATAAAACAGTTTCGTATGTCAAAGAGAAGATCGGATCTGCAAAAGTATTCAACCTAGCTGTTGCACACGGTGCAGCTGAAGACGAAGCAGTTGCGATGGAAGCCAGATTGAAAGAAGAATTCCCTCAAGCAAATCAGATCTATTTTGGTCAGATTTCCCCAGCTTTAGTGGTGCACACAGGGCCCGGGTTATTAGGTGTGGGAGTGCAAATCCTGGAACAATAAGCAAAAGAAAGCAGAAGAAATAAAAAATAGATCGACTAGCATGAATCAAAGAAGGCGGGGACAGGACTAATGCTGTTCCCCGTCTCTTTTAGCATGTACTGACAGTCCGGCAGCGCTGGTTCTGCGGATGTCATGTTAATTTTCTCTTTTGTTTCAACAGGTAAAGATGAAACAAACTCAGAAATACGGTATAATGAAAAGGTATGACAATAATATAAAAGAGGTGGCTCTTTATGAAGAAAGTTTTAGTTGTCGATGACGAAAAGCCGATTTCGGATATCGTCAAATTCAATTTAGCCAAAGAAGGCTATGATGTGTATACTGCTTATGACGGCGAAGAAGCCTTGGAAAAAGTAGCAGAGGTCGAGCCTGATTTGATCCTATTAGATTTGATGCTGCCAAAAATGGATGGTCTGGAAGTTGCGCGTGAAGTAAGAAAAACGTATGACATGCCGATCATTATGGTCACAGCGAAAGATTCAGAGATCGATAAAGTCTTAGGTTTGGAGCTTGGCGCAGATGACTATGTGACCAAACCGTTTTCAAACCGAGAATTAGTGGCGCGTGTGAAAGCCAATCTGCGTCGAGGAGCGACTGCTTCAAAAGAAGTAGAAGAAGTAACGCCTTCTGAACTGAATATCGGAGATTTGACGATCCATCCTGATGCGTACATGGTGACGAAACGCGGAGAAACGATCGAATTGACACACCGTGAATTCGAATTGCTGTTTTATCTGGCAAAGCATATCGGTCAAGTCATGACACGCGAACACTTACTGCAAACGGTATGGGGCTACGATTATTTTGGCGATGTGCGGACAGTGGATGTTACTGTACGGCGCCTTCGAGAAAAAATCGAAGACAACCCGAGCCATCCTAATTATCTAGTGACACGTCGGGGTGTCGGTTACTATTTGCGTAACCCGGAACAGGAGTAATTGAATGAAAAGAAAAGTCCGTTTTTTTCGATCAGTCAATTTTAAGATCGCCATCACGTTTATCCTGATTTTGCTGATCTCAATCGAAATCATTGGCGCGTATTTTATCCGAGGGCTAGAGCGTTCGACCATCAATACGTTCATCAAAGACATGAATCAGACGGTGGAATCGCTAGCTTCTACGGTCAGTCCTGAGCTGAATCGAAAAGACAATGCGGATGCGGATGAAGTAAATGCAAATATCAAACGATTCATCGAAAACAGCGCCTCTAGCGATATTATCGAGATTCGAGTAGTAGATGAAAAAGGGATCATTCGCGCAACAACGGATGTGAATGAACAGAGCTCCGTCGGGAAGAAGAACGATTATGTTGATATCAACGATTTTACGACTAAGCGTTATGTGGCTTTAGATAATGACGATAAGCGGGTGAATATCAATATCCAGCCTATCCTGTCCCCGACCGGCGATGCCGTCATCGGGGCTCTTTACGTCAAAAGCAATATCGAACAAAAATATTCTGAAATCAACAATACAGCCATCATCTTCTTCACTGCTTCGTTGATTGCTGCGTTTATCTCCATGATCGTCTCAGTCCTCGTCGCACGATCCATCACGCAACCGATCGGCGAGATGCGCGAGCAGGCGATACGGATCGCACGAGGTGACTATAGTCGCAAGGTCAAAGTGCATGGGCAAGATGAACTAGGTCAGCTGGCAGATACCTTCAATCAGTTAGCAGAGCGGATCGAAGAAGCGCAAGATACGATGGAAGCAGAACGAAATCGGCTGGACAGCGTACTTTCCCATATGACAGATGGTGTCATCGCAACGGATCGAAGAGGAAAAGTGATCACGATCAATGATATGGCTGTCTCGCTGTTAGATGTGAAAAATGAAGAGGCGATCGGACAATCGATCTTGACCTTATTGGACATCGAAGAAGAATATACATTGAGAAAATTATTGGAAGATCCCAATGAAATGATCCTTGATCGTTCCACAGGATTGATGGAGAGCGATCAAATGATCCTTCGCGTCGATTTTTCGATGATCCGCCGAGAGTCCGGATTCATCAGCGGACTAGTTGCTGTGCTGCACGATGTCACGGAGCAGGAAAAAACCGAGCGAGAACGTCGTGAATTCGTTTCGAATGTTTCGCATGAATTGCGTACACCATTGACAAGCATGCGCAGCTATATCGAAGCATTGAGTGAAGGGGCATGGAAAGATGAAGAAGTAGCGCCTAATTTCCTGAAAGTCACGTTAGATGAAACCGACCGGATGATTCGGATGATCAATGATCTGCTGAATCTCTCGCGGATGGACACGGGCAATACGCAGCTTCAACTGGAATATGTCAACTTCAACGAGCTGGTCAATTTTGTTCTCGATCGTTTTGACATGATGGTCGGAAATCAGGAAAAAAATTATACGATCAGACGTGAATTCACGCAAAGAGATCTGTGGGTCGAGATCGATACAGACAAGATCATCCAGGTGGTCGACAATATCATGAACAATGCGATCAAGTATTCTCCAGATGGCGGTACGATCACATGCCGATTGCTAGAAACACATAATAACGTGATTTTGAGTATCACTGACCAAGGATTGGGGATCCCTAAAAAAGACTTGAACCGTGTATTTGAACGTTTTTACCGAGTAGACAAAGCACGAGCAAGGGCACAAGGAGGTACTGGACTTGGACTTGCGATATCGAGAGAAGTTATCAAGGCACATCGTGGAGCGATTTGGGCAGAAAGTAAAGAGGGGCAAGGCTCGACTTTTTACATTTCTTTACCGTATGAACCTTATGAGGAGGAATGGTGGGAATGAGAATCTCTGAAAAATTCATTCGGATAGGATTGATTCTGATGGTTGCATTGAGTTTGTATTTCTCCTATGCGATCTGGCTGAGCCCAGCAGGTAAGACATCGATCAATATGGATGAATCAAACGCGCAAGTCATCGAATCACAATCCTATCGAAAAGCCTCCGAAGTGTTCCTGCCGCTTCATGTGACTTGGTTTCAAGAGGGTACGATCAAAGAGACCAACAGTGAGAATCTGATCACGAGGCTCCAGACAATTGTAGAAAACGCCAGATTCGGCAAACTCTCAGAAGTCGTGGCTGGAGATCATGAAAAATTCGACCAAGTCAGAAAGCTTACTTCCGGTTTTGAATTTGCTTATAATGCTCCTTTTTTGTTAAGTGAATACCAAGAAGCTTTCCAGTTGAACCTAGACCTTTCTGATTCGATGAAAAACAATAATTTCACTCGTATCCAATTCGACAAGAAAAACAACAAGATCCGCTTCATAAATTACCCGAACCGGGTCATTTATGAAGCAAACGTGTCGATCAACTGGGAAGATCTTGATAAAGAATTGAATGTCACTGGCATAAAATGGACAGAAATGTCAAATGAACCATCGGAATTGAACAATCAGTACAATACGAAGCAGTCGATAAAGCTGAAAAAGTACAGTTATATTCTGTCGCAACAACCGTATACGCTATTCCGGAATGCCTTTTTCCAAAAGCCTGATAAAGTGAAGAACAATGCGGAAAGCAATGAACTGATTTTTTACGGCGACAACGAAACGATGTCGATCCACTCAGAGAACCAAGTCGTTGACTTTCGCGGTGAAAGTGCAGAAACCGAAGAAGAACAAAGTGTGTTTTCTGCAAGCTTCCCTTATATCAGCAAATTAGGAAGTGCGTTAGGCAATCTACGGTATTTTGACCGTGAGAACAACAAGGTGGATTATCGGATATTCGTTGAAGGCTTCCCGGTATTCGGCTCCGACAGCAAAGGACAGGTCGGTATCGAAGTGGCTAAAGAAGCAAGCGGCTTACCGCAAGTAAATATCCAAACCAGTTTGAATACGATCCAAGTACCTATCCCGTCTGATGAAGAAGTTGAACTAGCAAGTACGGGGGAAATCATCCAACAGTTAGTCAGCAAAGGCGCTGAAAAAACAGCGATCGAATCGGTGATCGTCGGTTATACTTGGCAGAATATCAAAGAAACGAATCGTGTAGTCGATCTTTTGCCGGAGTGGTATGTCAAATATCAGGATAAATGGTATTCTGCCAATGAGCTACTGGATCAGTTACCTGGATTGGAGGCGAAATAATTGGATTTCAAAAAAATTGAATGGATTTTTTTCGTCGCATTTTTAGGACTGAATGTCTTTTTGTTCAGTAGCTATCACGAAGCGGTCTATCAGGAAAACAATGTGATTCGGTCGGACCAGACGGAATCGATCCAGAAGCGATTGGCAAGCGACGATATCTCCTACACCGGAAAAATCTCTTCAGAAAGCAGACAAGGCTATTACCTGAGTGCGGAAGAGACGGATCTGAGGCAATCACTGTCGACTTATCGGCGCTCAGCACAAAAAAGCGGGTTGCTCGATAGCAATGTCGTTTTAGATGGGAATCTCTTGACGAAGACGTTATCTTCTTCGGAGTCAGAAGATAGTGTGATCAATCCAGAAAAAATCGGAAGCTCTCTCTCTCAATTCTTGCGTAAGAACGAGAATGTATTATTTGGCAATGAATACGAATATACGAAGAATTTTTCTGCTTTAGATGATGATTCGTATGAAATCCAAGCAAGCCAGTCTTATGAAGGGATCCCGTTCAATGATGATACTGCAAAGATCATTTTGTCTATGGATAAATCAGATGGAGAATATCTCATTACCAAATACACTCAAACGCACTTGTCTCATATCGAACAGCTTCGCGAAAAAATGGAGTTATGTACAGAAGAAGAAGCAATCAAGACATTGTATGTCAATAACAAGATACCTAGAGGATCCAAAATCTTGTGGCGGCAGTTGGCTTATTCCTGTATTTTAAAAGTCCGAGAAAAAAATGTCTACGTCCCTGTATGGCATGTAGCCATCGAGACGGCTGATAAAGCGGTCCAGGTCGAGACAGTGAATGCGTTTAGTAATACGATCGTCACAAATAATGCAGTCCCAAAGGTGGAAGATCATTAAAAAAGCAGGTATAATGAAAAAAGTTTACAGTGTAAGAAGGGAAGTAGTAGTAAAATGGCTGAAGAAAACCCAGCTTTTAAAATCAGTATCCTAGCGAGTGGAAGTTCCGGGAATTCGCTTTATATCGAGAGTGATAAAAAGCGGCTTCTGGTAGATGCAGGACTTAGCGGGAAAAAAATTACTTCCTTGATGGCTCAAATCGATCGGACACCGGATCAGTTAGATGGGATACTTGTGACACATGAGCATCGTGATCATATCCATGGCGTAGGTGTTTTAGCGCGTAAGTACCATTTAGATGTATTTGCGAATGAAAAAACATGGGAAGCGATGGATTCGATGATCGGGAATGTTCCTGTCGAACAAAAGCATTTGTTCGAAATGGGCAAAGTCCAGACTTTTGGTGATCTTGATATTGAAAGTTTTGGTGTTTCCCACGATGCGGCAGCTCCACAGTTTTATCGTTTCCACAAAGAAAACCGGTCATTCGTGATGCTTACTGATACGGGCTATTGCAGTGATTATATGCGCGGGATCATAGAGAATGCAGATGGCTATCTGATGGAAAGCAATCATGATCTCGAGATGCTGCGGATGGGTCCTTATCCTTGGAATCTGAAACAGCGGATCTTAGGTGATCGTGGTCATCTCTCAAATGAAGACGGGGCATTGGTCATGACTGATGTGATCGGGAACCGGACGAAACGAATCTACTTAGGCCATTTGAGTAAAGAAAACAATATGAAAGAACTGGCTCATTTGACGATGGAGAACATATTGAAAGAAAAAGACTTAGGTGTCGGGCACGATTTTGAGATCTATGATACAGATCCTGATGAAGCAACTGAGCTGTTCTCGATTTAAAAGCAAAGCGAATGAGAAAAAGAAGACTGGGAGGCATTTTCCGCCCAGTCTTCTTTTTGTTTTTTGATTTGATTGTTTATCGATTCTTGTTTCAATCGGAAACAACGCTGATATGCTGGTTTTCATGCTTGTCTTGAAGGATCTCATCGACCATAGCGATGGCGTAATCAGCCATGCTGATCATGCTTTTTCCATCAGTATTCTGATGCAAAGAATCATCATGCAGTTGGTAACTGCCTGTGCGTTCGCCAGCTGGATCAAAGATCGAGGCAGGACTGATGTATGTCCAGCGCAAGTTCTCTGTTTGTTTCAAGTTCACTAGAGCTTGATACATATGATGGGCGGTTGGATAGAATGGCGCATTTTCTGGGACTCGATTGATCATACGAGTAGTTTTTCCTGGATCTATAAATAACGAAGAGGCGCCGCCAACGACCAGTAGACGAGTAGTTGTACCAGATAATAATTGTGTTAAATGCTTCAATGAACTTTGGTGCATCTCTTCTTTTCCTCGTGGTGCATTGAAGGCATCGACGACTACGTCAAATGGGCGTAGGTCTTCTCCAGTCAATTCATATAGATCTTTCTCCAAAAATGGTATGTTTTCACTCAATTTTTTTGGATTGCGTACGATGGCAGTGACGTCTAGTCCTCGTGCCATTGCTTCTTTCATAATAAGTGAACCGGCATGTCCGGTTGCACCGATAATCGCTACTTTCATCAAAAAAACCTCCTTTTCCATCTTTCTTGTTCATTGTAGAAATTTACAGGGTATCCGTCAAAAATTCCGTCCTTTAGCAAAACAGGAAAAGCGCATTTCTTTCGTATTCATTCCATCTTCGGTATAGTTTAAGTAAAAGAAAAAATACTGGATGCCTCGAGGGAGATTCAGAAGGAGAGAATCAATGAAAGAATGGCTGAATGAAAAAATGTTACCGCTTTTTTTATCTTTTTTTAATGCTAAGCCTCTTGTTGCCTTGCGTAACGGGATGACGTATACGATCCCCGTGACGATCGCAGGCTCTCTTTTTTTTCTGCTTGCACATTTCCCCATCCGATCGATTTCAGAATGGATCACAAGCACAGGAGTTTCTATCTATCTCGATCAAGTGTATAAAGGAACATTTGCAGTCATGTCGTTTTGGATCGTATCTGCTGTTGCGTATGCGTATACGAAAGAAGAAGGTGTCGAAACACTGTCAGCAGGAATAGTTGCTGCTGTCGCGTATCTATTGCTCATCTTGCCTGTAGAAGATGGGGGATTCGAGCTGGTTTTGGCAGGTGGACAGGGGATACTAGGAGCGGTTATCGTCGGGCTTCTTGCTGGCTGGGGGTATTCCAAAATGTTGAAATACGGGAAGCGTCTGAAACTAGGGAAAAATATACCGGAAAATGTCCTACAATCTTTTGTGGGGTTAATTCCGGCGCTTATGATCGTTCTGCTTTCTCTGATCGTTTCTGTAGGTAGCCAAAAAATATGGCATAAACCAATGATTCAACTGATTCATGAATTCATCCAATTACCTGTCCAGTCATTTGCTGATTCTCTGATCGGGGTCATACTGTTAGGTTTTTTTATCCCCTTCTTATGGCTGTTCGGAGTCCATGGATCCGCGATGATCAATGGCTTAGTTGGCCCAGTCTTGCAGGCGAATTCGCTAGCGAATGCAGAGCTCCTTGCTTCTGGTAAAGAACTGACGGTGGAAAATGGGGGTCATATCGTGACACAGCAGTTTCTGGATCAGTTTATGACCGTGACTGGAGCAGGACTCACCTTGGGAATCGTGTGTTTCATGGTCGGTTTTGCAAGATCAGAAACATTTCGTCAATTAGGGAAGCTTTCAGTTTTTCCAGCGATTTTCAATATCAATGAGTCGATTATTTTTTCGACGCCGATCGTGATGAATCCTATGATGGCCGTCCCATTTATTCTGACACCGGTCCTTTCTGGTCTAGTGACTTATACCGCACTCTATTTTGAATGGGTCCCTTTGTTTACAGCTGTCCAGGTGCCATGGACGACACCGCCGATTCTGTCCGGTTTTTTAGTGGGCGGAATACCAGCTGCACTGTTACAAGGGATTGTACTGATCTTAGGATTTTTCATTTATCTGCCATTCCTGAAAAAAATAGATGATTTGAACCTCAAACAACGATGAAGTAATGAAAAGAAAATAGAAAGAAGCAGCTGCAAAACTGCGGCTGCTTCTTTCTGATCAGATCATTCCCTTTTGCACAGCTAGCTGCACAATGATCACTAGTGTATTCATTCCTACATGAGTAATCATCGATGTCCATATTCTCCCTGTTACTTTATATTCCAAGCTGAAGAAAAAACCAAGGAAAAAGTAAATCAGCAAATGCCCGTCATTGTGGGCAAATGCGAACAGCAGCGAGCTGATGACTGCGCCGACCCAAAAGTTCGAATATCGACTGATGATCCCTAAGATACTGCGGCGGAAAACAAATTCTTCCATGATAGGACCGGCAATCGTAGTCGCCAAGATGAAGGCCGGAGCTTCTAGAATCATTTGGACGATATTTTGCGTATTTTCTGATGGAGAGCTTTCGCCAAAAAGAACGGTCTCTAACATGACTGCTAAGCTTTGCAGGATCAATGCTACAAAGATGCCGAGCACGCCATAAACGATGATTTTTGGGAAAGAAGCTTTGGGCACAGCTGCCTCGATTGCTAATGGTTCCTTTTGCTTGAAATAAAAAAAGGCCAACATAGGATATACGCAACAGCTGTAGCGGTGATCAAATCAGGCGTTGTTTTAACAAGCCCGATAGAAGCCAGAATCAGCGGCGAGATAAAAATCAATCCGTAGAAAAAAATGCTAGCGAAACTGTATTTTTTTAATGACATGAGATTCCTCCTTCCAAATTAAAGAGCTGCTTTTAATTATAGCATAGAAGCGGGGATTCACAGGTGAAATAAAAAATCAGTGGCTTTAACCTAAAAAGCTTGCAAAAAAGGAAGAGAATGAGTATTATTAAAAATGTAGGTTAGCACTCTAAGTGTTAGAGTGCTAACAAATTCAAAAAAGAGTTATCGGAGGGATTTATCGTGTTAAAACCATTAGGTGATCGCGTCATCATCGAAGTCGCAAAAGAAGAAGAAAAAACTGTCGGAGGAATCGTTTTAGCTTCATCTGCTAAAGAAAAACCGCAAACCGGAACAGTTGTTGCAGTCGGCGAAGGCCGTTTGTTGGAAAACGGAGAAAAAGTTCCAGCCGATGTCAAAGCAGGCGACCAAGTTATGTTTGAAAAATACGCCGGTACAGAAGTGAAATTTGAAGGAAAAGAATATTTGATCGTTGCAGGAAAAGATATCATGGCGATCGTTGAATAAGCGTAAAAACTACGAAACAAAGATGAAATAAACAAAAATAATCAATGAGGTGAAGAAATCATGGCAAAAGAATTGAAATTTGCAGAAGATGCACGCGCAGCAATGTTACGCGGGGTAGATAAATTAGCAGATACAGTGAAAGTAACATTAGGACCTAAAGGCCGTAATGTCGTATTGGAAAAATCTTACGGTTCTCCATTGATTACGAATGATGGTGTAACGATTGCAAAAGAAATCGAATTAGAAGACCATTTCGAAAACATGGGTGCGAAATTAGTATCAGAAGTGGCATCAAAAACTAACGATATCGCCGGTGACGGTACAACGACTGCTACTGTTTTGACACAAGCAATCGTCCGTGAAGGCTTGAAAAACGTGACGGCTGGCGCTAATCCTCTAGGCATTCGCCGCGGGATCGAATTAGCAACAAAAGTAGCAGTCGAAGAATTGCACAATATTTCAACAGTTGTCGATTCAAAAGAAGCGATCGCACAAGTAGCTGCTGTTTCTTCTGGTTCAGAAAAAGTAGGTCATCTGATTGCTGACGCAATGGAAAAAGTAGGTAACGACGGTGTTATCACGATCGAAGAATCAAAAGGGATCGAAACAGAATTAGATGTTGTAGAAGGAATGCAGTTTGATCGTGGTTACTTGTCACAATACATGGTAACAGACAACGATAAAATGGAAGCAGTCTTAGACAATCCTTACATTCTGATTACAGACAAGAAAATCTCAAACATCCAAGATATCTTGCCATTATTAGAACAAATCTTGCAACAATCTCGTCCATTGCTAATCATTGCAGACGATGTAGACGGTGAAGCTTTACCAACACTTGTATTGAATAAAATCCGCGGAACATTCAATGTTGTCGCTGTAAAAGCACCTGGATTCGGTGACCGTCGTAAAGCAATGCTTGAAGATATCGCTATCCTAACAGGCGGTACAGTAATCACTGACGATCTTGGTTTGGAATTGAAAGATGCAACGATCGAAAACTTAGGGAATGCTTCAAAAGTAGTCGTTGACAAAGACAACACGACAATCGTTGAAGGATCAGGCGAAAAAACAGCGATCGAAGCACGTGTTCAATTGATCAAGAACCAAATCGCTGAAACAACTTCAGACTTTGACCGTGAAAAACTGCAAGAACGTTTAGCTAAATTAGCAGGCGGCGTTGCAGTCGTTAAAGTCGGTGCAGCAACTGAAACAGAATTGAAAGAATTGAAATTGCGTATCGAAGACGCATTGAATGCTACTCGTGCAGCAGTAGAAGAAGGAATGGTATCCGGTGGTGGTACAGCGTTAGTCAACGTCATCAGCAAAGTATCTGCTGTCGAAGCAGAAGGAGATGCCGCAACAGGGATCAAGATCGTCGTACGCGCATTGGAAGAACCAATCCGCCAAATTGCTGAAAATGCTGGTTATGAAGGATCAGTCATTGTGGACAAATTGAAGAACGTTGAATTAGGAACTGGTTTCAACGCTGCGACAGGCGAATGGGTGAACATGGTCGAAGCAGGTATCGTAGATCCAACAAAAGTAACACGTTCTGCTTTACAAAACGCAGCATCTGTTTCTGCTTTGATCTTGACAACAGAAGCAGTCGTTGCTGACAAACCAGAACCAGCAGCTCCAGCAGCTCCTGCAATGGATCCATCGATGATGGGCGGCATGATGTAGAAAGCAGCTCGCTAGCTGATGGACTACTCATAGGCAAGTAGTAGAAAAATAGAAAAAGAGGCTATGACAATCTTGTCACAGCCTCTTTTTTTGTGTTGTTTATCTAACTGTTGTTATTTATTTGTTATTAATTGCTTATAGATCATTCCATAATCTATACTGAATATAGGGTAGCTATGATCATCATTATTTTTGATGTTATTTAAGTCGGGGATGCTCAAAACCGATAGGCACAGACAGAAATATGTGCTATATTTATAATATCATTATAATGTATGCGCATTCATAAGTTGTTGTCGCTCAGTCAAAAAATAAATCAGGAGGAAGAAAATGAACAGATTAATGAGTTGGATGGAAAGGTATATCTTGCCGGTCGCAACAAAAATCGGATCAGAAAAGCATCTGGTCGCTTTGAGGGACGCGTTTATCGGAACGATGCCTGCGACCATGGCAGGAGCAATCGCTGTTTTGCTGAATGCGTTTATGCGTGATTTTCCTAATACCTATTTGGGGGAAGGAAATGCGATCACGAATTTTTTCACGCCAGTCATCGGAGTGAATGGATTGATTTGGAATGGCACATTAGCGATCATGGCTGTTGTGTTCGCTTTGTCATTAGGTGCGAATTTGGCAAAAGCATATGAGGTGGACCCGGTATCAGGAAGTATCGTGTCGTTAGTGGCTTTCATGATCGGGCTGCCAGATGCGGCGACTGCCGTGTTGACGCTTCCGGAAAAGCTTTCTCAAGATGCGGCAGATCTGATTTCTTCAGCAGGTGGGATCCTTGCTGATACAGGTGATGGCGGACAGACAGTCTCAACGGGCGCGTGGGGATATTTCAATTTTGGTAAGTATATGGGTGGTTCAGGACTATTCACTGCCATGATTTTTGGATTTATTTCTGTCATTATTTTTGCACTTTTGATGCGGAAAAACATTATTATTCGAATGCCCGATTCTGTTCCGCCAGCTGTTTCGAAAGCTTTTGCTGCAATCATCCCTGCACTTGTTTCACTATACGTAGTAGGAACGATCAATTATCTCTTCAGACAAACGGCAGGTGTCCCTTTGATCGACTGGATTTCTGAAGCAATCCAGTCACCGCTGATGCACTTGTCTCAAGGGTATGGAGCCGTATTTATTATTGTCTTGCTGGTTCATATCCTATGGTTCTTCGGTCTTCATGGCACGAATATCATGTCTCCTGTCCTGCAAACTTTATATGGGACGGCTATGGTCGAGAATACGAATGCGTTCCAGAACAATGAGCCGATCCCGTTCAAATGGGTCGCAGGTTCGTTCGAAGCTTTTGTCTGGCCTGGTGGCGCTGGTGTCACACTAGTATTGATCATCATGATTTTATTTCTATCCAAACGTGCCGATTATAAAACAGTCGGGAAACTGGGGATCGCACCAGGGCTGTTCAACATCAATGAACCAGTGATGTTCGGTCTGCCAGTCGTTTTGAATCCGCTCTTGATGATCCCGTTCGTCTTAGCGCCTCTTGCCACTGCAACGATTGCGTATTTTGCTACAATGGCAGGGCTAGTTCGTCCGGTCGTCGTGAATGTGATCTGGGTCATGCCGACTATCATCAGCGGGTTTTTAGCTACTGCCGGAGATTGGCGGGCGATCGTTCTGACGATCATCAATCTGATCGTTGCGGCATTGATCTGGGCACCATTTATTCTAGCTGCAAATAAATTAGACCCTAATTTAGGGGAGCCGGAGGAATAAAGCAGTCTAGCGAAAAAAGTTTCAGAAAAAGCCGAACAAACTCCTTGCTATGAGACGCGTTCCACACGCTATACTGAATGTATCAAAAAGGAGGGCTTTCGATGAACACCTATATCGAAGTAACAAACGGGGCAAAAACCAATTATTTTTATGCTTTTGTTGAATTCAAGGAATCCATGTTAGTCTTATCCAGTTTTCAAGGTCTGAATCAATCTGTAGTCAAAAAAATCAATTTGGATGAAATCACAGGATTAGTCAAAGACACCTATTGGGGAGGGCAGCGGATCAGTTTCAGTCATCAAGGCACGATCTATCAGTTTTTTGAATGCGGGCCAGCTGTGGTAGACTATTTACAAGAAAATCTTTTTGTATAGGCGGCGAAACAACCATGGCGAATATTCGGGATATTGCAAAGCTGACCGGTTATTCTGTTTCAACCATCTCACGCGTCATCAACGGGCATCCCTATGTAGATGAAGAAAAACGGGCAGAGATACTGGCAGTGATGAAAGAAGTCGATTATATTCCTAATGCGAATGCAAGGCAACTGAGTTCTGGTCAAACGAAAAATATAGGCGTCATTCTTCCGTATACCAACCATCCGTATTTCGATCAGCTGATCAGTGGGATCATCGAAGCTGCTTTTGAAGCGGGCTACAAAGTGACACTATTGCCGACGAACTATCAGGCAGTACGCGAAAAAAAGTATTTAGATGAATTTGCTGCAAAAGCATTCGACGGATTGATCGTTACATCACGTGCGAATCCGTTGGAAATATTGCTGGAATATCAGAAGTATGGTCCGCTGATTTTCTGCGAAGAGTTAAAAGAGCAAAAAGCAAGTTGTGTGTTCATTGATCGGGAACAGTCAATCGCAGAAGGTTTACTGTTTTTGAAAGAACAAGGAGTTAGACGCTTAGGCGTAACATTGGGCCGAAGCGGCCGACTGAGCTATAATTCCAAGATCACGTTGCAGCTTTGCCGAAAGTACTTTCCAGGATTCGACGAGTCCCAAGTGTATTGGGAGTGTATCGATGCAGAAAAAGGAAAGAAAGCAGGCATGTTTTTCCAAGAACAGAAAATAGAAGGCGTGTTCACGAATTCTGATATGGTTGCAGCAGGAATCCTGCAAAGTTATCAGGAGAATGAAAAGCCCCTAGTCGTGGGGCGCGAGAATTTGCTGATGAGTGAATTGCTTGGCTTTTCAACGATCGATCATCATTTGGCAACTTGTGGTGAAACAGCTTTTCGTTTATTTCTTGAGAGCAAGTTTGAACAAGTGAAGATCCCGTACACCTTTATTCGTCGTTAAGAAAAGTGGTCGAAACAGTCATTCAGCAAAAATAACAGAGGAACTTCAAGAACTAAAAATGGACGTGGAAAAGCCGAGCAGCTTTTTCACGTCCGTTTTTGGATGATTTCATTCAGTGCGTGTGCAGCGCCTTTCCCGCTTCTTTCATCATAATAGGCTGCAAATCGTTCGTCCGCTTCGTACATCATTCCTAATCCTTTATGAGCTTCAGGCTGATACGAAGGCCAGCTGTAGGATAGCCATTTTTTATGGGCAGCAAATATCTGATCGGCTAGTGCTTCATCAAAAGGGTGTTTCAAGTAAAGAGATAAGTTTGTCAGCATCTGTTTCTCGGTCTCCTGCATTTCCTGATAAGTTCTTTCATCCATGCCTAACCATTTTTCGTTCGATGCTGCAACAGTATCTTCTCCGTATCTCTGTCGGATCTCTTGTCCAAAAGCTGTTTCATTTTCCTGTAATTTCTGTTGCTTGAATCCGTCAAATTTTTCTTGGTCATTCATTGTACTTCCTCCTTCATAGGTATCGAGTGTTCGTTGGACGTTTGCCAAGAGAAGATCGATTTGGGCACGTTTGTCTAAAAGCATTTGGCGATGTTCTCGCAATGATTTTTGATGATCGAAGTCTGGATTATCTAGAATTTCTCTGATGTCTTCTAGTTTGAATCCTAGCGATCGGTAAAACAAAATATGTTGAAGACGATCCACCTCTTTTGTTCCGTAAATCCGATAGCCAGAAGAATTGATCCGTGCAGGACGCAAGAGGCTGATTTCGTCATAAAAGCGTAGTGTCCTAGTGCTGATACCGGATAACTGTGCCATTTTTCTAATCGTGTATTCCATGTGTTTCCCTCCTGACAAAACCAGCATAACCCTTTACGTAACGTGAAGGTCAAGGGCAAATGAATATTTTTTTCTCTTATAAGATTATGTTATACTATTAAGTAGCAGAAGGCGAGAGCAACTGCTTTTATACGAAGAAATTGTAAACGATTCCTTGTCGGCTGGAAAGGGTCGTTTCATTAAAAAAACTATGATGGAAAAGAGGAATGAGATGAAATTAATCGAGACACCTGTCAACAACAATTTGAACATCAAAACATTTTATCCGAAAGTCGTAGATTTCTTTTTCGGAAACACGGCGATCAAGTACTACAAACTGTTCTCATTAGATCGGACACAGATTTTGTTAGTTGATACGTACGAAAAAGTACAAGTGGTGATGATCAACACGAAGAAGAAAATCACCAAACAGGAAATCGACTACGCGGTACGTCATATTTTGAAACTGAGTCGCGATGATGTCAAAGTCCATGTCGGTGTGAAACAGGAGCTGGAACGCGCGGGGATCCAATTCAAACGTCCGAACAAGGATATCGTCATCATAGAAGAGAAAAATACTGTAACTTCTATTCGCTAGTCCTGGTTCGTTTTTTTAGTGGTGTAAACCGAGATCGCCATGGACGAAATAAAAAAAGAGGGATTGACAAAAAATTCCTGTCATCCCCTCCTTTTTTCGAATGAACAGCGGCGTAAAAGTCTTTAGAAACTGAAGATTTTTGCGCCGCTGTTCGTATATTAAAGTTCGCCCGTTACAGCAGATTTTTTCTTTTTCTGTCTTTCTAAAAGAAAGTGATATCGTTTTTTCTCGTACGCTTTCTTCAATGAAAGATATAATTTGACATACTCCGTTTTTCCTTCAAAAAAATTCACGACATAATAATTTTCTTCTGATTCTTCTGGAACAAGATGTGCAGAGGAGACGATCAGAAAATCCACTGGCTGTGTTTCTTCCTGAGATAATTCTTTCAGCTGGACGAACGATAAGTCTTTCAAAAAGATCTTGATCTCTTGGGTAAAAAAATAATTTGTTTCCATGACCAAAGAAACCTGGAGCTTTTCTAAGTTTTGATGATTCTCACCACAGTCCAATGTCAGCCATGCAAATAATTCAGCTAGATCACCGCAGCAAACCGAAAGCCATTGATACTTGTGCCGCCGACTCATTTTGTTCAAGAAAAATGTAAAGTGGTCTTTCAAGTAGTAATAGCTAGCAGGTTTCTTTTTATGAAAATAATTCATCAAGAAAAATAGTGTAGGGATCCGATTCGGGAACAGATAGTAACAGAAAAGAATATTGAATAAACGAGTATGGATCGTCCGATTATCTTGAAAAACAGTATCCTCAGGAAAAATCTCCGTTTGCCAGTAATTGTCGAGTTCCTTCAATAAAGAAGAAAGAAGTTGTCCCTGTCCATCAAGGAAGTCTACTTCTTCATTGGAAATCTCCGTTTCATACTGAAAAGTCGGCGCATAAAACACCATGAATTGAGCAAATCGGAATTCATCCTCTTGATGAGCGTAAGGGATAGAAAAATGTTCGCTAAAAAGTCGTTTTGTCTGGTGGTCATTATTAAAAAAGGCTTCCTTATAGCGAGGATCGTCCGACACATAGTGCGCTTGAGCGATCCGTTGGAAAGTAATCCCGGCAAAAAGACAAACTTCCTTTTTTCCTACGAAACTCCAATTTAGGGAAGTGTGCCTGGTGAGATCAGCTAATTTTTTCAATAGATCCGATTCTGAGAGCTCAAATGGATAATCATCATTCCCACGTGAAGCTGCCCATAAGATATTGAATAAGATCAAGCGGATCAAACGTTCATCCCCTTTGAACGCAAGCTGACTGCGGTTGAAGGTCACGCCGAATTCTTGTACATAATCGGCTAAGGACTGCAACTGACGCATGGCAGAAGCACGACTGATGTAATTTTCCTGACAAAATTCATCCAAACGTTTTTTCGGATGAAAAAGAGAAGACTTGACCGCCCGATAAGGGATACTATGCTGGATCAGATAAGAATAATAATAATCGTAATTTAAATCAGCTGGAAGGTTCTGGCTGATTTCTTTTTTTGTCAGCAATTGAAATCCAGGATAATAAAAGTCAGCAAATTCATTTTCCATCTCAAGCAACAGATTTTTTACATGATTAGAAGATAAATCAAGTTTTTCACTGATTTTTTTGACAGTTAGTTCATGCTGCTCTTCAAGCAAATGGAAAATGGCCAACTTTCGACGTTCTTTTTGGGTAAAGACAATATTGAAAAACATAGGACCTCCTTTTGATCGTTTATTCCTCTGAAACAGACACATACATAAATCGGGAATCTGTCATGACATCCTTGAATATTTTCTCATGCAATTCTTATATTCACATAAAATACTGTTTTTTCTCATTATACGGCTTTTTAATTCTCTTTTTTTAATTTTATTGTCTCAAATTTAGTTGGAAAATACAATTTATTTGAGAAATATATATCGTTTTTTTATAAAAAATGTTTTTTGATTATTTATAAATACAGTTATTTTGCCATTTTTATAAGATAGTACCGTTATTAAACTTTTGTTCCGCTATATTTTTAACCTGTTTGTAATCTTAATTTAATTAAGTTAGAGTGGAATCGAAAGGGAAATGATGGAAACGAAAATACCTAAGCTTTTTGAAAAAAGAAACGAAACCAATAGCCAAGAAGGGGGAAGAGAACAAAATGAAAAAAACGAAAACTGTCTCTCATTATGGCAGTGTAGTTTTTATGATTGCTGTACTGCTTTTGTCACATTTCACGGGACTGTCGCAAATCACGTTTGCCAAGGAAGGGCCTGAAGAAGTCGTAACAGATGGACAAGCAAAGATCATGATCGATTATGAGATCGATGAGGAGCTGCAGCAGATACAATGGCTCATGACATACGAGAAGCATGTATTCGATGAAGCTGATTATCAAATGCAGTTCAAACTTGAAATCGCTGAACACGAAGAATTGTTGATGAGAGAAAGTATCCAGGAAATCGAGCGGACTTTTGGGAAAGTAGGTCAAGTCGATGAGGAGTGGTATTATGCAGGCGATTTTTCTACTGAAGATGAAAAAGTCGAAATCGCTTTTAAAAGCCATATAGTAGAAGAAGTTGAGCAATATCATCTAAAGATCACACCAAGGTTGATGAAACAAACTGAAGAAGGATCAGAAGAAATCTTGATCGGTGATCAGGAAGAATATATGGTCGCAGTTGTTTTGCCAGAAAATACCGCTGTATCTGAAACAGCAGAAACAAGTGAAGATTCGACGGAGATCTCTAAAGAGCTAGAGGAATCAAGAGAAGAAACGTTGGAAGAGGATCAAAAAGAAATGGAAGAAGCTGAAGTCTATGCTGCTCCGAATATGTCAGATCCCAATTTAAATGGGGCTTACGATGATGCGATCTCGTTAAAGAGTCTGTTCACGGTTCCTGATTACTTGACGCTTGTACGGAATGTACCCAAATTTTTGGACGAGAACAAGAGAATCGAAATCACCCCGAGCGATTTTTTAACTGCACTTTACAATCGAGGTCACATGGTCTCGAAGAATCAAAATACGATCGAGTTTTCCAGTATGACAAGTGATATCGGATTTACTACTTACATGTATTTTGATACGTATACAGAAGGAATCTCATTTTTCCTGCATGATGGGAATCCTACAAGTCTTTTCTATAGTCGACGAGGGATCCATAACAAATATGATCCGTCTGTAGTAACAAACCATGATACGAAAGCTTTGGGTGCCTATAGACATAAAGATCCTCTAGGCGTGTTTGATATCGACCGGCATATGATAAATGCGATGGTCCTTGAGTTCGATAATCAAGTCTCCACAGGTCCCCTGCTCAATCGGGATAAATATGGAGACAACGAATTTTCCGGTGCACATATAGCAGTTGCATCTTCGGAAGATCCTACCGCTAAAAGCTTTAAAAAAGACTTTGGAACGAACAATGCTTTTGTGACAGGAAGCTGGTGGCAATTGAATGTCAATATCAGCCCGACAGGAATTCTCCACTTTTCGATGACAGATTTACGAGAAGGAGGACATGGAACAACGACAGGGGATATCAATATCGGTGATTATTATCCTGAGTTCCGATCAAAAAAATTGTTTTGGGGATTTGCTGCAACAGCAACATATGCTAGAGATAATCAAACGACATTGTTTATGACGAATCCAAATTTTGATATTCAAGGTGAATTAGTCCATGAAATCACGGTACAAGGGCAATCCGGCGCAGAAAATGTGCACGGGCACACCGTTCCTGCGGATACAGAGCTGGAACATACTGTTACTTTTTACAATGACGATGGAGACGGCAGCATATTCCTTACACCTAATAGTGAAAATGGGCTCACTATCTTAACTTCTGAGTTGGAAGAAAGCAAGTCCAATCCATTTGATTTTACTGAGATGGTGCCGTTAGATGAAGATTATCATCCTTATTTCACCTATCAGACCATCAATAGCGATGACAAGATCGAAGAGCATCAAGTGGAAGCGATATATGATCAAGTCTTACAACGCTTCTATCCGGTAAGCACGATCGAAATTCTTAATGGAACCATACTGAGATTGAACTATAAAACAAAAGTCCTATCAGAATTTCAGTCCTATGCGGATTTCAATGTGTACGAACGTGTCGCGTTTAGAGGAAGAAGTCTTTCGACAACAGGCAGTTTTTATGATGCACAAGTGGAACAGGCTGTGCAGTATGCAATCCAGCGCGATCCGAATACGCCACCAGAATTAGAGAATCTAAGAACAGTAAATAGCCAATCAATAGAAACAACACTATTTACTGATTTTAAAGACCCGTTCCGTTTTGCATTCGATTATGGGGATGGGGACTTGGACCGTTTGTATTACAGTGTGTGGATCAATGGAGAGATTTTAGCTGAAAATCAATTGATCCTCAATGCGCGAGAAGAGCTTCAAACGTTTGGATCAGCTAGATTCAATATCGATTTGAAAGATGCAGACGGGATTTTCCAAATAGGGGAAAATACGCTTACCGTAACACTTACTGATAATCGTATCGATGAACCGCTTATGCTGGAAACAACTTTTTAAGTGGAAGGCTATCTGGGCTTTGAATTTGTGACCCAAAATCATCGATGGAGGTATGCTAATACACAATTGCCAGCAAATAGAGAATCACAGCCGCGTCAAGATAAAATGCAGCTCGTCACAAGAAATACTACGTTAGCAGATTCTGATTCATACAAAGTAAAACTTTCGGCTTCAGAACTGACTCATGAAACAAGCGGCCATGTGATCGATGAAGAATGGTTAGTTTTTAAAGAGGGTGCAGCAGAATCGGGGCTTGGTTCGATTGCACTGAACGTAGATGAGATCTATGAATTCGATGAAAATCAAGGATTGTTATTGAAATTGAATAATAAAAATGATGTCGGAGTATACAAAGGGATCGTAACGTGGAGTATAGAAGACGCATTATAAAATGAAGATTGGGTTGGATAAATTGAAAGGAGGCGGTCATATGGAGTATTGAATACACCTCAATCAAAAAGTGAAAGGAGAATCCACATGAAAGTTAAACTCCTTAATATGACATGGATTGTGCTCATCTCACTGATCATGGGAACTGCGACCTCTTTTACAACAGTATCTGCACAAGTAGATCTTGAAGATACACACGCAGTTATCCAGATCAATGAACGGGCACAAGATGAAAAGCAGATAACAGATCCGATTGGAAGTCCGGGGAAAGGACAAGCAGAAATCGGACAGTCTGGTTTTCCTAAAACAAATGAGATCAAGGCTGGCCTCACCTCATTTATAGGTGCGCTAGTTATTCTTAGCTGTTACTTGGTCTATTGGCATCAAAAGCGTGGAGGCGAGAAAAATGAAAAATAAATTCTTGCTGTCTGCTTTAGCGATTGGCGGAATTGGGATAATGGGGATATCCCAAACGGCAGCTGCTAGCTCCGAAGGAAAAACGACGTTGCAAGTAGTTCCCTTGGATGAAGAATTTCCTCGAGTGGTGTTTATCGATAATCTGGAATTTGTCTCACGGTATACCGATGAATATGATCGTGAACATTTCGAAAGCAACGATCTGACGATTACATTTCTTGACTCGAGAAAAGAACCGCAAGATTGGGAATTGCAGTTAAAAACAGCAGATTTCATCTGCAGAAAAAGCGGACAAGTACTGAAACCGGCATATGAGCTGGGCAAAGGGGAGTTTCTTGGCACAAGTACAGAAAAACTTTCAGGATTGACTGCATTTGAGTATCGTAAGAAAGACGCTGGCGAGGAGTATCGGACTGTCATCAGATCCACTGGGAAGGTGGAGCGGGGACTGGTGACGTACACGATTCCCAGCGAACGATCGATGATCAATTTTCCTGAAAAGACAGTTAGCGGGCATTATTACGCCACTCATTCTTGGCGGCTAGTAAATGCAGACTTATAAAACTTAAAACAAAAATTGGAGGAAAACAAAATGAAAAAAACATTAGGGATTTTAGGAACAGGGATCGCATTATGTACAGTTTTCGCACCGACAGCAGTATCTGCTGCTTTTGGCGAACCGGCAGAAGGAAATACGCGAGTAGAGATCGTTGATTTTGAAGTAATCGATGGCTTACCGACAGCACCAGGCGAATTCACGTTGACTGAAGTACCGGATATCGATTTCGGGGTGCATACATTAGAAGCAATCAATACGAATGCAACAGTAGAAGGAACATATGAAGGGGCATTAGAAGCGTCTGACTTCCGTCCGATAGAAGAAAGCCAAGCAGAAGCACTACAGATCATTGGTGATTATGTAGGAGAAGAAGATCCATCTGTAGTGTCCGAACTAGAAGCGGCGTGGACGAATGCGATTCTTGCTGGTGACTGGAGTCTGGAAGTTCGGGCATCAAATCTAGAAGCTGGAGCCATCGCTTCTGCGCTGACTATCAATGGAGAGGATGTATTGTCGGCTTCTGCAACGTTTGGGATCGACTACGTTGTAGGGACATTTGACCATATTGAAGCAATCAGTGAGGAGTCACCAAAATTGACTGTTGTAGATAACACACCAGTAGGAGAATACAACGGTACCATCACTTACACAGCAATGAATGCGATCGTGTAAAAGAATCATTCGCGAAGAGGTTGTGACAACGGCGCTCTGCTTTAAGGAATAAGGACACGGAACAGAAAATAGCTCCTCATATTTTCTCGTTCAGTGAACTTATTGCCGAGAAGCAGCAGTTGGAACACCGTTTATCAAAGGTTGTGAGCTCGCCGTTTAACTCCGAGGCACAAGGAGCAATTTCAAAAAACAGCTTCTCATGTTTTGTGGATATTATGACTTGTGTCCTAGGAGTTGGCAGGAGAACACCGTTTAGTGGAGAGGTTGTCACAGAAGTGGGCAGCTTCAAGAAATAAGAAGGGATTTGCGAAAATTGTTTCTCAAATTTTTGTGAAATTTCGGCTTATTTTCGAAGAAGATACTTTTGTCACACCTCCTCTTACATAAATGAAACGGAGGAAGAGAATGAAAAATTGGCGAATCATCGTGTTTATCGGAATACTTGCAGGTCTAGGCTTTTCGATCTCCGCCGAAGCGCAGGAAAGTTCAAACGCAAACTACAGTGTCAAACCGATTTTACCGGAGAATCAGCGAGATACAGGACGTTCGTTTTTTGACTTGCGCGTAAATCCGGGCGGGAAACAAACGATCCAAATCCAGATCAATAATTTCTCGGATGAAGAACAAACCTATCATATCAAGATAAATACTGCTCAGACTAATGGGAATGTCGTCATCGATTATGGACAAGATACTTTACCGGAGGAACATATCATCAATTATCCGATTAGTGAATTCGTCGATTATCCGGAAGAAGTGACGATCCCCGCGCAAAAAGCAGGTCTGGTCTCATTGGATATCCATGCACCTGCTACTTCTTTTGACGGAATACTGCTCGGAGGTATCCAGATAAAAAAAGATTTCACGAAAGAACAAGAAGAAAATCCCGGTCAGATTTTCAGCGAATATGCGTATGTGATTGGCCTGATGCTAAGCGAGAATGATACAGAAGTGACACCTGAACTGAAATTGAATGAAGTCAAATCAGAAGTCATCACGAACAATGCAGGATTAGTAGCCGTGCTGGAAAATCCTCAGCCGATCAATATCAAAGGGGTAGAAATCGAAGCAGATATCCGTGCAAAAGGCTCGGAGGAACCAGTCATGACGCGAATGATCGAAAACGGCGGAATCGCGCCTCAATCTGTTTTTGCTATGAATATCTTCCATGGAGAAGCAGGGAATACAAAGCCGCTCGAAGCAGGAGATTATCAGCTTTCCATGAAAGCAACAGATGAAGAAGGACGGGAATGGCTGTTCACGGAAGAATTCTCGATCACTAAAGAACAAGCGATGGCAGTCAATCGTGAAGTATTTACGGTAGAAGATCATACGAATCCGTGGTTGTATGCAATCATTGGTATTTTGGCAGCACTTGTTGTCGTAGGGGGAGGTTATTCCTTCTATCGAATAAGAAAAAATAGAAGAACTTGACTGTTTCTACTTCAAAGGTATGAAATAAAAGGACCATCTTTTCTCTGTTAGACGAACTGCTAATAGGAAAGGATGGTTTTTGCTTATCCGAATAGGTTTCGACCTAATGAGTCTATCAGAAAGGCACTTTTTCAGAAAATAATGAAGATTTCTTTTCCTCTCGATTTTTTTTGATATAATGGGGAAGAAATGAAATCTTGCCAAGAGGAGTAATAAAGAGATGAATAAAATTTACCCAGATGACAGTTTGACGCTGCACACTGATCTCTATCAAATCAATATGATGCAGACATACTGGGAACTAGGTCGTGCCGATCTACATGCCGTTTTTGAATGTTATTTCCGGGAAATGCCTTTTAACCATGGTTATGCGATTTTTGCAGGGCTGGAACGTTTGGTCCACTACTTGGAAAAGCTGACATTCAGTGAATCGGATATTGACTATTTGAGAGGGCTGGATGTCTATCCAGAAGGGTTCTTGACTTATTTGCAAGAGTTTGAATTCAAAGCGACCGTTCGTTCAGCACGTGAAGGCGAGCTAGTTTTTGCAAATGAACCATTGATCCAAGTAGAAGGTCCGTTGGCACATTGCCAATTAGTAGAAACAGCTTTATTGAATATGGTCAATTTCCAAACACTGATCGCAACGAAAGCCGCACGAATCAAATCCGTCATCGGTGACGATCCTTTACTGGAGTTCGGGACAAGACGTGCCCAAGAATTAGATGCAGCACTCTGGGGAACTCGCGCTGCTTATATCGGCGGGGCTGATGCGACAAGCAATGTCCGTGCAGGGAAAATCTTCGGGATACCAGCAAGTGGGACGCATGCACATTCCCTTGTCCAATCTTACGGGAACGACTATGAGGCATTCATGGCTTATGCCAAGACGCATAAGGACTGTGTATTTTTAGTAGATACATATGACACCTTAAAATCCGGAGTACCTAGCGCAATCCGGGTAGCGAAAGAACTTGGCGATAAAATCAATTTCCAAGGCGTACGTATCGATAGCGGAGATATGGCTTACATCTCTAAACGCGTCCGGGATCAATTGGATGCTGCTGGATTTACTGAAGCAAAAATCTATGCTTCCAATGATCTGGATGAAGCAACAATTTTGAATCTAAAGATGCAAAAAGCTAAAATCGATGTATGGGGTGTCGGAACCAAACTGATCACAGCTTACGATCAGCCTGCATTAGGTGCTGTCTTCAAGCTTGTGTCGATCGAAAACGAAAAAGGAGAGATGGTCGACACGATCAAGCTTTCAAGTAACGCAGAAAAAGTGACGACCCCTGGCAAAAAGCAGGTATGGCGGATCACGCGCAACTCAGATGGAAAATCAGAAGGAGACTATGTCACGCTTTGGGATGAAGATCCTCGTGAAGAAGCAGAGATCTTTATGTTCCATCCAGTGCATACGTTCATCAATAAAATCGTCCGTGATTTCACAGCACGTCCCGTCTTACAGGACATTTTCATCGAGGGGAAACGCGTATATGACCTGCCTTCGTTGCCAGAAATAAAAGAATACACACGAGAAAATCTGGATTCTCTATGGGAAGAGTACAAACGTGACTTGAATCCGCAAAAATATCCAGTCGACTTGTCCACAGACTGCTGGAACCACAAAATGGCAATCATGGAACGCATGAAAAAAAGCGTGGCAGAATTGAATACAGAAGCTTAGATAAAGGCTTAGATAAGAGCTTAGGAGGAGAGAAAAATGAGTTTACAAACAGAGATAATCGAAACATTAGGTGTAAAACCCGTCATCGACCCCCAAGAAGAAATACGCAGAAGTATCGACTTCATGAAAGCTTATTTGAAAAAATATCCATTTCTTAAATCATTCGTTCTAGGGATCAGCGGCGGTCAGGACTCTACATTAGCTGGGCGTCTAGCGCAATTGACGATGGAAGAGATGCGCGAAGAAACACAAGACGACAGTTATCAGTTCATCGCTGTCCGCCTTCCTTACGGCGAACAAGCTGATGAAGAAGATGCAAAAGCTGCGCTGGATTTCATCCAGCCTGATGTCAGTCTGAGGGTCAACATCAAACCGGCTGTTGATGCACAAGTCCAAACCTTGCACGAAGCAGGTGTAGATGTGAGCGACTTCAACAAAGGCAACATCAAAGCACGTCAGCGAATGATCACGCAATATGCAGTAGCTGGCGAAAGAGCAGGAGCTGTATTAGGGACAGACCATGCAGCAGAAAACATCACAGGTTTCTTTACCAAATTCGGCGATGGCGGTGCAGATATCCTGCCGTTGTTCCGTTTAGACAAACGGCAAGGGAAACAACTGCTGAAAGCACTGGACGCACCAGAAAAGCTATACACAAAAATCCCTACAGCAGATCTTGAAGATGGTAAACCAATGATCGCAGATGAAGTTGCTTTAGGAGTAACTTACGATGAGATCGATGATTATCTGGAAGGAAAAGAGATCCCGACAGATGCCCAGATAAAAATCGAAGCATGGTGGAACAAAACGCAGCATAAACGTCATCTGCCAATCTCGGTATTCGATGATTTTTGGAAATAAGAAATCAAAAAACAGCCGCTCATTTCCAAGAGGTGGCTGTTTTTTTTTGCTCGATAAACCAGAAAGAGCTTTTTTAGCTATAGTAAACTTTTAGTTTGATGTCCTGATCGTAATTACCGAATCCTTTACCGAATAACGTACATCCTCCTACGTTTTTCGCATCTTCTTTGACTTCGATCCGCAGATTCCACGTATCTTCTGTACTCGGTATATCGCCGATCGTCACCTTAGATAGCGGTTCGCCATTGATGTTCGTCAAGTGTTTCGTGATCCTGATCGTTTTTAGCAAACCATATTGATTGAGGTTATCCGGATACCAGGCAGGTGTATATTTGCCGCGGATATCAGCAAAATCCCCAGGGCTTGTCCATGTGCCTAACTCTACACCATTCAGACTGAAAGTGATATCTGACGGCCAGTTATCATTCGAAAAAGGGAATTCGGAAGAAAGTTCCACGGAAATTTCCAGCATTTCCAATGTATCTTCTTTATTCAAAAAATTCGGTGACTGGTATTCGACAAATCCGCTGGTGAACCACAGAATCCGTGCATCCATCCTTCTAGGATCGACAAAGTAACGTGGTTCATCGACTGTACCGATGAAATCATGGATCGTCGCTAATCCGCAAGTCGGCTCGATCGCATAATTCGTATAATGTCCAATTGGGATGGACGTTTCTTTGGTATCGAAGGCGTTGAATATTTTTTCAGGAAAACTGATATTGATCTTGTCCACGCGGAGACTGGAGATTTTTTTTTGTCCGATCTTTTCCGTTTTGATGATATTCGCTTCTTCTAGTTTTTTGACATGCATCGTCGTGATTGCGCTGCTGATACCAAGCGCTTGCGCGAGTTCTTTGACGCTCATCTTATTTTTGGAAAGCAGCTGGATGATTCTGATCCGTACCTTGCTAGCTAGTGCTTCGTAAACGGGGAGTGATTCCTCTGTGATATCTATCTGCATAATTATCCTCACCTATTTCATGTATATTCTAATCTTAACATACTAGTTAATGTAGTCAATGTTATTAATTGAAACCAAAGTTATAGTTAATGTTTTTATTAACTTATTATTTTTATATAAAAATAATTAATATATATATTATTGACAGCGTTTTCTTTAAGGGGTATGATTTATACATAAATTAATGAAGGAGGCAACAAAATGACTGTAGCATTGAAAGAAGAAGCAAAAATCAAACAAATGAACGAGGCGTATCAGAAACCGCTGATCATCCAGCGCGCGGACCCATTCATTTATAAACACACGGACGGCTATTATTACTTTATCGCTTCTGTCCCTTCCTATGACCGTATCGAGTTGAGACGGTCGAAAACGATTGCTGGTCTAGCGAATGCTGCACCGCGAACGATCTGGCGCAAACATGATACTGGTGAGATGAGTAAACTGATCTGGGCACCAGAAATCCATTATGTCGATGGAAAATGGTATGTCTATTTCGCAGCGACACATACAGCAGAAATCATCGACGGTTTGTTCACTCACCGGATGTATTGTTTGGCATGTGAGGCCGAAGACCCGATGTCAGATGAAAATTGGCAGGAAAAAGGACAAGTGGTCAGTCATTTAGATACGTTTTGCTTAGATGCGACCGTATTTGAGCACGAAAATCGGCTGTATTATGTCTGGGCACAAAAAGACAATGAAATCGAAGGGAACTCGAATCTTTATATTGCGGAAATGGCTAATCCATGGACATTGAAAACAGAACCGGTCATGTTGACGAAACCGGAATATGATTGGGAATGCAAAGGATTCATGGTGAATGAAGGGCCGGCAGTCCTGATGCGAAATGGCAAGATATTCATCACATATTCTGCAAGCGCTACCGATGAGAACTATTGTATGGGAATGATCTATGCTGATCTGGATTCGGATCTTCTGGATGCAGATAACTGGACCAAAAGCGAAGTGCCTGTTTTCCAAAGCGACCTTGCGACGAAACAGTACGGGCCTGGACACAATTCGTTCACCGTGGCAGAAGACGGTGAAACAGATATCCTAGTCTATCATTGCCGAGATTATACGGAAATCAAAGGAGATCCTCTGTATGATCCGAATCGACATACGAAAGTACAGGCGTTCGGCTGGGATGATCGCGGATTTCCAGTTTTCGGTAAACCACTGCCATATACAAACGACTAAGAGATAGGAGGATCATCATGAAAAAAGGAACGAATCATTTTTGGAGTTTTGCCGGGACACATTTCACTTACTTCTTTATCTGGGCGACGATTTTTGGTTTCTTGTCTCTGTGGCTGCAACAGGTTGCAGGACTTGACGGAACGCAAGCGGGTATCATCTTTTCGTTCATGGCATTTGTTTCATTGTTCTATCAGCCGATATTCGGCGTGCTATCCGATAAGTTGGTATTCAAGAAAAGTCTTTTGATAGCGATTACAGTAGCGGGGGTATTCATCGGGCCGTTTTTCCAATGGGGATTCATCCCTCTATTGACGATCAATACTTTCTTTGGTGCATTTATCGGCAGCGTCTATTTAGCGTTTGTTTTAAATGGCGGTGTCGGAGTTGTCGAAACATATGTCGAACGAGCTAGTTTAGTGAATAAATTCGAATATGGACACTCAAGGCTTGGTGGTTCGATCGCCGGAGCGGTTGCAGCGTTTGTGGGAGGGATCATCTTCACGCAAAATCCTTATTCCATCTTCTGGTTATGTTCCTTCATGTCTGTCGTATTGACGGCACTAGTGATCTTTGGGGACAAAGTGAACCTTGAAGATCGCGAGCAGTTGACAGAAGAAAAAAATGAAGTCACTCGAAAAGAAATCTTTACATTGTTCAAAAGCAAAAATTTCTGGCTCTTATGTTTGTTCTTCGTGGGGACTGCAGCAATCTATGACGTAGTCGACCAGCAATTCGCCATTTATTACCGTACTTTTTTTCATGATATCTCTCAAGGAACGATCATCTACAGTCGATTGCTTTCTATACAGGTCGCGCTAGAAGCGATGATCATGGTGCCGATGCCAAGTGTAATCAATAAGATCGGTGCAAAAAAAGGAATGATCTTTTTCGGCTGTCTGATTTTCATTCGAGTGATGCTTAGTGCACTTGCGCCGAATTGGATCGTCTTATCTGGTGCTCGGCTTCTTGCGGCTGTTGAGATGCCATTATTGCTTGTTTCTGTGATGAAATATATCTCTGGTGCTTTCGATTGGCGGCTTTCAGCGACTGTGTATCTTCTGGGCTTCAATTTTTCCAAGCAGATCTCGGTTTTTGCGTTTTCGACGATTGCCGGCAGAATGTATGACAGCATCGGCTTCAAAGAAACTTATATTTTTTTAGCGGTCATAGTACTGATCGTGACAGTGATAGGTGCTTTAGGACTGAAAAATCCAGTGAAAGAATCAGAGATCGCTCTTGGGTTGGAAAAAGGCGTCTAATTTTATCGATATAGAGAATGAAAATAAGCAAAAAAGGCAGCTGGAAATATCCAAGTTGTCTTTTTTTGTGTATAATGAGCTATATATGTACGTACAGATCAGAAGGAGTAAGGCAAATGGCAAAATATCAAGATATCGCAGAAGAGCTCAAACAAAAAATTCTCCGAAATGAATATGAACGAAATACGACGATCCCGTCAGAGTTCAAATTACAGGAAATATACAATGTCAGCAGACATACGATCCGTCAAGCAATCGCGGTGCTGGTAAACGAGGGTTATTTACGTAAGGAAAAAGGCTCAGGGACTTATGTAGATGACCGTTATAAAACAGAAAAGATGATGCAAAACAGAAATAAAACGATCGGTGTGATCACGACATATCTCTCGGATTATATTTTTCCGTCAATCATCCGTGGGATCGAAAATGAACTGCGGAAATACGGTTATTCGCTGCTTCTGGCAAGTACCAACAATGACCACGAATTAGAAAAAGAATGTTTGGAGAAAATGATCGATTACGGCGTAGACGGATTGATCGTCGAACCGACAAAAAGCAGTCAGTATAATCCGAATCTCGCACTTTATGTCCGTTTGCGCGAACAGATTCCTATGGTGATGATCAATGCAGTATATGAAGAATTGAATGCTTCTTATATTTGCCTAGATGATGTGAAAGTCGGTTTCATGGCTGCAGAACATTTGATCAGAAAAGGGCATCAGCACTTGCTGTTCATCACAAAGATCGATGACCTTCAAGGGAAGTATCGGATGAAAGGCTTCATCAGTGCCTGCGAACGATATAACGTGCACTTCTTACCGGAAGATGTCATCACTTTTACTACAGAGACCAGAAAAACGATCATTGGAAAAACATTGCAGCGGTTAAAGGAAAAGCCAGAATTAAGCGGAATCATTTGTTATAATGATCAGATCGCCAGTTTATTAGTGGACGAATTAACAGAAAACGGCTATCAGATACCAGAAGACCTGTCGATCATGGGAACAGATGACTCTTCTTTAAGCCAGATAGGGAACAAAAAACTGACCACATTGACTCATCCAAAAGAAAAACTGGGAAGTGACGCAGCTGATTGGATCGTCAAAACGATCGAAGAAGGGAACGCACAACCTAATATTCTTTATGAACCAGTATTGGTTGAGCGGGATTCAGTCAAAGAAAAATAGAATAGGATGGAACAAGCGCTCAGCGCTTGCTCCATCCTATTTTGCTTGACACTTTTTTTCAAGAATGTTTTGCAAAAATCGAATGAGGAGCGTGGTTTCTTACTGTCTGTTGTTCGATTTCTTCTAGAGATTTCCCGCGAGTTTCCGGCACCAGCCCTTGAATGAATAGGACACCTAAAAAGCAAATGATCCCGAAAATACCAAAGACGAATTCTTGCGGCATAGAAGCAGTCATGATAGGGAACAATAGCCCGACTAAGAAAGAACCGATCCAATTGAATGAAGAAGCTAGACCGGAAGCACGTCCGCGAACAGCTAATGGAAAAATCTCGCCCACCAGTACCCAGGTCAATGGTGCCCAAGTACAAGAATAAAAAGCGACATAAAGACACAAAAAGAAAATGATCAGGATCGAATTCGTATGAGCATCCAAAACAGTTCCTAAAAGAGCAGGTAAAATGAAGGAGATCCCCATCACACTGCCGCCTATCTTCAGTAACGTCCGGCGATTGAATCTATCGGCGATCACTAAGAAGAGCAGAGAACCAGCAACTAAAATGATTCCTTGGATAACAGGCCACATCAAGGCATTGCTCGCTGCATGTCCCGTTGCTTTTTCCACAATCAGCGGAATATAGTAAAAAATAGCATTTGCCCCTTGGAACTGTTGAAATACAGCCACACCGATCCCCGCCATGACCAGATAACGATATTTTCCGGAAAACAGGGTATGCCAAGACGCAGTAGTCGTTTTTTCCTGTCTAGTATTTTGTGAAATCTGAGTAAATTCCTGCTCCGCTTCTTCTGGAGTCCGGATATAACGCAGTACTTGTTTAGCTTCTTCCAGTCGACCGGCTTGGATGAGAAAGCGAGGTGATTCTGGTAAAGCTAGCACACCGAAGAATAAAATCAAAGCAGGGACGGCTGCCAGTCCAAGCATGGAGCGCCAAGCGATCGTTTCGGGCAGTCCCTTTAAGGAATAGTCGACGATATAAGAAAGCAGCATACCGGAAGCAATCATCACTTGATTGATGCCTGACAAGCGTCCGCGAAGATGTGCAGGAGCCATTTCAGACATATAGGCAGGGACCAAAGCAGAAGCTGCGCCTACTGCTAGTCCCAGTAAGATCCTTGATGCGATCAAGAAATAAGATCCATTATGAGGTGCCGCAGCAGATAAAAGGGAGCCGAGCATAAAAATGATCGCTGAGATCAGAATCATTTTTCGACGACCTAATCTGTCAGATAAAAGCCCTGACAAAGAACCGCCGATAATCGCTCCCAACATGACTGAAGAAGTGATCCAACCGATCAATGAAGCATTCCCGGCCAGTCCCCAATCATTTTGCAAAAAAGGTAGTGCACCTGTCATCACACCAATATCATAACCGAATAAAATGCCGCCAAACGCGCCGAAAAAATAAATAAACGATGCAGAAACTCTTTTTTCTTTTTTCATATAGAACTGTCTCCCTCTTATTCAAGAAGGCGATTTGATTTGTTTGTTGTAAGCAATTTCATTCTATAACTTATGTACGTACAAAACAAGCGTTTTTTTAAGCTTATTTAAAATTTCTCCTTGACATGTACGTACAAAAGTATAAAATAATTCTTGCAAGCGCTACTAAAACGAAGAGCGATTTGATTAGTTTGTCGAAAAGGAGGGAATATGATCAATATGAGTGAGATTAATGCACAAAGTATGCTAGATGTCATAGATGGACGTACATCTTTAGGGATCGAGTTTGGATCGACAAGAATCAAAGCAGTACTGATCGATTCATCATTCACGCCTATTGCATCAGGCAGCTATGAATGGGAAAACAAATTGGAGAATGGGATATGGACCTATCCTCTGGAGGATGTTTGGAAAGGTCTGCGTGTCAGTTATCGAAGAATGGCGGCAGAAGTATTCGAGACATATGGCGAGACGATCACAACGATCGGTTCGATCGGATTCAGCGCCATGATGCATGGTTATTTAGCTTTTGATAAGGATGATCAGTTATTGACGCCGTTTCGGACATGGAGAAATGCCATGACCCAAGAAGCAGAACAGCTGCTGACGAAAAACTTTCATTATAATATTCCGCAACGCTGGAGCATCGCACATCTCTATCAAGCGATTTTAAATAAAGAAGAACATATAAAAGAAGTCACTTTTTTGACAACGCTTGCAGGTTATGTCCACTGGCAGCTGACAGGTGAGAAAGTCCTTGGTATCGGGGATGCTTCTGGCATGTTTCCAATCGATACCGCTACAAAAAACTATCATCAAGGAATGAAAGAAATCTTTGATCAGCTGATTGAAAAAGAGCATATCGATCTTGATTTGAACCAAATCCTGCCTAAGATCTTACTTGCTGGGGAAGAAGGCGGGAAACTGACAGAATCTGGTGCCTATCTCATCGATCCGACAGGCAATTTGAAACCTGGTATCCCGATTTGCCCCCCAGAAGGAGATGCAGGGACCGGCATGACTGCCACGAACAGTGTAGCCAAACGAACAGGGAATATTTCAGCAGGTACTTCTGCTTTTGCGATGATCGTGCTGGAAAAAGAACTACAGGAAGTGCATCCAGAAATCGATCTAGTGACGACCCCGACTGGTGAGTTAGTCGCAATGGTGCATACAAATAACTGTTCTTCAGAAATCAACGCGTGGATGAATCTTTTTGAGGAATTCACGAATACATTAGGGATGGAGATCAGCCGGGAAAAACTGTTTTCTGTCTTGTTCGAAAAGTCGCTGGAAGGAGATCCCGATTGTGGCGGATTGCTTTCTTACGGTTACTTTTCCGGAGAGAATATCATGGGTGTGAATGAAGGAAGACCCTTATTCGTACGGACTCCTGAAAGCCGATTCACGCTAGCTAATTTTATCCGTGTCCATCTAGCTAGTTCATTCGGTGCCATGCGGATCGGTATGGACATCTTGAAATCAGAAGCTGTCCACATCGACCGGTTAGTCGGACATGGTGGGATCTTCAAAACACCAGAAGTTGGTCAGCGACTGTTAGCTTCTGCCATGGAAGCACCAGTGACAGTGATGGAAACAGCAGGAGAAGGCGGTGCTTGGGGGATCGCGTTGTTAGCAGCCTATATGCTAGATCAAAGCGGACAAACGTTGGAAGCATTTCTGGCCAATGATGTGTTTGCAGGTGATACAGGGACAACGATTTCTCCAAGCAAGGAAGAGTTAGCGGGTTATCAGGTCTTCATCGAACGTTATCGCGAAGGAATCGAGATCGAAAAAACAGCTATTACGAAGCTGCGTTGAATAAAGGAGTGCGTCGGAATGTTAGAACGATTGAAAGAAGAAGTATTTCAGGCAAACTTAGAATTGCCGAAACGCGGACTGATCAAATATACATGGGGAAATGTGAGCGCTTTTGATCCGGAGACAGGCTACTTTGTCATCAAGCCAAGTGGCGTCAGCTATGAAGAGATGACAGCAGAAGATATGGTCGTTGTTGATCTGGACAACCATATCATAGAAGGAGAACTGAATCCTTCCTCAGATACACCTACTCATGCGGTTTTGTACCGAAAATTCCCGCAGATCGGTGGGATCGTCCATACTCATTCCACTTGGGCAACGATCTGGGCACAAGCAGGTTTAGATGTTCCTGCAATGGGAACGACGCATGCGGATACTTTTTATGGATCAGTTCCTTGTGCACGTTTTTTGACACAGCAGGAAATCGACAGCGGCTATGAGCATGAGACAGGGAATGTGATCGTTAAAACCTTCCAAGAACGCGACATCGATCCATTGGCAGTACCAGGTGTGCTGTTGCACGGTCATGGCCCCTTTACTTGGGGAAAAGATGCTGCTAGTGCAGTAATGAATGCCGTCGTATTGGATGAGGTCTGCAAAATGAATCTCTTTACCCGGCAGTTGAATACCTTTGCGGAAGAACTTCCTTCACGCATTTTGGATAAGCACTATTTGAGAAAACACGGCAAAGATGCCTATTACGGACAAGGAAAATAAAAGGAGCGAGATAGTTATGTTAAAAATCGGCGAAAAAGAATTCTGGTTTGTCGTAGGGTCACAGCACTTATACGGTGAAGAAGCATTACAGGAAGTAAAGAAACATGCACAAGAAATGGTCGATGAGTTGAATAGTCAAGGACGATTGCCTTATCCGATCCGGCTTCAGGAACTAGCAGTCACAGCGGATACGATCACAAAAATCATGAAAGAAGTCAATTATCGAGATGAAGTTGCGGGTGTAATCACTTGGATGCATACATTCTCACCAGCAAAAATGTGGATACGAGGAACGAAACTGTTGCAGAAACCTTTACTCCATCTAGCAACCCAATATAACGAAAGTATTCCATGGCAGACGATTGATATGGACTTCATGAATTTGAACCAATCAGCACACGGCGACCGCGAATACGGCTTTATCAATGCGCGACTGAACAAACAAAATAAAATCGTCGTCGGCTATTGGAAGCGTCCAGAAGTCCAAAAGCAGATTTCGGAATGGATGGATACAGCAGTCGCTTATAATGAAAGCTTTTCTATCAAAGTGGCTCGCTTTGGCGACAATATGCGTAATGTCGGCGTGACAGAAGGCGACAAAGTAGAAGCACAGATCCAATTCGGTTGGACAGTTGACTATTTTGGTATCGGAGATCTTGTCCAAGTGATCGATGCTGTTTCAAAAGAAGAGGTCGAAGCGCTATTTGATGAATACAAAAAGTTATACACCTTCGACTATGGGGATTATGAAGAAAAAACGTGGGAAGAACACGTGAAAGTCCAAGCACGACAAGAGATCGGTATTCGCCGGTTCTTGGAAGAAGGCGGCTATACAGCTTTTACAACGAACTTTGAAGATTTATACGGGATGAAACAGTTTCCTGGTTTAGCTGTACAGCGTTTGATGGCAGAAGGATATGGATTTGCCGGAGAAGGAGACTGGAAAACAGCAGCGATCGATCGATTGATGAAAATCATGGCTCGCGGCGAAAGCACTGGATTTATGGAAGATTATACGTATGAACTGGCTAGCGGGAGAGAAGCAATCTTGGAATCCCACATGATGGAGGTAGATCCTACCCTTGCCTCGACCAAGCCACGCATCGTCGTTTCTCCACTATCGATGGGAGACAGAGAAGATCCGGCACGTTTGGTCTTTGATGGGAAAGCCGGGAACGGAGTCGTTGTTTCTATGGCAGATTTCGGCACGCACTTCAAATTACTTATCAATGAAGTCGAAGCATTCGAACCGACCGTTGAAGCACCTAACTTGCCAGTAGCGCGAGTGCTTTGGGAAGTGAAGCCAAACTTCCACGAAGGCATCCATGCATGGATCCAAGCAGGCGGTGGTCATCATACCGTGGTCTCTCTCAAACTAACGACAGATCAAATCGAGACTTGGGCAAAATTAGTGGGATTGGAATATGTAGTGATCAGATAAGGAGCCATTCGATCCTTTTGAAGGCTCGTTATCACTAATCAAATAGAACAGCTGAGACAGTCATCTTGTTTCAGCTGTTTTTTCGTTTTCATCCAACCTTCCTAGAAAAGCCGATGAGGTCACGGAGCCAAAGCAAACATTTGTCTAATTTTTGATAATTAGAGATACTTGGGATAGAGGTTGTGACAGAGATGTTCAGTCTTGAGCGATAAGAAGCGATTTTGAAAAATAGCTTCCCATATTTTACAAAATCGTGCCTTATTGCCGATAGGCTATCTCTGGAACACCGTGTATGAGGTTGTGAAAAAGCTGTTCTGCATCAGGCAGTAACGACGATCAGAGAAAAATATCGGTTGAAACACTAGGATAGAAAAGGAGGAGACGCGATGTACCGTATCCATTTGCTAGATTTACTGACAGAAGAAGAGATGGAAAAAATACCTAAAAATTTATTTGAAATCACAGAAGACTTACCTGCACAAGGTATCCTCGTTCGAAGTACAGTGGTCAAAGAGGAATGGATCGTACCAGAACTCTTGGCGATCTCCAGAGCAGGAGTCGGAGTCAATACTATCAACGTTGAAAAAGCCACTGAGAACGGAACGATTGTCATGAATACACCCGGCGTCAATGCCAATGCAGTAAAAGAACTTGTGTTATGTTGCCTGCTGCTCTCAGTTCGACCAGTAAATGAAGCAAGTCAGATGGTCCAGCAATTGAAAGGTCCAGATATTTTGACGCAAGCAGAGGAAAAAAGAGGCGATTATACCGGTCAGGAATTATCGGGAAAAACAGTCGGATTACTTGGCTTGGGTGCTGTGGGTCAAGCGGTAGCAAGAAGCTGTTACGATCTGGGGATGAATGTATTAGGCTACGCACAAAATGATTCTCATTTGGATTATGTATATCAAACCAACTTGGAAGCTGTTTTATCCGCTGCGGATTTTGTCGTAGTCATGCTTCCGCTGACAAAAGAAACAATGAATCTTCTAGATAAGCAAAAGATGGAAAAAATGAAAAAAGGTGCTGTACTGATCAATGTCGGACGTAACGGTATCGTAGAAAAATCAGCCGTCTTACGATTAGTGGAAGAAAGAAAGCTTGCAAGATACATAACCGATTTTCCGGAAGAAGAATTTCTAGGAAATGAGCGGATTATGATGCTTCCGCATATCGGCGGTTCTACACAAGAAGCACTGGCTGACGGGAGTAGACTAGCTGTCCAAGCATTAGAGGATTATTTGTTGTTTGGTACCGTCACCGAATCGGTCAATTATCCTTCTGTGCGATTGTTATTCCAGGCACCTTTTCGAATCACTGTTTTTTATCAGAAAAAAGTAAATATATTAGCAGAGATCTTCTCCATTTTGAAGAACCAGCAAGTCTCGATTGGTGATCTCACCCGCAGTCATAAAGAGGGATACCAGTATTTGCTGATCGATGTGGAAAATACGGACAAAAAGCTTCTGACTCAGATAAAGCAACAGATCGAACAGATCACAGGAGTCAAACGCGTACGTCTACTGAAGAATCCTTATTCGTAAAAAAACAAAGCGAATCATTTTGATTTCCTTAATTCTTTCGACAGTTCTTTACTTTCGAATTCGGGGCTACTACAATAAAAAAGACAGTATAAAATTGTCTTGATCAAAGAAATAAATGAAGGAGCAGTCGTTTGAAAAGATATCTGAACAATCTCTCGCAAAAGCAAAAAAAGATTTTAAAAATAACGGCTATCACGATAAGTGCTGTCTTTATTGTCGTATTCAGTAATTTGTATTTGCAATGGTGCCAAAATGAGCTTTCCGTTGATTTAGCATTGAAATTCGCTTTTTCATGGCACACAGAGAAATTCCTGCTCGCTTGTTTGGTTTTGCTAGTCGTCTTGCTGTTTTTTATCGCTGTAGCCGGTTCATTTATTTTCGGCACTTTATTTTATATGATTAGTATCGGAGTACTGGGATATGCTGATTATATGAAAATGAGTTACCGGCAAGAGCCGATTTATCCCGATGATCTAAAGATGATCACGGAATTCGGTTTATTGAAAGACATGACAGGGACAGGACTGTTCCTGCTGCTTGCCGGTTTGATCGCAGCGGCGGTGGGATTATTTATTTGGGGAATGGTTCGCAGTTTGAAAAAAGGACGGCATTTCCAAATACTGCGAGTTGTCACTTTAGCTGTCACTGCCATTACGCTCAGTTACATCAGTAATTTCAATCAGCCAGACAATCTTCTTCGTAAAGCATACGATAAAACAGCATTATGGATTCCCTATAGTCAGAAAATGAATTATTACAACACTGGATTCATCGGCGGATTCCTCTATAATTTGAAAGTCGACCCGATGGAGCAGCCAGAAGGGTATTCTAAAGCAAGAATCAAAGAAATCACTGAGAAGTATCAGAAGATCGCCGATGAGAAGAACAAGACGGCAGATGAAGAACAACCGAATATCATCTATGTGATGAGTGAAAGCTTCTCAGATCCAAGTCGCTTGAAGGGTGTCGACATTTCTGGAGATCCATTAGCCGATTATTACGCAGTAGCAGACCAGACCTACAGCGGCAATATGCTTTCTCAAAATTATGGTGGGGGGACAGCAAATATCGAATTTGAAGC
Organism: Enterococcus sp. ZJ1622; assembly: GCF_011038845.1. GTDB lineage: Bacteria > Bacillota > Bacilli > Lactobacillales > Enterococcaceae > Enterococcus_B. The sequence goes on from NZ_JAAKDW010000006.1 coordinate 145,940, forward strand.
GTTGACCGGTTTTTCAATGTCCTTATTCAATGCACAGCTTACCACACCGTATACGATGCTTGTGCCAAAAATGGATCGATTGCCTTCGATCGTCTCGATGCTGAATGCCCAAGACTATCGGACGACAGCCATCCATCCTTATAATACTTCTATGTATAAAAGAGAGGATGTTTATCAAACACTTGGTTTTGACCAGTTCATCAGTGAACGGACCATGACGCACACCGATACGATCGATGATAATCCTTATATATCAGATGACGCAGCTTATCAAGAAGTCATGGATCTTTTAAAAGAGGAAGAGACACCTCAATTCGTTCATTTAGTCACGATGCAGACGCACATGCCCTATAACGGCAAATATTCTCAGCTAGACTATTCTGCAAAAACAAGTGATAACAGCGACACACTGAGTCTAGATAACTACTTGCAGGATATCGCATACAGCAGTAAAGCGCTAAAAGAATTTACAAAAGGATTGAGTGAGTTGTCTCGAAGAACTCTCGTCGTCTTTTGGGGCGATCATCTTCCTGGGATCTATTCAGATGAGATCCAGGCGCAAAATGACAAACAGACACTGCATGAAACCCAATTCTTGATGTTCGACAGTGCAGGGAAGTTAGAAAAGAGCGGCACCCAAGATGCGGTAACGAGTCCTTTTTATTTCGCCGCAGATTTGTTAGAGCAGACCAATCAAAAGACAAGCGGATTCTATCAGCTTTTATTAGCCCTTGAACAGGAACTCCCTGCATTTGAGCGGAATCTGTACTACCAAAGCGACCAATGGCGTAAAGAGGCACAATTGAACGCGGCACAGCAGGAAATCTACGAAGAATACAAGCTGCTTCAATACGACATCGTTTCAGGAAAGCAATACAGTTTAGCGAATCATTTTTTTGAGCAGTAAGTGAAAAAACTGTTTCAATCAATTGGAAAATAACAAATTATCTTTGATAGAGCTTGTCACCTAAGCGATAAAAAAGGTAAAATAGGAACCAGACAAAACAAGAAAGTAGGAAAGAAGCATGTTACCGAATATTGGCTACTACGTACAATCCGTTGATACGATCGTGCAAGAAACAGAAAAAATCGGCGAAGAGATGCATCCGAAATATGAATCGATAAGAGAAGCAATCGATCAGAAAAAGACAGCTGAATTATCAAAAGAAGAACTGGAAGAAATCGTCCAGCTTTTTGAAGAAGGCACGAAAAAATACCATGTGATGCTGAAGAAAATCGGGACATTGCGTCCGCCGGCAAAAGCGATGGGAATCCATAAGAAATTTGAAAAAGCATACCTTTCTTATATCGCAGGTTGCGAAGAAATGATCCAAAGCATCGATCCTGTAAATGGAGTAGATGCTGAACTGTTTGATGCTTCTGAGCAAAAGCAGGATCGGGCAACGGAAGATATCTCTTCTGCGATCCAAAAAATGACAAACATGTTATTGAAAAGATAGAAGAAAACGTATACCTATTGAAAACTAGAGTTATCTAATATAAATATCATATTATTTTTATGTTAAATGTCTCTAGATGCTTTATGATAATAGTACAACCTATAACCAACAACCACCTTAAAAAAGACTCAATATGAGTAGATACTCCTTTTCCGCCAAGTCTAACCAGCTAGGCGGTTTTTTTGTTTGGAAGAAAAAAGTTGTGCCAGAAGTAGCTTCTTCGAAAAATAAGCCGAAATTTTACAAAAATTTGAGAAGCAATTTTCGTAAATTCCTTCTTATTTCTTGAAGCCGCCCACTTCTGTCACAACCTCTCCACTAAACGGTGTTCCAACTGCTGCTTCTCGGCAATAAGTTCACTGAACAAGAAAATATGAGGAGCTATTTTCTGTTCAGTGTCCTTATTCCTTAAAGCAGAACGCAGTTGTCACAACCTCATACACGGTGTTCTCCTGCCAACTCCTCGGGCACAAGTCACACTATTCATCAAACATGAGAAGCTGTTTGTTGAAATTGTTCCTTGTGCCTCAGAGTTAAACGTCAGGCTCACAACCTCTTTTTCCTATAATGACGAATCAGTTCTCTACATTTCGGACATAGTCGTTGAAATAGTTTTCCAGATCCGTTTTCAATTTTTGATACTCTTCTTCACTGTAGTTTTTTTCTTCGAGCTTTCCTTCAAAAAACGGGATACCTAATTCCTCCCGTAAACGATCGAGTACTTCTTGTTGGTCCATTTTTTGCACCTCGCTTTAATCGATTTGATCGAAGTAAACACACACGCACTCTGGAGCATAGACGTCTTTTTGCACCAGTTCTAACGATCCAGTTTCCGGATGTCTGCGGTATAAAGACAGGTTGTCTGTATTTTGATTTGCACAAACGACATAGCGGTCATCTGAGCTCAAAGCAAAATCACGCGGAAAGTCTCCTTCTGTGGAAATGATCTGCGTACGTTCTACGTGCGTACCATCTTCTGAAATAGCAAAAACCGCAATGGAATTATGTCCGCGATTCGATGCGTATAAAAAACGACCGTCAGTAGAAATACGGATCGCAGCTCCGCCATTTTCTTCTGTGAATTCTTCTGGTAAAGTGGAGATTTTCTGCAACTCTTGGAATGTGCCATCTTCCTTTTGATAAGAAAGTACACGAACCGTACTATCCAATTCACCGAATAAGTAAGCAATCTGATTATTCGGATGGAAGACCAAGTGACGAGGCCCAGTGCCGGGTTCTGCTATGAATACGGCTTTTTCAGTTAGTTTTCCGTTTTCTGAGACATCATACGTATATACGCGGTCTGTCCCTAGATCGCAGACAGCTAGGCGCTGATCAGGAGTTAGATCCGTATAGTGGACATGTGCATGGTCTTGGTTTTTGTGAGGTCCAGTAGGTTCCTGATGGAAAACAGCGTCTGCCGCTTCTAATTCGCCATCTTTGAGAATATGATAGACATTCACTTCACCTTTATGATAATTGGCACCATATAAAAGCTGGCGGGGCTCATCCACTGCTACATAACATAAGGGTGCACCGGACTCTGTTACCGCATTCAAAAAGTGAAAAGAAGGATCATACGCTCCTGCACCGCCTAAACCATCTATGCTCGTGACCGTATATAGATTTCCAGCTTTGCTCTTGACAAGATAGGTCGGACTGGTTTCTTTGGTAGCTAGCGAAAGATTGGTCAATGCTTCTTTTTCAGTGTCGAGCTGGATAGTGTAGATGCCTTCGCTTTCGCGTCTGGTGTATGTTCCTAAAATGATTGTTTCAATCATTGTATCCCTCCTAAAGATCGATTTCTAGATTCCTTTTTTATTCTAACATACAACCGTTCATGAAGGTGAAAGAAAAAGAATATGTTATACTTGTTTTGAAAGCGATGTTTAAAGCAGTAAAGGAGAGAATAATATGATTCATGCAACTATAACAGAGATCGGGCCGGAAGCTGTGAATGAAGAAGAGCCGATGGTGATCCTATTCAATGAAACAGCTACAGACGCACTGCGAAAGTATTCGGTCATTCAAGAAATCGACACGAAAAAAGCGTTCTCGCTTCAACCAGGCGGAAAGATTACTTTTGATGAACAAGAATACCAAATCGAATATGTCGGCGCAACAGCGAATCAAAACCTTGATACAGTAGGGCATGTTACGCTGATTTTTGATCAATATCCGGAAGAAGGAAGAATCGTCAATGGGGTATATCTATCTCCGTACAAACTTCCTGAGCTCCAAGTAGGTACACAAATCAGTTATTCTTAAAAGGAGGGATCACAGATGGAAGGGAAGAACAAGAAGCCAAGACCTGTTTCCTGGTTTTGGCGGTGGTTTTTAAATAATCAAGTCGTCACCTCTTTACTGGTCGTCCTTTTGATCTTGCTGATCGTCTTTTTATTCACCAAGGTTTCTTATCTTTTTGAGCCGGTATGGCAATTTTTGGCGATCGTTGGACTGCCAATCATTTTAGCGGGGATTTTATATTATCTGATGAATCCGGTGGTGGATTATTTAGAAAAAAGAAAGGTCCCTCGGTTATACAGTATCATTGGGCTGTTCGTTGTGGTCGTTGCCTTGATCGTATGGGGATCGTTTGTGATCATTCCGAAGATCCAGGAACAGACCGTGAGCTTTATCAGTAATTTTCCGCAATACGTCGACACGATCGATGAGAAATTAACGGAAATCTTACGCGATCCGTTGTTCAACCAATTCCGTGAACAGCTAGAGACCGCAGGCGATCGTTTTATGAGCTCTGCGGGAGACATGATCCAAGATATATCGAAAAGCACAGTCCAGAGTCTAGGCAGTTTTGTCGGAGCAGTCGCGACGATCCTCGTTGCTTTATTGACGATGCCGTTCATCTTGTTTTATTTATTGAAAGACGGGAAGCAGTTAGCGCCTTATTTCGTGAAATTCCTGCCGACGCGTATGCGGAAACCGACTTTGAAGGTATTGAGTGAAATGAACAGTCAAGTTTCTTCTTATATAAGAGGGCAGTTGACGGTCGCATTTGCGGTAGCGATCATGTTCATGATCGGGTTTGCGATCATTGGCTTAGATTATGCGGTCACACTTGGGATCATTGCCGGTTTTTTGAATTTGATCCCTTATCTAGGATCGTTTTTGGCAATGATTCCTGCTTTGTTTTTAGCCATCGTTGCCGGACCCGTCATGATCATCAAGGTGCTAGTCGTATTTGCGGCAGAGCAGACGATTGAAGGAAGACTGATTTCGCCGTTAGTCTTGGGCAACCAGCTATCGATTCATCCAGTGACGATCTTGCTCGTATTGCTGACGTCAGGAAAATTGTTCGGTATTATCGGTGTCATACTTGGGATACCAGTATATGCAGCAGCAAAAGTAGTCATTACGCATATTTTCGAGTGGTATACGACGATTTCGACGCTTTATGAAGAAAAGACACCGGATCAGCATAAAGAATAAAGAGGGCGAAAACGTCCGTGGACAAAAATCAAAAAGGCCAAGGCAGTTTCTGCCCTGGTCTTTTTGTCTTTTTCACGATCGAAACATATCTGTTCTAGAAAGTTTTTCCTAGTTCTGTTGCTTGATCCAAAGCCGCTTGCATCAGTTCATCTGCACGGTCTGGCGCATAGTCGATTCCTTCGATGAATAATTGCTGTACGTCATCGATTCCGACAAAGTTCAAGATCCCTTTTACATATTGAGAAGCAAAATCTTGTCCGTTATATACACCGCCATTTGATTGGATGTGCAATGCTTTTTTCCCTGAAACTAATCCTTCTGGTCCGTTTTCGGTATAACGGAAGGTTTTGCCGGCAACATTGACTGTGTCAAACCATGCTTTTAATTTTGTAGGGATATTCAAATTCCACAATGCATTTGCAATAACGATCTTATCGGCTGCAAGAAACTGCTCTGTCAGTTCGTTGAAGCGGGAGATTTTCTGCTGCTGGCTTTCTGATAATGAAGAAAACTCTGCTCCTGCACGAAGCGCTTCCCAGCCAGATAAAAGTTCTTCATCGATTTCTGGGATATCATCACGATAAAGTTCTAAAAGAGTGACTTCATCATTAGGATGATTTTCTTGATAACTTGTTAAAAATGTAGTTAATGCTTTAACTGAACGTGATTCTTGAGCAGTTAAAGGATGTCCTTTGATTACTAATACAGATGCCATAATCCTACCTTCTCCTTTTTTTTGCCTGTTTGTTATGTCTAAGACCAACAAGGTTAGTTTACTTGAAAAAGAAAAGGCTATCAAGTTTTTTTCCATTGACGGTGGTTATGGTGGTATCCGGAAGAAGAAAAGTGATCCGATGATAAAGCGTCATTATCTGCATTCAAATCAGGGCGAAGTTGTGACAACTTCATACACGGTGTTCAAGTAGCTGACCTTCGGCATTAGTTCAGAAAAATGCAAAATATGGGAAGCTATTTTTCATTTTTCCTTGCTAATGCTTAGGTCAAAGCGCTGCTTTCACAACCTCACACACGGTGTTCTCCTGCCAACTCCTCGGGCACAAGTCACAATATTCATCAAACATGAGAAGCTGTTTGTTGAAATTGTTCCTTGTGCCTCAGAGTTAAACGGCAGGCTCACGACCTCTGATTTACGGTGTTCAATCAGCTGACCTTCGATATTAGCTCAGAAAAATACAAAATATGAAGAGCTATTTTACATTTTTCTTCTCTAATACTCAGGTCAAAGCGCTGCTTTCACAACCTTCTACACGGTGTTCAAAAGCTTGCATCTGCGGCACTAAGCCCAAACAGATGAAAAACATGAGGAGCTGTTTTTATCTGTTTGTTCTTACTGCTTGATGCAGAACAGCTTTTTCACAACCTCATACACGGTGTTCCAACTGCTGCTTCTCGGCAATAAGTTCACTGAACAAGAAAATATGGGAAGCTATTTTCTGTTCAGTGTCCTTATTCCTTAAAGCAGAACGCAGTTGTCACAACCTTTTCCTACGCCACACTCCCCTGTAACGCTTCCATCCCTCCAACGATGTAGACCGCATGGAATCCTTGCTCGGTCAGCTGATCTGCAAGTATTTCAGAACGTCTTCCCGTGTAGCTGAGGATGTAATAGTGTTTAAAAGGATCTAGATTTTTCAATTGTTTCGGCAAGTGAGCAGCAGGGATAGAGAGTGAGTGACTAAGGTGTTTTTTTGTATAATCCAATGTATTTCGAGTATCCAGGACAACTGCATCTGTTCCTAGTGTCAGCTGATTGAAGTCTTGGACAGTAATTGATTTGGCCATTTATCGTCATCCTTTGTTTAGTATGGAGCTATTCTAAAGGTACGCTTGTATTTATTCAAATAGAAGGATCGGTCTTACACTTTTTTTAAGTAATGTAGCCCGACTGAAAAAAATGTTGCAAATATCTTGCAAAACATCATCAAGGTGTTATAATGACATAGCGTCATATGACAAGGTGTCATAAATCGACAGAAAGGAGGAAAAAAATGCCGACTCAAACATTTTTTCATTTACCTGAAGAAAAGCAAAAACGACTTTTAGAAGCCGCTCGGGTAGAATTTTCCAGAGTGCCATTGAATGAAGCTTCGATCGCAAACATCGTGAAACTAGCAGATATTCCCCGTGGCAGCTTTTATCAGTATTTCGAAGATAAAGAAGATCTTTACTTTTATTATTTTGAAACAGTCAGAAGAGATAGCTCTAAGGACATGCTTCAATTGATGAAAGAAGCAAAAGGCGATCTATTCAAAGGATTCGAGTTGTATTTTACCAAGATGATCCGCGATACATTAGAAGGCGAGAATGCTTCTTTTTATCGAAATCTGTTTATGAATATGGACTATCGAGCTTCTCGAAAAGTCGTTCCTCATACATCAAAGGATCATCGACTAAGTCCGCATAAGAACCACAAGCAAGATGCCAAGGAATTGATCGAATTGATCGATCAGACAAAGTTGAAAGTCAATGATTCCCATGAATTGGAATTACTGATCCAATTAGTCATGAATACGGTATTCACAACGATCGCTCATTCTTATAAATCTTTTTCTACATCTGAGGATTACTCGGCGGACGAAGCAATCAAAGAATTCAAATTAAAGCTCTCCTGGCTAAAAAACGGAGCATATAAATAGAAAGAAGGGAATAAGATGCTAAAAATCGTAAAACGGATCTCCTTGACTTCGGCTATTGCAGCTGCGGTTTTCATGGTTATCCAAGTATTCGCAGACCTGTATTTGCCGACACTTACCTCTAACATCATCGATAAAGGGGTCGCACAAGGAGATGTCGATTATATCTGGCAAACTGGATTTGTGATGATCGGATTTTCTTTGATCAGCATTTTCGCAGCGATCGCTAATACATTTTTCGCTACACGAGAATCTCAAAAATTAGGGAAACAATTGCGTACGGATGTTTACAAAAAATCAGAAAGCTTGACGAATGATGCTTTTGACAAATATGGTACAGCTTCTTTGATCACACGTACGACGAATGATGTCACTCAAATCCAAATGGTGACTCAGATGTTCTTGCGTATGATGATCAATGCACCAATCACATTGATCGGTGCCAGCTTTTTAGCTTATCAGAAGGATCATCAGCTGACGAAAATCTTCTTAGTCGTGATTCCTGTGATGCTGGTATTAGTCGGCGGGATCATGTATTTTGCCGTGCCGCTATTCAAGAGCATGCAAAAGAAAACAGACCGGTTGAATCTGGTATTTCGTGAAGGTTTGACAGGTGTCCGTGTGATCCGGGCATTTGATAAAACACGTTTTGAAGAAAATCGGTTCGATCTAGCGAACAAAGATTATACGAACACAGCAATCAAAGTAAACACGATCGTTGCCTTGATGATGCCAGTAATGACATTGATCATGAGTGGAACGAACGTTGCAATCACATGGTTTGGCGGACACTACATAGCTGATATGACGCTTGAAGTTGGGAACCTGATTGCTTTTATGACTTATGCCATGCAGATTCTGATCAGTTTTATGATGCTTTCTGCCATATTTATCATGGTGCCGCGTGCGCAAGCATCTGCTGATCGGATCAACGAAGTACTGGATGAAGAGATCGGTATCAATGATCCAAAAGATCCGAAAACTGTTTCTTTAGCTGGAAAAGAGGCTTCTTTAGTATTCGATCATGTCAATTACCGCTATCGTGGCGCAGAAAAACTTGCACTTGAAGACATCGATTTTTCGGCGAAATCCGGCGAAATCGTGGCAATCATCGGTGGAACAGGGTCAGGGAAATCGACTTTAGTCAATCTGATCCCTCGTTTATATGATATCGAATCTGGAGAAATCAGGATCAATGGAACAAGTATCAGTGAGATGACACAGCACAATCTACGCGAACTGATGGGCTTCGTTCCTCAAAAGTCGATGCTGTTTTCTGGAACGATCCGCGACAATATGCAGTACGGGAAATCTGATGCCACAGATGAAATGATTTGGAAAGCCTTGGAGATCGCTCAGGCAAAAGACTTTGTTTCAGAACTTGAAGATGGACTGGACAGTCATGTAGAACAAGGCGGAGGGAACTTCTCCGGTGGACAAAGACAACGTTTAGCTATTGCGCGTGCTTTAGTCAAACCAGCAGATGTCTATGTATTCGATGATTCTTTTTCAGCATTGGACTTCAAAACGGATGCGAAACTGCGCCAAGCCTTGAAGGTCAATATGAAAGAAAGCATCACAGTCTTAGTCGCACAGCGAGTAAGTACCGTAATGGATGCTGACACGATCTTAGTTCTCGATGAAGGCAAGCTAGTCGGCAAAGGAACACACGATGAATTACTTGAAACAAATGAAACGTACCAGGAAATCGTTCATTCACAATTGAGAGAGGAGGATCTAGCATGAGTAAAACAAACACAAAAACCTCTCATGGACCAGCAGCTGGGCCAGGACATGGCGGACCAGGCAGAAATATCGGTGCCAAAGGAGAGAAACCTAAAAATTTCTGGGGAACTGTCCGTCGATTGTTCGGTTATATGTCAAAACGGTTGGTAGCGATCATTACAGTTTTCGTACTGGCGATTGCCGCAGTCGTTTTCCAGATCCAGACACCGAAAGTCTTGGGGAAAGCAACAACAGAGATCTTCAAAGGTGTGATGACTGGTGCACAGCAAATGCAGCAGGGACAGCAGATCACGAAATTACCGATCGATTTCGATAAGATCGCGCAAATCATTTTTACCGTGATCGTCATGTATCTGATCTCGGCAGTGTTCAATTTCCTGCAGCAATTTATCATGACACGTGTTTCACAACGGACCGTTTATGAATTGCGTCATGACCTAGAAGCAAAAATGAATCGGGTGCCGATTTCTTATTATGATACACATACGAACGGGGACATCATGTCTCGGGCAATCAATGATATGGATAATATCGCAAGTACACTGCAGCAGAACCTTACGCAATTTGTCACCAGCGCAGTCACACTGATCGGTGTGATCGTGATGATGTTGTCTATCAGTTGGCAATTGACGCTCGTAGCCTTATTGATGATCCCATTGAGTTTGATCATCGTTATGATCATTGCGCCAAAATCGCAAGTATTCTTTGCTGATCAGCAAAAGAGCCTTGGTCTTTTGAATAACCAAGTCGAAGAAACCTACGGCGGCCATACCATCGTCAAAACGTTCAACCATACAGAAAAAGACCAGGAAGTATTTGAAGAAGAAAACCAGAAGCTGTATGCTGCAGGCTGGAAAGCACAATTCATCTCAGCGATCATCATGCCTTTGATGAACTTCGTCAAAAACTTGGGCTATGTCTTTGTAGCTGTACTAGGCGGGGTAAAAGTCGCAAATGGGAATATGACACTTGGGGACGTACAGGCTTTCTTACAATATACGACTCAATTTTCACAACCGATCACTCAGCTGGCAAGCTTGATGAATACGATCCAATCAACAGTGGCTTCGGCAGAACGGGTATTCCAAGTGCTAGATGAAGAAGAGATGACAGAAGAAAAATCCGGACTTCCAGTAGAAAAAGATACACCATATAAAGTCCGTTTTCAAAATGTCCAATTTGGCTATACACCAGATAACCTGTTGATGACTGATTTCAATCTTGATGTCAAACCGGGAGAGATGGTCGCTATCGTTGGTCCGACTGGTGCAGGGAAAACGACCTTGATCAACTTGCTAGAACGCTTTTATGATGTGTCAGGTGGAAGTATTCGTTATGATGGCGTAGATACCCGTGACCTTTCTCGAGATGTACTGCGCGCCCAATTCTCGATGGTCTTGCAGGATACTTGGTTATTTACAGGAAGTATCTATGACAATATCAAATACGGAAATGACGACGCAACGGAAGAACAAGTGATTGAAGCAGCTAAAGCCGCTCACGTGGACGAATTTGTCCGTAAATTGCCAGATGGCTACAACACAGTATTAAATGAAGAAGCAAGCAATATCTCGCAAGGACAACGTCAATTGATCACGATCGCTCGCGCTTTCTTAGCAAATCCTGACGTACTGATTCTTGATGAAGCAACCTCTAGTGTGGATACACGTACGGAGATCCTGATCCAAAAAGCGATGAACCGTTTATTGGAAAACCGGACAAGCTTCGTCGTTGCTCACCGTTTGTCAACGATACGTGATGCAGACAATATCATCGTAATGAACCACGGATCGATCGTGGAAACCGGCAACCATGATCAATTGATGGAAAAAGACGGGTTTTATGCCGATCTTTATAATAGCCAGTTTTCAGAAGAAGAAGCGGTCTGAACACCGAGCATAGGACAATAGGTATTACTTCGAACAAGTAAAATGACAGGGAATGGAACAAAGTGATGTGACATTCCCTGTTCGTTTTTTTTTGTTTTTTGATTGTTTTTAGACGTATTTCCCTGTAAATGCGAAGGTTCTCACATTTTTTTTAACAAAAACTGTGTTATTGCTTGAAAGAAGAGAGAAGCATCGTTAAAATAAAGCTGACGTGGAGGGGAGCAAGAATATGAAAGATTTTAAATTGGGGGCTGCCACCTCTTTGAAAAGTGTGGCGATCCGGGTCAAAGACCGGGATAAGATGATCGATTTTTACAAAAACACGATCGGTTTTGACTTGAAACGGGAAGAAAATGAACTGGCGATTTTAGGAACAGAAGAAAACGGAAGCGAAATGTTGCTGTTGGAAGAAAGCCCAAGAGCAAATGATCACATCGGGGAGATCAAAAAGCTGAATCGGTTCTCACTGATCATTCCTAGCGTAGAGGAAATGGCAGACATCTTGTGCCGTATCCGAAAAACGAATTATCCGATTAAAGATGCGTTAGAAGATCATGGTCGTTTAGGGATTTTACTAAGTGATCCGGAAGAAAACGAGATCGAGATCTATCATGAAGAGCGCAAAGATGACCAGAAAGAAACACCAGAGAGAATGGATCAGGAAGCTTTGCTGCGTAAATCAGAAGAAAAATTCAGTAAATTGTCCGCAGGTTCTTATTTCGAAAAGATCCATTTGAATGTGACGGATTTGACGAAAGAACGTAAATTTCTTGAGCACGTCCTTGGTTTGAAGGTACAAAATGAAGAAAACAAACTTTACGTATTGAATGAAGGCGACTTTCATGTCGGTCTGACAGAAGCACAAGGCGAGGCGCTCAATTTGCCGACAGACGAAGTGATCGGGTTGGACTTCCTGAAATTCGTGATCGATCCAGATAGCATGGAAAATCTGATCACTCACTTGGAAGAGTTAGCGATCGATTTCTTTTTAGATAAAAAACACACGGTATTGACGATCTATGATTCGATCGGGATCGAATGGTGGTTTGTCAGTGAGCCAAATGAAAAAAGTAGAACAGATATCAAGTGTGACGATGAACCATTTCTTTCTTAACGATAGTTGTACTTGATGTCATTTCTAAGGGCGGAGGTCATTCAGAATTTTTCTGAGTGACCTCCGTTCTTTTTGATAAAACTATTGATTCCTTTTGCAGAAAGCTATATGCTTGGGCTGATAGTGCAAGAAGAAATGCAATGATTTTCTTCATGACAGAAGGAGGAAAAGATGTATCCAGAAACCAAACAACTGATTTTGAAAAAACTAGAAGAAGGCGTTTATCCCGGGGTAGTCGCGGCTTTTGTCAGTCAAGGGGAAACCGAGTCATTTTCAGCCGGCTTCGCTCAACTTGTCCCCGAAAAGCAACTGATGGAAGAAGACCTTCTTTTTGATGCGGCTTCTCTTACAAAAGTCATCGCGACAACGAGCTTGATCCTGCGGTTATGGGAAGACGGGAAGATCGATTTAGACCAGTCTTTGCATGAATATTTACCAGCATTTGAGAATCGGACGATCACCTTGAGACATCTGCTGACGCATACTTCTGATATCAAAACTTGGATCCCTGATCGTGACCAGTTATCTCAGGAAGAATTGATTGCTGCGTATTTGAAATTACAGCCGGGAGATCAATTGGGAAAAACGGTGAAATATACAGACGCCGGAACGATCTTGTTAGGTTTGATGTTAGAAGAGATCTATCAGGAACCGCTTGTCGAAGTATTCCAAGAACAGGTCTTGGAACCTCTCGGGATGATGGACAGTTTGTTCCTTCCCTTTCCATCCAAAAAAATCGTCCCAACAGAACAGCTGCCGACTGGCGAAGTTCTGCGAGGGATCACGCATGATCCAAAAGCACGAGTACTGGCAGAACATGCGGGCAATGCGGGACTTTTCATTGATTTGAAAGACAGTCTTTCATTCATAGAAATGTATTTGAATAAAGGACTTGTCAAGGACGGACGTTTTTTTGAAGAACAAACGATCGAAGCTCTTTTGCAGGATCAGACACCAGAAAAAAACGGGGATCGTTCGTTAGGATGGGATTTGAAGAGGAACTATAATGATCAGCATCCCATACTTTTTCATACAGGGTATACCGGAACGTTCTTCCTTATTGATATCATTGATCAAGAAGCGTTCGTATTCCTGTCCAATCGGATCCATCCAGTCGATCATCGAGAAGTGTATATTCAAAATCGAGACGAAATCATTGAAAATTTTTTGAAAGAGAAAGCGTTATTACAGAAATAGTGCTATAATAGCTATGAAAATTGAGAGGAGTTTTAGTCATGCAAGAACCTATGTTTTTAAAACCAGTTTTTCAAGAAAAGATTTGGGGAGGAAATCGGCTGCATTCTGTCTTCGGTTTTGACTTGCCAAATGATAAAATTGGGGAAGATTGGGCAATCAGTGCACATCCTCATGGCGTAAGTGTTGTAGAAAACGGAGAATTCAAAGGTCAAAAGTTAGATGATCTATGGGCAGAGCATAAAGAATTGTTCGGACATCCTTCAGAACCCGTTTTTCCTTTGCTTATCAAGATCTTAGATGCAGAAGATGAACTTTCCGTACAAGTCCATCCAGATGATGCTTACGGCATGGAACACGAAGGAGAGCTTGGAAAGACAGAATGCTGGTATATTATCGATGCAGAACCAGGTGCAGAGATCATTTATGGTCACCATGCGCAAACGAGAGAAGAACTAGCAGAAATGATCGAAGATGGACGTTGGGATGATCTGCTGAAGAAAGTGCCTGTGAAAAAAGGAGATTTCTTCTACGTACCAAGTGGAACGATCCACGCGATCGGCAAAGGGATCATGATCTTAGAAACACAGCAAAGCTCTGACACTACTTATCGTGTTTATGATTATGACCGTAAAGACAATCAAGGAAAAACACGTGAATTGCACATCCAACAGTCTATCGATGTGACGACTGTTCCGGCAAAAACGCCTGAGTTGCAAGTCAAAGAAGTACGCAAAGGAAATTCATCGATCGTTACCTATTTAGAAACAGAATTTTTCAATGTCTACGAGTGGGATATCAAAGGAATCACGAATTTCAAAAAACAAGCACCTTATACATTGATGACTGTTATTGACGGGGCTGGCGAACTTGTCGTTGCAGGAAAAACCTACACACTAGAAAAAGGAACAAGCTGTATTATCCCAGATGGTGTGGAAGAATGGACCGTACAAGGCGAATTAGCAATCATTGCTTCTGAACCTGGCAAATAAGTTGTTGTTTGTCATGAAGTGATTCAAAAGGAGCTGTGACTGCAGCTCCTTTTTCCGAATACATGGTGTTCCAAAGCTTGCATCTGCGGTAATAAGCCCAACCAAACGAAAAATATGGAGAACTATTTTTGTTTGGCTATTCTTGTTACTTGATGTAGGACAGCATTTTCACAACCTCTATAAACGGTGTTCCAACTGCTGCTTCTCGGCAATAAGTTCACTGAACAAGAAAATATGAGGAGCTATTTTCTGCTCAGTGTCCTTATTCCTTAAAGCAGAACGCAGTTGTCACAACCTCTGATTCACGGTGTTCTCCTGCCAACTCCTCGGGCACAAGTCACAATATTCAACAAACATGAGAAGCTGTTTGTTGAAATTGTTCCTTGTGCCTCAGAGTTAAACGGCAGGCTCACAACCTCTTTTAGACATTTAGAGACAAACAAGCAGAGGAAAAAAATCTGAGAGTTACCAAAGTGTGGTGAAAACATTGCAGCAAAAACTAATGAAACAGAAAATGGATGCGTTTTCTATCAATCGTCTGATCACTATCCAGCAGTTACGGAAATTTGGTCATCATTTGAATGAAATGATCATGCCAAATCTCAGCCTTTTCATTGCATGGGGGCTGTTATCTTTACTAGCGAATCACGTATCGGGGGAGCTCCATCGTACATTGACCGAAGTATGCGACTGGATGATCAGACTTCTGCTACCGATATTGATCAGTTATTTAGGCGGAAAAGCTTCTGGCGGACAAAAAGGTGCTATAACAGGAGCAATCGCTTCACTAGGGATCATCGCAGCTTCTGATGTCCCGCAAATCGTAGGGGCAATGCTAGTAGGACCTGTGGCAGGAGCGGTTTATTCCTATAGTGACAAATGGCTTTCTCCCAGATTAAAAGCTGGATATGAGATGCTTGCCGGTAATTTGCTGGTTGGTATGATCGGTGGGATCTGCTGTATTGTAGGAATCGTAGCGGTCGAGCCACTCATTGGAACCATCCATCAGCAATTAGCCGATGCCGTCTTCTGGCTGATCAAGCGAAATGCACTTCCATTCGTTAATCTACTCGTCGAACCTTTGAAAGTCCTATTTTTCAACAACGCGATCAACCATGGCATATTGACGCCGTTAGGTATCGAATTTTCCCGAACAAATGGACGGTCGATCCTGTTTTTGATGGAGGCGAATCCTGGTCCTGGTGTCGGTATTTTACTTGCTAACATCCTTTTTGCAAAGAAGTCAGCGAAAGTAAACGCAGGTGGTGCTCTCATGATCCAGGCGTTTGGCGGTATCCACGAAATATACTTTCCATTTGTACTGATGCAGCCTCGTTTGTTCTTAGCAGTAATGGCAGGTGGTACGGCCGGAACGCTAGTGTTCCAATTGCTAGATGCAGGGTTGACTGCGCCAGTTTCGCCAGGGTCTTTGCTTGTTATTTTTGCTAATACACCTCGTGCGCAGTTGTTAGGAGTGGCTATGGGGATTTTCATCAGTACGGCAGTCATGTTTGTCTGCGCCGCTCTTTTGATGAAACTGCCAGAAAAATCGAAAAAAACAGAAAAACAACTCTTAATTGATGAAAGGAAGGCTGTCGTGGAAAAACCATTGATCAATCATATCATATTCGCCTGTGATTCAGGGATGGGCTCCAGTGCGATGGGGGCGGCCTTATTGAGAAAAGCCCTCCAAGAAGAGATCCCAGTAGACTATGGTTCTATCTATACATTAGAAAAACGGCAAAATCAGCTGATAATCGTACAAAAAGAACTGGCAAGCTTGGCTCGTGAAAAAGTGTCAGACAATGAGATTTTGCCAGTGGACCATTTTTTGGAGATCGAGGATTATCTTCCTGAAATCAAAAGAAGAATCCATCAGTCAGTAGAAGTCGATCCAGTACACAACCAAACAGTGAGAGCTCAGGCTTCAAAAAAAGCTGCAGTGGTTTTCCTGTATGAAAAAGACAGAAGAGGTTCACAAACGATGGGAATGACTGTGTTTCGACAATTGGCAGAAAAATATCATCAGTCATTGTTTGTCGAGAAAAAACCTGTGGAGCAAATCAGACCTGATCAAAATACTATTTATATCACAACGAAAAACATCGCCGCACGCTATCAATTGGCAGAAAAGCTCGAATGTTTGATCGTTGTCGATCATCTAGTCATCAATCAGGAATATGAAAAGTTATTGAGAGGAGAAGACTGCAGTGTATTTGTCACCAAGAGAGAAACAGCTGCTGACAGAACTCATTAACAGTCCATCACCAGTTTCTATCAAACGGATGATGAATTTGCTGAAAGTCAGCAGAAGGACCGTCTACCGAGAACTGGATAATTTGGAGTTGTCGCTAAAGTCAGAAGGGGCACATCTGCAAAAAGTTGGCAGAGGGGCTTTTGTCATTAACGCAACAGAAGAAATAAGAAAGAAACTACAGGAAGAAGGCCAGGAAAAAAGCGAGGAGTTATCCACCGCCCAAAGACAGCACGCGATATTAGCTGAATTGCTTTTGACAGATGATCCGCTTAGCTTGACCTATTTTCTAGAGAAGTATCTCATCAGCAATACCACTTTTTATGCAGATATCAAACAGCTGGAAGCAAGTATCAGCCAGCTTCCATTAGAGATCATCCGTAATCGCGGGTATGAGGTCACTGGACCGGAAAAATATCGAAGACTACTCGTTGCAAACGTCCTCGAACTTGAAATCAATGAATATGAAATTTTTCATCACTCAGAATCCGATCCTTCTTCCAATTATTTTTTCAGATTTGTGGCAACACAGCATTTGGCACTGGCCCAAAAAGTAGTAGGAGAAGAACTAGTCCAGCAAAAAACAGATCTAAGTGATCGTAAACTCGAACATCTGGTGCTGATGCTGGCTATCACAATGGATCGGGTCACAAACAACCATTTACTGACGAATGAGACCTATACAGGTTTAGTCAACAAAGACCTGCTAGGCACAGCCAAACAGTTGTTTTCGAAAATCGGAGCAGAGACGAAACAATTGTATCCAGTCAATGAGATCGTGTTTTTTGCCAGTCTATTGAATGATTTCTCGAATTCCTTCGACCAGAATTTCTTTGAAGAAACCTTTGATACGCAATTGGCTTACCTAGTCAAAAAGCTGATCCAAGAAGTGAGCGATGAGACCAATGTCCATTTTTATGAAGACGAAACATTATATAAAATGCTTTTGACGCATCTATCTGGTGTGTTTTCAAGAGCAGTTTTACAAGAAGAAGTGTTATCTAACCCGATTTTAGAAAAAATCATGGTGCAGTATGAAGAGATTGCACAAGCGCTACGGCATGCAGTCGGACATATTTTCCAAGAAAAGAAATTGTCAGAAGAAGAAATTGCCTATATGGTGCTTCATTTTGCCAATTCATTAGAAAAAAGTCCAAAAGAAAGTACCATCAGTATTGCCGGTTTTTCACCTAGTGGACTTGCATCGACAAGTATGCTCGAGATGAGATTGAAAAGATATTTCCCGTTTATCCAGCAGATCCATTTTTACCGGATCGCCGATTTGAAGAAAATCGATCTGCAGGATAACTATGACCTTGTCATCTCGACCTCTATTCTACCAGGTTATGATGGCAAATATATTCTAGTCTCACCTTTACTATTGGAAGACGAGGTCAAACAGCTGAGAGAAGAGTTTTCTCATATCACAAAAAAGCATCGTCATGCCAAGGAAAACGAAAAGCCGGCCTCGTTGATTGAAGATACATATGAACAGACCATGTCTGTCATGGATCGGATCAATATCTTGCTGAGTAGTTTTTTTATCCAGACAATCGATAATCCATCAACTATCTCAGAAACAATAGATGGATTGTTCGCGTACTTTCCTGAAGTGATAAATGACCAATCAGTAGTCCGTTACAAGCTGATGAAGAGATATAAACAAGCGCCAATCGGTATTCCGCACACCAATATGGGTTTGTTCCATACATCAAGTTCAGCTGTTTCAAAACCGATTTTTTGTATTTTCAATCTAAAAAACGCGTTAAAAATCGAGAGTATGGACAAACAAACGATCGATTTATCACGGATGCTCGTCATGCTGGCTCCCTCGCCGATCGATGAGACAGATAAAAAACTCCTAGGAAAAATCAGCGGAGCGATCATCATGAATGACCTGAATACAGAGATTTTTCGTTCTGGAAATAAAGAGATCGTCTACCAGTTACTAGCAAAAATCTTGATCGAAGAAATCAAAAAGTAAAGGAGCGGTGTAGATGATCGAACTGCCGAAAGAAAGAATCTTGCTGGATCGATCCTTCCAGAATTGGGAGGACGCATTGAGAAAGATCGGCGAGTGGATGGTTGTAAAAGGAAATGTCACACCTGACTATATCCAATCAATGATCGATAGACAAAAACGGATGAGTGTGTACATCGGGAATTTCGTGGCACTTCCCCATGCTGAAGGAACGGACGAATCTGTGATCGAAGAAGGCATCTTCCTGATCCAAGTACCCGATGGCATCAACTTTGGCACGAAAGACGAACCGAAAATCGCTACGATCCTATTTGCAGCTGCGCTTAAAAAAGAGCATCAGCTTTCCGTGCTGCAGGAATTGGCTTTTTTCTGCTCGGACATCGATCAAGTCATGGCACTCAGTGATGCAAATACAGTAGAAGAGATCCAAATGATCTTTGCACAAGCACACACATAGAATAAGGCGATCCAAAGAAAGATTGAGAGGTTGTGAAGAAGCTGTTCTGCGTCAAGCAGTAAGAATGAACAGATAAAAACAGCTTCTCATATTTTTGCATAAATCTGGTTTACCACCGAAAAGCTGGCAGTGGAATACCGTTTATTTAGAAAAAGAGGGTATGACAAGATTTTGTCATACTCTCTTTTTTCGCGTTCAATAACATTTTTTTCGGCGAATAACGACAATACATATGACTAATAGCAAGGCACTCCATGTACTAAGCGTCAAGATCCCGTTAGTAAAAGTGATTTTTCCCGAAGCTAATGGTTCGAACAGATCTCCTCCTATGATCACGTGTTGAAAATCAACATAAGAAGTCGGTAAGTAATGGCGGATCTCTTCCATGAACCCGATCGAAGAAAATAATCGATATTCTGCTAAAAAAAGACAAAGAAGTGTCCCCAAAAGATTGACTAGATAGTGTTCGAAGAGCGCAGAAAGAAGAAAGCTGATCGTAGTCAAAAACAATAACCAGAATACTAAGAACAGAAAAGTTTGGAGAAGATAGACATACATCGGAAGAATTCGGATCTCCTGATCGATGATCGTCCCCACAGGATAGCGAAAATCCCCAAGCCCATTTTTCATGACTATGATCACAGAAACCACGATCAATGGAAAAATCATGCATAAAACTGTGGCACTAAAATAACTGAAAAAGCGAATGGCGTGTTTTTTGAGGATACTATCTGGTAAAAGATTGACAAGTGGAATGACGCGTTTTCTTTTTTCATAAGAAATGATCGATGAAAGAAATAATGCGCTTATACATAAAATCAGAAAACTAGAAATCATTCCTGAAAAAATAGATTCATAATAATTCGCCAAAGGGACATTTGCTGGAAGATCGAAAATAGAATATCTTCGGATCTGGTGTTCCTTCAGATAACTGAGCAATTCCACTCGTTTTTGCTGTTCGATAATTGGTATTCCTTGTCTTTGCCCAGAGGTCAGACGATCTAGCAAATCTTTTTCATAATGATACGTTGCTTCAACAATCCGGTGTGCATCATTTGCATTTTTCGCATGTAAGATTTCTTCGATCAGTTTAGTACTTGTTTCTAAACTTTCTACAAATTCTTTTTCATTTTCATCCTCTTTCAAGATTTCGATCAAACGCTGGTTCTCGGTATAATTGTGATTTAATTCATCGAATTCTGTGTAGGCCAGTTCGTAATCAAAGAAGAGGAGGAATAGGAACAGAAGAGTCAGAAGTAGCGGAAATAAATAATTTATTTTATTTTTTAATAACAGATTTCGTTCGAATTCAAATAAAACCATGGCTACACCTCATATAATCTGTGGTAAGTCGGCAAAATCTCTTTCATATCAGAAGATTCTACGATGATTTTTCCATTTTTCAGGAAGAATGCTCTTGAGCAAATGGATTGAACGTTCGCGATAGCGTGCGTAGAGAGGAGGATCGTTTTCCCTTCTGCACGCCACTGACTGATCAGATGATCAAAGATAGCAATGCTTCCCGGATCTAGCCCATTCAAAGGTTCATCAAACAACATCACAGGTGTATCACTGATCAAATAAGCAGCAAGCAGTACATGCTGTTTCATCCCTAAAGACATTTTCCCAATTGGCAAAGTGGTATATTCAGTCATTTTCAATCTCTGAAAAACAGTCTGACAGTCCATCTTACTTTTCCAATAATGTTTGATCAAAGTTAAATAATCAAATGCTGATAAATAGTCGGATAATTGAGCTGTTGACTCTAAAAAAAACAGCGAGTGGCGGTAATCCTTATAAGAAATAGGAGAGATGCCGCAAAGTGATAATCGATCATAAGCCGCTGGTAATAACTGGGCGATCCCATTCAGCAAAGTAGTTTTCCCATAACCGTTTGGGGCAATCAAAGCCGCTACTTCTCCAGTTTCAACTAAAAGATCTAATTGTTGGATGACACGTTTTTTCCCGCGGCGCATACTCATGTTTTGGATCAATACTGACATAATTAGGCCTCCAATACTAATTAGATAATAAAAACTGTGCGGTAGTACACAGTTTTTATCATCATTGCCATACAAGTAACACTATTCGCGAAAGAAACTAACTAACGTGCCTGATACTCCCATGCATAGTAATAGGTATCTAAACTAAATCCTCTATCAATTCTGGTCGTTCTGCGATTGCTTTCGCGTAAACTATTTGTAAACCAGTAAGAACGCCAAGTTAAAACAGTGACTGTTCCCCAGCCAATAGAAGGATCACGATAAAAAGACTGTCTGCCAGTATTTCGAACGGTTGCTTCTCTTTGTCTAAATAAGTCTATTTCTTCATATTGATTCTCTGCGGCAAAAGTGGTAGTAGGTAATAAGCAATTGACAAGGACAACAAGAAGAAGGATGGAAATCAATGTTTTTTTCACTGTCATACGTCCTTTCATATTTGATTACGATACCATAATAAAACATATAGAGATCAAAAGAAAGCTATTACAAAGGTTATCTTTAAAGTATAAAAAAACTCTTTTAATAACAAATTTATATATTTCTGTGTGTTTCTTTCCTAATCTAGTTCTGCCCATTTCTTCCAATTTTTATAGCCTTCCATCTTTTGGCACAATGCTTTGTGCCAAAGTACGACTTTTTTTAGTTTTAGAAAGCGAATACAATTTGAGTATCAAAAGAAGAGAAGGAGATAGAGAAAAATGGAACAGACAACTCCCAAGAATAAAGTTTCGCTTAAAGCGAGAGTCCAAAAATTAGGAAGTACGTTATCCAGTATGGTGATGCCGAACATCGGCGCACTGATCGCTTGGGGCGTTTTGACAGCGCTTTTTATCCCAGACGGCTATCTGCCGAATGAATCATTTGCCAAAATGGTCAGTCCGATGCTGACTTACTTGATCCCACTTCTGATCGGATATACCGGCGGGAAAGTGATCGCAGGAGATCGAGGATCGGTCGTTGGGGCAATCGCCACGATGGGGGTAATCGTTGGGACAGATATCCCGATGATGCTTGGTGCGATGATCATGGGACCTCTTGGCGGATATGCTATCAAGAAGTTCGATCAATTGTTCCAGAAACGGATCAAATCCGGATTTGAGATGCTGGTGAATAACTTCTCAGCTGGATTGATCGGTTTCGCGTTAGCATTACTCGGATTTTCAGCAATCGGTCCGATCGTCGATGCATTGACACAAGCAATGGCTAAAGGTGTAGAGATCATCTTGAACGCACATTTGATCCCATTGACAAGTATTTTTATCGAACCAGCCAAAATATTGTTCTTAAATAACGCTATCAACCATGGCATACTCACACCTTTAGGAACGGAACAAGTAGCAACTGCAGGAAAATCCATTTTGTTCCTGCTTGAAGCAAATCCTGGGCCAGGACTTGGCGTATTGCTTGCCTTCACGTTATTTGGAAAAGGCGCAGCAAAATCTTCTGCACCAGGTGCGATGATCATCCACTTTCTAGGTGGGATCCATGAAATCTACTTCCCATATGTCATGATGAAACCGTTATTATTCTTGGCAGTTATAGGTGGAGGAATGTCTGGAAGCTTTATCTTCCAACTGATGGATGCAGGTTTAAGAGCACCAGCTTCTCCAGGGTCGATCATTGCGATTTTAGCGATGGCGCCACTTAGTTCTTATCTGCCAGTCATTTTAGGGGTTTTAGCAGCAGCTGCTGTTTCATTTGGTATCTCATCAGTGATTTTGAAAGCGGATGCTCACGAAACAAATAAAGATTTTGAAAAATCAGTACAAGAAACGAAAGCAGCGAAACAAGCAGCAAAAGGGAAAAACAGCCCTGCAGGACAACCAGCATTAGCCGGCGTTCAAAAAATCATTTTTGCTTGTGATGCCGGAATGGGATCAAGTGCAATGGGGGCTTCGATTTTGCGCAAGAAAGTTCAGGAATCCGACTTACCGCAAACAGTCACAAATCAAGCGATCAGCCAATTGTCTGATGAACCGAACACATTGATCGTCACGCAAGTAGAATTACAGGAACGAGCAAAACAAAAGTCACCAAGTGCACAATTTGTCGCTGTCGAAAACTTTTTGAATTCACCTCGTTATGACGAAATCATCCAGCAGTTAAGAAACGAGACAACGGATCAGCCAATCGCTGAAAAGAACGAATTTGGACAGAAACAAACAGAACAAAGTCTATTTGATTCGTCTAGTCCTAAAACGATCAAAGAGATTTTACTTGTACATGATGATCGAGCAGGTTCTGCCACGATGGGAATGACGGTATTGAAGGAGATCTTAGAAAAAAATCATTTGAATATCCCACTGAAAAAAGTCAGTATCCAAGATTTGGAAGGGCGTGAGGATTCATTGGTCGTTTCAAAAGCAAGTTTGGCAGAGAAAGTACGTCTCGCCTCACCAAAATCGATCCATCTATCGGTCAACAGCATGGTCAACCCGCAAAAATACGAATCGATTGCTCAATACTTGAAAAAAACAGCTTAAGGAGGAAAGGACATGCAAAAATTATCTTTCGACATGATCGAGTTGAATCAGTCATTTACCACAAAAGAAGAAGCGATCCGCTATTGCGGCAAAAAACTGGTAGAGGCAGGCTGTGTCGATGAAGCCTATATCGATGCCATGGTGGAAAGAGATGCCATGTTATCTGTATATATGGGAAACTTCATTGCGATTCCACACGGGACAGATGAAGCAAAAAAATATGTGAAAAAATCATGTATTTGTGTAGTACAAGTGCCTGACGGTGTGAACTTCGGTACAGAAGAAGATGAAAAAATCGCCACAGTTCTATTCGGGATCGCAGGAGTCGGTGAAGACCATCTGCAGCTCGTACAGCAAATCGCACTTTACTGCAGTGATATGGATAACGTAGTCCAGCTTGCGGATGCGCTGAGCAAAGAAGAAGTAACAGAAAATCTAGCAATCGCTTAAGGAGAGAGAAACAATGAGAGCAGTACATTTTGGAGCAGGGAATATCGGACGCGGATTTATTGGAGAAGTATTAGCAGATAACGGATTTGAGATCACATTCGTGGACGTGAACAAAACGATTATTGATGCCTTGAACGAACGAGCATCTTACACGATCGAACTGGCCGACGAATCAAAGAAGCAAATCACAGTGAAAAACGTAAAAGGGATCAATAACCAAACAGATCCAGACAAAGTGATCGAAGCAATCGCGAAGACAGATCTAGTGACAACAGCGATCGGACCAAACATCTTGCCATTTATCGCCGAATTGATCGCAAAAGGGATCGAACAAAGAAAATTAATGGGAAATACAGCATCTCTAGATATCATTGCTTGTGAAAATATGATCGGCGGCTCCGAGTTTTTAGAAAAAGAAGTCTGCAAATATCTATCTGACAAAGCCTTTGCAGACCAGCATATCGGATTTCCGAATGCCGCAGTCGACCGGATCGTCCCATTACAACAGCATGAAGATCCTTTGTTTGTCCAAGTCGAACCGTTTAAAGAATGGGTCATCGACAATAGTCAGCGAAAGAATAAAGAAATCACGTTGAATGACGTACTATATGTAGAAAACCTAGAACCTTACATCGAACGAAAATTGTTCAGTGTGAATACAGGACATGCGACAGTTGCCTATACCGGTGCATTGCTCGGTTATCAGACAATCGATGAAGCGATGCAGGATGCATTAGTCGTTGCGCAATTGAAATCTGTATTGCAGGAAACTGGTAGTCTGCTCGTTGCGAAATGGGGTTTCGATCCGCAGCAGCATGACGAATATATCGAAAAGATCATCCATCGCTTCCAGAACAAATATATTTCAGATGCAATCACTCGCGTAGCGCGTACTCCATTGCGTAAACTAGGGTATCAAGAACGGTTCACGCGTCCAGTCAGAGAATTGCAAGAACATAACTTGGTGTGTCCGCATTTGACAGCAACCATGGGGATCATCTTCAATTACTATGATCCAAATGATGAACAAAGCCGTCAGCTCCACGAAATGAAGATCCACGAAAACTTAGAACAGCTGATACAGGAAGTAACAGGAATCAACGATCCGAAAACGATCGGCAATATCAAACAAAACGTCGATCGCTATGCAAAACAAGTCGCATAAGATAAATGAAGCCAAAAAGAAACAGCTGCGAACAGTCAGCTGTTTCTTTTTGCTCTCAATCAATCGGATTCTTATGATCTAGTTATGCGGGTTGTTCTTGGATAGTTGGCAGATCCAAATCTTTTCCATAACGTTGTTCTAAAGCCAAGCGGATCAAGCGTTCAGCAAGCTTTTCATTTCTGGCAAGGATCGGTCCGTGGAAGTAAGAACCATAGACATTTCGATAGATCACGCCTTCTGACTGATCTTCTCCATTGTTTCCTTGTCCTTGCACGATCTTCCCAAGAGGACGTTCGCCTTCTCCTAAAAATGTCCGGCCGTTGTGATTTTCAAATCCGTAGTAAGTTTCATCGAATTCTTCGTTATGGATCACGATGTCTCCGATAAAACGATTGTTTTCCTGACTCAATGTGTAATGATCCAATGCACTGATTCCTTGGATCTTTTCTCCGTTAGCGCCCATATAATAGTGGCCTAAAAGTTGGTATCCGCCACAGATCGCCAGCATGACCCCATCGTTTTCGATATAATCGATCAGATCTTCTTTTTTTTCCTGGATATCTTTAGAGATGATCAGCTGTTCAAAATCTTGTCCACCACCGAAAAAGACCAAATCATATTTCTCTGCCTGAAAAGGTTCATGGATGCTGACGATTTCTGTATGACAAGTAACGCCTAATTTCTTTGCTACGTATTTGAGCATCAGCAGATTGCCGTTATCTCCATAAGTATTCATCAAATTTCCGTAAAGATGTGCAATGTTGAGTTCGTATTTAGGCACGATTCATTCCTCCTTTGATAAATCCTTGTGCTGCCAGCTCTTTTCTCAATTGTAAGACAGCCGTGTAGGTAGCTAGGATATAAACATGCTCCGTTGGCAGTTCTTTGATTTTGTCGATCACTTCTGTCAGTTCTTTGGTCTCTGTCAATTTATCTTCAGGGATTCCTGCAACTTTCATCCGTAGAGTCATATCTGAATGACGGTCTCCACCAGAAATGACCGCTGGGATATCCATCTCAGCAAAGTTCTCAAAATTCCCATCCCAGATCCAGCTGACATCGATACCGTCTGCATAATTCGCGTTCAATAAAGCCACAAGTGAAAATGGGTAAGGGGCTAAACCGATCATATCGATCACCTGATTGATACCAACAGGATTCTTGACAAGTACCAAGGTACATTTTTTACCGTTGATATCGATCACTTCTTGTCGACCGAATACTTTCTCGTCGTAACCTAATCCTTGCTTGATTTTCTCAGGTTCTACATTGAAGTATTCAGCAACAGCTGTCGCAGCAAGTGCATTGTATACATTGTACATCCCGCCGACTTCGATCCCGTATTCATGACCATCGATCACAAAATCCGCTGAAACGTTATCCATTCGAACCATATCCGTCAAACGGTAATCAAGTGCAGGACGCTTGAAATCACAGTTTGGACAGTAGTATTTCCCTAAGTTGGCGTACGTGATCATTTTATAATGCAAGATGTGGTGGCATTTTGGACAGAGGACTCCATCTGTATTGTAATGCGCCATTTGTTCGTGGTCTTCTTCGTGATCGAACCCGTAATATTTTCGGGGATTGACTGTCTCGACTGAATTGAAGATCGGTGAGTCCCCATTGCTGATGATCGTTGCTTCGGGTGATTTTGCAGCGCCGTCCACGATCATTTTATAGGTAGTATAGATTTCTCCATAACGGTCCATCTGATCACGGAAGATGTTCGTGAACAAGAACAATTCCGGTTTCATGTACTCTGTGACTTTGCTTAGACTTGCTTCATCTATTTCAAGAACAGCAAATTTTTTCTGTCCTTTTTTCGGTTTTGCCTGCAAGAAGGTAGAAACGATCCCTTGAACCATATTTGCGCCTGTAGGATTTGTCAGCACTTCATCGAATTGCTGACGTAAAATATTAACGGTCAATGCAGTGGTAAGGGTCTTCCCATTGGTACCAGTAACTACAACGACCTGGTAGTCTTTGGCTAAACTATCTAAAATATGCGGATCAACTTTAAGCGCTAGTTTCCCTGGTAGGCTAGACCCGCCTTTAAAAAAAGTTTTCAATGCCCATTGTGATGTTTTTCCGACTGCAATCGCGAATTGACTGCGTATTCCCATTATGTAACCTCCAAAAACGTTTTGCGAAGAGTAAATTCAACTAATCATACCATATGTTGAAAAAAAGGTTAAATTGCTTTTCTTTTTCTTAAGAAAAGGTTATGTCAGAGAGAATGAAGATAGAGATGAAAATATATGGAAATGGGAATGCAGTGTGGGACAACAAGGCGGGTAGTGTCCTATTTGTGTTATCTTCTATCTGAGGATTGAATGAAAGATCTTGCATAAAAATGACGAAGGAGATATCTCTATCGTCATTTTTTTGTTATACATACTGCTTAACTACAAAATTATTGATATACTAATTTCATTGCTACAAGGTATGTTGCTTCAGAGAACAACATTCTAAGGCGTTCACAAGAGACACTTTTAAGTCCCCTCGCAGATAATCCCATTCTCACAACATTCCGCAAAGCTTTTAAAAATAAAATGATTTATTTAGCAACCGCTGATAATCAGTATTTTATAACTTATAAATTTCATAAGGCCACAGTTATATATAGCTGTGACCTTTAGTTTGTTGTTAAAATAAATCCATAAAAGACTTTTAGATGGGAAATGCTTGTTATGTTGATATTAATCATACTTATTATATTTATATTACCACTAATTTATTTTATAAGTGTAAAACCAAAAATCAAATATAGTTTTTGGATTTTTGGAATCCTTTATTGGAATAATCCTTACTTCTTTTCTATAGCTATCTCCTATTTTAAGTCGTCTATGGATAATTTTTTTCTTGTCATAGGATTAAGCGTCTTTTTTATTCCAGCAGTTTTTATTTTTTCAAGTATCCAAACATTAATAAAAGGGTTCTTACAAAGGAATTACATAAAAATATTAATAGCAATGGGTTTACTAGTGTTTACATTTCTATATTATAAAGATGCGACTGCAGTTAGAGTCGTGACATTTGACTGGTTAAAATTTACCTTACGTTTAAGTATAATACTGGGGACACTTTGGTTCTTTTTTCAAAATGAAGATCGAATTAATCGTATAAAAAGCTCTCGATAAATAAAAATTATCTTAAGGATATTATTTCTTCTAGAGTATTGGAAAAATAAATTAATAAATAATTGAATGAAGAAGTGAAAGTAAAATAAGTACAAAAAAGGTATGCGACTGCATGCTTTTTTTGTTGAAAAGAATGGAAGAAAGAGAAGTAAGGGTTGAGTGGTGTGGTATCATTTTAACAAAAAACGTACTGATTAATATAGATTGAACAGCGTACTGTAGCAGAAGTATCACACAAGCGTCTATGTATCGACAGGCACTTCCGTATAATTACTTATACAGCACGATGTGGATATAGTCTGGGTTCAACCGAAAGTTCTAGTAGTTCAAACTTCGATCAAATTCAGGGCGAAGATATTATTCTCTTAACAAGCGGATCGTCCATGTTTGATTCCGATGGTCATACTATGGTTATTGGTTATATTAGTGGTGGCAAGAATATCACATCTACCTGCTACTATACGAAATGAGAAGTAAATACGGCTATTCAAGAACTACTGCTCCATGCCAATTACTTAGCCGGTGAATTCTATTACTACGAAGTGTGGAGAACGTCTGAAGATCCTGTTTATTCTGCTCCTTCTAAACCAGTTTCTATTTCGACGGATTTCTGTTATAGCTTGCACGTTCTTGGAGGAGAATGATTAAGTGAAGTCACTAACTTTAACAACGTAGATTCGATTGGGTTTGCAGGTATCCCATTTAGTAAACATGATATGCTTTACATCAAAGTAGATAAAGGCAATATTCATTATCGCGTGCATACGATCAAAAGTAGTTGATTAGATTACGTTAATATAGATTAACACTGATTCTAATCAGTCATCTATTAACAAGGAGTTTTTTTGTCTTACTTTTCGCAAGATCATAACTTTATAGATTTTGTTGGAAGAGCATGATAGCAACTAAAAGAGAATAAAGTCCACAAAAAATACGAAAATAAGAATTGATTGTCGAAAATTTGACATACTTAAGATCCTTTTTATCAGGGAGAAGGACAAACTTTAAAGGATTATCTGGATTCTCTATAAGATATTTTTTCCAAAAAGCCTGTGCATTTTGATAAGTAGGTGCGCTTAAGGAAATCATTCCCATAGAAATGAAGAGAGCTGCTAAGCCAAAGCATATTCCAGAATAATTATCAGAAAATGCACATATCGTCGTCGCTACAATTGCGATTAGTAGTACTATCATAAAAAAGTACCCAATTTTGATTCTAAATGAGTTATTAGAATTGATTTTGTAATAGGAAGCAAGGCTTTCTCTTCTGAACTTTAATTCTTCTTTTGATAATTCCGGGAAAATCGCCTGTATACTTCTAGATTTTTCTTTTTTCAAGATATTAACTATGACTCTATCTAAAATTGACAGAATGATCTCTACAATCAAGAGAAAAAGGAAAATATTAATTATTATTTGGGAAAATATTGTCTGCATAAAAATACCTCGATTCAAAAAATTTAAAAAGTTGAATAATCTGTTATACGAATTGAAAGAAAAGAGAACAAGAAGGTTCTAACTCCCTCCTAGCTGCTAGAGTTTGAAAAGCCAAGTAATAATTGATTACTTAATGATTGTCGGAACGTTTCCAGTGAAGCTGAGTGTTAGAGTGGATATCGACTTTCACTAGTATTGATTCCAGCAAAAACAATTCGGATTGATTGGTTTTTTCTAATTGAAACGCTTACC
The DNA here is from genome assembly GCF_011038845.1 of Enterococcus sp. ZJ1622. Taxonomy (GTDB): domain Bacteria; phylum Bacillota; class Bacilli; order Lactobacillales; family Enterococcaceae; genus Enterococcus_B. The sequence continues at coordinate 176,064 of NZ_JAAKDW010000006.1, forward strand.
TAACTCTAGAAAAAACTAGCTGTAAATATAAGTTAACTCCCTCAATTCCATTAGTCTTCAATAAAGAGAAATGTTCGATGGGGGTTCTAGCAAAGATCTTTTTCCTGTAGGCTGGATACTGTACTGGGGTCTTTATTTCGTTATTTTGGGTAGTTTTAATATTCCATCCTTTTTATATTATTGCCAGTCCGAATTGATTAACATGATTGAAATAATTGAATCCAATTTGAAGGGTGGCTATGATTTGCAATTAGATTCCACAAGTACTGTAACATGCGTTAAAATAGTACAAGTATTTAAACTATAGAATGGAGTCCATGTGATGCAAAATAAAGTCAAAAAACAATCTATTTATTTATTCCTGGTGTTATTGATTATTTTACTATCAGGAAGTATTTTCTTTTTTTATAATGGAACAAAGCAAGAGGATACATTACAAAATGAGAGTGTCGCAACAAAGACGATTAATTTTTCCCAATTAGATGGGTATTATCTAGGATTTACGAAAGTAGCCAGCAGCGTTTCTGAAAAACAGCTTGTTTTTTTTAGAATACAAAAATTTTATCCAAAAGCTTCAGAAACACCACAAGCAAATATGACGTATCTGACGCTTGATTCTTCCACATTGGCTGGTGACTCTTATGATGCTTTGACGAATGAACTAAGTAACAAAGCACCAGATAAATTATTGGATCATTTATCTGTATTTGGTCAAGGACCTATCTACTGGTCTAGCATTGCTGAATTATCTGGTGAAAATAAGGCAGCCGCCCCTTTGCTATATGCAAGCAAGGAAAACGATAAACTGCGAGTAATCATAGACTATAATGGTAGTGAAGAACCGGGGTTGAACTCTTTTTCACTTGTTAAGCTTGATAAGAATAAGATGAATGATAAAGGGATATCACTCATAAAAGAGTACCTAGTGGACCCGGGAAAAAATGAAACAGCATTCCTTAACTATTATGGCATGATTGACTTTGATGAAGCGATAGCCATGGTCGATGAAGAAAGCGCACGATATATTGGGACCACAGCTTCTCAAATATTGAATTAATAGATGAGTGAATGGACTATTTATTTTACTGATCTTCTTGTAAATCTAGATTATGTAATGAATGTTTTCACGATTTGTAGTAAGCAAAACATATTTCTAGATAATAGGAATTAAAGATAGTAAAAATAAAACTAATAATATAGCGGTAATTCCTGACTGATTCGTTTCTTTTATGCATTATCAAAACATGATTTTGAGTCAATAGAAGCACTCAGATTATTTTTATGGTGATTAGTCAAATACTCTTTCATTTTCGCCAAAAATACTAAAGTAAGATCGATATTCAGAAAAGATGTGACCTTGTAGATACAGACATACAAAAAGGGATGAGGGTGCAGCTAAATAGGACAAATGAAATAATACAGTTTATAGCATGTAAATGTTTTTATAACAATGAGGCAAGTAGATGAATGCATTATAGCAATTGAATTGGGTTATTCCTATGAATTTTTTAAGGTTCAGATGTTTTAGTATAAAAAGTGTTACAATTGATTTCTATAAAAATACTGAGGTGAACAAATGGCATTCATTAAATTGATTTTTTCTATTCTTTCTCTGGCTATATTAATTACTATGATTATTAGTTTTATTATGATAATGAAATTTACAATAGTACAGCACAGATTGAACTTTAGGAAAAAACAATATATAAAGGAAAAATTTCCTGAACTGACAAAGAAAGATTTACAATATCGTCAAATTAAAATAGGCAACTATCAGCAACTATATCTTAATAGTGACTTCAAATACAAACTTCAAATGACTGCTCTAGTCGGTTCATTCATAGGGATGATAGCGATATTTATAATTGCATTATTTACAAAAGATGGAAATCTATCGTTGTTGCTATTGTCTCTTACTTTCTGTTTGATTTCTATTTTTATATTGACGCAGCCTAGTTTAGAGGAACGAAATCGTTTTTGGAATGATTATTTAGAAGAACATCCAGATAATCCCTTGAAAGTTTCTCTAATGCCGTTAGAATTTGCTGAAAAAGCTTATGATAATGAGAAAAAATTAGGTATTTATTCCCTTGTTTTTGCTGTATCGCTTTTTATAGTTTTATTTGTGGGAAATTAGGAATCGTTTGTTTTTATACAAGTATAAAAAGAAACGATAAGTTTAGTTGTTAGTCAATAACCTCATATTTAAAATGAAAAGCCAAGCAGGGTCTACTTTACTTGGCTTTTTTGTTTTGATAAACAAATCCTATTAATTATTTTTTGTCTAGCCCTAATCTAAACAAGCATTCACTGATACTTAATGTTTCCTAGGTAGAATAAGCGTTAATAAAAAATAATGAGGTGAATACATGGAATTTACTGAAACGAATTTTCCTTTCCTTATGATCATTATGTGCATTAGTCTTTTCAGGATCATACAACTTCGTATCTCGACTGTAAAACTATTGAGTAAAAGAATAACAGAAGTAAAAAGTAAGTACCCTGAATTAACAAAGAAACATCTAAAGTATCGACAGAATCAAATAGTCAAGTATCAACGTGTGCATTTTAATAGTAAACTTAGAAACATCTCTCAAAGTATTCTTTCTTTTGGTACAATAATAGGGATTATAGGAGCACTTTTTATTCTCATCTTCACTAAAACGATTGCTTTATCCTGTTTGCTTTTGGCTCTCAGTGGCTATTTCGTATCTGTTCTTCTATTGAGTCGACCTAGTATGAACGAGTCCTATATTTTCTGGAATAATTATTTAGAAAGAAATCCGGATAATCCTTTAAAAATCGTTCTCTTGCCGAAAGAACAGGCTGAAAGATTGTTTAAAAATGAAAGAAAGATAGGATGGTATCTTGCAATCGTAGCTACTGTATTTGGTATATTTAGTTTCTTTGCTTCAAACCTTAATTTATGAAACGGTCATATGTGATGTACGAGCCTTGTTAAATCATTGAAGTACACTAGGTAAAAGTGTGTTATAAAAAATCATATACAAAAAGCCTAGCAAGATATACTCTGTTGGGCTTTTTTGTAATATTGTACTGTATTTGAAATCAAAAAAAACAGTTTTATCAGCCGTTTATATTATTCTGTGTCACCTTGATTTAACTTTTTGCATGTGATTGCTCCTCGAGTTTCTTTCATTTAGTCCAGAACATATCCTCTCCAGAACTTTCTTATTTTTCTACCTACCCAATGAATCAGAACTGTTAAATTTTTTTCTTTTACATTGGCAAAGCGATGTTATCCTAAATGTTCGTCAATACGATCACTCTAGTAAAACTGGTTTGAGTGATTGGTATGTGTCATTTTAGAGAACAGAAAATGTCAAAAATTTAGAGTGATTTGTCCCTCTTTTTGTAATACAATCAAAAAAAGAGAACATAAAAAAACAAATAAAAAGAAAACGCATGATGTTTTATGAAGAGATTAGATTTATAAAACAGAGGGTTCTAATCAAGTAACGCATACTAGTTCGAGTGATTGAAAAATAACAATGAAAATCGAACGTGCAGATCTAAAGTAATGAGACGGCCTTTTCTAGTAATTAAAATCGAAGGAGTGAAATGCAATGCCAAATGACATCGACCAACACAGAGCTAAAGTGGGGAAGTACACGAGTGAAACACAGACTCCATTTGGACTAGGACGCAACCAAAGAGTATTAAATGAGCTTGCTGCAAGCATGGGACAACGACCAACAAGGGAAGGTCTTAAGACTTTCAACGGGTATCTCTATGTCTATAGTATTTTGAGTGCGCTTGCAATGCCGGAACCCACACCAAATCAGTCTAAGAACACTCAGAAGTCTTCGCGTTCTACTCATAGGAGACAAGAAACGCCAGCGAATACGACAAGACATCTTCATTCAGAAAAACTACCCCACAATCAGTTTGTCACGTTGACAGATGCAGCACGGCAATGGAGCCTTGAGATCCATCAGTTAGCACAAGGAATTTCGACATTTTCGGACCATCTGCCAGAAAAAACGACGGAGTATCAGAGCGAACAAGGTGTAGGAAAGAAGAAACGCAAGCGATCAAGTTTCAGAAACATTCGTCAGACGGCGATCACTGAATCGCAGAAGCTGAATGATGACCGATCAGATGGAACAAGCCAAGTCGCTCCATCATCTTCTAAACACCCAAATAAAAGTATTTCTTTTTCTGGTAAAGACGCTGCCGACAACCTCATAAAGACTTTTCAAGCTTCATTTGAAGAAACACAAAAGCAAAGTGGTATGGCTCAAGAAGAGACCATACAGCCAATCGAAAAAGCTTTTTGGGAAGATCTAGCTACGACCTTTTACAACTTTTTCAGTCGATTCGAACACACGCCCTACAAAGACAAGCAAGCAGAAGTGTCAAGGAGTCCAGTGATGGATCATTTTATCAACTTGATGGAGCGAACATTTTCCGCTGATCCAACCCCGATAAACCAAGAGAGAACTCAAAAAAGCGGATCTGTTTTGAAACAAGAAGAAGTGCCCTTTTCTGGACAGCTTTGGCAGTTAACGAGTGAACTGGGAACTCTATTCAGTGGGTTTGTCCAAAGCTTGGATGTAATCCAACACTTAGGCGCAGAAGCTGTGCCGATTTCTGAGAAACAATACACTACACCAGATAAAAATGTGCCGACGTCTGTCCCAGTTTCGGACGGAGCGATAGAGCAGCGAGGCAATCAGCTAGAAAGCACAACTTTATCTACTATTGATCTTGAGACAGAACAAGTCCATTATATCAATGAAACGATCGTAACGGATCAGCTGCCTGCCATACGTTATCAGGAACCACTACCGGTCTTCTTTTATGATCGTGCCCTTTTTCAGAGAAAAAATGAAACGAGCCACGTGAATAAGAAACTGAAAGAATTCTTCGTGAAAGAAAAAATGGCGAACGACACCACTCCTGACAGTGAACTGCCAGAAATTGCTGAAAAATGGATGGGAGATAAAGATCTAGATAAATTGGGTCAATTGGAAAGGAAACATTTTTTGGCGTACACGCTCCTTAAAAATTATGGAATGGAAAACGTGCGGTGGGGAGAATTCATCTCGGCCAGTAAATTACAGGATATCTTTCTGCAGTGGAAGACCAATACGTGGTTAGAAGATTATACGTACAAAGAAATCACTGAAAAGACGAGCCAGTATGACCTGTCAGAAACAGAACCTGTCCTTGTCACTTCTTTTAACGAATACCAAAAAGAAAGCAAACAATTATTCAGTGAATTTATCAATGATTTACCAAGGACAATACCCAAAACCGAGGAAATCTCGCCCATTTATTATAGCGAAGAGCTGTTTGAAGCACGTGAAAAAACAGAAAAAGTGAATGAAGAAGTTTGGTCCCATCTTGTTAATCAAGATTTCGTGAAGGATATCCAAACGCGAAGGGAACTGGTCCAAAAGTTACAAGGATGGATTCTTTCAGGAGGAAATTACGAGACCATCTTAGAAAGACAACGGCAAGCCGCTGAGGTGATTTGTCAAGAATACGGGATAACAGTATTAAATATGACGCCAATCGAGGCACGGCTTTATTTGCTGCAATGGGAAAACAACAATGCACAAGCAGGTTACAGCTTTAGAAGATCCAGTGAACATGAGAATCAGGAAGTGGGCGAAAATACGACAAATAAAGCAGTTGAGACGGTATTTATCGAGCAAGAAATCGCGGCATTTCTGCAGGAAAATGACATCGAAGTCCCATTGTCAAATAAGAAACTACTTCCTGAACTTGATGAGAATCAAAAAGAGAAGCAACGTGAAAAAATCGCCTCTTTTTTGACTGGACAAGGAATTGCTTGTGAAAATCATGAACCGCAACAGCTGATCAAAGGAATCACACGCTGGTTCTTTCTTGAGGGATCAACTACAGAACCAGCTACTTCTGCCAGTACAGCACTTGAGGAGATAACTACGGAGCCAAACACTTCTGATAGCGCAGAACTTGAAGAAACGGTCTCGGAGACATCATACGTTGTCAAATTCAAACAATTAGCCAACATTATCCTTGGCAAGAAGGAAGAGGAGTCTATCTCAGAAGAAGAGGCTAGTGGCATTGTGACTCGTTGGATAATAGAGCAGGAGAGCGATAGACGATCTTCCACTGCCTTACCTGACACATCAAGAGCAAAACGATCTTTAGCTACGCAGACATCTGCACAAAAGGATGATCTATGGCAATCCCCAAAGCTGATGAGCCGAGTAGAACATTTTTTTCAGGAACAAGGGGTGTTATCTGAGAATCCAACAAAAGAAAAACGACTGATTGCCATGGCCAAGTGGCTCTTACACCAGGAGGACGCCGTTCTTCGGACAGACAGGATGCATATGTTTGCTCAAGTGATTTTGAATGAATTGAACCTTTATGGTGGTAAGCATGAAGAGAAAATCTCAGATAAAGATGCAGAAACAACAGTGATGAAGTGGTTATTTGAGAACGTTTTGGGATGCTCACTCGAAGAACATATAGCCAGAACAATGGTTACGACACCCGATCCTTCTAAGCTTGCTGTCAACCAGTTGAAAGCACAGCTTGAGTACAGTCCATATGAGGCGGGTTTGTCGTTTGATCATTTGCCATTGAAAGAGAAGATTGGGGCATTTACATTCAAGAAGCTATGGGAAGCAGCACTCGAACAAACACTGCCGAGCTTATTTCAATCAGATGATAATAACAGCAAGAAGTTGATTTCTGATCAAAAACTACTTATGCGTTTGACAGGTACAAAGCTGCTAGAACGCGAAGAGTATCGCACAAAAATCAGTGAATCCGAAAAAGAATTCTTAGGAGCCGCATTCTTGGACAGCGTAGTTGAGAAAAAGGAGCTCAGCTTCGAAGAGCTACAGGCGATTTTTATGCCTGCTTTACTTGTGACAGCACAACTGGAACCAGAGCGACTACGTGAAGCTTTGATCAAAGGGACCTACAAAGAAGTAGCTCTCAGCACTTTTATCAGTTATTGGCAAAAAGGTTATTTCAAGTTGGTAGAAAAGCAAGAAACGATCGATGATTTATTTCAAGCTTATCAAGAAGCAACACTGAAATGGCGTCGGAAACAGATGTTGGCAGAAGAAACGGTTCGTGAGTGTTACAAATCTAACGCACCGATTAAAGGGAATCCGCCGCCGCTATTGGTATATTACGGCGCGCTATCTGTGACTAAAACAGATGCTATTGCTCGCTATATAAGCGGAGGTCATCCTTGTCCGACAGCGCACTGGGAAGTTCCTAATTTAGACGAATGGTATAAAGAATCGACTGGAAAGGTGGCAGATGCTTATTCCAGATTGGATACAAAGCTGATCGAGCTTGCGTTAGAATCTATGGATCCAGATGAATCCCAGTTTCTTTTTTCAGCAGAGACTCAGATCTATGAGGCATCTGCAAAAATAAAAAGAACAAATTTCAAGCGTATTCCTATTATTGGATTGGGGGGAGATATCCAATATAAACTAGAACCGATTTATACGGATGTCAATCTGAAGAAGACCGAACTGTTTGTAGGTAAATGTGGGGATGAAGAACGAGTGTACGGGTTGAAAAAACTGGAAAATGAGGGCGGATATGTCGTTTATCGCGTAGATCAAGACCCGTCATTATACGTCAAATATCAGTTGTTCGAAATAAATAGATATGAGCCGCCATATGATACATTCTCTCTTAACATGACTCCAAATAGTGATCGATTCAAATATATGGATTCCCAAAGTATTGAGGAGGGGAAGTCATCGGTATTTGCGTTAAGGTTCAGTGACAAACACAGACGCGAACTGTATGACAAACTTTATCAGACAGGAGATGAAAAAACGCCCACAGAAAAAGTGCTTGATGCACTCACACATGTCATCCCTTTTTATGATTGTGTGACAGGAATCATCGAAAAAGATGTTGGAAAAGCAGTGCCTTCTTGTCTGATCGATGTTGTTTTATTGATTCCAGTAGTAGGAGAGGCTGTTGCACTCAGTACGAAATTTGGGCTGGGTGTGGCACGAGCGATTGCACGAGGTGGCATAAGAAGTGCTTTACGAAACAGCGGTCATTTTCTTCCTACCTCCGCTGAATTAGGGAATCTTGGGATTAGTATGGCACGTTATCTTGATCCAGGTTTCGAACTAGTAGCCGACGGAAGTAAACTGATGACGCAAGGATTAACGAAACTGAGCACTAAAGTTCAAAGTAAAGAAGCCAAAACCCTTTTAGGAAAGCTAGAAAAATTGGAGAAAGAAACGCCGATTGTTCCTGAATCTATCGTGATGGCTCACTTACCTAGAAATGGACCGGAGATCCCTGTGAAACGTGTGTCCGATCATTTATATGTACGGGTGACGAATCTGCAAACAGGGGATACTTTCGGGGATTACTATCTGTTGAAAAACAACCAGTTAGAAGTGTTTAAAGGGCCGATCTCGTTTTCAGAAGAACAGAAACGACTGATCGATATCGTGGCAATCAAAATAAAGGACAATCAGAAAGTGATCGATGAAAAAAATCTAAACCCTGCGGCTTATGGCGAAGGGCGGGTCAGGACGGTATTAGAAGAAGGGAAGCCGGACCAATTCTTGATAAAAATGAACGATCAATGGGTTTCTGTTAGAGAAACGCCAATCGAGGGACATGGTGTGCGTTATGATGCGAAGATTGGCGAAGAATTGTTTCCTGTAAACTTTAATGGGATGGAATGGTATTTCGAAGCAAAGACATCCCCCTTTATGGCAGAGGAAGTCCGTACAAGCATCGGAAAACAGCTTGAGAAGTTCGAAACTAGACAAGATCCAATGAGCCTTTCTGCACCAGATGAACGAGGATTGATACGAGATGTTTCAGGAAGAACCTATATCAAGATAGAAGACCACTATGTGCCGCTCATCTTATTGGATAAGGAAGCTGGACGATATCATTTAGTAAAAAAAAACGTGAATGAGCCAATGACGATTTTGAGATTCCATCCAGAAACTGGTCAATTCCATGTGGAAACCCCTTTGGAGAAAAAGCTGTGGCAGGAATAACGAGGTGTCAGAGAAGCAAGTTATATACAAACTGAAACAGCTAGTTCTTTGGAAAATTCATCAAAAATAGAATCGTTAAATCCAAAAATACAACTAAGTCCGTCGGATTCAGGAGGAGAATCACAGCCAGGGCCATCAAAACCAGGGCCATCAAAACCAGGGTCATCAAAACCAGGAACATCAGGAACACAACTACAAAGAAAAAATAAAATTAATGGACTGCCTGTCATCCAAGATAGAGCTGATGAATGGAATAAGTTGAGACAAGCCAAGGTATGCCTTCCAAAACAAGCAAGAAAAGTGAATTCGAAGGAAAAACCTAAAGAATTATCTGGCTTCATCCCTACTCATCCTATCGAGATTGCAGATGAAACGTTTATTGATCGTGAGTTTCTTCAGTACACATGCAAACGTCTTAGCCCTCATCCTCAGAAGAAATTTCGGGTATTTGCGGGTCTTGATACAAGCAAGACACCAGATTTTATCAAACCATTTCAAGTCGAGCTTGCACTAGAATTTGAGAATGCGAAAAGCATATATGCCAATATGAAAAGAGTCTGCCAAAGGTTATCGAGAAAGAAAGCCATTTCTGACACTCGTGAAGGTGAATACCTGATTCAAATGTTCGAATTGGTGAATGCGCCTAATCAAAAGCAGATATTGAAGAAAATTATCAAGAGACTACAATCCATAGCAGAAAAAGGAGAGCAGATCCTCCAAAAAACAGCAGATATTGGTTTTGAAAATGTTTGGATTGTGACTACTGATTTGAAATGGGACGATTTTTTAAAAAATTATGTGTCAGAGTTTCCAACAACTCAAATTACAAATGCGTTTGTATGCCCAGAAGATCCACAATGTAGAATATTCATTTTAGCAGACGCGTTCCATTTAAATCCTGATATAATGCCAGATAAACAGTTAAGAAGAATTCCATTTGAGACGATCATACATGAAACAACACATCTTGGGTCAAGGACGGGTGATCTCTTAAAATACGAGAGAAGCCCAAGAAATTTTGCTAGTAGTGGGCGAGACATTCTAAATGATTACAAAGATAGATTTAATGATGTACTATCATCTTCTGGCTTTGAGAATTTCGTGGACCGATTAGCAGAATATCAGAAATTGCCGAAGCTATCGAAAGAAGCTGTGGCGAAAGCATTGACTTCTGATGAAGAGAAAATGAAAAAGAAAATGAATATGTTACGAGCAAATTTACAAATTGAGGATGCGCAAATGGTTACGATGATTATCAGAGATCTTTCACAGGGAAGAGACTTTGACGCACGACCACGCGTGAGAAGAGACCTTGACAGCAAGAAATCAGAAGGGGACAAAGACAAAGGAATGATGTTTCTAAACTTGTCGCTAGGATTTTTGTTCAATCCAGAACAATACTCGTTAAGTCCTCACTTGAATAAGACACAAGGAAAAGCAGAGGTTGCCACAGAACATCCCATTTCACTTCATACGGAAGAGAGCACAAAGGATACTACAAATTCAAAAGGCGAAAAATTGGAGGAAACAAAGCAACTGCAAAAGAGAAGTCTATCAGATACAGTAAACAAGAGTAAAAATTTGAGCCATGCTGTCAATAACGACTTACTCAAGCAAAACGCAGACAGGAATCAAAAAAAAGTTTCTCTTTCAGTTAATGCTTCGCTCAAAAAATAGAGTTATAACACATCAGCTGCTAATATTATGGATGAACATCGAAGATAAGATGATGGATCTTCTTATCTTCGATGTTTTTTGTGATTCTAAGCTGTGGCTAGCGAACATAAAAAGCTTATCCGGACTGTCTTTTGACAGGAGCCAGATAAGCGTATCAGAGAGAAGCTTTGTAGCTATCTTCATTTTTATCCGATAATGATCTTCTCACTTGGATATTCGTAGCCCAGATCCCGGGTTTCTTTTGGAACAAACAGCATCAACGTATAAAGCATACCGATTCGACCAATGAACATCAGTGCTGCAATCGTGATCTTTCCGACTGTCGATAGGTCTCCTGTGATCCCTAGAGACAGACCAGTTGTCCCGAAAGCAGAGGTGACTTCTACGATGATCGAAATCAGTGACTGTTCTTCAGTCGCTGATAAAAAGACGATAAAAAAGAAGCACATCCCTAAAGATAGCATGAAAACAACGACTGATTTTCGTACATCATCCTGATCGATCCTACGTCCGAAGATATTGATATTGTCTTCACTTTTCAAGAAAGAATAAAGGTAAAGTCCGATGATCGCTACAGTTGTGGTTCGGATTCCGCCACCGACAGAACTAGGACTGCAGCCGATGAACATCAGCAATGAAAAAATGATCAGCGTAGTAATCTGAAAGTCTCCAAGGTCATGGATCTGCAAACCCGCATTTCGAGTCGTGATCGAATAAAACATCGAATTAATCCACTTCACACTTGTACTTGAGTTTTGGAAAAGATGATCTTTCTCAAGAAAATAGATCAGTAATGTACCGCTGATGAACAAGACGACAAATGCCAAAACAGCCAGTTTGGTGAATAGCGAAAAACGAAAAGGCAGCTTGGCTTTGGTTCTTTTGTAAAGCACCCATTCACGAAATTCCATCAATACAGGAAAACCGATCCCACCGACAAAAATTAAGAACATGATGAGGATCAAGAAAAAATAATCATGGGCAAATGGTTTGATCGAATCTCCTGTCACATCAAACCCAGAGTTCGTGACTGCTGATATCGCTTGATAAAAGCCGTAAAAAACAGCATCCCGCCAACGGTCGAAATATCCTCTGTAGTAAAAATAAAAAGAGAAGAATGTGCCGAAAAGCATCTGGAACCATAATAAGATAGCGAAGGTGATACGGATAAGCCGAACGATACCGGACAAACGTGGCTGGTTCATATCTGTCATGATCAGCTGACGTTGCCGCAAAGTGATCCTGCGTCTTGAAAAGATAACGAAAGCGGTCGAGATCATCATGATCCCCAACCCTCCTACTTGGAACAAGACTTCCAATAAGATGACACCATTGTCATTGAAAACAGAATTGATATCAAAAGTAGACAGCCCTGTCACGCTGACTGTACTAATCGCCATAAACAATAAATCGATGAATGACACATGACTGCCTGGTTCCCGAAAAATCGGAAGACAAAAAAGAATAAAAGAAAGAACTGTCATTAAAATATAGTAAAAAACAATGATTTGAATAGAAGAAAAATGGCTGGATGCGTACCGCTCTCCACGCCGTTTCAGCTTCCGAAAAACAAGATCAGCTTTCACAAGAGCTATCCTCCTTCATAGTCGTTTCTTCAAGTATACAGGGAGTAGCAACAATACTCAAAGAAATTATTAAGCACATAACACAGAGCCTTTAGGTTTTTGCAAAAATGGCTTATAATGAGACAAAACTCTGGAAAAACAGCGAGGAATAATAACAAAATGATTGATGCAGAAATAATCGTTGAAAAAATGAAAAACCAAAAAATAAACTACGACACCGTATTGAAAAAAATGATCCAGCAATGGGAAAAAGAACAAACGAAACCTAAGATCCTGATCCACACATGCTGTGCGCCTTGCAGTACGCATACATTAGAATTTATGTGCCAGCATGCAGAAGTCACCATGTTTTTTTCAAATTCGAATATCCATCCCAAAAACGAGTATCTGAGAAGGCTCCATGAACAGAAACGTTTTATTGACGAATTCAATGAAGCAACAGGGAACCAAGTGACGCTGATCGTGGACGACTACCGTCCAAGCGTATTCAATCAGATGGTCATGGAAAAAGGCTTAGCGGAGGAAAGAGAAGGTGGGGCCCGTTGCAGCGCCTGCTTCAATATGCGTCTGGACCTTGTCGCACAAAAAGCACAGGAACTAGGCTATGACTATTTTGGCAGTGCCTTGACGATCTCTCCTAAGAAAAACGCCGCACTGATCAACCAAATCGGGATGGACATCCAAAAAATATACGGGACGCATTACCTCCCAAGTGATTTCAAGAAAAACAAAGGTTATGAACGATCGATTCAAATGTGCAAAGAATATGATATTTTCCGCCAATGCTACTGTGGCTGTGTCTTTGCCGCAAAACAGCAAGGCTGTGATCTGAAAAAGGTCAACCGAGAAGCAAAAGCTTATTTAGAAGCTTCCACCGTCACATTTGAGTGATAGGATAAAAAACTATAAGAAACTTTCAGAAAAACGTAAGAAAAATATAAGGTTTTTATGATAAACATAAGAAAGAGCAGATCGCTCATTTACACAAACTGACATGATGACAAATACAACTAAAAGGAAGAGATTATGATGCGAAAAGTAGCACCTATTTTGAAGCCAATCGCTGTGTTGACAATTTCAACGATTGTCGCTACTGCCACAGGTGTCGTCAATAGTTCGAGCTATCGTGCGCCAAGCTCCAGCTCAAGTACTGTCGAAGAAACGAACACAACCTCTTCTGCAGGGGCAACATCTAGCCAAACGACTACAGAAAGCCCAGATGAAACGATGACTACGACTACAACTACAACAACATGGGAGGATACGACTGTCTCCTCTGATGATTCGATGAATATACAAGACAGCTCGAGCGAATCTACAACTACCGGAACGGACGAAGGGAATCTCGATGATTCGACGAGCACAAGTACGAGCGTAAGTACAGATACAAGTACTAGTGTACCGACAACACCAAGCAGTACACAACCAAGTGCCGGAACACAAGGGGACGCTGCCACGAAAACTGTTCCGCAAACACCCGAGACAGCTAATGTACCAACAGATAATCAGCAAGCAGGTGATACACAATGACGTTTCTATTAGATATTATCAACAGCGTCCATAAATTTTTGGGCTACTTGGATATCAGCCCAAAATATTTAAACAGAGGATATACGGTTTTGAGTGTGATTCCTACTCTATATCTTTTACGGATCATTTACGGACTTTGGCAAAATCAAAATTATCTGCAATTTTTCCTTTATGGAATCGTGTTCTTAGTGTTGGTTTATTTCATCGTCCTGAATGTATTTTATTATTTCATGGACAAAAACACGAAAGCAGATGTGACACAGCTTTTTGTCAAATATCTGCCGGATGAAGCCTTCAATATCCAAACAGAAGAAACAACGACAAGAGGCGGAAGCATCGATAAAGTAAATACGCAGGAAATCGCAGTTTCTTATGATGAAGATTATCAACTGAAACTAGCAGAAAATATGCGCTATTTGATCGAAAAAGGGGAAATCAGTGTCAACGACCTAGGACGAATGGACGGCTTTCTAGTTGATCGAAATACACTCTATCCGTATTATTACGTCAAAAAAATAGCGGATAAAGAGTATGTACTGAATATCGGGCGCAGTTATGCCGATATGGAGAAAGTCGGAAAAATCTATCTGGATTCAGAAGAAGAAACACTTGAACCAGTTGGATTATTCATCGTTGGCGGTGATTTCGTCAAAGATGGTCTGCGATACCATGAACCATATCGCTTGAAACTGATTGTCAAAAAAGAACAAAAGGAAGCGGATGAACCAGTGGTTTACAGCCGCACCCAAAGAAGAAGACGTTCTTGATAGAAGACAAAGGAGACTGCGGCTTTGACTGCAGTCTTCTTTTTCCGAATAAATGGTGTCCAAGAGATAGCCTATCGGCAATAAGGCACGATTTTGTAAAATATGGGAAGCTATTTTCGTAAATTCCTTCTTATTTCTTGAAGCTGTCCACTTCTGTCACAACCTCTCCACTAAACGGTGTTCAAAAGCTTGCATCTGCGGTAATAAGCCCAACTAAACGAAAAATATGAAGAACTATTTTTGTTTGTCTGTTCTTATTACTTGATGCAGGACAGCTTTTTCACAACCTCTGATTCACGGTGTTCTCCTGCCAACTCCTCGGGCACAAGTCACAATATTCATCAAACATGAGAAGCTGTTTGTTGAAATTGTTCCTTGTGCCTCAGAGTTGAACGGCAGGCTCACAACCTCTGATTTACGGTGTTCCAACTGCTGCTTCTCGGCAATAAGTTCACTGAACAAGAAAATATGAAGAGCTATTTTCTGTTCAGTGTCCTAATTCCTTAAAGCAGAACGCAGTTGTCACAACCTCTTTTCACCTTCACCTAAATAAGAAAGAATTGTGAAGAGCGATACTTATTCTTTCTTTTAGTTTGTAAAAAATGTAAAATAAAGAAAGTAAAAACAAATCATGCAAAAAAATAGAAAATAACTGATAGAAAAGCAAGCAGGAGGTAGATTGTGAAAGATTTTTTGAAAAACTGGGGGATACTGATCCTCGTATTGGCGGGTATTTTGCTCGCGCGAGTTTATGTATTCACGCCAGTCACTGTAAATGGACATTCGATGGACCCGACGTTAAGCGATGGACAGCGGTTGATCTCGTCGAAAATCTCGAAATATGAACGTTTAGATATCATCACTACAAAAGAACCGGGAGAAGAAGACCGGATGATCGTGAAACGGATCATTGGGATGCCTGGAGATACTGTGAAAATGGAAAATGACCAGTTGACGATCAATGGAAAAAAATATGATGAATCTTACTTAGATCAATTCAAAAAAGAGTTTGCAGAAGATAAGCTGCAGGGAGAGTATTCTTACAGCCAAGCTTTCCAGGCACAAGCACAAAGTTCAAAAAACTTTACGAGTGATTTTGAATACACTGTACCAAAAGGAAAATATCTTGTTTTGGGCGATAACCGTCTGATCTCAAAAGATAGCCGGATCTTTGGTTTAGTCGACGAAGACATGATCCAAGGAAAAGTAGTATTCCGTTATTGGCCGCTTTCAGAAATCAAGGTCATCTGACCAACAATCTAATTGAAAAAACCTGCTGCAAAAAATTGCAGCAGGTTTTTTCAAGCCTTTTTACTGATTGATAAGAAGAGCGAGGCATCTTGGTTCATGAAGATTTTTGACCCGTGATGGAAAGTATGACTTTCAGACGGGATAAAACCAGCTTCTTCCAATTGTTCTTCTAACACTTTTTGTTCGAACCCATTATGGACTTTGGGGTGGCTGATGGCTTCGTTTTTATCGAAATCCACGAGGAACAACTGACCATCAGCCGATAAATGTTCATGGAGTTTCTTCAAAATAGTGTCCGTATCCGGGATATGGAGCAATACGAGTGACAGCAAGATAACGTCTGCCTGCACTGTAGGAAACGAAACCGTGGCATCGGCATGGATCGTTCGAACGTTTTCCAGCTTTGCTTGCTGGATTTTTTTCTCTGCAGTTTCAAGCATTGCTTCTGAGGCATCTGCAATGATCACTTCTTTGAAACGTTTCGCAAGCGGCAGACTCACCAGACCAGTGCCGCCGCCATAATCCAGCAGTGTTTTTTCAGCAATGTCTTTTGGCAGTTGTGATTGGACTTCTTTTCGGATGATCTCAGCGAGTTGCTGACGTTCTGGCGAATCATAATGACTGGCCATCGAATCGAATATGTTTTTTGTCATGGGAACAGCTCCTTATGCGAATTTGCGGAATTTCGTCTATTATACTACTTTTTCTTCACATAGTACGAAGATAGAAACAAAACATGGTATACTCAATTCAAAATAAAAAATTCTTGGAGAAAACAGGATGATTCTTTTTGTAACAAACGACGAAGAAAAAAGCAGATGTGCTCAAGAGATACTGCAGGACCTCCCAGAATGGTTCGGTCTTCCGGAAGCAACAGCAGAATATATTGAAAAATCAAAAACACTTCCTTTTTGGTCTGTTAAAGAACAAGGTGAGAACATAGGCTTCATCACGCTGTCCCCTACAAGCAAAGACACCATCGAAATCTACTGTATGGGCATCAAAAAAAGTGCGCAGCGCCAAAAACTGGGTACAAAACTTTTTGAAGAGGCTGAGAATTATGCAAAAAAGCATTATAAGTACCTTCAAGTCAAAACGGTAGATGAAGGTCATTATCCAGAATACGATCGTACGATTCAGTTTTATGGATCATTAGGATTTTCCAGACTAGAAGTTTTTCCCGCTCTCTGGGACGAATGGAATCCCTGCCTGATCCTTGTAAAAAAATTGGCTTAGTTCTTTTTAGCATGTGTTCGGGAATGGATGAAAATTCTGACTGTAAAAAATAGTGAAAATCAAGTATAATACCATAGGAACAAACTGGAAGGTGAACGAAAGCATGGCACAACTATTTTTTAAGTATGGCGCGATGAATAGCGGCAAGACGATCGAGATTTTAAAAGTAGCGCATAACTATGAGGAACAAAACAAACCAGTCGTACTGATGACAAGTGGTATAGATACAAGAGACGGTGTAGGCGTCGTTTCAAGCAGAATCGGGTTGAAACGAGATGCAATGCCGATCTTTGAAGACACAGATGTATTCGATGTGATCCAGCAGATGGAGGAAAAACCTTATTGTGTCTTGATCGATGAAGCGCAATTTTTAAAAAAGAAGCATGTGATTGCGTTCACTCGGATTGTCGATGAATTAAATATCCCAGTCATGGCATTTGGTTTGAAAAATGATTTTCGAAACGAATTGTTCGAAGGTTCGAAATATTTATTGCTTTATGCAGATAAGATCGAAGAAATGAAAACGATCTGCTGGTTCTGCCATAAAAAAGCGATCATGAATTTACATTATATCGATGGAAAACCGGTCTATGAAGGAGACCAAGTGCAGATCGGCGGCAATGAAGCCTATTACCCCGTCTGCCGAAACCACTATTTCCATCCATCAACATTTATAGAAGGAGAATAAGCATGTACGATCAATTACAAGCAATTGAAGACCGTTACGAAGAACTCGGCGAATTACTGAGTGACCCAGAAGTCATTTCTGATACAAAACGTTTCATGCAATTGTCAAAAGAAGAAGCAAACACGCGTGAAACCGTCGAAGTCTACCGTCGTTACAAAGAAGTCGTCCAAGGGATCAAAGATACAGAAGAACTTCTTGGCGAAAAACTGGACGATGAAATGGCCGAACTTGCAAAAGAAGAATTATCTGATCTGAAAAAAGAAAAAGAAGAATTGGAAGAAAAAATCAAGATCTTGCTTTTACCAAAAGATCCTAACGATGACAAGAACATCATCATGGAAATCCGCGGCGCTGCCGGAGGGGACGAAGCAGCGTTATTTGCCGGAGATCTCTTCAACATGTATCAAAAGTATGCTGAAGCACAAGGCTGGAAAACAGAAGTGATGGAAACAAGCGTCACAGGGATCGGCGGTTACAAAGAAGTCATCATGATGATCACCGGAGACAACGTTTATTCAAAATTAAAATACGAAAGTGGTGCACATCGCGTCCAACGTGTCCCATCAACAGAATCACAAGGTCGTATCCATACATCGACTGCGACAGTCGTCGTGATGCCCGAAGCAGAAGAAGTAGAGATCGATATTGAAGACAAAGATATCCGAACAGACATCTATCATGCTTCAGGAGCGGGTGGACAGCACGTCAATAAAACAGCTTCTGCCGTTCGATTGACTCACTTGCCAACAGGGATCGTCGTTGCGATGCAGGATGAACGTTCCCAATTGAAAAACCGGGAAAAAGCAATGAAAATCTTGCGCGCTCGCGTGTATGACAAAATCCAGCAAGAAGCACAAAGCGAATATGATGCTAATCGAAAATCAGCGGTAGGGACAGGCGATCGTTCAGAACGCATCCGTACGTATAATTTTCCGCAAAACCGGGTAACAGATCACCGCATTGGCTTGACGATCCAGAAACTGGATCAGATCCTTGCAGGAAAGCTGGATGAAATCGTGGATGCACTGATCATGTACGATCAGACATCTAAACTGGAAGCTATGCAAAATGGGTAAGACGACCTATCGAGAAGTCCTGACACGGGCTTCTTCTTTTTTAGAAGAGCAAGGAAAAGAAGGATACAGTATCCAGTTTCTGTTTCTTGAACGAAAGAACTGGCAAAAACTGGACTGGCTCCTTCATATGAATGAACCCATCTCAAAAGAAGACCAGCAAATGATCGAGACAGACCTAAAATCACTGGAAGAAGGACATCCGCCGCAATATCTGCTGGGGTATGCTGATTTTTATGATCATCGTTTGAAAGTGACCGAAAAAACGCTGATCCCTCGCCCAGAAACAGAAGAACTAGTCGATTGGTGTTTGAACGAGATCGACGAAAAGGTGCAGAAAGTTGTAGATATCGGAACTGGAACAGGGGCGATAGCCATCAGCTTGAAATCTGCTAGAGAAGACTGGGACGTTTCAGCTATCGATTTGTCAAAAGAGGCATTATCTGTCGCAGAAGAAAATGCTGAAAAGGAACAGATAGAAATACATTTTTATCATGGAAATACCTTAGAGCCAGTCAAAGATCAGCGATTCGATCTGATCATTTCGAATCCACCTTACATCAGTAAATCTGAATGGTCACTGATGGATGAAAGTGTCCGGACATTCGAGCCGAAAATGGCGCTTTTCGCTGAAGAAGACGGTTTAGCTGTCTATCGCAAGATCGCGCAGGAAGCACCGAACGTATTGAAAGAAAACGGCGAGATTTTTTTAGAGATTGGCTTTCAGCAAGGAGAAGCAGTGAAAGAAATCTTCCAGCAGGCGTTTCCAACTAAAAAAGTAGCAATCAAAAAAGATTTATTTGGGAATGATCGGATGGTACGTATCCATCGATAATCTGTGGATGAAAAATTTTTTATTTGTTTTTTTATTATAAAAAAACACCTATTTCAAAAGGATGAAAACGAGTTTTTGGATTATCAACAGGTTTATCCACTATTGACAAATGGATTATCCACAGTCAGTGGATAACTTGGAGATAAAAAGGAATAAATCAGGATTTTAACAAAAAGGGGTTGTGGATAGACTGTGGAAACGAAACGATATAATGAAAAAGAGTTGAAGGAAGCAGCAAAGGCACTGAAGGAAGGGAAGCTAGTCGCTTTTCCAACTGAAACAGTCTATGGATTAGGCGCGAACGCGCTTTTGCCGGATGCTGTGAAAGAGGTGTTTGCCGTAAAGGGGCGCCCACAAGACAATCCGCTGATCGTGCATGTCTCCTCGTTTGAACAAGTCAAGGCGTATGTGGACAACTTTCATCCTATGACTGAGAAAATTGTGAAGAACTTCTGGCCAGGACCACTCACATTGATCTTTAAAATCAGAAAGGACGCTCTTCCTAGTGTAGTCACAGGAGGTTTATCCACAGCTGCATTTCGGATGCCGGATAACAAGAAGACGCTTGAAGTCATTGAACTTGCCGGTGTTCCTCTTGTTGGACCGAGTGCCAATACTTCAGGAAAACCAAGTCCAACTGCAGCAGAACATGTGTATCATGACTTGCAAGGAAAAATCACTGGGATCATTGAAGACGGAGCTACACGTATCGGCGTCGAATCAACGGTTGTCGATCTGAGTGATCCGACCGCACCACCGATGATCCTACGTCCGGGCGCAGTCACAAGCGAGCAGTTGGAGGCAGTGATCGATTCTCCTGTCGTTATGGATCAGCATCTGGTAAAAGAAAATGAAACGCCAAAAGCACCCGGGATGAAATACAAACACTATTCTCCGGATACACGCGTGCAGATGGTGAAAGAAGGCGATTGGACAGCAGCACTCCAATGGGCAAAGGAACAAGGTATTCGTGCCGGAGTCATCGCTGGGCCAGCAATTGCGGAACAAGTACGTGTGGACGCAGCAGCAGTGTATATGTACTACGACGAAACAGTAGAAGCTGCAGCTAAAGGATTGTTTGCCGGTTTGAGAGGCTTAGATGAGCCGACCCTAGGACTTGATCTGATTTTTGTCCAGGTTTATCCAGAAAAAGGATTGGGCAGTGCGTATATGAACCGGTTGAAAAAAGCGGCGGGCCAAAATTATTTTGAAAAATAAACAAAGGGCTATTGCTGCTTTTTCTAGTATGATACAATGCAATCAAGCAAATCTCCAATCAATGAAAAAAGCCGTACTTTTTTTGTTGCATGGGAAAGAAACAAAAAAATGAAACAATCAAAAGGAGCTGTTGTTTGTGGTAGATTACAAAACGTTTGACCCTGATCTTTGGGCAGCAATCGCAAAAGAAGAAGGAAGACAAGAACATAACTTGGAGTTGATTGCTTCCGAAAACTTCGTCTCAGAAGCGGTAATGGCGGCTCAAGGCAGTATTTTGACCAATAAATACGCAGAAGGTTATCCCGGTCACCGATACTATGGTGGGTGTGAATATATCGACATCGTTGAGAATCTAGCGATCGATCGTGCGAAAGAATTATTCGGTGCAAAATTTGCGAATGTGCAACCTCATTCTGGTTCCCAAGCGAATACAGCTGCTTATCTGGCTCTTGTCGAACCTGGGGACACGATCTTAGGTATGGATCTATCAGCAGGCGGCCATCTGACACACGGTTCACCTGTGAATTTCAGCGGGAAAACCTATCATTTTGTCGCATATGGTGTCGATCCTTCAACGGAAGTCATTGATTACAATGTCGTGCGTATCTTGGCAAGAAAGCATCATCCGAAGCTGATCGTAGCAGGTGCGAGTGCTTACGGCAGAACGATCGATTTTGCGAAATTCAGAGAGATCGCTGATGAAGTAGGCGCAAAACTCATGGTAGATATGGCACACATTGCTGGCCTAGTAGCCGCTGGTGTCCACCCAAGCCCAGTTCCTTATGCAGACATCACTACCACAACAACGCATAAAACATTACGCGGACCAAGAGGCGGAATGATCCTGACAAACAGTGAAGAATTGGCGAAAAAAATCAACAGCGCTGTTTTCCCTGGCATCCAAGGCGGACCGCTTGAACATGTCATCGCTGGGAAAGCTGCAGCGTTCAAAGAAGCTCTTCAGCCTGAATTCAAAGCATACAGTGAACAGATCATCACTAATGCCAAAGCAATGGTCAAGGTCTTCAATCAGTCAATCGGAACAAGAGTCGTCTCAGGCGCAACAGATAACCATTTGATGCTGATCGATGTCCGTGATCTTGGATTGAACGGAAAAGAAGCAGAAAGTATCTTAGACAGTGTGAATATCACTGTAAACAAAAATTCGATCCCATTCGAATCACTGAGTCCATTCAAAACAAGCGGTATCCGGATCGGAACACCGGCAATCACGACACGTGGCTTCAAAGAAGAAGACGCAGCAAAAGTGGCAGAGTTGGTCGTCAAAGCATTACAAGCTAAAGAGGACGAAGCACAATTAGACGAAGTCAAAGCAGGCGTACGTGAATTGACTGAAAAATATCCTTTATATAAAAAATAAATGAGCAAACCATCAGATATTAGTGCATAAAGCAGATATCTGATGGTTTTTTATAAGCAAAAAGGACGTAAGAGAACGGTTTCTTTGACAATCTTGAGAATGCTCTCTAGTATATGAAGTGTATTTCGTTCTTCATACCAAAACCCAGGGAGGAATCACGATGACTGAAAGAATCTCATTAGAAAAAGAAGCTGTTTCATTCAGTGATGCAAATGCACCTCATCCACGTATTTATGAATTAGATCCTGAAGAAGGCAGAGCTTTACTGGAAAAAGTCCAGGATTCTCCAGTAAGTAAAGCCTTGGTCGATATTGAAGATATGCTGATCGACACAGGAGAATGGGGAAAAATCAATGTCCGTTTTGTGCGTCCGGAAAGCAACATCGAGAAGCTTCCGGTGATTTTTTATATCCATGGTGCTGGCTGGGTCTTCGGTAGCGCAGAAACACATGACAAATTGGTTCGGGAATTAGCCGTGCGAACGAATTCAGTCGTTGTTTTTCCAGAATACAGCCGCTCTCCTGAAGCGAAATATCCGACAGCGATCGAACAAAACTATTCGATCTTGCAGCAATTGGGAAATTTGGCAAAAACGAAGAACCTTGATCTAAATTATCTTACTGTAGCTGGCGATTCAGTTGGCGGGAATATGGCAACTGTCATGACGTTGCTGACCAAAAAACGCCACGGATTACCTATCCATAAACAGCTTTTGTATTATCCGGTCACCGATGCGTCATTCGATACCGATTCATATCATGAATTTTCAGAGAATTATTTCCTGACGAAAGAAGGGATGATCTGGTTTTGGGACCAGTATACGACCGATCAGAACGAGCGCGCAGAGATCACTGCCTCGCCATTGCGTGCTAGTCTGGATGAATTGGGAGGCCTACCCCCTGCCATGATCTTGACAGGGGAAGCGGATGTCTTGCGCGATGAAGGAGAGGCATATGCGCGAAAACTTAGAGAAGCAGGCGTAGAAGTGACGCAAGTACGCTTCCAAGGGATCATCCATGATTTTGTGATGGTCAATTCAATGGATCAGACAAAAGCCGCTCGAGCAGCAATGGCTCTTTCGACAAGCTGGCTCAGTGAACCAAGGAACTAAAAGAAGGAATCACTGTGCGATGGTTCAAATATTGAAGAAAAGCTTGAGATAGGACGAAGTGAGGTCCTGCCTCTTTTTGATTTTCTTGCGAAAAATAGCGAGTTTGACTAGTCAACCGCATGATTTTGTTTTACAATTAAAAAGAAACGACAGAACAAAGGAGAACTAAAAAATGGGCAAATTTCAAGTGATCGACCATCCATTGATTCAACACAAACTAACTATCATTCGTGACAAAAACTGCGGAACAAAAGTTTTTCGTGAGGTTGTCGATGAAATCGCTATGCTGATGGCATATGAAGTATCACGTGATATGCCATTGGAAGATATCGTCATCGAAACACCAATCACTGAAACGACACAAAAAACATTATCCGGTAAGAAAGTCGCAATCATCCCCATCCTGCGTGCAGGAATCGGAATGGTCGACGGTATCCTAGAACTTATCCCAGCAGCTAAAGTGGGTCATATCGGGTTGTACCGTGACGAAGAAACGCTTGAACCACATGAATATTTTGTGAAACTTCCTGAAGATATCGATGCACGTCAATTATTTGTCGTAGATCCGATGTTGGCAACAGGGGGCTCAGCGATCATGGCGATCGATGCGTTGAAAGAACGTGGCGCTTCAAACATCAAATTCGTTTGTCTTGTTGCAGCACCAGAAGGCGTAAAAGCTTTGCAAGAAGCACATCCTGATATCGATATCTATACAGCTTCTCTAGATGAAAAACTGAATGAACATGGCTATATCGTTCCTGGATTAGGTGACGCTGGCGATCGTCTATTCGGTACGAAGTAAGTAAAAACAACGTTATCATCAAAAACATTAAAAAACAGAGCCGGATCACGAATGATCGCAGCTCTGTTTTTTTGTCCAAAAAAAACCATCCCGAAACACAGAGATGGTCTAAGTCAAATCTTCTTTAGTTCTTTGTAATTAACAATCATTACACCTTTGCTTTGAGTCATCAAATTGGCGTTTTCTGCAGTTTCATCAATTTCAACAACAGCGGAATTTTTTAGTTGTTTTGAAATCGTTCCAGTTTGCGGTTTGCCATGAATCGTAAATGTCACGTGTGTATCGATCGTGAATTTTTCGCCATATTCCGACGGTACGATAGTTGTATCAAATTTTCCAAAAGTTGCCATTTTCATAAAACCTGCCTTTCATATCAATTATACCACGTTTTATGAAAAAAATCATGAAATTACGTAAAAATTCTGATTTTCTCTTTACATTCTTAAGAAATGCGTTTATAATTTCATTGAAAAGCGCCAGCTTAGCTCAGTTGGTAGAGCAACGCACTCGTAACGCGTAGGTCGTAGGTTCGATCCCTATAGCTGGCATAAAAACTAAGAGATAAACGCTGTTGTATCAGTGTTTATCTCTTTTTTTGTGCCAAATGTGTGCCAAATGTAGTTATACTTTCATCAAATCATGAAAAACTTGCTTTATTTTTTCTTCCTCTCTTTCCTCAAGTTCCTTTACAGCATGACTATATGTTTCCATCGTCACTGCCAAATTTTTATGTCCTAGATGTTTTGAAACAGCCATAATATTAATTCCTTTAAAAATCAAAACTGAAGCATGAGTGTGTCTTAAACCGTGAATCGTGAGAGGTGTTTCAATCGATAACTGTTTAAGCAACTCTTTCAATTTCTTGTTTACTGCGTTGTTGGAAATTAAGCCTTCTTTTGCATTATAAAACACAAAATCATGTTTAGGAACAATATCTAATTTTTCAAAGAGTTCTAATTGCTTTTGCTTGAAATCAGAAATTATAGAAACCATTTCTGAATCTAAAGGAACTTTTCTAATTGATTGAATATTTTTAGTAGGACAAAAATCGTTTTTATCTTGATAATCCCAGGCTCTATCAATTGAAATTATCCCTTTATTTAAATCCACACGATCCCAAGTGAGACCTAATAATTCAGCAAACCTCATACCAGTTGCTCCTGCTACAAGAATCATGAACCGTGAAGCGAAACGAGGGTCTAGTTTTTCTTTTGCCAAACTCATTAATTTCTGAAACTCTTCATAATTTAAGAACTTATCTTGTTCTTTAACTCCAGGAGATTTCCCCTTTATTACCGCTTTTTTAGTGAAATCATACGGAATGACTCCTTCATCAATAGCATTAATTAGACTCGCCCTAATATGTATATTCAAACGTTCTACTGATGCGTCAGCGTGTGTTTCTGCAAATGTATTTAACCGTTGTTGATATTTTGTTCTGGTAAGTGTTTTAAGCGTATCATGTGGAAAATATTTTTTTATATTCATTAATGTATTTTCGTATTTACGAAAAGTTATATTAGTGACTTTTCCTTTTTTGTACACATCGATCCATTGTTTAAAATGATCGTACAAGCTAATATCTGAGTTTGTGACTTTTAAACCTTTAGCCAGTTTTAATTCTATGTCAGCGGCTTCTGCAATAGCATCTTTCTTTTTATAAAATCCGCTTTTTCTTAATTTTTTATATTTCCCATTTTCATCTTTATATGAAATTTCATATTGCCAACTATTGCCACGCTTTACAAATCTTGCCATGATTGAATCAGCTCTCTTTCTCTGATACAATAGGCATTGTAAATAAGCCTATTGTGTAGGTTAGTTTTTTCTTAGAACACGCTCGCTATGGTCGGTGGGGCGTGTTTTTAATCTTACAAGAGATACTAACGAGTCAAAATCTAGCCTTTGTTTCTGTACAATAAAATATTTTGGATAGCTTTTCTTTCTGCATCTTCCTTATTTTTTCTTATCCATCTATTGATAGAAAAGGCATCGATTAATGCCCATGGGCCAGAAATAATCAATCCGAAAAAAGTTAAGGTTAAAATTGTCATTATAATTGCTGTTCCGGTTTTTCCCATGTAATAACGATGACCACCTAAAGTACCAGTAAACCACCATAAAAGCCAAGCAACAACACTACTTTTACTGTTTTTTTCAACTTCTGAGTTGACTAAGATTCTTTCATTAGTAGATAATTCCGCTAAATATTGTTCCATTTAAATATTCCTCACTTCTTGTTATAATATATTTGTGATCTCAGAAATGAGGTATGAGTCCGTGTGCCAGCACGGGCTTTTTTGTGAAAAATTTACGCGCTAATAAATTGAGTTTGATAGATAACTGATGATGCTATTATTTCTTTTACCTTATCTGACATAATGCTTTTAGTATAGTTTGTATAAGTATCGACTATGATTAGAGCAGTTTCATAGTCTAAAGCTTTTATTCCTTGAAATATGTTTGTATGAAAATAATAATAGTTAAAAGAAGAAAGATGGTTGATTACTTCACATATAGTTGTATCATCATAATCTCGATAATCTAAAATTAACTTTAAAGCAAAGTTTTTATTCATATCTAAATTAAATACTAAATAATTTTTAAGTCTCATCAGTAAATTAGCGTATGAGCATTCAAATTTAAAACACAATCCAGCAAATGTTGGTTTTGTTTTCATTTCCTCAGCTATTGACTTGTCAGAAATCATCATCACAGAAGCTAAGACATCCGCTTCTGTTTCAGAACGTTTATCTCCAGGAGCTGGAATTGTTTTTGCACTGAAAAATATTTTGTCTATTTTTCCCTTTTCTAAATGTAAAAAACCATGAGCTATTTCATGTAAAGTTGTGAAATGTTGTCTTCCAGAATTGTGTGTATGGTTCTTATTTACAATAATGGAGACAACACCATCAATTAACCTGGTTCTTCCAGATATAAATTTTGATGCTGTGTCACCATAGTCATAATATAAAATTTCGTAGCCTAATTTTTCTATACAATACTTAACATAATGGTGCCATCTCAAATCTTTTATTTGGAGTTTAAAATACTCACCTACTTTAGTTTGCAGTGGCAATACGTATGATGTAATTTCTAAATATTCATCTTTTGTTAGTTCCTCATTTCTATTTATATATTTCAAATCTTAGTTCCCACCCTTACGATTACGAATTTGTTCTCTTGCTAATTTTTCCGCGAATTCAATCTGTCTTCTAACTTCCTCCATATCTTCTGGAGACATGTCGGTATCGTCCATTCGGTAATAAACCAATGGATCAAGCTCCTCCTCAATGTTTTTATCTAATGGAGTAGGGATATCCGTGCGTCCTAATAAATAATCAGTAGTGACATTAAAATAATCAGCAACTAATTGTAAATTATGACCCCCTGGAGTTTTTCTTTTCCATGCATATAAAGTATTTTTCCCCAGTCCAATTTTTTCTTCGAGCTTATTAATGGAAATACCTTGCTTGTCGCAAAGATATTTAAGTCTATCAAAAGCTGTCATAAAAGCCTTCCTCTCTTACTCCTAGAAAAAAGTTAAACTTTATGCTAAAAATCCATTGACAATTAAACTTAAGTTTTATATACTTTTTTCGTAAGCTAGTTATTAAGTTTCAAACAAAAACTAAAGAGAACCAATAAAAAATAAACAATTTCACGGTCGCCAAACTTAGAAATGTTGATTTATGGTTTTTTTAGGGTTATTTAACTATGCATTGATTTTAAACTATAGTTTAAACCATGTCAACACATAGTTTAGAAAAAAGCTTAATAACTAGTTGAATAATAAAAAAGGAGGAATCGGGATGCTTATTACAGATTTCAAAGAAATAGTGTTGATTCAAATGGATCGGCAAAACAAGACTTGGAAGCAACTATCTCAAATCATAGGTAAGTCCCCAACTTACACAAAACAAGTAGTTTCCAGAATACAAGATGGGCCAAATGCTAGAAAATACCGTCAAATGATTGCTGCTGAATTGGGAATTGTTTATGCAGGGGAGGAAAACAAATGAAAGAACTAATCAAAGTAACAACAAACGAGAACAACGAACAGTTAGTAAGCGCGAGAGAACTTCACGAATTTTTAGAAGTATCCGAAAGATATTCAAGTTGGTTTGAACGAATGTTGAAGTATGGATTTAGTGAAGGTGAAGATTTTGTAGGGTGTAAAGTTTTTAACACCCTAGCGAGACGAGAACTTCAAGACCATATTTTGAAGTTAGATATGGCAAAAGAAATTTCTATGATTCAACGATCAGAGAAAGGAAAGTTAGCTAGGCAGTATTTTCTTCAAGTGGAAAAAGCATGGAATAGCGAAGAAATGATCTTAATGCGAAGCCGGCAAATCCTTGAGAGAAAGATAGAGACGTTACAACTTGAAAATGAAGAAATGAAACCCAAAGCATTATTTGCCGATTCAGTTAGTGCGAGTTACACAAGTATCTTGGTTGGTGATTTAGCAAAGTTAATCAAACAGAACGGTGTAGATATAGGTGCAGGACGTTTGTTCAAATGGTTACGGGAAAAGGGTTATCTCATCAAGCGCAAAGGTACCGACTGGAACATGCCTACTCAAAAATCAATGGAACTTGAGTTGTTTGAAGTGAAAGAAACGGTTGTTTCTCATTCAGATGGTCATACCTCAATTAATAAAACACCTAAAGTGACAGGCAAAGGACAAATTTACTTTGTAAATAAGTTTTTAAAAAGCTAATTTTATTAGCTTACAAATAATTGAGAGGGAGGAAGAAACGGATGTTCGGTAGATTTAATCAAAGAAGTAAGAAGGCTATCAAACGAAATGGCTACCTAAAATATTTAAAAAGGAAACACGATTACGCCAAATGCGCTTGGTGCAATCGTGTTATAAGAAAAAATTCAAATTATTGTTGTTGGTGTGGTAATACTAATCTGGAAAAATAGATTTTTTAACAGATTCAGAAATTACATCAACTATCAAATTGTACATTCCGGTTTTAACAACTTGTCCCATCTTTGCAAAATAGATTTTAAATTTTGCTTCAGCGATAGGAGTTTTCGGAGTTTCGACTAACAAATCAGGGATAGACGCTTTTATCGCAATCTTCTCAGGTTCACTTAATTCGGTATCGAGCGCAATTAGCTCAGCTGCATTATCCAATATTGTTTGTATCCAAGGGTGAGGCTTTCCGCATTTAGAACAATACGATGGTAAACTCGCTGTTCTTTTTCCGATATACATTATTTCCTCATTTTCATACCATCCGGGGATTGGAGCGTGACAATTTTGACATGTGGATATTACTTGTAAACCGCATTTAGAACAAAATTCGTCTGGATCGGACGGGGAAATGCTAGTGACACTCAACTGATGACCATTTAAGCATACTTTTTGGTACTTTTGTGCCATATATTTTCACTACCTTTAAATTAATTATTTCAGTAGACCACTTACTGATAAGAGAATTATATCAAAAAGGAGAGATATACAAATGACGAATTTAGTAATTATGAAAGACCAACAAGCAGTAACGACAAGTCTACAAGTTGCTGAAACATTTGAAAAGAATCACCAACATGTATTACGTGATTTAGATAATTTAAAAGAGGGTGTCCAAAATTGGACAGACCTATTTTATGAAGACACCTATATCCATCCGCAAAACAAACAAGAATATCGTCAAATAATTATGAATCGTGATGGATTTACATTGCTTGCTATGGGATTTACCGGAAAGAAAGCATTGCAGTTTAAATTGCAGTATATAAACGCATTCAATGAAATGGAAAAAACAATAAAAGAGAAATCAGTATCCATTCCAACTACAAAAAGAGGATTGGCACTACTAGCTTTAGAAGCAAGTGAGGAAACTAATCAACGAGTGGATGCCATTGAACAAGAAGTTTTCGATTTAAAAGAAAATCAGCCATTGCCACAAGGTGAATACAGCATTATTTCTTCTCGAATTAATAAAAGAGTCTACGAAGTAGCGGATGCTTACTCAATAAATCGCTCGGATCGTAAAACTATCGGGTTACTCTTCAAAGATATAAACGGTGGAGTCAAAAAGATTTCAGGTGTAGGGGCTCGTACTCAATTGAGAGCTAAACACTATGAAAAGGTTATGGAATTTATTAATAGTTGGGAACCGTCTAGTGTAACGAAGTTCGAATTAAGACAAACAAGAATGGATGTTTAGGAGGAGTTAGTTATGTCACAAGATTTCATTTTAAAAGTTCGTGTGGCGTTAGCCAAACATGATAAAAGCCAAGCATGGTTGGCAGATAAAATTAATATTTCGAGAGCTTATATGTCTGACATTATGAATGGGCGTAGAAAGCCTGATAGACAGGTTAAACAGGTTAAACCAATTGAGGCAGCTATTGCTGAATTAGAAAAGGAGGAAATTTAGTTGAGTCAACAAATAGAAGCATTGGTAACAATCCAAATTCCTAGCGAAATGGTTCTTGTTGAAAAAACTCAATTCGAAGAACTTAAAGCGAATGACCTTCGAGGAAAAATGTTTACTATGAAAGACTTTGTATCCAGAACAAATCGTTCTGCTAAATGGTTAAAAGATAATATTTTGAATAATCCAAGTTTAATTAAAAAATTAGATGTTGAGAATGGCGGATTTGTATATTATCCAGTTTCTCAGAGTGATCGCTGGCTTTTTAAAGCAACAGGGATGATTGAATTTATTGAAAATGAACTATGGAAGTATTTAGGGGGTGCTAAATAAAAATGTACACATTTCAACAAGAACATCAAATTCTAGGTCTGATTAAACAGCGTAGAAAACAATTGCAAGAAGATCGTGCAGCGCTTAGAAAAGCCGATGAGCTTTCAGATAGACAAGCAGAGCTTATTGCGACGGAGCTTGAAGATTTGCGGATGTTAGAAATCAAAAATAGAGAGGTAAGGTTATGACTAAATTAGACGCATTAGTGATGGGTTTGATTATAGCAATGTTAATATCCATTACTCATTTTAATCTGACTATGGGCGTTATCTTCGGAATAATGTTGTTTTTAATTAATTGCGCGGATACAAAAAAGCCAGCCGGGAGGGACTGACTAGATGAAAAAAAGCCTAATTTCTATAGACGAAAAAAATTTGAAGAAAAATTTTAACGATCTCATCAAAGAATTTGTAAAAGAAACTGGAGAATTTCCTAGTCAAATTCATCTAGTTGCGGAGGGATATAGCGAGTATCAAGCTGTGAAGTTTGAGATGAAGAAACAAATCTATTGAATTTAGCAATGTCCCATCATTATAGGTTTATTGTCAGGCAATATAACGTGTTAGTTATTTGGCTTGATAAAACGTAGTAGACAACTTAAAAGAAAAACGATTATTAACGTATTTGATGGGTCGTCTACAGTAACATTTACAAAAATAGCTGATACCACAAGGCTTAATAAGTCTGAAGCAATTTCCTCAGCATACCACATTTTATCTTTGTAGAAAGCAGGTGAAGCTTGTTGTTTTTCAGATGGTTCATTAGTTATATCTTTGTTCTTGGCTGTATTTATTTCTTCAAAAAGCTTTATAGAATCATCAAGGACTTTCCTTTGCTCATTAAGGATATCAAAAAACTTGGCCTCAAACTCATCAGATGGATTAGAAGTGTCTTTAAAAAGTAGATTTTTTGTACTAACTTCCGGTTCGGAAGAAAATGCTTTTTCTAATTCTTGGGTAGCTACCCCTATTCTGAAGTCGTACTTAGACATGTCAACGGCAAATTTTTCTGTGATTTTAGAGATATCAGAAAAATAAGGTTTTGGCATAGTAGCTGCCATTTTTTTAGCAATATTAAAACTTGGAGATTCTAATTGTTTCTGTATTGCGAAAACAGAAGGAGGAATCATATTAGCAATAGATTTGTTGCGGTTCTCGACAATTTGAATGAGAGAATCATTGAGTATTGCTTGCGAAGCTATAAGAGTATCTTGACTTGCAATTAATTTTTTAGCTTGTTCTATCGCAGGCTGCATAGCGTTAACGACATATAGAGAAGGAGCAATGGTTTCACCGATTAATTTTGAAGAAGCTATCAATTTTTGATAGTAAGGAGTATCTGAAATATCCAATTATATACACCACCATTTTTTTACCTAAATTATATCAAAAGGAGAGAAGAAATAATGCAAGAATTAGTAATTTTGAAAAATAAAGAAGCTGTGACTACGAGTTTGCAAGTCGCAGATAGTTTTGAAAAAGAACACAAAAATGTTTTGAGAGATATTGAAAAGTTAAAAGAAGATGTGCTCAATTTTGAGCAGATGTTTGTGGAAGGTAATGAACCAGATTCATACGGCAGAAATCGACGAGTTTTCTTCATTAGTAGAGATGGTTTTTTCTTGTTGGCTATGGGGTTTACAGGAAAGAAAGCTATCTACTTCAAACAAAAATACATTGAAGCATTCAACGAAATGGAAGATGTTATTCGCAAGAATACTGTTCCTCAAACAATTGAAGATATGATGATTTATCAATTAGAAGAAATGAAAGATGTTAAAAAAGATGTTTCCATGCTTAAAGATACTATGCGAATTAGCGGACAACAAGAGTTTGAAATTAAGCAAAAAGGAAATACGAAAGTTATGGAAGTTCTAGGGGGAAAAGAAAGCCGAGCTTATGAAGAAATCAGCAAAAAAGTATTCTCAAAATTTTGGTCTGAATTTAAACGTACCTTTTCAATCCCAAGATATGGCGAGTTACCTCGTAAGAGATTTGATGATGCTGTTTCATTTATTGAAATGTGGTTACCAGAAACTGCGCTCCGCATGGAAATTGATCAACTGAACAGACAACAGAGACTTTTTGGTGATGAAAATGAATAGAGCTGAAGCACTAAAAATAGGCGTAATAATTGCTAATCGCTGGTGGAGACACAATAAACCAACCATCCTAAGTCAGCAGCGCATCGAAAAGCAAAAAGCTTGGCAACAAATAAAAAAGTGACTCAGCCGACCAAAGCAATGAGTCACAAAGAAAATACATCTAAGGAGATGTTACCACATGGAAAAAGAACTTTCCACTCTAGATAAATATTTGACTGATCTTAGTTGGGGCAAATCGAATATCAAGGAAACAAACAATCGAAAAATCAGACGAAATCTTTTGACGAATGAAGAACTAGCATGTGATCAAGACGATTTGGGCAATTTTGTGAGTATTTGGGATCATGTTTACCTTATTCATCTATCAAAACATTCAAATAAACCTGAATATATTTACATCGTGGAAGATGGCTTGACTGATGCATTAGAAGAGTACGAAAGAGATAACTTGATTGATATCTCTTATTACGGACCAGGTAAGAAATACATTACTGAAATGGAGGCAGAATTTGATGAGTGAAGGCATGAAACGTAATGATAACAAATTATTCAATAGTCTGTACAAGATAACAGTCAATGATGTTGTCGAAAAAAGAAACAAATTAACTTATCTGTCCTGGGCATGGGCGTGGGCAGAAGTCAGCAAAATCTGCGAAGAAGTAGACTACGAAATCTATCGTGATCCAGAAACACACCGTCCATACCTCTTTGATGAAAAAACAGGCTATATGGTTTTTACCAGTATCAAAGTCAATGGAGTAAAGCGTGATATGTGGTTGCCAGTCATGGATGGTGCAAACAAGGCAATGAAAGATGAGCCATACACATACAAAGTCAAAGAATACAAAGATAAAAACTGGACAGGAAACTATATTGATCGTACTTGTGAAGCAGCAACGATGTTCGATATCAACAAAACAATCATGCGTTGTCTTGTAAAAAATTTAGCAATGTTCGGGCTAGGGTTATATATCTTTGCTGGAGAAGATATGCCAGAAGATGTTTCAATGCTTGAACCAGCTAGCGAAAGAAGCAAAAAGCTATTCTTGGATGCTTTACAACTGGTTGCTAACAAGTATGAAAAAACAATTGATGAAGCGGTTGTTGCATTGACTGATGCAGCTTATATAACAGCGGATGACAGTAAATGGACCAAGAGTGACTTGGGCGTTCTAAAACGAGGCGTTAATTGGCTTGAAGACCAGTACAGAGACGAAACAAAAGAGAAGTGATATGAGTGTTTAAACCATTGATCGATTCATATTCAGCGGTTCTGAAAAAGTTCAAAGGAAAAGATATAGGGGCAACAATCAATGAGGAAGTGAACATCGAGCGACTAAAGACGATGTATGACGGCTATGATGGCGATCGAGTCATTGAAATTCGTTTTATTGATCCACGTCGATTTACTGTACAGCAACGAAACTTCATCTATGCGCTCATAGGCGACATTTTCATCGATACAGGCATGCCAACGGACTTCTGGAAAGAATTCTTCTACTTCCGTTTTGAAGGCGTCACAGGTCGCAAAATAAGCCTGAAAGATGAATCGAATACAACTGTGAGCGATGCTAATGTCTTAGCAAATATCATTTTAGATTTCATCTTTGAACACCATATTCCTTTCAAAGAAGGCTATGAGATTTTACCAGCGAATCAAGAGTATTACTTCTACAAATGCATCACAAAAAGAGTCTGTTGCATCTGTGGCAAAACAGGAGCTGACATCGATCACTTTGACAAAGCGCTAGGAAGACGAAAGCGCAAAGAAGTTGATCATTCAGAGTACACATTTGCAGCACTCTGCAGAATCCATCACACGGAGAAACATAAAATAGGTGTGACTAATTTCAAAAATAAATATCAAATCAAAGGAATCAAGTTAAACCAGGAGACAATCAAAAAGTTAAATATCGGAGGGTAAAGTGAGAACAATTAATGATAATTTTAAAAAATTAAAAGAAGCCGAAGATAGACTAAATAAACTCAGAAAAGAGTTTGTAAAGAATGAAGAAGAACTCCTCAAAGAGATTAAATTGCAAAAGTCATATATTGAGCAATTTAATAATCATGATGAGAATGTAGCTATCGGTATGCAACTAGTTGAAATAAGACGATATAAAGAATGGGAAAAAGAGCTGCGTTCACTTTTAAAATTCGCTATAAAAACTATTGAAGAAGGAAATCTACCTGTAATGCTCGAAGAAAAAGAGGTATTTGGTTATTGGTATAACGAGGGGTTTCGGAGCGGTCATTCGAGAACAATCCGTAGATGGTATGGTCAAGATTATTCGCATGAACGTGCTCAAATCAGGTTTATTGATGAAATGTACGAATCTGAGTATCAACTTACTTCACAAGATACTTTAGCAGTATTGGCATATTTATCGCATACATTATCTCAGCTAGAGGAGAAATAATGATGATTAGTTTAAAAACAGCAGCATTTGAACGAGCATGGCGCACTAAATATAAAAAAATGAGTCCGAGAGACAGACTGTTCTTAGAAATCATGACATTTGCTTTCATTGGTACACAAGCTGAACAAAGCGATATTAGTGTTGAAAAAATTAAGACGAATAGATTAGTTAATGGAATTACAGAGACTTGTTACCAGTACACAGTTACTGTCGTGGACGATGAAGGATAGCCTGCTAGAAAAAATGATATGGAAAAGAATGGGAACTAGTCCCATTCAATTAATTCATCATCGCCTTTTAAGACAACTCTGTTCTCACCGAATTCAATACTTTGGATATCGGCATATGTTGGAATTTCTTCGTTGTCCGCCGCTTTAGTTTTTACTTCTAATTTTATGGTGGAATTCTCATCCATTTTTTCTAAATGATTGATCAATTCTTTTACTAACATAGAAACACCTCAAATTGTTTTTATATTAAATATACCTTCACTAACATCAAAAAGAAAGGGGAACGTACGTGTCAGACAAACAAAAGAAGCGCTATTACTGGCTTAAATTAAAAGAGGATTTTTTCGAAGAAGATACCATCGAATGGCTGGAAGAACAACCTAATGGTAAAGAATATTGTTTATTTTATTTGAAACTCTGCCTTAAATCTCTAAAGACAGAAGGCTTGCTAGTTAGAAACGTAGGTAATTTAATGATCCCTTACGATCCCGAATCTCTAGCAAAACTAACAAATTCAAATACGGACACAGTGAAAGTTGCTATGGATCTATTCAACAAAATCGGACTAATAAAAATACTGGACAGCGGAGAGATATATCTAAATCAGCTCAGCGAATTAGTAGGGTCAGAAACTGAGTACGCTAGGCAAAAACGAATCCAAAGAGCAAAGGAGGACAATGTCCAGAAATTGTCTGGAAAAGGTCGCCTAGAGATAGAGTTAGAGAAAGAGATAGATATAGAGAAAGAGTTAGAGAAAGACAAAGACAAAGACATAGAAAAACGAGATGCTTCTGCATTAAAACAGTATTCAATTCAGATATATTCGTATCTTGAAAAAAATGGCTTTGGTAGTCCGTATGGAAATACTATGGGGGACAATATCAATTTTTGGTTAAAAGACCTAGAAGAAGCAGGACTGACCATTGAACAAGCAGACGCTTGGATGATGCATGGTGTAAATACAGCCATCGAAAATAATAATCGCAGATGGAATTATTTAGACGGCATCCTTAAGAATCGTTTTAACAAACGTCTATTTAGCAAAGCTGCTATCGAAGGCGAAGAGGAAAGACGGAAAAATCAGCAGGCGAAACCTTCAATTTCAAAGTATCAAAACAATGTCCGGCGTGAAAAGCTGCCCGATTGGGTGAATCAACCAAAAGAAGAAAAAACAATTGATCCACAACAAAAAGCAGAAATCGATGCACGTTTTGAAGCTTATCTAGCAAAGAAAGCACAAGAGGCGAAAGAAGATGAATCTTAACCAACTCATTGCACAAATCGAATTAATGCACCAAGAAGCTTTAAGGCAGAGTGTGTCGTACGAAGACAAGTGGCTCAACACGTTCCACGGTGGACGTGAGAGCGCACTTGATCAAGTACTCAAATTACTGAAAGGAGAATGTCGGGATGGATAAGAAAGCGGCAATGCAGCGAATTATCGAATTGACTTATTCAGAAGATTGGCAAAATGACAAAGAAGCTGCATCAGAAGTGATGAGACTTGGAAGAGCGATGTGGGCAGACAAGAGCAGCAAGCTAAGACCGCGAAAAATCGCAATCTGGCATGGCGACAAAATTCTAGTCACAGGAACTGCTCAGCAGTTAGCAAGTCTCACAGGCTTGCACGAGAGTACCGTTAGAAAAAGAGCCAGATGTGGATACACAGACGTTAAGAAGAGAACGTTTAGATATTCGGAGGAGTCATTATGACAACAGAAGAAGTGATTCAAATGCGTATTCGAAACATTCAGCGTGAGATTGACGATCTGGAGCGAACAAAGTCGGTGATGGTCAATGAAACGGCGAGGAAGGCAA
Source organism: Enterococcus sp. ZJ1622 (assembly GCF_011038845.1). Classification (GTDB taxonomy): domain Bacteria; phylum Bacillota; class Bacilli; order Lactobacillales; family Enterococcaceae; genus Enterococcus_B. The sequence goes on from NZ_JAAKDW010000006.1 coordinate 213,551, forward strand.
TTGATTTACACATAGAGAATTTAAGAAGGGAAATCCATCGATTGGAGGAAGAATAATGCTAGACATGAAAATCGAAGATTATCGAATTACCAGTGATTCCAGGAACATTGTCCTATCAAAAGTAAGACGGGATGAGGAAGGAAACATTCGCTACACAGAAGCAAAAGAAGAATCACGATCAGATATCGGATACTTTCAAACAGTCTCATCGTGTTTGAAGGCGATACAGCGTGATTACGTGCTGAGAGAGGGGCACGTGATAAAAAGTATTATCGAGTACAAAAAAGCGTTAGAAAACATCACTAGACAGTTTGAGCAGGCATGTGAGATTGAGGAGGAGAAATAGTGAACGAACTAATCACAAAAATAGAGCAGTGGGCAAAAGATAAGGGATTGGATCAAGCAGATTCTAGCAAGCAAATGTTAAAAACGGTCGAAGAGGTCGGGGAAGTTGCTGCTTCCCTAGCTAGAAAAGATGAGCATGGTTTAAGAGACGGAATTGGAGACGTAGTAGTAACCTTGATTATTTTAGCAATGCAAAACGACATGGACTTATACGAGTGTTTGAACCAAGCGTACAACGAAATCAAAGGTCGTACTGGAAAAATGGTTGAAGGTGTATTTGTTAAGTCAGAAGATTTGCCGGAGGGCAGCAAATGATGACGAAGTTTAGAGCGTGGGATAGATACGAAGAAGCAATGACAAATCAAGAGGGGATTTACTTTGGTGATATGGATCATGATGAGACGTTAGAAAGTTTGATGCTTTGCTTAGAAGAACGTTATGAACTCATGCAATCCACAGGGCTGAAAGATAAGAATGGTGTGGAGATATTTGAGGGGGATATCATCGGTTCTCAAGATAAAGACAGACCAAACTGGTATGTCAGCCATCATGAAATTGTTTGGCATGACGCAGGGTTTATGGGTAAACAGATTTGTTCAAGCTCATTCATTGGCCTTGATTTTTGGACTAGAGGAGCTAACGGCTACGTGGTTATCGGCAACATTTACGAGAATCCAGAGTTGTTGAAAGAAGTGAAGAAATGAAATTCTTAGATTTATTCGCAGGTATCGGCGGATTTCGATTAGGTATGGAATCCGCTGGACATGAATGTGTTGGATTTTGCGAAATCGATAAATTCGCTAGAACTAGCTATAAAGCAATACATGATACAGAAGGAGAGGTGGAAATGCATGACATCACAACAGTATCAGATGAGTTTATTCGAGGAATCGGAAGTGTCGATGTTATCTGTGGAGGATTTCCGTGCCAAGCTTTCTCAATTGCAGGAAAGCGAAAAGGTTTCGAAGATACTAGAGGAACTCTCTTCTTTGAAATTGCAAGGTTCGCATCTATTCTCAGACCACGCTATTTATTCCTTGAGAACGTCAAAGGACTCCTCAATCACGAAGGAGGGGCTACGTTCGAGACGATCCTCCGAGCCTTGGATGACCTCGGGTATGATGTGGAATGGGACTGTATTAACTCAGCGGCTTATATTCCGCAAAACAGGGAGCGAGTATTCATTATCGGACATCTTAGAGGAGAATGTACCAGAAAAATATTTCCTTTCTCAGGAAATGACGAACCGCTTGTTGAGTTACAAAGACAACAAAGTTCAGTCAATACAATCACGGCAAGATATGGAGAAGCAGCAGGAGTCGGTTCGTACGTTGTTGAAAGTAAACAGCAGAAACAAGTAGCTATACCAGTTCTCACGCCTGATCGATTAGAAAAACGACAAAACGGTAGAAGATTTAAAAATGATGGCGATGAAATGTTTACACTAACTTCACAAGATAGACATGGAGTTCTGGTGAGGGAAGCTACATCAAAAGGCTATGCTGAAGCTTTACCAGGAGATTCGGTCAATATCAGTCATCCTAACTCAGATACACGAAGAGGACGTGTGGGAAAGGGAATTGCAAATACTTTGTTAACTGGCGAAGAGCAAGCAGTAGTTACGGATAATTACAGAATCCGCAAACTGACACCTCGAGAGTGTTGGCGTCTGCAAGGTTTCCCAGACTGGGCATTTGATCGAGCAAAAGAAGTAAACAGCGATAGTCAGCTTTACAAGCAGGCTGGAAACAGTGTGACTGTGCCAGTGATTGCAGATATAGCGAAGAGATTATGAAGGAGGAACAACGATGAATAAACGGGAACTGATTGAAACTTTAGAAGAGATTAAGGAAAATTCCAGACGCTCCATTAAGATAGATAAGCATGAGGACTACTGGCGAGGAAAAACAGAAGCGTACGTCAATTTGATTGGCTTAGCAAAACAACTAGACGAACCGCAGCAACTGATTATGCCGAAGTTTTTTGATGATTGGGCAAAACAAGTTATAGCAGAACGTGACAAGTTTTATGCCATTTCTCTTATTGCGCGCGTAGGCTGGGGATATGGTGTTGATTATGAACTTAGCGAAAACAGGTCACCGTCAGAAAGAAAAAAGCTGGCGAACTGGCTTGTTGAGGGTAGTGTTGGCGATTATCCTAATAAAAAGAAAGCAACAGAAGCTTTGTTATACGGCTATGAGGTCGAGAAAGAGCCGTTGTATGTAATTAAGAAAGATAATGACTATATTACGTATGTGAGTTTAGGAAAAAAATCTTACGAAAGAAACTACACAAAAAACAAAAAAGAGGCTATCAGGTTGAAAAAAGAAGATGCAGAAGCTCTTTCGGTTGTATTTGGTGGTGAGGTGACAGAAGGATGAAATTAAAAGACGGCTTTTACGCTAGTAGCCATGGCATCGGTGGATTAATGTTAGATATGCCAACAAAGAATCCTAAGAAGAAAAAGAAAGCAAAGGTTAAGGCAGGCGACATGGTTCGATGTGAAGCAGAAGAGTTCGTATATCCGTTCAGAGGATATGTAGATCATGTCTATAACCACTCAGCAATCATTCGCATTGAAAACACGATGGAATGCGACAAATGGTTAGCAAAGAGTAAAGATAATCTGGCAGTGGCTCGTTTGATGGATATCGAACTCATTGAAAGCAAATAAAAAAAGCCGGATTGCTCCGACTCAAAATAAATAAACACGACACGTTTATTATATCACAAAAAGGAGCGGTTTGACTTGATGCAATTGTTACGAGAGGTAGATTTCAAACAGACAAGATGTAATGCGAGAGATGTGCTGAAGAACTTTCGGCGTTTGGAGCGGATGGCAGGTCGCTCTTTGATAGATATTAAGTCGCCGATTATTACGGATATGCCGAAGGCACCGAAATACGGAAACAAGGCAGAGGATGCATTGGTCCAGATGATGGATATAGAAGCGGAGAGAGATGCGA
>NZ_JAAKDW010000007.1 GCF_011038845.1 Enterococcus sp. ZJ1622
ACACGATGCTTACGTTTGCTGCCATGAATTTAAAAAAACTAGCCACATGGCTATGGAAAACAAAAAAGCCTATGGCTTTTTATTTCAAATTTCTACAAAGACTACCAAAAAGGAGTTGGCAATTAAGCCACTCCTTTTTGTCTACAGTCTGAAGACACGAAATCATCGTGTCTTTTTTTATTACCCAAAATTAGGAGGAAAATTATATGACTTTAGTAGGATTTAAAAAAATGACAATTGGGGTCTTTGATAGCACAGGTAAGATTCCAGCAGCAAATCTATATGTAATTGAAGGTAAGCAAGATGAAGGTGCGACTGTATCTGCTGAAATCAGTGGATTATCTAAAGAACCATCAAAAGTTTACGGATCAAACATCGCTTACTATGTCTCTCAAAAAGGAACAGGCGATGTTTCAGCAACATTTGGCTTATTAGATTTACCAACAGAAGTAAATGACCAAATTCTTGGTTACAAAACTGATACAAACAAAATCAGCTTCTTGGGAGAAGATACTGAGCCACCATATTGCGCGATCTTAATGGAATCAGAGGATTTGAACGGTGATACAGCAATGCTTGCAATGTTCAAAGGGAAATTCAGTCGAGAGTCTATCAATCTTAACACCACAACAAATGAAGCTTTTGAACCAGAAGCAGAAGAATATGTTTTCTCGGCTATCGCAAACGATGCGGAAGGTGATGCTAAAGGTCAAACGGTCGCAAAATATATCGGTGACGAAGAAGCTTCTATCACTGCTTTGAAAGAGATGGTATTTCCTACGGCGGGGGAGTAACTAGCCCCACTGTCGGAGCAATCACTCCCACTACTGAAGGGGCAACTGTTGAATTAAGTTAGGAGGATAACTATGCCAGATACATTTAAAATTTATAAAAAAGATGGAACAAAAGTGACAGAGGGCGAAAGCCCTCTAACTATTACCGGAATTGCAGCTAATACACAAGTCGCTAAAGGTGATTATCAAGCTACTCGTGTTGTAGGAGGTCAAGAATCTTCAAAAGTAGATATCCCTGCATTCGAAACATTACCTATTTCTGTTACCGGAGTCACATTGGATAAGACAACAGCTGACGTCGAACAAGGAGGGTCAGTGAAGTTGACACCAACTGTAACCCCAGCAAATGCAACAGATAAAACAGGAAGTTGGAGCAGTTCGAATACGGCTGTTGCTACAGTCAGCGGGGGCACTGTTAGCGTAAAAGCAGACGCTGAAGTTGGTGGGACAACAGAAGTTTCATTTACTACAACGGATGGCGGTAAAGTAGCTAAATGCACTGTTACAGTTATTGAAAAAACAGAGGGCTAGTCTTCGGACTAGCTTTTTTATTTGAAAATACGGGAGGAATCTAAATGGCAAAAGTAAGAATCGAATTGAAAAACAAAAAAGGTGAAAAAGTAGTACATGAAAATCTTGACACTACTGGTAAAGACTATCGTAAAGCATTGGAAGCAATTAAAAACTTAAACAACGAAAGTGTAAAAATGTGGGATCAATTAGATATCTATCTTGATTTTGCAGTTGGAGTTTTTAGAGAAAGTAAATTGACATCAGACCAAATATTAGAAGGCTTACCTTCAGAAAAAGTTATTAGCACATTAGATGGTGTACTAGCACAAGTAATGGGCGTTGAAGATAATCCAGATCCAGACGCAAAAAAGTAACGCCTGAAGAAGCAGAAGAAATGTACTTAAATCTATGCAGAGAGCTAGTGAAAGCGGGATGGTCACTATCTGACATAGAAGATAACTCCTTTGAAATGATGATGAAAATTGCATGTACTTCACCTAAGAAAGAAAAGGAAAAAGAAGTTGATCTTAAAGACTTTTTGAAATCTATGTAGAAAGGAGGTAAACATATGGCGAATGGAAAACCCTTAGGCAACATGATTATCAAATTAGATTTAGATAGTTCAGCATTTTCGAGCGGATTGGCAGGAGCAAAAAATGCTGTAAACCATCAAATGAAAGCAATGAAATCACAGATGCAAGTAATGAACTCGTCAGGTAATTCTCTCGGTGCTTTACAGGCAAAATATGAGGGTTTAGGCGGTGTTCTACAAGCAAATGAAAAACTAGTAAAAGAACTAACTAAAGATTATAAAGATAGTTTTGATGCTAATGGTAACGCTACTGCTTCGACTGCTAAATACGCCAATCAATTGAATCAAGCAACAGCTAGATCCGCAAGTTACGAATCTCAAATGAAAACAACTGTCGGGCAAATTGCGCGGATGAAAGTTGAAACTGAAGGGTTCACTGGCAAATTAAAAGCTAATTCTGATGTATTGATTAACTCGGGCAAAAAAATTGAATCATTCGGTAAAGGTATTTCCGGGATGGGTACGGCTCTCAGTGTCGGAGTGACTGCTCCAATTTTAGCAGGCGCAACAGCAGTGACTACTGCAGCTATTTCATGGGAAAGTGCTTTTGCAGGTGTAAAAAAGACAAACGATGAAGTTGTAGACTCGAATGGGAACGTAGTTTACTCCTACAGTGATTTAGAAAAAGGACTTCGTGATTTAGCGACTAAATTGCCAGCGAGCCACCAAGAAATAGCGAACGTTGCTGAAGCAGCAGGTCAATTAGGGATTAAGACAGAAAATGTGGTTAGTTTCACCAAGACGATGGTCGATATGGGCGAATCTACTAATATGTCAGCTGAAACAGCTGCGACTTCTTTGGCTAGATTAGCTAATATTACTAAGTTACCACAAGATAAGTTTAGCAACTTGGGAGCTGCAATCGTTGATTTAGGGAATAATTTTGCAACCACGGAGTCAGAAATTACAGAAATGGCATTACGCTTAGCAGGTGCCGGTAGTCAAATTGGATTGAGTCAAGGCGACATTTTAGGATTATCTGCAGCACTTTCGTCAGTCGGTATCGAGGCTGAAATGGGTGGTTCAGCTATATCTAAAGTTATGGTTAACATGCAAGTAGCTGCAAAAAACGGGCTTGGACAGATGGAAGATTTGTCTGCTAAGACAGGTATGACTCGAAGAGAATTAGAATTAATGTCTTCAAATAATTCCAAAGACTTCAAAGCTTTAGCTGATTCTATAGGTATGACTACCACCGAGATTACCGGTATCATGAAAGCTTCTAGCAACCTTGAAAATTTCGGGAAAATTGCTGGTATGTCAGCACAAGATTTCAAGAAGGCGTTTGAAGAAGATGCAATTGGCGCGATTGGTAAATTCATCGAAGGTTTAGGAAATGCGGAATCTCAAGGAACGTCCGCTATTGAAATGCTGGACGAAATGGGAATCAGTGAGGTTCGATTGCGAGACAGCTTGCTTCGCGCAGGTAACGCAAGTGATTTATTTAAAGATGCTGTTAAACGTTCGAATAAAGCTTTTGGTGATAATGTTGCGCTAACAAATGAAGCAAACAAAAGATATGAAACAACAGAATCAAAACTAAAAATGCTGAAAAATGAAGCTGTTAATGCTGCTATTGATTTAGGAGGTCCATTTGTTGACGCTTTGCGTGATGGCTTAGATGCTTCTAAACCACTAATAAAGAATCTAGGAAACATGGCTAAAGCATTCTCAGACATGAGCGATGATCAGCAAAGGAACATTATTAAATGGGTAGGTTTGGTAGCTGCTGCTGGTCCAGCGTTGAAGCTTTTAGGAACCGGTACCTCTGTCATCGGGAAGGTTACTTCGTCTACAGGAAAATTAACTAAAGGAATTGTTGACTTAGCTGCTAAAGCAGCAGAAAAGAAAGCAATGAACACCTTCGCATCGACTGTGACTGCAGCAGGAACAGCAGCAAGTAGCGCTGCGGGAGCAAGTGGCGTAGGTGCGATGACTACATCATTAGGCTTATTAGGTCCAGCATTACTCGGTGTCGTCGGTGTTGGTGGTGCGCTTGCTCTCGGATATGGTGCATGGAAAACTTTTGGAGAAGAAGCGTGGAATTCCGCTCAACGTACAAAAGAGTGGGGTACGGATGTAGGTAAAGCAACAGATGAAGCTCTCGAAAAAGTTAAAGGTTATGGCGACGGTGCAATTGGTGAATTTGGACTTATAGAACAAGGTCTATCTGATAATACAGGTGCTATGGTCGGTAATTTCGAAAAAATGGGTAAGTCAATTGAAACTGAAATGACTAATCGCATCAAAACGTTAAAGGAACTAGTTAAGGGTCTGCCTAAAGATATTCAAGATGCGGCAGATGATCTAACCGATGACGAAATAGACAAACAAGAAGAATATTTAAAGATAGTCCAAGAAAATAATGACAGAATTACGCAAATAAAAGAAAATGCTTCTAAAAACGGCCGTAAAATTTCTTATGAAGAATCTGTCATCGTCAAAGCGTTGGCTGAAGAATCAGCAACTGCTTATGTAAATTCCTTAGGAAAGAGCAAAGACGAAACTAAAAAGATTTTAGATGCCATGACCGGAAATGTGGACAACGCTACTCAAGATCAAGCGAAAAGCTGGTTAGAATCTTTGGGTAAACAAAGACAAAATTCTAAAATCGAATATTCTAAAATGCAAGAAGACATGAAAAAACATCTTGTTGATGCTGGATATGATCTGAATAGTTCATACGCTAAGCAAATGTTCGACTTGCTTGAGAAGAGTAGCAAATCAGCTACTGAACTAACGGAAGATCAAATGTCGCTAATTCTAGGCAAATATCCAGAACTGGCACAAGAAGTATTTCTTGCTAACGGTCAACTTATTAGTTCTATGGGTGATGCAGGTCAATCAGCGGTTGAGCAAAATAAAAAAATGATGGAAACGTTCGGGGATATGTCTCGAACGGCGGCTAAAACTGCTGAAGAAAATGCTAAAAAAATAGATTTAATATCTACAGAAGCAACCGAAGTCGGTGAATTTTGGAATAATTTAGTATTGGAAAAGAAAACAGGAGAAGTGAAAACCAACGCCCAAGAAGCAATCAATGAGGCAGCTAAATCTGAAGCCGGTTGGAACAAACTAATTTGGGCAAGTAAAAAAGCTAACCTTTCTTCTAATGCCAAATTGATGATTGCAGAGGCGGCAATAGCAAATGGTAAATGGGACAAAATGACCTTTACTGATCAACAAGCGTTGATTGAGTCCAACGTCACTAAAACTATTACGCAAGCTGTTCAAGCAAAAGGCGATTGGGAAAAGCTAACTTTCGATCAGAAAAAAGCTTTACTTTACTCAAATACTCCTGAAATAATGGCAGAAACTTTACTGAACTTAGGTTATTGGGACGAGTATCAACCTGAAATAAAAGAGTTGAATGCTAAAAATTATAATTTTTTGACTATTCTTTCTAAATCAGAAGAGAAACTAGCAAGTTGGAATGGATTACCAACAGATGTGAAAGAAATAGTAGGAGACAATTACGATTTCTTAAATAAAATTTACAGTTCAGAAGAAAATTTTGCTCGATGGAATTCAATTCCTGATTCAGAGAAAAAGCTTCTTGTTGATAACGTGGATTTTTTAACAAAAATCTCAACATCTAAAGAAACTTTGAATCAATGGAATCAGTTGCCAACTGATCAAAAAAACATCTTAGCTAACAATGAAGATCTGTTAAACAAAATATTTGCATCAGAAGAATCTTTCAATGCATGGAAAGCAATTCCTGACCCTGTCAAGCGGATGCTTGGAGATAATGTTGATATTTTAACTAAAGTCAAAGATGGAACTATTAGCATCGAAGACTATAACAAAAATGTACTTCCTCTATTGAAGAAACTATTCGGCGATAATTCAAGCTTAACTGGCGCGGTAGGTGATGCATCAGCTGCTATTGATAACTATAACAAGAATGTATTCCTAAACGATAAAACTGCAGTAGGTCATGATGAGGCTTCACAAGCTGCAAAAGATGCATTTGAAGCATTCAACATCTTCCAAACAAAAATACCAGATAAAATTACTAAAACGGTATCCGCTGACTTTATAGGCCCAACGCTTAACGCCAGAGGAACAAATTTTCACCCTGGCGGCGCAGCAATGGTGAACGACCAAAAAGGTTCGACATACGAAGAGCTTGTAACTTTGCCAAACGGAGAAGCATTCATCCCGAAAGGTCGTAATGTTATTTTAGATCTTCCACGAGGATCAAAAGTGTTGAAAGCCTCCAGGACGAAACAATTAGTTTCTAAATATGCTGATGGTGTAGGAAATATAACCACTATTTCAACTGCGCCGAATTTTGATGCTTTAATCTTAGCTATTAATGAGCTGACGGCAGTATTAAGAAGTCAGCAGCCAGTCAGCAATCAGTCAACAACTGATACAAAGGTTGCGCAACCGATTATTCCTGATGCCTTGTCAGAAAAGTCAGATCAATATCTCGCAATTGGAACAGAGTGGCTGACTAATTTAATGAACGGCTGGAACTCAGTTGTTCCTCAATACATGAACAGCGAAACGCTCTTTATTACGAATTATCTTAACGCCCTAAAATCGCAAAATAATCCTAATTACGTACAGGGGGCAACTTGGAATAAGAATTTGATGAGTGGGTGGAACAGCTTAACAGGCACGTTCATTGTTACAATTAATTCATTTTGCAATCAAGCGATGGTGACGCTTAGAAACTACAACACGCCTATGTACAATAACGGGCGAACTTGGCAACAGAACAGTCTTAACGGTTGGAATTCACTATACGGATCATTTATAGCCCGCGTAAATCAACTCGGCAATGATTCGATTAACAATCTTCGTTCTAAAAATGGCGGATTTTACAATGCAGGCTCATTCCTGCTGCAGTCATTAATCAATGGAATGAATTCAATGGGCAATTCTCTAGCTTCTACAATGAACAGCGTAGCGAATACAATGGTCGGAGGCATGGGCAAAGGTGTTAATGGTGTTATCTCTGGCGTTAACTATGTTCTTAAAGAAGTAGAGTCAAGCAAGAGTATTGGCAACTGGCCAATCCCTCAGTACGCTAAAGGAACCGAAGGGCATCCGGGCGGCCTTGCTATGATTAATGATCAAAAAGGATTCGTGCATGAAGAATATGTTCAGATGCCTGACGGTCGTGGATTTATTGCCAAAGGTCGGGACCTCTTGGTTAACCTACCTAAAGGCGCTCAGGTATTAAATGCTTCCTTAACTAAAAAATTAAAAGAACGATTAAATGTTCCACGATATGAAAATGGTGTCGGAAATTTAGATATCGTTGATTTACTTGATGATGAAAAAAGAATGTTAGAATTCTTAACTAGCAAAGTTGACTTTTCAGGCATTAATGAACCATGGCTTGATATGACTAAATCAGGAACGTCATTAATGTCCAAAGCTGCAAATACAATGCTTCAATCAAAATTAAGTGAATTCTTCACTCATGGCAATTTTGATGGTGCAGTAAATGCCAATGGTGTTTATCAATATTTAGTTGATGTTGCACAGAAAGTAATGGGTAAGTTCCCAGGACTTACAGTAACATCTGGTTATCGAGCAGGAGATGCTTATTATCACGGAAAACGTCAAGCTATTGACTTAGCTTATCCAGGTGTATCAGGAGATCCTAGATATACAGCAGCTGCTAATTATGCTTTCGAGAAATTCCCTTCAAAAATTGCGTATGTCATTACGAATGGGCGTGTACGTGACCGCATGGGGCTATCTGGAACAGGGTCAAGCGGACAATGGACGAACTGGCCAGACGGTGATCACTTTGATCATATCCACCTAAACGGTTCAATGGGCTCAGGGGATATATTCACTGGTGGTGGAGCTGGAGGCGGTGGTGTTGCACGTTGGCGTTCTTATGTGTCTAAAGCATTGAAAATGAATGGGTTGCCAGCTACAGCAGCTTATATAAATGCGTGGATGTCCCAAATCCAAACGGAATCTGGTGGTAATGAGAAAGCAATCGGCGGCAATGATGGACTCGCTGAAGGAAATGCAACAGGATTGCTTCAAACGAAACCCGGAACTTTTGCAGCGAATGCTTTTCCTGGTCACGGAAATATTATGAACGGCTTCGATAATATGTTAGCAGCTATCAATTACGCTAAGAAGCGTTATGGAGTTGCCGGAATGTTGCAAGTTATTGGAAGAGGTCACGGTTATGCCAACGGCGGTTTGATTACTAAAGATGGCCTTTACAGAGCTGGCGAAGGAAATAAACCAGAAATGGTTATTCCATTGACAAGAAAAACAAGAGCTATCGAACTTATGGGTCAAGCATTAGCCTTCCTTTCTGGAAGCAATAAAAAAGAAACGAAAAGTGAGATTAATTCTGTAGATAATAGACATATCCTCCAAGCGATAGAAAAACAGTCTCGTATGACAAATGATCTGCTATCATTATTACTCTCGTTTTTTAAAAGTAACAATCGATCAGATAAAGAACTAGCTTTAGATATTCAGAAAATTTTAATCAGGAGGACATAAAATTTGAGGACAGTAATATTAAGAAATAAATTAAATGAAGAAATTGATTTGTCCACAGAAGATTATTTTGCTACTGAAATGTCGAATCTAGGTTTTGAAGTTACAAAAGAGCATATTGGGCAATGGGGTAGTTTCAGAGAAATAGGAGAGAGTATTGAATTGTCTGAATTTCAATCATCAGTTATGATTTCTGTTCACGGATTTAGAGAACAACAATTATATGGTTCATTAGTTGAATTTCTGGCTAATGGACCTTTTGAACTAGAATTTTCTTTTGATTCAGAAACAATGATCAGGAAATGTAGTTTGAAATCATTATCTAAAACAGAAATTGATTCCCAAAGCTCATTGCTAACAGATACTTTGAATCTATATTTTACTTCAAGCTGGTATTCTATCAAGCGTGAAAAATTAATACAGAATTCAACTTCTCTCAATACACGTGGAAAAGTTTACTCATTTGTTCGACCATATGTCTACACCAAAAATGTATGGGAAAAGAAAGGTGTATTTAAGTTCAGTAATAATTCTGTATATTTGACAAATAGTACAGAGCGAATGTCTCCGTTAAAAATAAGGATTATTGGAGAGTGCTCAAATCCATATTGGGAAGTTATCCAAAACTCTAAAGTAGTAGCTTCAGATGGCTATTTTATTAATATGAAAGACACACAAATATTAGAAGTGTCTAGTTTGCTAGAAGACCAAACGGCAATTTTAAAAGATGTAGGTGGAGTTGAATCTTCTGTTTATCAACAACAAGATTTTACTAAATCAAACTTCGTCCAAGCGCCTCTAGGAGAATTCAGCGTTGTTTTTCATGTTGGACATGCAAATGTAGAGATTGAACTTTATGAGGAGCGTGATCTATTTTGATTTTAGCCATTACCCTCTTTCACCGAGATATGAATTTATATAACGAACGTTTAATTTCGACTGAGTTCGAATTTGGAACGGATGAAATTGGAGAAGAAGTAAGTAATTTTATTACAGATAAATATGTCCATGTAAAATCAGGAGATTTTTTGTTAGCAAAATTTAGTCCTAGCGGGAAGATTGCATATTTTGGAGTGATTAGCTCGCAAGAAGATAAAAAAATAAATTGCAAAGGATTACTCAGTTTGGCCGATAGCGAGATACCGACTGTAAAAATATCAGGTGCCAATTATGAAGAGCATATTCGACGACTGATTGAATACTACTTATTGAACGATCCAACAAAACAACTAAAAAATATTTTGGAGGTAAAAACAGAAAGCGTTACTTCTCATTCTTATCAAGCTGTTGACACAAATAAGAGACGATTGAATGCATATATAATAAATGGGTTCAAAAAATATAATGTTAAATGGTATGTCAAAGAGATTAAAGGTAAAAAAATATATACTGGTATTCGAGCAGTTGATGATTCAATTTATATTAAAGATAATTCATCTGAGTTTAATGACTGGGATGTTTTTGTGCAATCTCCTGGACCAGGGAACGAGAACAAATTATTGATCGTAGATAAAGCAATGAAAGATATAGAAAATCCCTTGGTATTGTCTACGTGGTATTTAGATGACGAAAATAATCTTACGCAAGATTCAACGAATAAGAACATTGCTTTGCCTACGGTTAATTTAGTAAATATATATGATCAAACTCAAGAAGATAGACCTTCTTATGAAGAGGTAGCTAAATCGGAGCTTAAAGGCAACGCCTATTCACATGAAATTAAAGTTAATGTTGTGCTAAATGCTAGAAATATCAATGTAGAAAATATCGAAACAGGAATGTTAGCGACTATTGTTTACAAAGAGCAGACTTACAAATCTGTTCTAACTGCCTGGCGAATATCCAGCAGTAAAAAGAATATAGAATTGACATTTGGTAATGTCCGAAGTCGATTTATGGATTATTTTGAGGATTATGGAGGTTAGAGAATGGTCAGCAATGTAGATGGATATCAATTTGACAACGTGAAGGTTAGTGCAGAAAACGATGCTAGGCTTTATCACATCTTATATAATCGAAAAAATCAAGTTATTGATGGTTACGACCAGTCTATGAATTTATCTTCCAGTGGATTAACAGTAAAAGTTGGTGCAGGAGCAGCTGTTATCCAAGGGCGTATGGTCGTTATTCGACAAGAAGAAAGTATTACTGTTCCGGCAAACTCAAGTGGGTATATATCATTAACAGTTGATTTAACACAAGAAGTTATACCTGGAACTCTTCTTCCAGAATCAGAGGAGTATGAATGGACTAATAATCAAGTCAAGTTGGAATTTATAACAAAAATTGTAGAAGGTAATTTGAACAATGGTGATAAAGTATATAATTTGCCACTATGCTCAGTTACTTCTACAGGATCAACTGTTTCGATTTCAAAAATTACAGATAGTTACGAGCTGATTCTTTCAAAAGGAGAAGTTTTGTGGAGAGGAACTGCGTTAATGCATGATACGCAGACTGTTCAACCTTCTAAACAAATTTGGCAAACAACGTCGGGTTTTTTATTAGTATGGCTTCCCTATGAAAACGGACAAGTGGTTGAAGACAGATATGTAACTACTCCTTTTTACAAAGAACGTATAATCATCACAAATGTTTTAGGGGAAATTGTATCAGGGTTTGATGACTACCATAAAAAGTGGTTCAGCAAACGAATAAACTATAATTCGAATAGCAATGTTTTTACTGGCGCAGCAAGCAATGCAAGTGGAGACAATTCAAAAATGGTTCTTAGATATATAGTTTCTTTTTAGCTAGGAGGTGTTAAAAATTGGCAAATTTAGAAATTAAATTATCCGCAAACAAGAGACAACCTTATGTGCGTCATCGTGTTGTAGGTAGGGTTGGAGACGGAGGACTAACAACAATTAATGTGCAGCTCCTTGAAGCAGATGAAGTCACCCCTTTTGTAATCGATCCGTCGGGAAGTTTAAAATTTATAGCACAAAATTCAATAGGAAAATTTACTGACGGGTTTCCTACAATAGTCGATGCCACTAATGGCTTAATAACTTATACATTTTCTAAAGAAAATTTTAGTGTGAGCAACAAATTTAAAAATGCATATTTCGAATATACTGATTTAAACAATCAAAAAGTGACATTTCAAGATTTTATAGTTGATGTTCTTCCAAGGGCAGATATTTCAGCTGAACAAGCACAATACTACGTTTCGACATTAGAAAAATTATTAGAACAGTTCAATACCAAATTTGAACACTTTTTAGAAGAAAGTTCTCTTGATTATCAAACGCTTTACACAAAATATAATGAACTTGTAGCGCTAATAAATAGTATTGATAAAAATGTGACTGCTTTAGATGAAAAAATTAAAGAAGCAGATCAATATTTTGTAGCAAAAGAAAGTGTCGAAGTTGGTCCGTTGATTTTCAAAAATACAACTGTTACTACTCAAGATTGGAATGACATCACTGAAAGTGGTATTTATTATTGTGCAGCAGCAACTGGAGCCAATATGCCATATACGGGGAAACTTTACGGTTTTTTGACCGTTTACAATGAACTGGCAGTTATTATTCAAAAATATGAATTTCAAGGTGCTATATACATGCGAACCCTCGCTGGGAACCCAGTGTCGTGGGGAAGCTGGAAAAAAATTGCTATTTCGAGTGAAGTGATGAATCTCAACGATCCACAGTCTTCGTTCGGGTTGAAGAATTTTATTGACGGCATTCAAATAAACGGGAAAGATATTAGAACAAAATACAGCACTTCATGGACAAAGCTAGAGATTATTGGGAAAGCGACTAGCAACTATTTTTATGCTAGAAGAGATGGAGACATCATAAATTTTAGTGGACAATTAATGATAGAGCCTATTAATTCCTGGAGCGAGAATGTTATAGGAAATTTAAAATCAGAGTTTCATGTAGCAGTGATTCCCGGTCTAAATAATATTACGTGGGATGCTATTTCAGAAGACGGTAAAACTCACGCATTAGCAAGAATAACAAAAGATGGCAAACTGGCAATTATGCAGACGTATGGGGATACGACTGCTGCTAAAAATTACTGGATTTCGCGTAGCTTTCCAGCTGCAATTTCATATGAGTAGGAGTGATACAATAATGAAAACAATCTGGCAATATAAACGTACTGGTGGAAAGGAACTGCAAGTATCAGATGATTTTCCCATTCAAGTTCCATTCACCGATGTATCGCCAATAGAAGGAATCAAGTTAGAAGATCAGTTCTTTATTCCTTCGGAGAATCGTTGGAAAGAAATTATCAACGGATTAGATCGAGAAAAATTAGATAATCTTGATTCTCTTTTCAGCGTTTTAGAAAAACAAAATTCAGTGTTAGATACTCGAGCAGATAGTCATAGCACACAGATAACTGACGCTCAATTAGCGCTGACAGAAATTTATGAAGAAATGATAGGAGGTACAACAAAATAATGGGTTCTATCTATGCTGAATTAATTATCAAGGGACTGAAAACGATTGAAGATGTTCCTGACAGACATAAAGAAGAAGTTCAAGCAATCTTGTCTCAAACAAATGAAGACTAAGATTGCTTTTTATTTATTACGAAAGGAGGTCAAGATGATGGTAGTAGTATATGCAACTTTGATTATCAAGGGAAAGAAGACAATTGAAGATGTACCAAGTGTAATCGAGCAGCAAGTAAAAGATGTGCTTATTGATATGGAATTGCCAGAATTAGCAGAATAGCAGAAACGAAGCGTACTCAAACGAGTGCGCTTTTTTAATACAAGAAAAGTTGGTGAATCATGGAAAAATTACTAGGATCGTTACTCTCAAACCCCGAACAAATAAGCTTCGCTGTTTTGTTTGTGGGTTTATTTATTTGGGTGATGCAGCAGAACAACGCACGAGAAAAAAGATATCAAAGTACGATTGATAAATTAACAAACGCTTTGGGCGATGTGGAAGCAATCAAAAGTACGGTGGAGAAAATCCACGAAAAATTACAGTAGGAGGAAAGTTAAATGAAACTGAATAATTCAACGTACGACATCATCAAATGGGTGGTGTCGATTGTTTTACCTGCACTTGCTGTGTTAGTGGGTGGACTAGGCAAAGTATACGGATACGAGCATACAGATATGGCGGTCACAACGATCACGGCTGTGACGACATTTTTAGGGACAATCATGCAGGTATCAAATACAAATTACAAGAAAAATGGAGGAAATAAATAATGGTTGAAATTATTAATAACTCAGTGTGTCGTGGTGTAGCAGGTTGTCGTGTAGGGGACGTGAAGGGCGTAGTGATTCATAATACATGGACCAACACAACGGCGCGACAAGAAATGAACCGTTTGGCAGGTATGACACCTACCCAGCTAGAAGCCGGATTTGCTCATTATTACTGTGATGAGAATACAATCATTCGCACAGAAGATACTTACAATCGGGCGTGGCATGTCGCGAATGCAGATGGCAATAACAGCTATTTAGGTTATGAAGTTCGTGGAAATCGAGAAACACCGAGAGCAGCGTTCCTACAAGCGGAACAAAATGCTTTCTGGCAAGCAGCGGAGGATCTTCGTTTTTACGGATTGCCAGTTAACCGAGATACAGTCAAATGCCACCATCAATTCTCAGCAACGGAATGCCCTAAGCGTTCACTGATGGAACATTGTGGCTATGATTCTACGTTAGCAGTGCCCGCAGCAATCACTGTTCAAATGCAAGACTACTTTATCTCACAAATCAAAAAGTATTATGATAATCCTAATCTGAAACCAGACGGCACCTCAGAAAATCAATCGCATGATGAAGCAGTAGCAGCGAGTAAACCAACCCACCAAGGGAATGCCTATGGAAAACTAGATAAATTCAATAAGGTATCAGACAAAACGACTCGCGTTGCTGGCTGGTTGGTCCCTGACAAGCCTCAAGGCGTGATTGGAACATATGCTTATGTGCTTGTGATGGAACACGGGACGTCTAAAGAATTAACGCGTATCCAATCAAAAGGTATTGCTCGTCCAGACGTCAAAAAGGCATACGGATATCAAGGTGGCGATGCGCTAGGTTTTGATGTTACTTTTGATTCTAGTTGGATGAAAGGAAAGAAAATTGATGTCATTTTCCGCCGTTGTAATCAAGCGAATGGTGAAGGTGCAGTGAACGATGTGCGGATTAAGGATATCTATTTAACCTTATAAACATAAATAAAAAAGCTCCTCGTTGAGGAGCAGTACATAATAATTCAATTTGAAAAAATATTATTTAGTTCGCATCTAAAGTTTAACTTGTACATTAGGTCTATTAATGTATTTTGGTTGTATAAATTCAATATATTTATATAGGTCAGGGAACAGAGATTCTTCGAAATAAAAATATTCATTTAACTTACTTTTTATTTCGTCATGAATTTTTGTGAAGATACCTGTTTTATCAACATTAGTTTTGACTTCACATAAATCCTTTTTTAGTTTAGCCAATTCTTCATCAAAAGCTTCTGAAATATTTTTTGGGAAATTCGCAGGTAATTGAGATAGAGCAGTCTCAATTTCTGATATTTTTTCTTCTATATCTTTTGCAAGTTCACTCGTATCATATGATAGTTCAATCACTATTCTAGGTATTTTAATGATGCTCTCAATATCCAAATCAGCCAATTTATCATAATATAAAAAGGCTCCATCTTGAGCTTTTAAACGCCTATTGTTTTCTTCTTTTTCAACAGAAATAAAAATATTATTTTGGTTATGCTTATCTTCGTCAATTTGGTATGCTTCAATAACTCCGGAAGAAAAGTCAGTTTTACTAGAATCAGAAACCATAAATAGCAAAGCAATGTAAGGATTTCTTGTAAGATCTAATAAACTAGTTCTAAGGCCATAATGTTGCAACATAGCTAATTGTTTTGCTCTTTTTTTTAGACTGTCGGGATTTGTTTCATATTCAGTATATTCTATTTCGTTAGGGAATTCTATGCTAATGCGCTTGTAAATCTTCTCAAATTCATCAATAAATGTCGCTGATGTATTAGTTCTGAAAATACCCGGAATGGTTTTCCAATTTTTTGCTTGACCTCGAAAATAATTGAAATTGCCTATGCTAGATTCGCAGATTATTTTTTGAAATAGTTCTTTATATAAATAAAAGACCTTCCATTTCATTGGCAGGTCATTAGCTATTCTTTCTTTTAAAAGAGTACAATGCTGCTTTAAAACTTGATATAGCTCACTATCTAAATTAGAAGATTTCTCCTCATTTATTCCAAGATCTTGAATTCTGTAATCTAATTCTTCACTATTCTCTTGTTTGGATGGAGCAATAGTGATTTGGATAGTGATAGTATCAAAAATATTGTCTGGAGCACATTTAGATTTAATATTTGAATAATTCATAGTCATTCTCCCTTAATGACACCCAAATTTTGTAATCGAAACTCTAAAGAACTTTTAGATACATTAAGTTTTTTGGAGATGTCTTTCAATAATGTCTCAAATTGAATATCATCGAGTAAAGAATCCCAATTATTTTTTTCTAAATATTCATTAATTAATTTAATTAATAAACGTTTGGGCATCAATAATTCGGCAGCAAATCCATTTGCCTCGCGTTCTTTTATTCTTTCTACTATACTTTTATAGCTTTGTAATGAAACATCTCTATACATTACTTCATTGGGGTCGTGTAATAAAAAATGTCCTATTTCATGCGCTATAGTAAATCGTTGCCTTACTTCATGATCTAAAAGATTTACCTTAATAATACCATCTTCTAGTTTTCCACTTTTTTCCATAAAAACATACTTTATATTGAATCCTAACTTATTTGCAATTTCTTTAACGTCAATTTCAGGCTTTGTCTCATCAAAATTTACTTCATATAAGACAGTAGCGTGCGACTCAAATTTTATTATAAAATCTGAATCATAAAATTGAGAGATTGTTTTATTCATTATTATATACACCTCTGAAAGAAATTTATTTTCAAGATAAGTATAGCAGTATAAGTATATGAAGGTAAAGTAGTTAAATAAAATTAGAATGCGGTATTTAACTACTTGCATATTTTAGAATTATAAAAAATTCTCATAAACTCCCAAACAATAGCCGTTTCATCCCCACCTTCGGGTGGTATTTTTTATATCAGCTATAACAAAATCGAATAGAATTTGATTGCGTTTACATGTTATAATTATTGCGTGCTATACAAGCTCTTACTATGTTACATTTGCGTTTTCTATTTCAATCAAATAGCACAAAATAATGTCGAAGTAAAACACACTATCAAAAAAAACTCATAGATCTCTTATTTTTTACCTCGACTATGGCTACTCGAAAGAGTAGCTTTTTTAGTATTGATTTTTTACAAGATGAGCTTATAATAATAATCGTAACAGCTGATGAATCAATTTCCCAATCTTTTTACAACTCTAAACAGCGAAGCGCCTTCGGGTGCTTCTTTTTTTATGTTACAATAAAATGTCGGCTCGTCGCTTCCACAGAGATTTTTGTGGAAGGAGGATAGGAGAATGCATTTTGTTTTTGAGCACGTGCTTTTGCCATTGTTAATTGGTTTAGCATTGGCATTATTTAGTCATTGGCTAGATAAGAAATAAGAGTCGATATGGCACTTAGTAGCAGCAACTACTAAGTGTTTTTTACATAAAAAAGACCTAACAATCAGCAACTTGTTAGGTCAGGAAAGAAAAATGCATTTCGTTTTCATCTATTATTATACATGATAGATAAATTGTGTCAAATGACTACCCTTTGACTACCTTTTATGGTATATTCAATGGCAGTTACTTCTAAAGTCATACTATTAAATGGTTGATTTTAAAGTTTTTTTCCATTTATATATGTTCACTTCCGTTCTAAATTTAGACGCATTTGGACAATTCCAAGATCGCGGAAGTCAGTATCGCCCGATCATTTTTGTTCAGGATGGAGGACAAAAAGCGATCGCCGAAAAATCAAAGCTTCACTTGGCAGAAACAGAAAAATATACGAAGCCGATCGTTACAGAAATTCGGCAGGCAACGGTTTTTTGGCCAGCAGAAAATTATCATCAGCAGTTTTACAAGAAACAGCCGAAACGTTACAAAAAAATCCAGCAAGTACGCAAACAATTTTTGTTCTATCAACGAATAAAAAACAAATGGCGAAAAAAAGATCGGAAAAAATGATTTCATTCACTCTTTTATAGAAAAGTGTAGTAAACTGAAGTGGAAGAAAAGAAAGCGTTTTAACTAGGAGGGAAAGTTTTGTACATTGCAGAAGAAACACGTTATGAAAAAATGGAATACCGTCAATCAGGTCGTTCTGGATTGAAATTGCCGCTTTTATCTTTAGGCTTATGGCAAAATTTCGGCGATTATGATCCTATCAGCAATCAAAGAGAGATTTTAAGAGGCGCTTTTGACATGGGGATCACGCATTTTGATCTAGCGAATAACTACGGTGGTCCTGCGGGGGCAGCAGAAAAGAATTTTGGTCGGATTTTTAAAGAAGATTTTCGCCCGTATCGAGATGAAATGATTATTTCCAGTAAAGCCGGCTACCACATGTGGGAAGGGCCTTATGGCGAATGGGGATCTCGAAAATCGATCATTGCTAGCTGTGACCAGAGTCTGAAGCGAATGGGACTGGATTACGTCGATATTTTTTATCATCACCGTCCAGATCCTGACACACCACTGGAAGAAACCGCTGAGGCATTGATGCAGCTTGTTCGTCAAGGCAAAGCGTTATATGTAGGTATCTCAAATTATAATGGCGAAGATACGAAAAAAATGGCTGAGATCATGCGTAGAAAAGAAGCACCATTCATCATCCATCAAATGCGTTATAACATGTTTTCTCGGGAACTGCTGGAAGATGATTTAGCGCCAGTATTGGAAGAAGAAGGACTTGGTGCGATCACTTTCAGTCCACTAGCTCAAGGGTTATTGACGAATCGTTATTTACATGGGATACCGGAAGATTCTCGTGCCCATCGAAAAGAGATCCCGTTTTTATCAGAAGAACAAGTCACGCCAACTTTACAAAAAATCAATGCGCTACAAGAAATTGCTGAAGCACGTGATCAGACACTGGCACAAATGGCTTTAGCCTGGAATTTACGGCAAAAAGCAGTGACGAGTGTACTAGTTGGTGCTAGTCGCTTGAGTCAGTTGCAGGAAAGTGTACGGATGATGGATAATTTGGAATTTTCAGCAGAAGAAGTAGCGAAAATCGAACAAGTATTGAAATAGATATCAACAAAGAATAGAGAATCCACCCCTAAGTTTGGTCAAAAGCCGATTTTTAGGGGTTTTTTTGTGAAAAACAAGTTTGTGCTTTAAAAATCAACGATTAACAGCTACAATAATCATGAGATTCATCTGATGATTTTTCGGTAAATTTGAAAATAATTGGGAACATACAGCTGATGTATCGAATGGAGGGAGAAAGTTGGAAGAAAGCAAAACGTTAGTCGAAGTAACGACAGAAAAAATTCTTCAATATATGACGGCGCACGATCTGCAAGTGGGTGACAAATTGCCAAATGAATATGAGTTGTCCCATTACTTGGATGTGGGTAGAAGCACGATCCGAGAATCAGTGAGGACTTTGGTCTCACGGAATATCTTGGAAGTACGTCAAGGAGCAGGGACGTTTGTCAGCGACAAGCGGGGGATCGTGAACGATCCATTAGGCTTTTCACTGATCAAAGACCGTGACCGGATGATTCAGGATCTTTTTGAGTTGAGGTATTTGCTGGAACCCAAGATGGCCGGGCTGGCAGCGCGTCATGCCACGAAAGAGCAAATTGATGAAATGAAGGAACTGATACAGAAAATCGAACGATCGTTTATCGAAGGGACTACTGAACATGTCGCATTGGATATCGATTTTCATACGACGATCGCTGAGGCTAGCGGGAATGTCGCGCTATTTCATATCATTCCGATCATCAACGAATCGATCGCTTTGTTCAATAAAAACTATGATATCGCGCATTTGAAAAATGAAACGATCGATATCCATCTTGAGATCGTCAAAGCCATCGAGCAGCGAAATGAATTAGCAGCATTGGATGCGATGACTGTCCATATGGCGATGAATCGCAAAGAATTACAAAAGATCATTGCGATGAAAGAAAGTATTTGACAGTTCATCTGATGTATTTTATGATAAATACATCAGATGAATTTTGAGGGGGAAGATCAGTAAACAACTAAAGGGTGAGGACTATCTTATTTTTTTACAATCGAATGTAAGCGCTACATAATAATGTGCAAAGAAAAGAATCCGCAAGGGGGAGCCGCGATGCAAACGGGGTTTATGGATAAACTAGCAACGGTTTTAGGGAACGTAGCAACAAGAATCAATAGTTGGCGCTATATCATGGTGATCAAAAATGCTTTTGCTGCATTGATTCCAGTGATTATCACAGGAGCATTTGGTACATTGTTCTCTGCAATGGTCTTTGATTCGGAAAATGGGTTGGCACAAATCAGTTTTCTACGTTTTTTAGAAGAACTGAAACCAATTGCTTCTGCTATTAGTTATGTTACATTAAGCTTTTTGACGATTTACGCCGTTTTTCTGATCGGGATCGAATTAGCGAAACTGAATAAAGTAGATGGCGTGTTTCCAGGGATCATCGCAGTCATGTCCTATTTATCTGTCAATCCGACTGTCTATGAATTTGTCAGTGAAGACCGGACGACGATGGTAGAAAATGTGCTGGCAAAACAATATACAGATACAAAAGGGTTATTTCTAGGGATGTTTATTGCCATTGTCTCGATCGAACTGTATTGCTGGCTGAGAAAACAGAAAAGCTTGCAGCTGAGAATGCCGGATACGGTCCCAGCCAATGTTTCCGCCAGTTTTTCTGCCTTGTTCCCAACGATCCTGACAGTGACGATCATTGCGGCGGCGGGTTTTGCTATCAAAGAGATCACAGGAATGTACCTATACGATATTATTTATAACGTTGTCCAACGACCTTTAGAAGGGGTCGTCCAAGGACTCCCAGGTATTTTACTGTTGATGTTTATCGCACAAGTCTTTTGGGTGATTGGTATTCATGGCAATCAAATGGTGAAACCTATCCGCGAACCGCTTCTATTAGCTGCGATCGCCGTAAATACAGAAGCGTTCGAGGCCGGAAAAGCAGTGCCCAATATCATTACGATGCCATTTTGGGATATGTACATGAGCATGGGCGGTTCGGGCGTGACGATTGGTTTACTGATTGCTATTTTACTTGTAGGGAAAAGAGAAGATATGCGTCAGATCACGAAATTGTCTTTGGCGCCAGGAATCTTCAATATCAATGAACCGGTTATTTTCGGGATGCCCATCATGTTGAATCCGATTCTGGCGATTCCTTTTATCTTGACCCCACTGATCACAGGGACGATCGGCTATTTTGCGACCGCTTTAGGATTTGCGGCCAAAGCAGTCGTGATGGTTCCTTGGCCGATGCCACCGATCGTCAATGCCTATCTGGCGACTGCGGGTGATATTGGCGCGGTAGTGACACAGATCGTGTGTATCCTTGTTTCGATCCTGATTTATCTGCCATTTGTGAAAGTATCGAATCGTACTATAAATGAAGTGAATTAAAAATGAAGCAAATTCAATCGGGAGGCAAATGATGAAAATAAACATACCTAGACAGTTTATTCTTGGGGCTGCATCTTCTGCATGGCAAACAGAAGGATGGAAAGGAAAAAAAGAAGGGCAAGATTCCTTTATCGATAGCTGGTATAAAAATGAAAACTTTGTCTGGCACAACGGTTATGGTCCAGCTGTAGCGACGAATTTTATGGAAAACTATCAGCAGGATGTCGAATTGATGAAGCAGATCCATCTGACACACTACCGCACATCGATCAATTGGGCCCGTTTTTTCACAGATTATGAACGATGCATCGTGGATGAAGAGTACGCGGCACATATCAATCGAGTGGTTGATGCATTGATTGAAGCTGGAGTGGAGCCAATGCTTTGTTTAGAACATTACGAAGTGCCTGCTTTTCTCATGGAGAAATACGATGGCTGGTCTTCGAGAAAAGTAGTGGATTTTTACGCTGCCTATGCGCGGATCGCTTTTGAGCGCTACGGTGATCGCGTGAAGCACTGGTTTACGTTTAATGAACCAATCGTACCGCAAACCCGCTGTTATCTAGATGCCGTTCGCTGGCCACATGAGCAGGATACGAAAAAATGGATGCTGTGGAATTACCATAAAGTGTTGGCTTCAGCAAAAGCTGTCGAAGCTTACCATCAGGGAAATTACAGCGGCCGAATCGGCTGTATACTGAACCCTGAAATGGTCTATGCTCGGTCTTCTTCTCCAGCTGATCAAAAAGCGGCCCATATGTATGATCTATTTTTCAATCGTGTGTATTTCGATCCGATGGTGAATGGGGAGTACGCAGAAGAATTGACTGATTTGTGTAAAAAGCACCAGATCTACTTCGATCCAACAAAAGACGATCTGAAAGTCATCAAAGAGAATCGAGTCGATTTTCTGGGGATCAATCAGTATTATCCGAAGCGAGTCCGCGCGCCGCGTTATCAATGGAATGAGGCGACGCCTTTTCATCCAGAAGCTTATTATGAGCTATTCGACTTGCCAGGAAAACGGATGAATCTCTCACGAGGATGGGAAATCCATCCTGAGATCATGTATGATATGGCGATGTATTTGAAAAACAATTATCACAACATTCCTTGGCTGATCACGGAAAATGGGATGGGTAGGGAAAATGAAGAACAATTCATGGATGAGAATGGAATCGTGCAAGACGATTATCGTATGGCGTTCATCGGGCAGCATCTCCGTTACTTGATCAAAGCGACTGAAGAAGGTGCCAATTGCGAAGGTTATATGCTTTGGGCATTTACCGATTGTGTTTCGCCGATGAATGCGTTCAAAAATCGTTATGGATTAGTCAGGATCGAATTAAATGAAGCACGCACGAGAAGTTTGAAAAAATCAGCAAGCTGGTATCAGTCATTGATCGATACGAGAACATTCGAATTGCCTGATGAAATGTATCGATAAATAGGAATAAGCTTGGATCAGTCTGTGGAAGTTAGCGTAGAACGTAACTTTCACAGACTGGTATTTTTTTGTCTAGTTATCAGATAATATTTACACACTAAAAATAGTGTGCAAATAAAAACTTAGTGTGCGTACATATGGTATAGACCTAAAACCCTTGATAGGACAGCGATGAAGCGCTTTAAATTTTGGCACGATACTTGCTTTATATAAAAGTGTAAAAGAGAAAGGGAAGTGTTAATTATGGAAAAGAAAACAATCATGCTTGTCTGCTCAGCTGGAATGAGTACGAGTCTACTCGTTACAAAGATGCAAAAAGCAGCAGAAGAAAAAGGGGTCGAAGCAGACATCTTCGCTGTATCTGCCTCAGATGCAGATAACCAATTGGAAACTAAAAATGTAGACGTTTTACTTTTAGGTCCTCAAGTCCGTTTCATGGAAAAACAATTTGCTGAAAAGCTTGAACCTAAGGGAATTCCATTAGATGTGATCAATATGGCAGATTACGGTATGATGAATGGCGCGAAAGTCCTTGAACAAGCTGAAAACCTGATCAGCAAATAATCAAAAACGGAGGAAACGAATTATGGAAGAGCAAAAAAATCTCGAAGCCATCATGGGGTTGATCATGTTTGGCGGGAATGCAAAAAGCGATGCAATGGAAGCGATTGCCGCAGCGAAAAAAGGTGACTTTGAAACGGCAGATGCCAAAATCAAAGATGCGGAAGAGTCTTTGGTACAAGCACACCATTCACAAACGGAGATGCTGACGCAAGAAGCACAAGGCAATCATGTGGAAGTGACACTGCTGACTGTCCACAGTCAAGATCACCTGATGACTTCGATTGCTTTCACCGATTTGGCAAAAGAAATCATTGATCTATATCGTCGGTTAGACGCGTAGTAAAGAAGAAGGAAGGAGAAAAAAGTAATGGATAAATTTGTTGCATTTATGGAGAAACATTTTATACCGGTTGCATCTAAGATTGGTGCACAACGGCATTTAGTCGCGATTCGTGATTCGTTTATGGTAAGTATGCCGCTGATGATCTTAGGGGCTTTAGCGGTAATGATCAATAACTTGCCGATCCCGGGATTCCAAGAACTGATGAATTCGATTTTCGGAGGGGAAGCGTGGAAAGGATTCGGAGCCTCTGCTTGGAATGGTACATTTGCGATACTTTCTGTACTTATTGCATTCTTACTTGCGTATCATTTAGCCAATGGTTATCGTAAAGACGGCGTATCTGCCGGCGTGATTTCATTAGGATCATTCTTCGCATTAGGCGGAGCTTTGGGCATGAGCTCAAATGGATTGTTTATCGCTATTATCGTTGGGATTATTTCAACAGAGATTTTTGTACGTTTGAGCGGAAATGAAAAATTGATCATCAAGATGCCTGATGGGGTACCGCCAGCAGTGGCAAAAGCATTTGCTTCATTATTGCCAGCAATGATCACGATCTCAGCATTTGCATTAGTTGCAGCGATTTTTGCAGCATTTGGCGTAGATGATATCGTAGGCGCTTTCTATACAGCTGTCCAAGAACCATTCATGGGATTGGCAAACTCATATCCATCTGCTTTGCTTTTGGCATTCATTACACCATTCTTATGGTTCTTTGGATTACACGGAGCAAACATGGTCGATCCGTTGATGCAGACGATCAATGCACCAGCGATCGAAGCAAACGTCAATGCTATCGCAGCTGGACACAGTGCGCCATTTATCGTGAACAAACCTTTCTTTGACAGTTTTGTCAATCTAGGCGGTACTGGCGCGACATTAGGGTTGTTGCTGGCTATCTACTTAGTGGGGCGCAAAAACAAACCTTATATGGTCGTAACGAACTTGTCGATCGCACCAGGTGTCTTCAATATCAATGAACCAACGATGTTTGGATTGCCGATCGTATTGAATCCAATCATGTTTATTCCATTCATCTTGACACCGATGATCCTTGTAAGTGTGGCGTATTTTGCGACATCAACAGGCTTAGTGCCAGCTGCTACAGTGATGCCGCCATGGGTCACACCACCGATCATTGGCGGAGTGTTAGCAACGAAAAGTATCGCTGGCGGCGTGTTGGCTGCTGTGAACTTGATTCTTTCTGTATTGATCTACATGCCATTTGTCAAAGTAGCGACGATCCAAGAAAGAAGAAAAGAAGCGTTAGACGCATAAAAAATAAAAGAGAAGCAGACCTGGCGAAACAGGATCTGCTTCTTTTTTCTTCCAATTTCGTGACCATTCATGAAAAGATAGTTAAAAAATTTTCGTGGATGAAAATATGGGAAACCATTTTCACAAAATTTTTCTTAACCCTCAAAGCTGAACGGCACTGTCACAACCTCTTTTCCGCTGATACTATCAACATCATCGGCCGCCGCATTTCATCTTCCATTCCTGGTTGATCCATCATATCCTCTGGTGGCATGGGCTCAATGACGTGGTTGATCTGGAAGCCAGTTGTGAGTAGTGTCTCTAAATAAGTCGTCAATGTCCGATGGTATTTTTTGACGGGAGATCCCAAAAAATTCGTGAGCCGTTCTCCTTCTTCAAAATAATGATCGACTGGAAAGTGCTGGATTCGGTTCTCATCATCATAAATCCAGTCTTGGTCACCAGAAGCAGTAAAGACAGGATGTTCGACAGAAAAAATAAATTGTCCTTCTGGTTTCAAATAACGATTGATTTTTTTGACGAGCGCATCGAATGATTCGACGTAATGGAACGCTAAGGAGCTGAATACGATATCGAATGTGTTTTCTTCAAAAGAAACTTCTGAAATATCTTCATGGAGATAAGTGATCGTTCCATACAATGGCTGTTCTTTTGCGACTTGCAGCATCTTTTTCGACAAATCGACGCCTATTACTTTTTTTGCGCCATGTTCAGCAGCATATCTGCAATGCCAGCCATATCCGCATCCAAGATCCAGTACGCATTTTTCTTTGAAATCAGGAAGCAGTTTTTCCAGAGCCGACCATTCACCAGCTCCTTCCAGGCCTTTTTGGCTTCGTGCCATCTGACTGTAATTCGTAAAGAAATCAGGGTTGTCATAAACTGTTTTTTTCATCCAATTCCTCCTTCATCTCTATTGTAACGAATAAGACAGCAACGAAACAGCCGATTGCTGAGAAAATGTTCTTCAGCTAATCGGCTGCTATTTTTATTGTTTTGATCGACGTTCTTTGTCTTTTGCTTTTTTGTCGTCATAGATGAAGATATTGCGTACGATTCTCAAAATAGGACGAAGCGTTAGGAAAACAGCTCCCGCAAGATAACAATAAGTACCATATCGGTCAGGTATTTTTGTCAATGTCGCCAAACTCCCAAAAATGTAAAAAATCCCAGTCAGCAAATCGACTGCAAGAGAGATCAATGTGTAGCGGTTTTGGACATATAGTCGGAAACGCTGTCCTTTGATCTCGATATCTTCTTCTTTACCAATCTCGATCTCGTGAGTATTTCGTTCAATCTTCGGCATATAGAAAATCACCTGTATCTATATTTCTCATTGTCATCTCAAGGTTTCAATACGACTTTGATATTTTTATCTTCTTTTTTGTCAAAAATTTCGTAGGCTCTAGCTGCTTCTGCTAAAGGCATAGAATGAGTGATGATCTGAGTTGGATCAAATAAACCTTGTGCGATCATATCATAGATTTTTGGCATCAAATGGATGATTGGCGCCTGTCCGTGCTTGACTGAAATATCTCTCATGAAAAACTCTTGAAGCGGATAAGAAGAAGCGGGTGTCATATAGACGCCAGTTACTTGGACCGTGCCGAATTTTTTGACTGCTTGAGAAGCCATTTGGATAGGGGAGATCGTCCCGCTTTGCAGGCTGACTAGGTTCTTCGCCTTTTCTTTCGTTGGTTCGAGTCCATCCATGCCGACGCAATCGATAATGACGTCAGCTCCTCCTTTGGCAAGTTCATATAATTCTTTGCCTGCTTCTCCCGTATCCTCTAAAAAGTAGGTTTCAACGTTATTGTATTGTGCTGCTTTATCTAGGCGATGCTGTACAGGGTCGACTGCGATTACTCGCTCGGCACCTGCCATCGCAGCAAATTTTTGGGCAAATAATCCAACGGGTCCTGATCCTAAAATCACGACAGTATCGCCTTTTTTAACACCTGCATTTTCGACACTCCAATAGGCAGTCGGTAGAATATCCGATAAAAACAATACTTTTTCATCAGGAAGATCGTTGTCTGGCACAACAAAAGAGGTGTTATCTGCATATGGAACTCTTAAATATTCAGCTTGACCGCCCCAATGATTGCCATTCAGACTGCCAAACCCGAAAAGTCCGCCATATAACTGATCAGGATTTGAATTGTCGCATTGGCTTTCCATCTCGTGCGTACAGAAATGACAATGCCCGCAGCTGATATTGAAAGGGATCACGACGCGTTGCCCTTTTTTCAATGTAGTAACCTGAGAGCCTACTTCTTCCACGATACCCATTGGCTCGTGTCCAACGACATAGCCTTTTTCTAGTACTGATTCTCCATGATGATAGAGATGGAGATCAGAGCCGCAAATCGCTGTAGCAGTGATGCGGATGATCGCGTCCGTAGGTTCTTGGATTCGAGGGTCCTCAACGTTTCTGATTTCCATTTTTTGCTTGCCTTGCCAAGTTACTGCTTTCATGGTAGTTCTCCTTTCGATTCATCGATTCTAGTGGTGTCAAAAGTGGAATTTCTAATGTTGTACTAATTTTATTCTAAAGGAGTTCTAGACATTTTGATAATGAAACGCTTTTAAAGTTCTGTTGATTAAAATAAGGTAAAATTCCTAAAATTTCCAAATTCAGAAATTTTAGATTTAGCATCGAAAGAATGGTGCGGTATAGTTGGAATAGTATTCGTTCAGGATCTGGAGGGACATGAAAAGATGAAAAAAAGAAAGAGTCGGCTGATCATCAGCATCTTTTGCGGCGTGGTCAGTTCGATCAGTATTTTTTGTTTAGCTACAGCGTGCTGCTTCTTATTGACTTTTGGCAGCGAGCAATTCATGCTGGATCAAAGTGTGAAGTCAGACTATGCGCAGCAAGTAGCAAAAGAGATAAATGAAAGTATCGGCAGCTATGGTTATGAGAGCGGCATCGAATCGGGGAAATTCGCTGGAGTCGTTTCTGAAAAGCTGGTACACACCAATATCCAAAACTTCATCCGCAGTATGTACGCACAAGAACCCTTTGAGTTGACAGGACAAGCAGAGGTAGAAAAAAAACTTCAAGCAGTGATCGATACTTACGGAAAAAAAGAAGAGGCAGTGGACAACTCAGATATTTTTAATCAAGGGGACAACCAAATCATTCGCTATATGGCAACCGGTATTTTTGAACGATACATACAAGCGCCTTATTTAACCGCTTTTGTGGACAATGTCCGTGTCGCTGAAAAAATGATGAAATCAGCTCTGCCAGTTCTTGCGGCTCTTGGAGTATTGGGTAGTTTAGCTGTCATTTGTTTAGTAGACAGATCGTGGAAAAGCTCTTTTCGGGCGCTCTCATTTATTACAGGTGGAGCAAGTCTTCAGCTCCTGGGGTTGATCCTTGTAGTAAATATCCGGATGTCTAGTCTGACGAATCATCTGTCGAATTATTCTCAGGCGATGAATCAGCTGATGTCTTCTTATATCACTTCTTTTGGCGAGATATTTGTCTGGTTTGCTGTTGGGATGTTGGGAGTAACAGTTTTCTTCTGGCTGTTGAGCAGAATGAATATAGTGTTAAAAAAAGTGCGTGAGGAGAACACTGTGAATCAGAGGTTGTGAAAAAGCTGCCCTGCATCAAGTAATAAGAACAGACAAACAAAAATAGCTCTCCATATTTTTCGTTTGGTTGGGCTTATTACCGCAGATGCAAGCTTTTGAACACCGTTTAGTGAAGAGGTCGTGACAACTGCGTTCTGCTTTAAGGAATAAGGACACTGAACAGAAAATAGCTTCCCATATTTTCTTGTGCAGTGAACTTATTGCCGAGAAGCAGCAGGTGGACCACCGTTTATAGAGGTCGTAAAAAAGCTGTTCTGCATCAAGCAGTAAGAACAATCAGATAAAAATAGCTTCCCATATTTTTCATCTAATTAGGCTTATTACCGCAGATGAAAGATTTTGAACGAAAACAAGGAGCTGCGACAAGACTTTTGTCACAGCTCCTTGCGTTTGGATTGATTGAGAAAGCAGGGGAATGAAACAGGTGGATCAGCAATCAATCGAACATTTTTTTCGCTGCTCGTGCAAGTGTCGGGATGTCCTTATCATAGCGAGGGGTTTTGACAAGACGCGACATTGGGATACCTGCAAAATGGAACGCAGCGATTTCACCAGAACGGACAGCACTTTGTTCAGTGAAAATCATTTGATAAGGCTGCTCGACAAATTCTCCAGTGAAAGCGAGATTTGTCGAATGTTTCGGAATCACTTTCGGCCGATCGCTTTTGGCACGGTTATTGAATAATGCCGAAGCATAAGGCATGTATACTGGGATATTATTTACCACACTGTCGAAGATTTCTGTTTCTTTATCGCGGATATTCCCAGGACCTGGATCGACTTTCGACAATTGTCCGATCAGCTCTTCCAGCATTTCTTTCCCGTTCATTTTGATATATTGCTTATCTACGAATTCACCGCGGCGTCTAGGATAGAGGAAGTAACCCCAGATAACCGTTTCATTTGGTTTTTGAGAAGTGAAATGCGGCTGATGATGTACAACGATCGACATATTCACATCTTTTTGTCCTAATGGCGTGATCGGTGTTGTCGAAATAAATGAATTCAACGCATTTCCAGGCTCTTGTGTCGTGATCCGAGTGATTTCGTTCAATAACAAATGATTTTTGGTCGTTAAAGTAAAGCTGACCCATTCGCTTGCGTCACGATCTGCAAAAAATTTATCTGGATTCCCTAGATTATAGAAGTGTTCGCTTGCCTTTTTCCATAAACTAGAAGCAGCGCCATAATCCATATTTTCAACGGCAGGTGTTTCATAATCGCCAAGCGTAGCGGAATCTGTGATGGATCCATTAGTGAAAATAACAGCTGTATCATCATCGACTGCGACATATTCTTCTTCTTGCGTCAATGTATTAGTCATTTTCAATCCTGTAACAGTGATCTCATCTTGCATGGCAGTATCTTTGAACGTCCAGTCTGTGACACGACGGTTCAAAATGATTTGACAGCCTTGTTCTTTTAAATAATCGATCAATGGCAGCATGATGCTTTCATACTGATTATAACGGGTCCGGTTGACCCCCACTAAATGCTCGATTTGAGTGAATTCATAAATCATTTGGTGCATATAACGTCGTAACTCCTGAGCAGAGCTACGAGTACGAAAAGCAAAAGTAGTTTCCCACATAAACCAGAAATTTGTTTCAAAAAAGTGAGGATCATCTTTGAAATAGTCTTCGATGGTTACATTATCTAATTTTTCTTCCTCTGAATCAGGCATAGCGATCAGTTTTGTCAAAAGCAAGCGGTCTTTATTGTTGAAGCCTAGCTTGCCTCCGTCGATGATCCCTTTCCCGCCTTCCATCAAACGTGCTTTATCGAATGTACGATGTTTGGCATCGAAGTCCCGAGTATCTTCGGCAGCCGTCATACCAGGTTCCGTTGCGGAAGGGATCCTGCTTAACAGATCCATCAGATCGACATAGGTGCGGTAATTGAGCATTCGGCCACCACGGGCAACATAACCTTTTTGGTTTTCCAATGGATGATTTTTATTCCAGTATTCATCAGTAACCGTATCTGTCGGTGCTCCATCATTCGAGCCGTGATCATCTAAAGAATAGAAAGTGATCTGCTCGCCTTTCCATTTGCCTTCTTGTATCAAATATACAGCCGCTGCCATATTGGCGATGCCGGCTCCTATCATGATTGCTTTGCTTTTTTTCATCGTGATTCCTCCAATGTTTACAACTTTGTGCGGACTCGTTGACTAATGACTAGATAGATTCGAATTCATCGTATAAGTGGCTGTCATCTTCAAGCAATCCTGTTTTTTTTCCTAGATAAACTGCTCTTAATGCGAGTAATCCTAAACCGATACCTGCTTTGATCCATTTCTTGCTCATGAAAATTACCTCCTCAGATTTAGAAACTTCTTTACAATTTCAAGGATAGTGCGTTTCTTGGAGAAAGCCAAATGATACGATAAAGGAATCTGGACAGATTGGAGCAAGTGTCTGAATGCCGTGTCAGAAAACAAGAAGATGGAAGAAGGAAAATAGCAGAAATCGACGCACAAAAAATAACTATCGATATTTTCTGTGACTAATGAAACACCGTCCAAAAAGTCTGTAAAACAGAAAAAAGTGAATCGTATTAAAAAAATTATATGATATAATTTCAATGGGAATGTTTTTGCTTCGTTAGGAATATCGAGGAATTTTTTTGAAAACAAAGGCATAAAAAAAGCGCCGAGAACAGCGCTGCTTTAAAAAAGCTGATGACGGACAAAGCCTTATTTTAACTTGCTATATTGATTTGAATGCTACCAATGTATTTATTATAGCAAAAATCACAGCGTTTACAATAGGTGTTTTCGTTTTTTTTCAATTATGATGAGCTGTTGGATGAAAGGATGATTTAGCGCATGAAGAAAGAGTATACGATCGGATTAGATATCGGTACCAATTCCGTCGGGTGGTCCGTATTGACAGATGACTATCGACTGGTCTCCAAAAAGATGAAAGTAGCAGGAAATACAGAAAAGGGCAGTACGAAGAAAAACTTTTGGGGCGTTCGGCTTTTTGATGAAGGTCAGACTGCTGAAGCAAGAAGAAGCAAGCGAACTGCTCGCAGAAGGCTAGCACGGCGTAGACAAAGAATCCTTGAACTGCAAAAAATATTCGCACCAGAGATCTCGAATATAGATGCGCACTTTTTTGCTCGATTGGATGAAAGTTTTTTAGTCCCGGATGAAAAGAAACAGTCAAAGCATCCAATCTTTGCTACGATAAAAGAAGAAAAAAGCTACCATCAGACTTACCCGACGATCTATCATTTGAGACGAACACTAGCTGACACTTCAGAAAAGGCGGACATCCGTCTCGTTTATTTAGCGATGGCACATATCTTGAAATATCGGGGACATTTTTTGATCGAAGGTGAACTGAACACGGAGAATTCCTCAGTGAAAGAGACCTTTCGTCAATTTCTGAGCACGTATAACCAGCAATTCAGTGAAACAGTCGACAATCAAACAGAAAAGTTAGATGAAACGGCCGATTGTTCCATAGTTTTTACAGAAAAGATGTCGAAAACAAAAAAAGCAGAAACTATCCTGAGATATTTCCCGCATGAAAAATCCAATGGACGTCTCAGTCAATTTATAAAATTGATGGTAGGGAACCAAGGGAATTTCAAAAATGTATTTGGATTAGAAGAAGAAGCAAAACTGCAATTTTCAAAAGAAACATACGAAGAAGATCTTGACGAATTGTTAGAGAAAATCGGCGATAGCTACATTGATCTTTTTG
Organism: Enterococcus sp. ZJ1622; assembly: GCF_011038845.1. Lineage (GTDB taxonomy): Bacteria > Bacillota > Bacilli > Lactobacillales > Enterococcaceae > Enterococcus_B. The sequence continues at coordinate 31,922 of NZ_JAAKDW010000007.1, forward strand.
TTCAAGCGAAAAATGTCTATGACGCTGCTTTATTGTCTGAGATTCTTTCTGATGGCATGAAAAATACTCGTGCGAAGCTTTCAGCAGGGATGATCAGCCGCTATGATGCACATAAAGAAGACTTGGCCCTTCTGAAACGATTTGTGAAAGAGAACTTGCCGAAAAAATATCGCGCCTTTTTTGGGGATAAATCAGTCAATGGATACGCAGGATATATCGAAGGGCATACGACACAAGAAGATTTCTATAAATTTGTCAAAAAAGAACTGACTGGTATCCGAGGCAGCGAGGTGTTCCTGACAAAGATCGAACAAGAGGATTTTTTGAGGAAACAGCGTACATTTGATAACGGTGTGATCCCGCATCAGATCCATTTGACCGAGTTGAGAGCGATTATTGCGAACCAGAAAAAGCATTATCCTTTTTTAAAAGAAGAACAGGCAAAAATAGAGAATTTATTGACCTTTAGGATCCCATATTACGTCGGTCCGTTAGCTAAAAAACAGGAAAGTAGCCCTTTTGCGTGGCTTATCAGAAAATCAGAAGAAAAAATCAAACCTTGGAACTTATCTGAAGTGGTGGATATGGAGGGCTCTGCTGTCCAGTTCATCGAACGGATGATCAATACAGATATGTATATGCCGCACAACAAGGTATTGCCAAAAAACAGCCTGTTGTATCAGAAATTTTCGATCTTTAACGAGTTGACTAAAGTAAGCTACCAAGATGAACGTGGACAGACATACTATTTTTCCAGCGTAGAGAAAAAAGAGATCTTTCGTGAATTGTTCGAAAAAAATCGTAAAGTAACCAAAAAGGATTTACAAGAATTCTTGTATTTGAAATACGACATCGAACACGCGGAACTGTCTGGTATCGAAAAAACCTTCAACGCTTCCTATACAACGTACCACGATTTTTTGACCTTGAGTGAAAACAAAAGTGAAATGAGACAATTGCTGGAGGATCCTGAACTAGCACCGATGTTTGAAGAAATTATCAAAACGCTGACTGTTTTTGAGGACCGGGAAATGATCAAAACAAGGCTGAGTCATTATGAATCGATTTTAGGAAAACATATGATCAAGAAACTCACAAAAAAACATTACACTGGTTGGGGCAGATTATCGAAAGAACTGATCCAAGGAATCCGAGAAAAACAGACGAACAAAACGATCTTGGATTATCTGATCAATGATGACGATTTTCCTCATCATCGAAACCGTAACTTCATGCAGTTGATCAATGATGATGGCTTATCGTTCAAAAAAGAAATCAAAAAAGCACAAATGATCACAGACACAGAGAACCTAGAAGAGATCGTCAAAGAATTAACAGGCAGTCCAGCTATCAAAAAAGGGATACTCCAAAGTTTGAAGATCGTAGATGAGATCGTTGGTATCATGGGCTATGAGCCGACAAACATCGTAGTCGAGATGGCAAGAGAAAACCAAACGACGGGCAGAGGACTCAAAAATTCACGGCCGCGGTTGAAAGCTCTGGAAGAATCACTCAAAGATTTCGGCAGTCAGTTGATGAAAGAGTATCCGACCGACAACAGCTCCCTGCAAAAAGACCGATTATATCTCTATTACTTGCAGAATGGTCGAGATATGTATACAGGTACACCTTTGGATATCCATCGATTATCAGATTACGATATCGACCATATCATCCCAAGAAGCTTTACGACAGATAACTCGATAGACAACAAAGTTTTAGTTGCCTCAAAAGAAAATCGTTTGAAAAAAGACGATGTACCAAGTGAGAAAGTCGTGAAAAAAATGAGCAGTTTCTGGTACGACCTGTATTCGTCTAAGCTGATCAGTAAAAGAAAACTTGATAATCTGACAAAAATCCAATTGACGGAAGAAGACAAAGCGGGGTTCATCAAACGGCAATTGGTGGAAACGCGTCAGATCACCAAACAAGTAGCTGGTATTTTACATCATCGGTTCAATAAAACAGAAGACAAAAACGAACCGATACACAAAGTTCGGATCATCACGCTCAAATCTGCACTGGTCAGTCAATTCAGAAACCGGTTCGGAATCTACAAAGTACGTGAGATCAATGAATATCATCACGCACATGATGCATACCTGAACGGAGTGGTCGCTCTTGCTCTTTTGAAGAAATACCCACAGTTAGCACCGGAATTCGTTTATGGCGAATATCTGAAATTCAATGCGCATAAAGCAAACAAAGCGACAGCAAAAAAAGAACTGTATTCAAACATCATGAAATTTCTAGAAAGCGACACACCGGTTTGCGATGAAAATGGCGAGATTTTCTGGGACAAATCAAAAAGTATCGCTCAGGTAAAAAAAGTCATCAACAGTCACCATATGAATGTCGTGAAAAAAACAGAAATTCAAAAAGGAGGATTCTCTAAAGAAACGGTTGAACCTAAAAAGGATTCCTCTAAACTGTTACCTAGGAAAAAGAACTGGGATCCAGCTAAATACGGCGGGTTAGGCAGCCCAATTATTGCTTACACCATCGCCTTCACTTATGAAAAAGGAAAAGCTCGCAAACGGACAAATGCGCTAGAAGGCATCACTATCATGGAGAGAGAAGCATTTGAACAAGCCCCAGTTTTATTTTTGAAAAACAAAGGATACGAACATGCAGAAATTAAGATGAAACTGCCTAAATACACGTTATTTGAACTAGAAAATGGGCGTAAACGAATGGTTGCAAGCAACAAGGAAGCTCAAAAAGCCAATTCATTTCTCTTGCCGGAGCATTTAGTCACACTTCTTTATCATGCGAAACATTACGATGAAATCTCTCACAAAGAAAGCTTTGACTATGTTAATGAACATCACAAAGAGTTTTCAGAAGTGTTCGATCGTGTTCTCGAATTTGCAGGAAAATATACGTTGGCAGAGAAAAATAGTGAGAAACTGGAAAAACTCTACAAAGAAAACCAAACGGGCGATATAGCTAAACTAGCAAGCTCTTTTGTCAATCTCATGCAGTTCAACGCAATAGGTGCACCGGCTGATTTCAAATTTTTTGATGTAACGATCCCGCGAAAAAGATATACTAGCTTGACTGAGATCTGGCAGTCAACGATCATTCATCAATCGATCACCGGATTGTATGAAACTCGGATCAGGTTGGGAAAGTAGATGGGATGGCGCACAGTAGTGGTCAACACACATTCAAAATTAGCATACGCAAATAATCATCTGATTTTCAAAAATGCTGAAAGAACCGAACGTCTCCACCTGTCGGAAATTGATGTGCTGTTATTGGAAACCACAGATATCACTATCACAACGATGCTCTTGAAACGATTAGTCGATGAGAAAATACTTGTACTGTTTTGTGACGACAAACGACTGCCTATTGCTAAACTGTTGCCGTTTTACAGTCGACATGACAGTAGTTTGCAGTTGACGCGGCAATTGGAGTGGTCTCCTGAAAAAAAGGGGCAAGTATGGACAGCGATCATTTCCCAGAAAATCCAGAATCAAAGCAGCTTCTTGCAGCAGCGATCATTTACTGAAAAAGCTGAATCAATACGAGATCTGCACGGAGGCTTGCTTGAATTTGACCCGACGAATCGCGAAGGACATGCTGCGAGAATCTATTTTCAAACATTGTTCGGCACGAAGTTTACTCGTGAAGAAAACAATGAAATCGATGCAGGATTAGATTACGGATATACACTGTTATTGAGCATGTTTGCCCGAGAAATCGTGAAAAATGGTTGTATGACACAGTTTGGCTTGAAACATGCGAATCAGTTCAATGATTTTAATTTGGCTAGTGATTTCATGGAGCCATTCCGGCCGATCGTAGACGAGCTTGTTTATCACTACCGCAACTGCGAATTTCCTGTGATCAAGCGACGATTATTTGATTTATTTACCAATAAATACAGTTATGGAAAAAAAGAAATGTTTCTTACCAATATCGTATCGGATTATACGAGTAAAATAATCAAAGTATTGAATAACGAGACGGAAGGAGTCCCTCAATTTCGGATATGAGTTATCGCTATATGAGAATGATCTTAATGTTTGATATGCCCACTGAAACAGCAGATGAACGTAAAGCATACAGGAAATTCCGGAAATTTTTATTGAGTGAAGGATTCATCATGCACCAGTTTTCCGTTTACAGCAAATTGTTGCTGAATCCTACAGCCAGTCAGGCTATGCTGAAACGATTAAAAAACAATAACCCCAAAAAAGGATTTGTCACACTACTCACGGTAACGGAAAAACAATTCGCGCGTATGGTTTATTTGAGCGGGGAAAGAGATACAAGTGTGGCTAATTCGGATAAGCGGGTCATTTATCTAGGGGAGGACGAGGATGCTGAATCTTAATTTTCCATTATTGGAACAGCCGCTGCCACTGGAAAAGGCCACATTTTTAATCGTAGAAGATGTTACTGTGTTTGCAAAAGTCGTGAAATGGTTCTATCAGTACAGTGAAGCGAAGGAACTAAAGTTGTTCAACGAAAAATACAAAGAATTAAAAGAGTCAGATTTATTGATCATCACGGATATTTTAGGTTTTGACATCAATTCGGCATCGACTTTAAAATTGATCTACGCAGATTTGGAGCGTCAGCTCAATGAGAAAGTAGAAGTGAAATCCATGATTGATAAACTGACAGCGACGATCAGTGAATTGATCGGGTACGAGCTGCTGGATCATGAACTCGATTTAGAAGGGGACGAGATTACGGTCTTGGAATTGTTCAAAGCATTGGGTATCAAGATCGAGACAAGAAGTGATACTATTTTTGAGAAATTACTTGAATTGCTTCAGGTTTATAAATACTTGTCCAAGAAAAAACTATTGGTTTTGATCAATGTGTGTTCCTATCTCACGGAAGAAGAAATCAGCGAAGTGCAAGATTATATTTCGCTATATCATATGGAAGTGTTATTTGTAGAGCCGCGTACGATCAAAGGAACAAAACAATTTGTATTGGATAAAGACTATTTTTTGAATTTGGAAAACATGGTATAATCATGGAAACAAGAAACATTCAAAGCTGAAGTTTTGCTATGAACGAGTAGCGTGATTACGAAACGTCGAAGAAAAATTTTTTCTGCGAGGTTTTAGAGCTATGTTGATTTGAATGCTTCCAAAACATCCAAGTCGAGCCAACCCAACCCATAGCGGTTTTAGAGCTATGTTGATTTGAATGCTTCCAAAACTGTAGAAGATACCGATTCGATAAAGAAATAGTTTTAGAGCTATGTTGATTTGAATGCTTCCAAAACGCTTGTTGTCACCGCCGTACGTTGCTCCTTGTTTTAGAGCTATGTTGATTTGAATGCTTCCAAAACTGTAAAGCGTTGGGGTTTGGACTCTGCCTAGTTTTAGAGCTATCTTGATTTGAATGCTGCTATTAGTAAAGACAGCCTTTGCACCTATCCAAAGTGGATGAGTGTCACGGCTGTTTTTCATATGAGTGGACGGAAATATCTGTTTTCTTTTACAATAGGTAACAGATACGTAGCTGTATAGTCAAAAGAATGATAGCTTATGAAAAGTATCGGCCTTTAAATGGAAAAAGACAGGTGGAGACGCAATGTTTGACACACAATTGATCGGTTATTTAGATTGGATTATTGCTATTTTAAATATCTGTTCGATCATTATTTTGCTGGTCGGGCTCGTTTTGGTTCTTAAAAATCTATTGAGTCAGCATCCGCTGAAAAAGGATTATGCGACAAGGAACAAACGGAATGCAGATGTACGGAAATTGCTAGCCAGCTACATCTTATTGAGCTTAGAGGTACTAGTTGTAGCAGATATCATCGAATCAGTGATCAAGCCAACCTGGACAGATATCTTGAAACTTGCATTGATCATCATCATACGAACGATTATTTCGTACTTTTTGAATCTTGAGATCACAGATAAAGCAAAGAATGAAAGAGGCGAGACCAAATGAAAACAGATGTGATGGCACAGCTCTATCCGTATCTTGAGTGGCTCGTGCTGATTTTAGATATTTTTGCGATCGCTATATTATTATGGGGTGTTTTCTTATCGATCAAAGATTTCTTGAAGTTCTCTATGACAGAAGCTCCAGATAAAACGACCCGGATCACTAAAAACAATGCTATAAAAAAGATGCTCGGCGGTTATATCCTGCTAAGCTTAGAAGTCCTGATATCTGCAGGAATCATCGAATCGATCATCAAGCCTACGCTAGAGGATGTATTCCAATTGGCTGCACTAGTAGTTATCCGAACGATTATTTCGTATTTTTTAAATAAAGAAATCGGACCTGCCGATGTCAAAGAATGAGAAAACGTACTACTTTCCAGATTGGGAAGCAGCACGTTTTTTTATTGCTGAACAGCAAGTAAAATCGATTGCTCGATGGTATCGACTGTTATCGGGACGATGTTCGGACAGCAAGTTGCAGCTTTCGTATAAAGTGTTCGTTCGCAAAAAACACGATGATCCGACTGATCAGCCAAGATGATCAGTTCCTCAGAAAGCTTGTTATAGATGGTGGGCGTGACTTGGATCGTACAAGTGGAGACGGACTCTAGTGCATCACGATAGATCAGATAGTTGACATCTGAATTCGTTACGATGAAAGCCTGTAGCTGTGTTTTATCCAATCGAAGAATCCCGCTTAATTCGACGACAAACGCACGAAGACAATTGCTGTTTATCCGTAAATCATAAGGGAGTCGTTTCGACCAAGTGTGTATCAGTGATTGTACCACTTTCAATAACTGGAGCTGATCAGGCGTCAGAAGATAAAATTTTTCCGGCATAAATAACTGATAGTTGTCCCACGTGGAACGCATGAGATGGATCAGTGCACGTTCAAATGGCCTGTTTCCAAAAAAGGCACGGTCGAAATGCTCTTCAAATAAAGAAATCAACGCTTGGATCTCATCACTTTCCTCAATAAAGACCTGATGGAGCTGACGAAAGTCTTTTTCAATTGCTTCATAAGAATCAAATCCGTAATCACATAAATTAAATAATGAAAGAATAAAATAGAATTCATCATCATAATAATATTCCTTGAAGGCATCGTTTTGCCAAGCGTCAGCGACAAATCGATAGACAGGACGTTTCTTGAGAGCTTCGACAAAAGGAAGATCGATGATCAGAGGATGTTTATGCTGGTTCAAATAACTGATCAAGAAACCTATACGCAAAATTTCCCGATTTTCCTTATTATAAATCCTCCCGCATTTTTCCGTCACAGCATTGATAAAGCGATTCGCATGGTCCATGTAGTCAGATGGAACCTTTTCTCCATTGGAAAAACCTAGTCGATAATACACGTTGAGCAGCAACAAGCGGCGCTCCATTTCTGAGAAGCGGGGAGAACAATGCTCGATGGTGATCCCGCACTCTTGAAAATAACTCAACACTTGTTTTTTTAATGAATATGCTTTACTGACAGAAACAAATTCGATTTCGGTTAATTGGATGTAGTCAGGTTCGTTCTCCAAATAAAGCAGACAAGTTTTTAGGAACAAAGAATGACGAGCGATCCTTTGCATCAGCTGGAAGCGCGACACGTTTTCTGAAAAATACAAGGAATAACGTTCTTTTTCCCTCTGTCTGTAGACGATAGATTCTTCCAGCTCTTTTGTCAGATTCTTGATGTCATTTAGCAAAGTGGTTTTGCAGACTTGTAATAATGTTGAGCAAGTGTCTAGATTTATTTCTTTATTTACGTAAAATTGCCCGCATAAAAATAACTGACGCAAGATACTTTTCTCAATGTATTCTTCAATCATTAAAAATCCTCCACATTGTATGTTTTTGCACAAGATAGAAACAATTATGCCATGATTTAAAAATGAAAGCATCAATTAATTTCTGAAATGATTATAAACTGACTGTTATTAATTGTTTTTTTTGTTATAAAAAATGAAAAATGAAAAAAATAGCTATATAGAAAGTTTGTGAAAAATGATCAAAAAGCGAAGGAGACAAAAAGGAAGCGGACGAAGAGACAGAAAAGTTAGAATTCATTCGCTTATGGAGATGGTCTTTTTAATAAAAAACAGATGTTTCTTATGATTATACGTACGCTCTATTTTTTCGGCTTTTTCGATCGTTCGGCTTTAAAAGCGGAATTTTCAGAAAAATCCGATTTTATTTCTTTTTTTTCGAAAAAAGCGTAACTATTTTGATGTTATAAAAAAATTTTTCTCATTTTTCGCCGTATAGTCAGAGATGTGATACAGATAAAACAGAATATCTGCATTTACGAAATGTTGGCCAACAAAAAAAATAGGAGGAAACGAACATGAGAGATATGGATATCAAAGCCGTCTTTATTGGCGACAAAGCTGAAAATGGAGCAGTGTATAAAATGCTGTTGAATAAGATGGTCGATGAACATCTGGGGTGGCGAGAAAATTATCTTCCTTCTGACATGCCGGCTATCAGTGAGGCAGATAAAACAGCACCAAGTTACTTAGCCACTCGTGAACATATGATGAAAGTCTTAGATGAAGTGAGCCGGCGACTTCGCTCAGGTTCGATCCCATGGCATTCAGCAGGGAGATATTGGGGACAAATGAATGCAGAAACGCTGATGCCCTCTTTATTAGCCTACAATTATGCGATGCTTTGGAACCCTAACAATGTCGCGCTAGAATCATCCATGGCGACTTCTCAGATGGAAGCGGAGGTAGGAAATGATCTAGCCGCATTATTCAGCATGCCAGACGGTTGGGGACACATCGCAGCAGACGGATCTATCGCAAATTTGGAAGGGTTATGGTATGCCCGCTGTATCAAATCGATTCCTTTAGCTGTCCAAGAAGTCTTGCCAGAAAAAGTACAGGGAAGAACAGAATGGGAATTATTGAATCTTTCTGTGGAAGAGATTTTAGAAATGGTTGAACAATTCAGTGATGAAGAACTGGATCGCGTGAAAGCAGCTTCTTCTAGAAGTGGAAAACATATCCAAAAATTAGGGAAATGGCTAGTTCCCCAGACTAAACATTATTCTTGGATGAAAGCCTTGGACATCTGCGGAGTCGGACTGGATCAAATGATCGCTATTCCTGTACAAGACGATTATCGGATGGACACAAAAGCTTTGGAACAGACGATCCGCGAACTAGCAGAGCAAAAAATCCCGATTCTAGGTGTCGTGGCTGTAGTAGGAACGACAGAAGAAGGTCAAGTAGATAGTGTGAATAAAATCATCGCTTTGCGGGAAGAACTCAAAGAAGAAGGGATCTACTTCTATCTGCATGTCGACGCTGCGTACGGCGGTTACGGTCGTTCCTTGTTCTTAAATGAAGCTGGTGAATTCGTCCCTTATGAATCATTAGCTGAATTCTTTGAAGAACATAATGTTTTCCATCATTGCGTAACCATCGATAAAAGCGTATATGACGGGTTCAAAGCAATCTCAGAAGCAGAATCCGTGACTGTTGACCCGCACAAAATGGGGTATGTCCCTTACGCAGCAGGAGGAATCGTCCTAAAACACAAGGATATGCGAAATATCATCTCTTATTTTGCGCCTTATGTATTCGAAAAATCAGTCAAAGCACCAGATATGCTAGGTGCCTATATTTTGGAAGGCTCAAAAGCAGGAGCGACGGCGGCAGCAGTCTGGACAGCACATCGAGTACTGCCTTTGAATGTGACTGGGTATGGTCAGCTGATTGGCGCCTCGATCGAAGCAGCGCAACGTTTCAGAGAATTTTTAGGTCAATTGCGCTTTACTGTAAAAGGAAAAACGATCGAAGTCTATCCGCTGAACCATCCAGATTTCAATATGGTCGACTGGGTATTTAAAGTACAAGATTGTACAGATTTGAAAGCAATCAATGAATTGAACGAAAAAATGTTCGATCATGCTTCTTACATGGACGGCGATGTCTATGACGAACGTTTCATTACTTCTCATACGACATTTACTCAAGCAGATTATGGCGATTCACCGATCAAATTCATTGAAAACATGGGATTGTCAAAAGAAGAGTGGCAAAAGGAGAAAAAAGTCACGCTGCTTCGAGCAGCCATCATGACCCCTTATCTGAATGATGATACGATTTTTGACTTTTACAGCAAAGCGATCACAGAAGCGATGGAAAAGAAACTGAATGAGGTCATCGAATAAGAACGATCTGTGTCAGATAAAGAAAAAACGATATCGGAGAGAGAAGCTGACAGACAGTTGAAACAATGACTGTGTGTTTCCCCCAGCTTTTCATTCTCTGAGATAAAAAAATTTTTGATTTGCACGTATATATTTTTAGAGAAGAGAAAAACCGGGACGAGGTCTGTCTAAGAAAATGAAACGAACTACTTGGATCTAGACTAGAAAAGGTGCCGGTTTTACTCACTCTATTCTACCGAAAGAAGGAAAAATAATGGGAACTTCTGATTCATCCAAACAAATCACGACGTTGACATTTATCGGGATGACTTGTGCACTTGTAGCAAGTGTTAGAAATATACCGGATGTGGCGGCTACTGGCTGGACGATGCTGTTTTATATGCTTGTAGCAGTATTATTGTACGCTTTTCCTATCTCTTTGATCTCCGGAGAATTTGCCGGGATGTTCCCGAAAAACGGCGGTCCAGAGCTGTGGGTCTCCAATTCGTTAGGAAAAAAATGGGGATTCGTCGTTTCATGGCTATTATGGGTGCAGATGTTTCCTGGAATGGTCATGGTTGCTTCAGCATTAGCTCCTTTATTTGGGAATATCATCGATAACGTACCCTTGGGATTGAATAGCAAATTCACACTTGTCGTTATTTTAGTTGTTTACTGGATCATCACATTCTTGAATCTGAAATTTGACATGGCTAAAATCGGCGGTAAGATCGGGGTCTGGCTAGGACTTTATATTCCTTTAGCGATGATGCTTTTGTTAGGGATTGCTGCATGGGTCAAAGTTGGGATCGTACCTACAGGATCATTAGGGAAATTTTCTTTAGAAAAGCTGATTCCAGATGCTTCTACGGCAAAATCCTTCGTTTATTTTGCACCGATCATGTTTATTTTTACCGGGATTGAGATGTCGTCCGTATATATCACTCGATTGAAGAATCCAGTCAAAACTTATATCAAAGGCATCTTTGCAGCACTCGTCTTTTTATTTTTCGTGAATATACTGAATGCATTGGTCGTAGCAAATGTCGTACCAAAAGGCCAGATGGAACTGAACAATATTGCGCAATCGATCTCGATCTACTGTCAGATATTAGGGTTGCCTCATTTGGTGGTCAATCTGTTCAGCCTTCTTGTTTTCGTCGGTGTAGCAGTCCAATTGTCAGCTTGGGCATCTGGACCAGCAAAAACTGTAACTGAAAGTGCGCGAAAAGGAGCCTATCCGCCAAAATTCAAATTTTGGAAGACCAACCAATATGATGTGTCAAAAGCAGTCATTTTGACTCAATCCGTCATTATTTCGATCTTTTCACTCTTTTATCTGCTGATCCCTGGAGTCAATCAGGCATTTTTAATGCTCGTGAACTCAACGACCGTCATTTATTGTATCGTCTACGTGATCATGGGGATCGCTATTTTGAAACTGCGCCAATCGCATCCTGAGATTCCACGTCCGTTCAAGATCGGGAAGAAAGACAGTAAAAGCGATTGGGCACTTTGGTTTGTGGTCATTCTGTTATTTTCCTCGATCTGTTTTTCAGTCGGGCTGACGATGAAAGCCGGGACCTTAATCAACTTGATCGCTGTGACCATCATTAGTATCGTGTTGTTCTGTGCACCGTTATTGATAGAAAAGTTCAAAAAACCGTCATGGGAACAAGAAGTAGTGAAACGAATGAAAGAAGAATAGAAAAAAGGTGAGCAGAATGGAAAAAACAAGGATGAAACAGTCGCTGACGAATCGGAATATCCAGCTGATTGCTTTAGGCGGCGCAATTGGGACAGGATTGTTTTTAGGGTCAGCAAAGGCCATAAAATTAGCCGGACCTTCAGTTCTGCTCACTTATTTGATATGCGGTCTGGCGGTCTACGCGATGATGCGGGCGATGGGGGACCTATTTTTGATCGGCGGCACCTTCCAGTCGATCGGTGATTTTATTGACTATTATTTAGGAGGAAAATGGGCATTTTTGGTCAATTGGACTTATTGGCTTTGCTGGGTAGGTGGCGGTTTGTCAGAATTGACAGCGATCGGTCTATACATCCATTTTTGGTTTCCTGACATCCCTGCCTTGATGAGTGGTGTGGTAACGTTGTGTTTACTGGGAATGATCAATATGATAGCAGTGAAATGGTTTGGAGAATTGGAGTCTGTCTTTTCGATCATCAAGATCATCGGTATCCTTCTTTTCATTTTGCTGGGAACAGGACTTTGTATCTGGTCCTTCCATACACAAACGATCGGCGTCAGGGAAAATTTTGGAAGAGTCGCTTCTTTGTTTCCATTCGGCGTGAAAGGTCTCTTGGCTTCTTTGCCGATGGTCTTATTCAGTTTTGCCGGTGTAGAAATGATTGGACTGACTGTTGGTGAAACGAGTGATCCCCGAAACAACATGAAAAAAGCAATCGATTGTCTTCCTTGGCGTATCCTGTTTTTCTACATAGGGACGATTTTAGCGATCTTGCTCGTTGTCCCGTGGCAGCAACTGGATTTAAAGGAAAGCCCATTAGTCACGATGCTTCAGATGATCCATTGTCAAAGTGGAGCTGCGATCATCAATAATATCGTCCTCGTCGCCTCGCTTTCTTCTGCCAACAGTGCGATTTACAGTACAAGCCGTATTTTATACGATACAGCAAAAGAAAAAAGATTGCCCAACTGGTTCTCAGCTATTTCTTCACGAGGGGTACCTGTGCATGGGATCTTGTTTACTGCAGGACTGTTTTTTGTCGGTCTATGCCTACATTTTTTTGTAGCAGATAGCAGAATCTTGTTCCAATTGTTAGCAGGGATGACGACTTCTTGTTTTTTATTTGTTTGGTCTTCGATTCTTTATGCACATATCCAGATGGTCAAAGAAAGAAAAACGGCAAACTCTCAACGCATTGTTTACAGGGATAAGCTAGTGATCGCATTTTTTTGTGCAGTAGGGATCAGTTTGTTGGTTGAACCAGCCACCAGATTTGTCCCGCTATATTCTTTCTTATGGTTCAGTGCCCTCCTCCTTTTTTATCGGAAAGCAGTGAAAGAGAACAGCGCGAGGGAATAACACAATCTTGCTATATGCTTGCTTTTGATTTTTCTTGCATTTATATGGTATTTTTAAGTAAAGAAAATTATGTATCTATGGGGCGAAAGAAGTGGGACAGTGTGGCAACGAAACAAGAGATCATTGACTATATAGAGGAGACCTATCAATTGAATCCGGAGCATGTCTTTAAGAAATTTCCGGATTACTGCGTATTCAGACATCGAAAAAACAAAAAATGGTTTGGGTTATTGATGAATATCCCAGAGGAAAAATTATACGGTTCAGGTACTGGCGCGATAGACATCATCGATTTGAAGGTCGAACCTGAGCTAGGCGGACTGTTACGAGGGAAAGAGGGCTATTTTCAAGCTTATCATATGAACAAGGAGCACTGGATCACCGTTGATATACGCAAGATAAAAAATCCGGATGAACTGATGCAGCTGATCGATGCCAGTTTTGAATTGACTCAGAAATAAGAAAAAAAACACCGTTGTTTTGAGTGGAGACTTGAAACAACGGTGTTTTTTTATCCCAAATAAAATTCTTTCATAGTCTTGGCGATCATCTTGACCAGTGGATGATCTTTAGTAAAAGTCGAAGATAAATAAATCGTCCGGGTCAACGGAAGATCAGCGATCTCTTTTAAAACGAAGGCATCTTTCTCATCATAGGACCATGAGATCTTCGGGAAAAAGCTGATCGCTAGCCCCTGTTTGATGATCGATCGCAATGTCGCGGGATCGTCTGTAGTCGAGCTGATCGAAAGTTCGATGTTTTTGGCTTCGAGAGCGACATCCAATGTGTGTCGAAAGGCATTGTTTTTAGACAGCATCAGAAGCGGTGTTCGCTGGATGTCTTCTAGCTCCAGCTTTTCTTTTTTTGCTAGCGGATGATTCTTTGGCACTGCGACAAAGACCGGTTCTTCGATGATAGGGACATTTGTCAATCCTGGTTTTGTTTCCGACGTGATGTACAACACCGGATCGGTCACCTCTTCAGGTAGATGATGCTGCATGATGGACAATTGGATATCAGGATGTTTTTCTAAAAAAATACGTACGAGATTAGGGATCGAGACAGAAGCAACCTCTAGATACAAAATGACAGAGGTCACGATTTTTTCATTGACTGAAGAAACTGTCTTGATTCCTTCTTCTAGTGTTTCCAATGTTTTTACTGCATAAGGATAGAATTCTTCCGCGTAGATCGTCGGCTCGATATTACGTCCTTTATGATAGAAAAGAGGAACGCCTAATTCATTTTCCAAATGCTTGATTGCACGACTCAATGCAGGCTGAGAAATAAATAATTCTTTCGCAGACTGCGTGATATTTTGCGTTTCGAATACCTTTTTAAAATACTGCAAATGGAGTAGTTTCACTGCTTCACACCCGATTCATACCTTTTTGTTATGGTTTTTTCTTTTTTCGGTATTTTTTATTATAGCAGAACTTTACTAATATAACAGTGGAAAAAGTAAGTGCCAAAGGAGGGACCATCCATGAGTACAGGATTTTTATTTCCTGGTCAGGGAAGCCAAAAATTGGGGATGTTATCGGATGTACCGATTGAATATCTGGACCGTGTAGAAAACGTTACGGGCTATCGCTTGATCGATAATGAACAAATGCTACAAGATACTGTATTTATCCAGTTGGCATTATTGACGAAAGCCGTTTTTTATCTGGACGAAATGGAAAAAAATCATATTTTTCCTGAAATCGTCGCAGGACATTCGATCGGAGCTTTCAGCGCAGCAGTGGCTTGTGGAGCATTGACATTTGAAACGGCTGCAGAATTGGTTTATCACCGTGCTGTTTTGATGAAAGAATCCTATCCAAGCGGGTATGCGATGGGGGTGGTCGTTGGATTGACCCGAAGCGAAGCAGAACAGCTTTTAAAAGAAACATTCGATCCAGCTTATCCAGTCTATCTCTCGAATGAAAACTGCCCGATGCAGCATACCTTGTCCGGCAGTATCTCAGGACTGGAAAAAACATTAGCAGAAGCTAAAAAACGACAAGCGCAAACTGCTAAACTGCTGAAAGTTCCAGTACCTTCTCACTGCATCTTGATGGAGGACACAGTTGACAGATTCACTCCGTATATCCAGTCAGCTCAGATATCAGATGCAAAATACCTGTACTTGAAGAATACAGACGCTCGGGCAACGAAAGAGGCAGAAGAGATCCGAAAAGACCTGCTGGAAAACATTGCCCATCCTGTTCAATGGAATCAGATGATGGACTTGGCAAAAGAACTGGGAATGGACCTGACGATTGAATTTCCCCCTGGCAATACTTTAACAAAGCTGATTCATGCAAAATTTGGGGTAGAAAAAGATATTCGTACAATCAATCTAGACCAGCATGGCATTGATGATGCCGCGTTTTTATATCAAAAATGGAGATGAATTTCATGGAAAAACCAACACGCAATTGGGCTTCTAAACGCGAAAAAAAAGCGCAGCGATTAGAAAAAATCAGTCATTTGATGAACGGTAAATACGTAGATACTGACAAAATCGTTGAAGTTCTGGAAGCATTGATCGCTCCTGGAGATAAGGTCGTTTTAGAAGGCGACAACCAAAAACAAGCAAGTTTTCTTTCAGAAAGCCTGGAAAAAGTCGATGCAGAAAAAATCAATGATCTGCACATGATCATGTCGAGTATCTCAAGACCGGAACATTTGAATATTTTCGAAAAAGGAATCGCCAGCAAAATGGACTTTTCTTACGCAGGCGCACAAAGCCTTCGCGTTGCTCAAATGATCGAAGACGGCACAATGAAATTAGGCGATATCCACACATACCTAGAACTTTATGGACGCTTATTCATTGATTTGATCCCAAACGTTGTTTTAGTCGCTGCAGATAAAGCAGACAAAGACGGGAATCTATATACAGGATTCAATACAGAAGAAACACCAACGATCGTCGAAGCAGCTGCTTTCAAAGACGGGATCGTCATTGTCCAAGTAAATGAAGTCGTCGACGAATTGCCACGTGTCGATATTCCGGGAGACTGGGTGGATGTCGTTGTTGCTGCGGATGAACCTTATCAGTTAGAAGCATTGTTCACACGTGACCCACAAAACATCACAGAGATCCAAATCCTGATGGCGATGATGGCAATCAAAGGGATCTATGCAGAACACGGCGTACAATCATTGAACCACGGAATCGGGTTCAATACAGCTGCGATCGAACTGCTTTTGCCAACATACGGTGAATCACTAGGATTGAAAGGGAAAATCGCTAAGAACTGGGTATTGAATCCACATCCAACGATGATTCCAGCAATCGAATCAGGCTGGGTCGAAAGCATCCACAGCTTTGGCGGTGAAGTCGGAATGGAAAAATATATCGCCGCTCGTCCTGATGTCTTCTTTGTCGGAAAAGACGGCACCATGCGTAGCAACCGGACACTTTCTCAAGCAGCCGGTCAATATGCGATCGATATGTTCATCGGTTCGACGCTACAATTAGACTACACAGGAAATTCTTCCACTGTTACAAAAGGTCGTCTATCTGGTTTCGGTGGCGCACCAAACATGGGACACAACCCTGGTGGACGTCGTCATTCGACACCAGCATGGCAATCCCTTCGCGACACGAACGATCCATTAGGCAAAGGTCAAAAACTAGTTGTACAAATGGTCGAAACTTATGGCGCAAACAAAAAACCGGTATTCGTCGAAGAACTTGACGCATTAGCCGTGCAAGAACAAGCAGGTCTTGCCAATGCACCTGTCATGATCTACAGCGAAGACACAACACATATCGTCACCGAAGAAGGGATCGCTTATCTGTACAAAGCAAAAAACAAAGAAGAACGTCAAGCAGCGATCGCAGCAATCGGAGGAGTGACGCCTCTAGGAATGACCAGCACAAAAGAATCTTTAGACGAATTGCGTCAAGCAGGTATCGTGAAATTGCCTGAAGATCTAGGGATCAAACGCAGTGATGCTAAGCGTTCTCTATTGGCTGCTCAAACAGTCGATGATTTGATCGAATGGTCAGATGGATTGTATGAACCACCAATGAAATTCAGAACTTGGTCATAAAAACAGCTGTTCAGAATTATTTTTTGAAAAGACAAGCAAACAAAGAATATCTATTCGAAGTGAAAAGAATGAGAGTGGATTTACCGATGTACCACTCCCATAAAAAGGGGAGAGATTCATGGAGCAATTATCTTACAGCTACCAGACAAAACAACCAATCAAGAAAAAGATCCACGTAGGAGTCGTCGGTTCCGGTGATTTGGAAATTTTGATGTTTCCAACTGACAATACAGAAACAACTGTCAGCATCTACACAGGAAGCGATGGGTTCGGCGAAGTGTGGAACAACGTATTAACGAGATTTTTTGATCGTTACCCAATTTCAGCAAATATCGTGATCAACGACTTCGGAGCAACTCCAGGTGTCGTATATCTGCGATTGACGCAAGCAATGGAGGAACTATCAGATGAAAAATAGTTTTGTAGAATTAAACGCCAGAGATCGGGTCAATGCTTTATTGGACAATGGGCGCGAATTGATCGGACCTTTTGACCAAATGATCGCACCAAACTTGATCGCACAAGGGATCGTTCCTGAAAGTGATGACGGAATCGTCGTCAGCCGTGGGAAAATCGACGGGAAAAATGCCCTTGTCATTGCCATGGAAGGAAAATTCCAAGGTGGCGGGATCGGTGAAGTTTCAGGCGCTAAGATCATTTCAGCTTTAGAACATGCATTAGAAGAAAACAAAAAAGGAAACGAACTATTTCCTATTATCGTTTTAGATACAGGCGGTGTCCGTCTGCAAGAAGCAAATTACGGTCTGCTTTCTATCTCAGAAATAGGAAACCTGATCATTGCACTCAAACAATATGTCCCAGTGATCGGCTTGATCCCTGGACGTGTCGGTTCATTCGGCGGGATGTCCATCACTTCCGCATTGATGAGTTATTTGATCGCCACAAAAAAAGCCAGAGTCGGTTTGAATGGTCCAGAAGTAATCGAGCAAGAAGCTGGCGTCCGTGAATTTGATTCTAGTGACAAAGACTTGATCTGGAATACATTAGGTTCTCATCAACGCGTAGAATCAAAGATCATTGACGAATTAGTCACAGATAGCGTGGAATCGATCAAAGAAGCAGTCGTTTCTGCGATGAACGAACGCAAAGACACACACCGAAGCGAAAATTCAGCCTTTTATTTATCATTATTGGAATCATTGGATCTGTCGAAACCAATGGCTATTGATGAATACAACGAAGCAATCGCCAGCCATCAAGCAAAAGCGATCGATTTGCCTCGTATAACTGAAGGTGACAAACCAGCAGCTGAAAGTGTCGGCTATGACTGGTTCCAAGCATTGACTGGCATGGAAAATCCAACTTCTTCTATCAGTACCGTTTATTATGGCACATCCAATAAATTCTCAGAAGAAGCAGTCGTGACTTCGATCGTTCCAGATCCTAAAAATCCAATGTATCGCGTACGCAATGGGGAAGTCGGATTAGTAGAAGGCTTCCGTATGGGACAGATCTTGGATCATGTATACGAAGAAGACAAGAACAAAGCAGTGAAACGTCCAATCGTTGTTGTCATTGATGTACCAAGTCAAGCGTATGGCTATAACGAAGAATTGATCGGTATCCACGTTGCTTTGGCAAACAGTGCTGCTGCTTATGCGAAATTACGCCAAGCTGGACATCCAGTCATCGGACTGATCGTCGGCAATGCTATCTCTGGTGCATTTTTGGCACATGGTCTTCAATCTAGTCGCTTGATTGCCCTGAACAGTAGTGAGATCACTGTCCAAGCGATGTCTAAAGCCAGTGCCGCTCGAGTAACGAAACGTTCGATCGCTGAAATCGAAGCAGCCGCAGAAAAAGTACCTGCTATCGCTTACGATATCAACAATTACACAAAATTAGGAGCCATCCATGAATTCCTGAAAGACATCACAGATCAAGAAGCTTCTGAAGCACACGTAGAAGAAGTGATCCGTGCCATCAATGAAGCAATCAAAGATGTACGGGAAAATGATGACACCATGTTAACTGCCCGTTATACGAACGAAACAGCCGTAAAAATGGGACGAGTAGAAACAAACAAAGTTCGCAACAAAATGAATGAAGAGTGGGATGCATAAAAATGATTCAAGCACATGATGTCGTTATTTTTGATAAACAAGTAATTGAACAGCAGACACTTCCAGAGTGGCTCATTCTGTCAGAGAAGATGTATGGAACTGTTCGCCGAGCATTGCCGAAGGACCCTTCACAGTTAGGGATAGGATTGCGAGGATTTGCGCGCAACCAACGCTTGGCTTTGGAGATCCCGATGCAGGCTGTCCAAAAAGTGGTCCATCCGTGGGAAATCATTGATCAAGAATCTTTTCGCCAGTCAGAAATCGCTCAATTTCCTGTTTATCAGCAATATCATGTCGCTAGAGAATTATTGTCAGGTTACAAGTGGGGCGTTGGCGGCAGTCTGGGATTTGAATTGACTACTGGGATCCAAGCAGTAAAAGAAACCAGTGATTTCGATCTTTTGATCTATGCCGATTCTCCGATTGGATTGCCGAATGCGGCAATCCAATCCCACCCTGATTTTTTTGAACAATTCGATACACAAGTGATCACCTCAAAAGGTGGATTCGCTTTGAAAGAATATCTGAGACTGCCAGATAAAAAGATTTTATTGAAAACAGCAGCCGGCCCAGAATTAACCAGAGAGATTTGGTAATAAATTTAAAAGAGAGAAAAAGAGATGTTTGAAAATAAGAAAATCAAAATCAATGTAAGCGATTTCCAAAAAGTATCCGCTGTTACTGCTGTGATGATGCAGACGATCTTGAGTTTTGCCTTGGCCAATTGCCATAATGAAACAACAGCAGCTTTCATAGGCACGTTTTATGTGTTCGTCAAATATACGGCACCAATGTTTATTTTTGCAATTGTTTATAATATGGTAAAAACGAGTCAGCACTTATCTTATTGGGAATTTTTGAAAGAAAAATTTTTTGAATTAGTCGTACCGTATCTTTTATGGACGACTGCTTATCTATGGCTGTTCCCTGCGGTCCAGCAGCAGACGCCTTATACAGACGTTGCCAGTTTCTTATTGAAATATGTCACAGGAGATGGCGCACCTCATTTATGGTATACCGTTATGATGCTCCAGATCCAGTTGTTCATGCCGTTTTTCGTCTGGTTAGGTTATAAAGTATTCGCGAATAAAAAGAATGCGTGGCCTGTCCTTATAGTCTAAACGGCGTTATATGTCGTGTGGTATCTTTTCTATGACACACAGATCCTTTCCGGACCACATCATGACAGCTGGTATTTATTCGACCGGTTTGTCGCAAGTTTTATTATTTACGGGATTTACGGTGTGGCAGCCTTTGTCTATCATGAAAAAGTCTATCGAGTGTTGGAACATGTAAGGTATCTTTTCCTGCCGGTAGGCTTGATCATCGGGCTGCTTTCTGTCCGTTCACTGCTTGCATTTCCTGGAGATTTGAATTTTGGCAATGCGCCATATTTGAATACGATCCAAAGCTTGTATAGTTTAGTGATCATCTTCGCTGTCTTCATGGGCGCTTCTAAGATGATCGTGAATGATTCGCCTAAACTGCCATTGTTCAAATGGCTAGCTGTTTATGCTTACCGTACGTATTTAGCAAACGTATTTGTCTTCCAAGTGATCCTATTGTTATTCAAAGATACTTTGCTGAAATTGCCTTCAGGTATCATGATCCTTCTAGCATATCTCGCCACTGCAAGCTGTGCATTTGCACTGAGCTGGCTGCTGCATATCATCTGGTCTGCAGTAAAAAAAGGCTTCAGCAAATAAAATAATCGAAAGAGGAGTGAGTGTCATGGAAAATGACGAACGAAAAAAAGCAATGACCCGACAGCTAGCTAGTTTGGTGGAGGAAGCATTGATCGCAGAGGTTACTTTGAGTCCGAAGCCCGGGTTAGTCGACGCGTTAGATACGGGTGCACATTCGGATATGGATGTTGCTTTGTTTCTTAAGTCTGCCAGGACGCTGACTCCTTTTTTCGAAAAAATGGCACAAGCAGCATGGCTGCATCCTATCGATCAGAACCTGAGAGAAGCGATCGCTGAAATCGGGCGTGAAGCAGAACACGCGATGTTGACTGCGACGAATGGAGTGAATACCCATAAAGGTGCGATCTGGGCGATGGGCTTATTGATCAGTGTCACTGCTCAAAAGATCAGTGACGAACAATCTTTTTCTGTAACGGAAGTCCTAGAAGATGTCAGTAAACTCGCTGCTTTTCCAGATACGAAATACCGTGCCAAGAAAGCGACACACGGTCATAAGGTAAAGAAAAAATACGGTGTGAATGGCGCATATGAAGAAGCAGTGTTAGGTTATCCTCACATCAAGCTTGCGCTCGAAGCTACTAAAAAACTGAAAACAGATAGTCCAGTCCAAAAACAGCTGCATATCCTGTTAGTCTTGATGAGTTCTTTAGACGACACCTGTGTATTGCATCGAAGTGATCAGGAAACATTGATCGAGATGCAAACACTAGCGCATGCAGCAAGTCGCAGTATGCTGCCGAATAGAGATTTCACGAAGCTGCTGGACTTTTGTCAGTCAAAACAAATCTCTCCAGGAGGAAGTGCTGATCTTTTATCAGCCAGTCTATTCCTGCTGGAAGTAGAGAAATTCTGGATAGCAGATGCTCGCATTTCCCCAATCTTGCTCCATGAGCAAAACAGATAGCAAAGCCCAGTAAAAAACAGTTGATACATCTGCCTATTGACTCCTCTTACTAGCAAGTCTATGATTAAACTAGTTTTTTGTAATAAAAGATAACGAGGAAGACGATGAAAAAAATCAATTGTTTGGCAGTTGTTCTGCTATTAGGTCTATGTTTATTTGCTTTGCCAGTCCAAGGATTTGCAGTCGCAGGCGGACACGGAGGAGGTTCCTCAAGTGGCCGAAGTTCCGGTGGCGGTTCATTTGGCGGACGAAGCTCGTTTGGTGGTCGTAGTTCATTTGGCAGTCGTTCTTATGGTGGATATTATGGTCCAAGTACGGGAACTTCTAGCTATGAGGAAACGGGTTTTCTTGCATTAGCTGTTTTGTCATTAGGAGGTGTTTCTGCATTTTCTATCGTCAAGAATAAAAGACAAAAGAAAAGGCTGAAAGCTGAGATATTGTCCCACATGTCAGGAACGGCTAAAGAAAAGAAAGCGCAGTTTCTAGAAATCCAAAAGACATTCACGAAGATCCAAACTGCTTGGGAAGAAGAAGCTCCTGAGAAAGCTAGAAGCTGTTATACGGAGAAGCTGTTTGCTGAACATCAGAAAGTCCTGCAAAAAAAACAAAGCAGACGGTGTAAGGAACCACACGAAAAAAATAACCGTCCAAGAATTAGGGAATTATCGGCAGATCCGTGAAAATAGTTTTTCGATCCGGATCGACTTCAGTTGCTATGATTATCTAGTTGACCGGAAAGATGGACGACTGATCTCAGGGAGTAAGAAGCAGCGACAGTATTTTTCTCAGATATGGTATTTTGATTATGAGGAAGCAGAAAAAACATGGAAAGCGGATTTCATCCAACCGCTTTCGCTGGATTGACAGGGAAATTTATGAACATCGAAGTAAGGGTTATTACTTGCTTCGATGTTTTTTTGTAAAGTTGAGCAAATTTTTTGTAATAATAGGCGTATGTCTTTTTCGTTGAGGAGATGGAGAAGCATATGGCTTATTTTTTTGTTTGCTCTGCTTACTTTCTTTCCACTTCAAGTGGCAGAAACATCTACTTTTTATTTTGTAAGCGGAACCATATACTTGGAATCAGAAGGAGATCATTTCTATGAAAACAAGAACGATTGAAATACTTCACAGAATCTTGACAGCCCAATATCCGATAAAAGCGGAACATCTAGCATCTGAATTCAATGTCAGTCAGCGGACGATCCGTAATGAAGTTCTTGAAGCGAACATCTGGCTGAGCAGTAAACAGCTTCCGGAAATCCGTACGATTCGCAATAAAGGTTTTTTGTTGAAGCTGGAGGCTGACAAGCAAGTTCGATTAGAAACTGAAATAAAAGATGTGAAAGACGGATTTTTGAATCGGCGCGAACGCATTTTTGATTTAGTTTTAGCCATTGCTTACAGCCGGAGCCCGATCCACCTAAACAGAAAAGAAGAAGAATTCCAAATCTCTAAAAGTACATTAGATGAAGATATGAGACGTTTACGGGCAACGCTGGTCAGTTATGGGATCGAGATCGTCAGTTATGGAAAGCAAGGACTGGTCTATAAAGGTCCAGAACGGTCTATCCGTACGATGATCTATGATTTTATCAATCAGAATCTGGGGATGACCGACTTCTTTATGGACCAAGATTCGCAATCAACACCAGCTCAAAAAATCTTTCTCCATTATTTTTCTTTGGCGGAAATCAAAAAAATAGAGGAGATCTATTCCGAGAAGTTATCGAAACAAGAGGATGAGATGTATAAAAAGCAAATCCTGCTTTTTACATTGATCTGGGTCCAGCGAATCAGGAAGCATGAATTTATCTCTGCGATCAATTGGAAAAATACAGAAATAAAAGACAGCAGCTTTTCTGCATTTATGGATCTCATGATCGAGGGATTTCAATTGGCTAATGTCCCGCAAGTAGAAAGAAATTACCTTCGTTTCACTATCGAGACGTTCAATGCTAGAGATATCTCCAATTCGATCGAGTGGGTACAAGCTCAATTGCTAACGATCCAATTGATCCAATCTGTAGAGAACGAGACACGCATCCCTTTCAATCTAAAAGAAGAAGCTTTATTCGAAAATCTCTATAAACACATGGCTGCTCTGATCGTAAGGATCAAGAACGATATCCAAGTCATGAATCCATTGAAAGAAAATATCCGAACGAATTATTTTTCGATCTACCGCGCCGTCACTCATTTTGTTCCTACGATTGAAGAAGTGATTGGTGGCAAGATGCTTGAGGACGAGATAGCTTTTCTTGTCATCCACTTTTCGACGATCGCCAGTGTGATCAAGCGAGACTTGAATTATGTTTATCAATCAGTCGTTGTCTGCAATCACGGTATGGCTACCGGGAATCTGTTAGCAGAAAACCTGAAAGAAAAATTTCCTCAGATCGAGATTGTTGCAGTTTTAAGTTCAAAAGAAATCGATTTGGTGGATAAACTGGATGTCGATCTAGTTTTCAGCACCTTTCAATTGAATTACCGAAATAAACCGCTTTTAGTTGTCGATCCGATTTTGACTGAGACGAATGTCTTGGTTATAGAAGACTTCTTGAAAAGAAATGAAGGACTACAGCGTTTAGAGCCTAACAGTCATGAATCGACGGAGTTGTTCACTCAAATAATAGCCGTCATGGAAGAAAGTGGTGGCCGAGTGGATCGCATCATCTATGGCAAGTTGGAAAAACTATTCGAAACAAACAATTTAGAAATCAACAAAAGGGAGATCCAGCCTATGTTAAAAGATATTTTGACGGACAGCAATATTATGATCAAAGAAAAAGCCATTACTTGGGAGGAATCGATCGAACTAGCTGCTAAACCATTGGTCAAAGAAAACATTGTCGAAGAACGCTATGTCGAAGCGATGATCCGCGCAGTGAATGAATATGGTCCATATATCGTGATTGGCAAACACATGGCGCTAGCCCATGCTCGACCAGAAGATGGGGTCAATAAGTTAGGAGTCAGCGTAGCTACGATCGAACGACCAATCGATTTTGGTAATCCTGAAATGGATCCAGTAAAGATTATTTTTTGTCTGGCGGCAGTAGATTCCTACTCGCATCTGAATATCATGAAAGAACTGATCGAACTGATCAACAACGAAGAGAAGTTGGATCGATTGTCCGAATGCACGAATGTCGAAGATTTCAAACAACTGCTTTTTTCAGCAGGTGAGAAATAATAAATGATACGGGGGAGAACAAAGATGAACAAATTGAACATTTTATTCGTATGCGGTGCAGGTTTAGGAAGCAGTTTTGCAGCACAGATGTCTGCTGAGGATGTGTTGAACAAATTAGGGGTAGAAGCCAAACTGGACCATTGTGATATTTCTTCTGCAGTTTCCATGAAACCAGATGTGATCATCACAGCAGAAAATTTTCGTTCGCAGTTCGAAAAATTCACAGTCGATCCAAAAACGGCGATGATCTATTTGAAAAATATTGTCTCGAAAAATGAAATTGAAGAAAAAATCACCCCAGTTCTACAAGATAAAGGAGTTATCTAAATAAAAAAGAAAAGAGGGTAAAAAGATGGGCGTTATCAATTTTATCATCGAAAATATTTTGACTCAGGCATCGATCACCATTGCACTGATTGCTATGTTGGGTCTACTTTTGCAGAAGAAAACAGCAGGACAAGTCATCTCTGGCACGTTAAAGACACTCCTAGGATTCCAAGTATTGAGCGCTGGTTCGAGCATCATCGTTGGAAGCTTGACTTATTTCGGGAAAATTTTTACTGAAGGATTCCATATGCAAGGGATCATCCCTTCTATTGAGTCCATCAATGGCCAAGCGATGAATGATTTAGGCTTAGGCAGAGATATCGCACTAACGTTCTTAGCCATTTTTATATTCAATATCATTCTAGCTCGTTTCACAAAATGGAAGTACATTTTTCTGACCGGTCAAGCAATTTTATGGATGGCCACGATGACGACAGTCTTCGGCTATTTTGCCGGGCTGCGAGGCATCGTATTGATCTTGGTCGGTGGTTTTGTCGGCGCTTGTTTCGCGATTGCTATGCCGGCAGTAGCGCAACCGATCATTCGTAAGATCACAGGATCGAATGATATTGCTTTAGGTCATTTTTGTACGATCGGATATTTATTTGAAGCAGGTGTTGCTAAGATTTTTGGCGAGAAAGGTGAAAACAAAAAATCGATCGAAGATATCAAATTGCCGACACATTTCGAGTTTTTGCAAGATACTTATTTGTCCGTCATGGTAGTGATGGTCCCGCTATATATCATCACTGTTTTATTTGCAGGTGAGCCATTCGCTTCTGAATTATCTGGAGATCAAAACTATATCATGTTTGCCTTTTTACAAGCGATCCAATTCGTAGTAGGTGTGTATGTATTGTTAGCCGGCGTACGGTTGCTATTGGGAGAGATCGTGCCCGCATTTCGAGGGATAGCGATGAAATTAGTTCCTGATGCGATTCCTGCCTTAGATTGTCCAGTTTTCTTTCCTTATAGCCCCAATGCTGTCATTTTAGGGTTCATCACGACAACGATCGGTACGATCATTGCCATGTTCACTTTGCCGATGTTCGGTTTGGCGATGATCTTACCAGGTATGCTAACGAATTTCTTTGCCGGAGGAACAGCAGGGATATTTGGCAATGCAGTTGGCGGACGTCGAGGAGCGATCATTGGCGGTGTCGCTCATGGGTTCTTTATCACATTATTGCCTGCTTTGCTAGTAACGATCTTCAATTCCATGGGATTCATCAATGCTACAGCAACTGATGTAGACACAGTAGCTGCCGCGCTCTTATATGCATGGATCTTGAGCCCAATTTTGAAAGCATTCTAATTGAAAGTAGGGAAAACGATGTTTGGATTTTTTAAGAAAAAAGAAAATGAACCGAAAAAAGGACTGGTGGAAGAAAAAGTACTCTCGCCAGAAGCAACCGAAAAGATTCGATCAGAGATCACACATTTGAATCAAGAGATTTCAACTACCCAAGATAAGGACAGACTAGCGAAACTTTATGAACAGGCTGGACTTAAATTTTCTGAATTATATGAGAACGACCAGGCGATCCGATGCTTAGAAAAAAGTCTGGAAAATAAACAGACGATCGGAGATGGATATAAAAAACTTATGAGCCTTTATAACCGAAAACGTGCGGATGCTGCTCGTGCTGGGGATGATCAAGGTATCGATTACTACATGGTCAAAATGGATGAGATGCGGCAAATCGCAAAGCAAGTAACGATCAAAGGAAATAAATAAAAAGATAAGGTGGCAATGAAAGATGTATACAACACTGAAAGAAGTAACAAAAACAGCGGAAGAATTGAATTTTACAGTCGGAGCTTTTAATACGCATAACTTAGAGATGCTTCCGGCCATGTTAGGCGCAGCAAAAGAAATGGGTTCGCCAATCATTATCCAAACAAGTGTCGATACCGCTAAATATATCGGCATGCATGTGTTAGTCAATGTAATGACAGCTATTGCAGAAGAAGAGATGGTCGATGCAGTCTTGCACTTAGACCATGCTCGCGATTTTGATGATATCAAAGAAGCAATCGACAGCGGATATACTTCTGTCATGTATGACGGCTCTCATCTTCCTTTCAAAGAAAATATCTTGAAGACAAAAGCAGTTGTAGAATATGCCCATGCACACGGTGTTTCCGTAGAAGGAGAACTTGGAACGATTGGCGGTACAGAAGAGGGGATCCATGTCGCTGAGAATGACAAAGTCTATACAAGACCGGAAGATGCAGTGGAATTCGTAGAAGCTACAGGGGTAGATGCATTAGCTATTGCCATTGGTACGAATCATGGACAATTCAAGTCAAAAACAGAAGTGAACATCCCTTTGCTGAAAGAAATCGATGCAGTAGTCGATGTACCCCTAGTCATCCATGGCGGGACAGGTGTGAAAGAAGAAGATTATCCTGAATTGATCAATAATGGGATCCGTAAATTCAATGTTGGAACGGAGCTTCTAGTCAACTGGACAAAAGTGGCTAAAGGAACCTTCAGCGAAACAGAAATCAACAAGTCTCTTCGCCATAATGTGATTCCAGCAAATGAAGCAGTAAAAGAAATCGTCAAACATAAGATCGGTCTATTCATGAACTTGGAAAGTCCGATCAATTTAGGAAACAGATGAAATGAAAAAGTATTTCATTCTCCTAGCTGGTAGCCCCGGTACAGGAAAAACGTATCTTATGAATGAACTGAAAGAACGATTTCCAGATATGTATTCGATCACACTCGATGAAATCAAGGAATACTATGCAGAATCCATCGGTTTTGACAACTTGGAAGAACGGGCGGAACAAGAAAGGACAAAAGTCTATCCTTTCTATTACAAAGCTCTCGATTTGTACATGGAAGCAGGAAAGAAAGTGATCGTGTCCGAATATCCTTTTAGTGATAAGCAAAAATCTCGACTCCAAGAACTAGCAGAAAAATACGGATATCAGGTGATCACGATTCGCCTGACAGCAGACTTTGAAGTGTTATGGCAACGCCGATACAAACGTGATCGTGAGCCCGATCGTCATTTGAGCTATATCATGGATCATTATCATTATGGTGACGTATTGGAAGATCGAACGAAAGGGACGAACCATATTACGAAAGAAGCATTCAAAAAGATCATCACTGACCGAAAATATGACGAATTCCAGTTAGGGACACTATATGAATTCGATGTAACAGACTATACTCAAGTCGACTACACTCCGCTATTGGATCAATTAGAAAAAGAAATCAATGATAATAAATAACGAAGAAACGATTTAGTATGGATAATTAATAGAGACACTCGGAGGTTGTGAGCCTGCCGTTTAACTCTGAGGCACAAGGAACAATTTCAAAAAACAGCCTCTCATGTTTGATGAATATTGTGACTTGTGCCCGAGGAGTTGGCAGGAGAACACCGTTTATTCGGAAAAAGGAACTGCGACAAGACTTTTGACCTAGCCTCAGAAGAGCCGAGTGTCTTTTTGTTCTAGGATATTTTTAACATTCTTTTATTTATTGCAGATCTCCTTACGTTTATTTGCCGTAATTAGGACAGTCTTCTATACTTGATTACATAGTCATACATTTGCTGAAAAGAAGGGGAGAGAATGGATAATAAGCTGGCGCAATATAAAAGACTACTCGCACTTTCTCAAGCTGGTCTGTATTATGGAAAAGATGTGTTTGATAAAGAACGTTTTGAGGAGATCCGGACGATCGCATTGGAATTGATCAGTGAAATAGGAAAAGAAACTTTTGAAGAGATACAAGCGCTCACAGCAGTTGAAGAAGGTCATCCAACGCCAAAAGTAGACGTCCGTGCCTATATCAAAAAAGACGACAAGATCCTACTGATCGAAGACAAACGGACGAAAGAATGGTCCCTGCCAGGCGGATTTGCCGAAATAGGATTGTCCCCTGAAGAAAACGTGCGTAAAGAAGTCTATGAAGAAACAGGATTAACAGTAGGATCTACTCATCTACGAGCGGTTTTTGACACGAACAAGCAAAAAGATATCCCACAGCTTTTCCAGTATTATAAACTTGTATTTGCTTGTACGATCCACGATGGAGATGCCAAGTTTATTGAGAACAATGAAAATTCCGATATGGGGTTTTTTAGTATAGAAGAATTGCCAAAGCTATCAGAAAAGCGAACGACAAAGAAGCAGTTGCTTATCTTAGGAAACGAAGACCAGATCTATTGCGATTGAGTTTTTCGTAATGGGAGAAAGCGGGATACTTTGCGAATCATCAAAAAAGAACTCGTTTTTTTATCGAAAAATAGTTGCATTTGCAACAAAAATAAGTAAACTAAAGATAAGAATGATATGAAGGAGGGAAGAAATGGCCGAAATTCTCCGTGAGATCGGTATGATTGCACGCGCGCTAGACTCCATCAGCAATATCGAGTTCAAAGAAGTAGACCTTACCAGAGGACAATATCTCTATCTTGTACGGATTTGTGAGAACCCAGGCATCATCCAAGAAAAACTGGCAGAAATGATCAAAGTCGATCGAACGACAACGGCACGTGCCATCAAGAAACTAGAAACGAATGGATTCATCGAACGATTAGCAGATGCTGAGAATAAAAAGATCAAAAAGCTTTATCCAACGGCAAAAGGTTCTGAAGTATATCCATTTATCATCCGTGAGAACAACTATTCCAACCAGACAGCACTGAAAGGACTCACTGAAAAGGAAGCCGAACAGCTGGAGATACTGCTGAAGCGAGTGAGAGAAAATGTCAGTGAGGACTGGAACTTTGTAAAAAAGGGCAGCAAAAGAAATTACTGAAAGGAACGTATCTGTGATAGAAATCAAAAGCAGAAAGATGACACTTGAAGATGTGGACTTACTGCAACGGATCAGTATAGAGACATTTACTGATACGTTCGGCAAGGACAATACGCCGGAACAGCTGGAAGATTACCTTTCCCAAGCCTATAGCCGAACACAATTGACGCAGGAACTGCAGGAGATCCATACAGAATTTATTTTGGTAACAGTGGCTGGTGAACCAGCCGGCTATTTGAAATTGAACACAGAAGAAGCGCAATCGGAAGAGATGGGTCATTCCTTTCTAGAAATCGAGCGAATCTATGTCCGAAAGTCATTCAAACATCAAAGAATCGGTACATGGCTACTGGAATTAGCGTTCAAAAAAGCAAGAGCAAAGAAAAAGTCCGCTGTATGGCTAGGTGTATGGGAGCATAATCAGCCTGCGCAGGCTTTTTATAAGAAACACGGGTTCATCTTCCATAGTCAGCATATTTTTTATGTGGGAGACGATCCACAAACCGATTATATACTTGTCAAAAAAATCAACTAATTATTGAGGTGCATAGCTATGAAAAAAGTAATTGTCGATCCGAATTTTTGGGAACTGTTCCCTGAAGCAACGATTGAACTATTGGCCGTAGAAGGAATCGATAACCATGTCGATAGTGAAAAAGAAGAATCCTATCATCAACTGCTCAATCAAGCAGCAAAAGAAGCAAGAAGTTATCTGACCGAAGAACCTTTCAGCCAGAACGAAGTGATTGCCCAATGGCGCCAGGCGTTTACGTTGTTCAAAACAAAAAAAGGCGCACGTTCGTCGATCGAAGCATTGCTGAAAAGGGCCAACCAGGAACGTGAATTTTTCCCGATCAATCCGCTTGTCGATATCTATAACAGTATTTCACTGCGCTTTGGAGTACCATGTGGTGGTGAAGATATCGAAAAGATCGAAGGAGACCTTCACTTGGGCAAAGCAAAAGGCGGGGAGACATTTTTACCGCTTGGTGCAGAATCCGATGCGCCTGCTTTACCAGAAGAAATCATTTATTATGATGAAAAAGGAGCCATCTGCCGTTGCCTCAATTGGAGAGAAGCACAACGGACGATGCTGACCGAAGAAACTGGGAAAGCCGTACTAGTCATCGAATCGATCAATAAAGAACAAGCCGAACGTGGCGCTCAAGCAATCCATGCATTGAAAGAACTGATCGATCAGACATTCGGTGTGACTAGTGTCAGACATACATTGACCAAAGATGAGACAGAAACAGAATTATAAAAAACGATCGAAAAAGGAATGACAGTCTTCTCTGCCGTTCCTTTTTTTTGAAAAAATCTGAGTGATTATGTCAAGTACAGGAATTGTGTTTATTTTACTTGAATAGTATCAAATACAAGTTGTTCACGCTTTCGTGGTATAATCAGATCAGTGAATATAACTGAAAGAAATTGAAACAGAAAGAAGGGACAGCTGATGATCCAAAAAACACGAGTGATGCTTTATGTCGATGATGTGGAATTGATCTGCCAGTTTTTTGTTGAGAAGATCGGTGCGACACTCACAGAAACGATCGAGTTGCCGGAAGAATTCCAAAGTGTCGTCGTAACGATTTCCAAAGAGCTCGAATTAGGGATATTCCCAAAAGTATTCATCCAAAAATTCTCTCCGGAAGTATTAGGGCCACCGCCTTCACTTGTCTTTTTTACGGATCAGTTCGAGGAAATCTATGAGAATATGGAGGAGCCGGGAGAAATCATGGAAAACAATGGCGTACTGACCTTCAATTTTTCTGACCCGGAAGGAAATTATTTTGTTATCGGGAAATCTGAAAGCAGCTGAACGGGCGCAAGCCAAAGGAGGATAAGACAATGAATCTGATGGGAAAGCTGGAAGTCTATCTGAAGCACAGGCGTTCAAAAAGAAGCGAGAAGCTGAGAATAAGAAATCTAAAGTCAGGGAAAAAGAACCAAAAAGGCTGGGGAAACATGGTGGACACAGGATTTGGCGGACTGAACAAAATGAATCATGTGGATACGAAGGGATTTATCAAAGAAGAGCAAAAGCGTGTGAGTAAGGATAATTGAAACGACATGAAGTTGATTTTTAGTGAAAAAGGCAAATCGAATCAGGAGGATTTGTCTTTTTTGTTTTACTTTTGATAACTCATCAGAAAAATGAATGTTCACCAGAAAGTTCTTGAAGTGTAATCAGAAGAGTTAATGTTCGGGTTTTGCTGAAAATTCGAATTTTTTGTTTACTTATGTTATGTTTTAGTATATGATAGAACACGTTGTTTTATTGATAAATCGAAATTTTAACGAACTTTTTTTATAATGTTCGGGTTTTAGGGGGATGGAAGATGAAGGAAAAGATACTTTCCTACTTCGAGATAGAAAAATTAAACACAACGGTGAAACGAGAAATATTAGCAGGATTTACCACATTCATTTCAATGGCGTATATCTTGTTCGTCAATCCGACAGTTCTAGGGGCTTCTGGCATGGATGAAGGAGCTGTTTTTACCGCTACAGCTCTTGCTAGTGCGATCGGCTGTATCTTGATGGGGGTTTTAGCTCGCTATCCGATCGGAACAGCGCCTGCGTTAGGGATCAATGCGTTCTTTGCTTATTCTGTCTGTTTAGGAATGGGTGTGCCTTGGGAAACAGCTTTAGCAGGGGTGTTCGTTGCTTCACTGATCTTTATTCTGATCACGATTTTCAAATTACGTGAAATGATCATCGATGCGATTCCATCAGATCTGAAATATGCGATTTCCGGCGGGATCGGGTTGTTTATTGCCTTTCTTGGATTGAGCGAAGGCGGGATCATCGTTTCGAATGAATCGACATTAGTTGGTTTGGGTTCATTGAACGTGGGAACGACTTGGCTGACGATTTTTGGTTTGGCGATCACAGCGATCTTACTGGTTCGCCGTATTCCCGGAGGTATTTTTATCGGGATGGCAGCAACGACGATTCTTGGGCTGATCACTGGACTGATCCCGATGCCTTCTCAAATCGTTGCGGCAGCACCTAGCTTGAAACCGACTTTCCTAGTTGCGCTGAAACATGTAGGGGATATCAATTCCTTACAGATGTGGGTAGTTGTTTTGACGTTCCTACTAGTAACGTTCTTTGATACAGCTGGTACTTTAGTTGGTCTTGCAAACCAGGCAGGATTCATGAGAGATAACAAGATGCCGCGGGTCGGTAAAGCCTTAGCGTCTGATTCGACAGCGATGCTGGCTGGATCATTGCTTGGTACTTCTCCAGTCGGTGCATTTGTCGA
The DNA here is from genome assembly GCF_011038845.1 of Enterococcus sp. ZJ1622. Lineage (GTDB taxonomy): Bacteria > Bacillota > Bacilli > Lactobacillales > Enterococcaceae > Enterococcus_B. The sequence goes on from NZ_JAAKDW010000007.1 coordinate 65,406, forward strand.
ATCTTCTGCTGGTATCGCAGTTGGCGGACGTTCAGGGATCACAGCAGTCACAACAGGGATTTTCTTCTTGCTTGGCCTGTTCTTTTCCCCATTATTGTCGGTCGTTACTTCACAAGTGACAGCACCTGCTTTGATCATGGTCGGGGTTTTGATGGCACAATCCTTGCGTCAAATCGAATGGGGAAAACTGGAAATCGCGATCCCTTCATTCTTGATCCTGATCGGTATGCCATTGACTTACAGTATCTCTGACGGTATCGCTTTAGGATTCATTTTCTATCCGATCACGATGTTAGCAGCCAAACGAGGCAAAGAAGTCTCACCAATCATGTATGGGTTGTTCTTCGTATTTATCGGATTCATGTGGATACTGAACGTATAGTGAAATAATGAAGAAGTACTAGATGAAGCGAAGACAGCTTGATCTAGTACTTTTTTTGACCATTCGATTTTGTTAACGGTAACAGAAATGAACTGTTTTTCCAAAAAAACGCATCAAAACAGGAAATAGAGCATTTCAGTCAGTTACCAAGCATCAAATCCCCTGTTTACTCTTAAGGTTGAAAGCGTTACAATTTCTGGGAATAGTTATGGATGACAGCAGTTTTTCATCATAAAACAAGTACAGACAGGAGGAAGAAAATGGCACATAAGACACATAATTGGTGGCATCATTCAGTGGTCTATCAAGTCTATCCGAGAAGTTTCCAAGATACGAACAACGATGGGGTCGGCGACTTGCAGGGGGTTATTTCGAGATTGGATTATCTTGAGTATTTAGGGATCGATGCCATCTGGCTTTCGCCGGTTTACCGATCGCCAAACGATGACAACGGATATGATATCAGTGACTATCAGGCGATCATGGCAGAATTCGGTACGATGGCAGACATGGAAGAGCTGATCTCAGAAGCAAAAAAAAGAGATATCCGTATCATCATGGATCTGGTGGTGAATCATACTTCCGATGAACACCCGTGGTTTGTTGAGGCACGCAAAAGCAAAGAGAATCCTTACCGCGAGTATTATATTTGGTGTGATCCTGTCAATGGCGAAGAACCAAATGCATTACGCTCGATATTCAGCGGTTCTGCTTGGCAATTCGATGCGCAGACAGGCCAATACTTTTTGCATTTATACAGTAAAAGGCAGCCAGATTTGAACTGGGAAAATGAACAAGTCCGCCATGCGATCTATCAGATGATGAATTTCTGGATCGGAAAAGGTATCGGCGGGTTCAGGATGGATGTCATCGATATGATCGGAAAAGTCCCAGACAGAGAAATAACTGGAAATGGTCCCAAACTGCATGAGTATCTGCAGGAAATGAACCGTGAAACGTTTGGTGGGAAAGATCTGATGACTGTGGGGGAAACATGGGGAGCGACTACTGAGAGTGCAAAACTTTATTCCGATCCTAAAAGAAAGGAACTATCGATGGTTTTCCAATTTGAACATGTGGGATTGGATCAGCAAGACGGCAAAGACAAGTGGGATCTGAAACCGTTGAGTATACCCGAATTGAAAACTGTACTTTCTAAATGGCAGACTTCTTTAGGTGATGAGGGTTGGAATAGTTTGTTTTGGAATAACCATGATCTGCCACGAATCGTCTCACGTTGGGGAAATGACAAAGAATATCGGATAGAAAGTGCCAAGATGTTTGCTATCTTGCTTCATTTGATGAAAGGGACACCATATATTTACCAAGGGGAAGAATTGGGCATGACGAATTATCCCATCAGCGATATCACAGAAGCAAACGATATCGAAACGATCAATATGTATCATGAGCGGATAGCATCAGGTTACTCAAAAGAAGAAGTACTGCGATCCATCAACGCCAAAGGAAGAGATAATGCCAGAACGCCTATGCAATGGGACGAGACGCGATATGCCGGATTCTCTAACGTTGAACCTTGGCTTTCTGTGAATCCGAATCACAAGGAAATCAATGCAAAACAAGCATTGTCAGATAAACGATCGATTTTTTATACGTACAAACAATTGATCTCTTTGCGTAAAAACAATGACATCGTCGTCTGGGGAGAGTATCAGCTGCTGGAAGATACGCCAGATGAAGTGTTTGCTTATTCTCGCACGTATCAAGAACAGGAGTGGCTCATTATCTGCAATCTGTCTGAAACAAAGCAGCAGATCACTGTTCCACGTGAAGCTTTATCCGTCATTCTCTCAAATTACGAATTGCCAGAGAGACCGAGTGGACATGTGGAGTTGCGGCCTTACGAGGCATTCGCCCTGGAGATGAAATAAATAATAGCTGTTTGACAGAAACAGTGAGTCAGTCGAACAGAAACACGTGAAAAATCAGCAACGAAAGAAGTGCAGCAGGTTTTGCTGTACTTTTTTGTTTTAAAGTGGAACGATGACCCTGATAAATAGTGTTCAAAAGCTTGCATCTGCGGTAATAAGCCCAACCAAACGAAAAATATGGAGAACTATTTTCCATTTTTCTTCTCTAATGCTCAGGTCAAAGCACTACTTTCACAACCTCTTGTTTTTTGACAAATCATAAAAATCATACTATGATATGTACGCTGATGGAGGGGATAAAATGGAAAAGCCGATCGAAAAAGCCTTAGATGAATGTCTTTTCTTTAGTGTGAAAAAGCTGGATCGCATGCTGAACAAATTAGCGGATGAAGCGTTCAGAAAAACTGGGCTTGCACCGACTTATGGATTCATCTTATTGATCTTAAAAGAAAAAGACGGCATCCCACAAAAGGACATTGCCCAAATGCTTTATTCAGCACCGTCAACGATCGCCCGTTTTGTAGAAAAGCTCGAAAACAAAGGATACGTCAAAACAGTCAATGAAGGACGATTATCTCTGGTCTATCTTACTGAACAAGGGCATTCATTCTCAAAAGAAGTTGACGGAAGCTGGGAAGAACTGCATCAGGCATACAATGCTGCTTTAGGAAGTGCAGCAAGTGAACAGTTAGCAAAATCAATGAACGAAGCAACCGATAAACTGAAAAAGAAATAAAAAAATTTTTTAAGCAATATAGTTGCATGTACACCTAACTAAATGATTTAATAAAAAACGAAGTAAGAGTGATATGGAGGAATGACAATGACACAGTTCAACGAACAGATAACTTTATCGTCTGGCACAACATTAAAAAATCGGTTGATGCTCTCACCTATGACGACACAATTGAGCTTTTACAACGGTGTGATCACAGAGGATGAAATCACCTATTATGCGCAACGAGCAAAAGGATTAGGCGCAGTCATCACTGGCGCAGCGAATGTCCAAGATATCGGTAAAGGCTGGCCGGGAGAACTCAGCATCGCACATGATGAAATGATCCCTCGTTTAAGTGAATTGGCTAAAGCGATCCAAGGAGAAGGTGCAAAGGCGATCGTACAAATTTTCCACGGTGGCCGTATGACGAGTCGGGCAACTTTGTCAGGAGAACAGCCTGTTTCTGCAAGTGCAGTCGCTGCGGAGCGTCCAGATGCTGAAACACCTCGAGAATTAAGTGAAGAGGAGATCTTGGAAACAATCCAAGCATTTGGCGATGCAACACGCAGAGCGATCGAAGCCGGATTTGACGGAGTCGAGCTGCATGGAGCGAATACGTATCTGATCCAGCAATTCTTTTCCCCACACTCTAATCGACGGGAAGACCGTTGGGGTGGTAGTCTGGAAAATCGCTATCGCTTTATCGATGAATTGTTGAAATCTGTCTTTTCAGCGGTCGATACCTATGCGAAGAAACCATTCATCGTTGGCTACCGTTTTTCTCCTGAAGAATTTGAAACTCCTGGGATCCGTTTTGAAGATACCATCTGGCTTTTAGAACAGCTACGTGAAACAAAACTGGATTATCTGCATGTATCTTTAAATACGTATGACCGCATCGCTCGCTCTGAACGTTATAGTGATAAAACGATTCTTGAATATGTACATGACACGCTCCAAGGGAAAATTCCTCTGGTAGGTGTTGGCAGCATCAGAAACCGCAACGATGTTTCACGTGTACTGGCACATGCAGAATTCGCTGCAGTTGGTCAACAGATGATTGTCGATCCTGAATGGGCAGTCAAACTAGCTGAAAATCGCGATGAGGAATTTGTAGTCAAACCGTTTGAAAAAGCGTATCAGGAGCTTTATTTACCTAGTCCGTTATATAATTTCTTAAAAGCACGGTATCAAACAACACCTAATGTATAGGAAAGAAGATGGAAAAATGAAAGTATTGATCGTATTAACGAATGTAGAAAAATATGCGAACATCGATCGTCCTACTGGATTGTGGCTTAGCGAGCTGACACACTTTTATGACGTACTGGCAAAAAACGGCATCGAAGCAGATTTCGTCAGCCCAAATGGCGGCTATATTCCATTAGAACCTCAAAGCATCTTGAATATGGATGAAATCGACTGGACCTACTATAAAGACGAAGATTTCCGTAATCGCGCACTGGGCAATACCTTGCGACCTGATGAAGTAAAAGCAGAAGACTATGACGCTATCTATTATGCAGGTGGTCATGGAACGATGTGGGATTTCCCGGAAGCTGAGGATCTAGGAACGATTGCTTCTGCGATTTATCGAAACGACGGATTGGTCACTGCTGTTTGTCACGGGGTGGTTGGTCTGCTTCCGGTTGTAGATGAAGCTGGTCGTCCCCTTTTAGCTGGTCGGACAGTAACGGGATTCAGCAATGAAGAAGAAGCCGCAAATGGTACGACAAACGAAGTGCCATTTTTGGCAGAAGATGCGTTGAGAGAAAAAGGAGCAGATTATCAGTCAGGAGCAGCTTTTGCAGAAATCGTTCGCGTCGATGGTCGCTTGCTCACTGGACAAAACCCGCAATCTGCCCATCAACTAGGCGAAGCGGTTGTCAAAGCATTACGCACGAATTCGTAACGAACTGTAACACCATTACATTCACACACATGCTTATCTCGATGGATCATCTATACTTTACATGAAGTATTGGTATAGATGGATCGTCGAAGATAAGCTTTTTTTATTTCAAAGAGTACATATTTTGAAACATGATACGATAAATGATACCCTTCAAGTATAGAGGTTGTGACAGAAGTGGGCAGCTTCAAGAAATAAGAAGGAATTTACGAAAATTGCTTCTTAAATTTTTGTGAAATTCCGGCTTATTTTCGAAGAAGCTACTTCTGGAACACCGTTTATGAGGTTGTGAGTCTGCCGTTTAACTCTGAGGCACAAGGAACGATTTCAAAAAACAGCTTCTCATGTTTTATGTATATTGTGACTTGTGCCCGAGGAGTTGGAAGGAGAACACCGTGAATCAGAGGTTGTGAAAAAGCTGCTCTGCATCAAGCAGTAAGAACGGTCAGAAAAGCAATTTTTCACATGTTTAGAATATTGAGGGGTTTTCGAGATTGGCACTGGCACATTCGTCAAAGAAAGAGGAATTCAAATGAAGATCGTAATCGTCGGCGGATCGTTCGCAGGTATCCATACGGCAATGTTACTACGAAGATATTGTTCGGACAGCGAGATCATTTTGATCGAAAAGCAAAATGAAATCGGTTATATCCCGAGCGGTTTCAGTCTGTTTCTACAGCATAAGATCACAGACAAAGAACAGCTGTGCTGGATGACGAAAGAAGAACTAGCAAAGGAATATCATATCGAAGTCTATACTGGTGTGACCGTCACTGGAATCAAAGGGAAAAAAATCATGTTGGCAAGTACGAAGGATCATGAGGACAATGAGAACAGAGAAACAATGCAATTCGATCGCTTAGTCATAGCGACCGGTTCAAGCCAGAGTTTCCCGGAACTGTCTCTTTCTGAACTTGATCAGATTTATTCAGTCAAAGCCTCAAGTGAAATGGCAAACCTGCAGCAAAAAATCGAAACTGCCAAAAAAATAGCTATTATCGGAGCTGGCCAAGTAGGCTTGGACATAGCAGAAGCAGTAATAACTGCTGGAAAAGAAGTCCATCTTTATGAAAGTCGCCGCTCACTTTTGTTTCGTTACTTTGATGCGGAAATGACTGAAGATTTAGCAAAAGAGATGGAAAAACGAGGGGTCCATTTATTTTTGAAGGAACAAGTTCAAGTGCTGACAGAACAAAATGAAGCGTTTCTAGAAACAGAAAAGCGAAAAGAAGCGTACGACCTCATCTTACTTGCCAATCACACACGACCGGATAATCGCATCTGGAAAGAACAGCTGAGATTGAATGATGACGGGACGATTTGGGTCGATGATTATTTGCAGACCTCTCAAGAAGATGTCTATGCGATCGGAGATGCGATCCAAGTCACTTTTCGACCAACGCTAGAAAAAATGTTTGTTTCCTTAGTCAACAATGCGATACGGACAGCTCAAGCAGTAAGTAAAACGATCAGCGGTTTTCCAACGAAAGATGTCGGGACCTATCGCCCTGTTGGCAATCAGTGGTTTGGTTATTATTTAGGAAGTGTCGGACTCACAGAAGGCGAAAGTATTTTTTACCCTGGAAAAATCGAGATCCATGAAATAGAATGCCCTGTATCAGCAGTCAGTCGAAAAACAGTCAAGCTCAAACTATTGTGTGACACGCACCAGCATTTGATCGGTGCTCAGCTTCAAAGCAAGTCATCCATCTTCCATCTGCTCGATCTGCTGACCATTGCGGTAGAGCATCAGTGGACACTGGCACAGCTAGAGGAGCAGGAGCTATTCTTCCAGCCAGAATATCGTGTGCCCAAGCTGTGGACAAAGGTGGCGGATTCTGCCAATGAAAATTGAAGAACTATTAGAGAAAAAAGAGCAGCTTCAGTTTGTTATTTTGAGAACACTGGTGATGGAAGGCGGGACACTGCCGATCCCTGAGTTAAGAGACAGAAGCGGCCTCTCAAAGTCCGCTTTTGATCAGTATCTAGAGGATATCGAATCGATCGGAAGTCGAATGAAACAAACAGTGGCAGTAAGAAGAAATGAGTATCAGGCTGTTTTGGAATTAGGCGATGATATCAGCTTGGATCAAGTTCTTTTGTTTTTGCTGCAAGAAAGTGTGAAATTCAATCTACTGATTTTTTTATTAGAACACCAGCAAGCATCGATCATCCGATTAGCGACCGCGTTCAATCTTAGCGAGTCCTCAGTTTTTCGGAAAATCAAAGAGTTGAATCAGCTGTTGAAAGAATTCGGACTGCAGATCAAAAATGGGCAGCTGCATGGTGAGGAGCTTCAGATCCGCTATTTTTATTATGAATTGTTTCAATTCATTCCCGAAGAGCAGCGACCGCTGTATCTGCAAGAAACGCCAGAAAAAAGACCGCTTTTCTTGGGATTGGAGCGTGCACTGGAAACCGTTTTTTCTTCGATCAGTATGTCTAGGCTGTCCTGTTGGTTAGGGATCACTAAGAAACGATTGTTATGTGAAAAAAGCACGTTTGCTTCGTTGAAAGACAAGAAAATGCTCTATCAGACGGATCGTTTATATCAAACAATCGATCCAGTCTTGGTGATGTATCTCAGTCGGACGGCAGCTCAGCTGAATGTTTATGAGACATTGATGTTTTACAGCTTCTTTGTATCTTTTTCGATCATGGATGAAGAAACATTCTATCAGTACGATCTGACTCGCAGTAAAAAACTCCCTACTGCAGTTCTTGACACATACATTCGAGAGACTATGTTGTGGCACTATCGCCCAAGACGATTGAAGATCGAGGAAGAAAAAGCAGTGGGCTATCAATTGGCTCAAATCGACAATGAATGGTATTTCTTTTATGGAAAAGTGGAACGATATGATCGAGGGAATCTTTTAAGAAAACAAAAGCAGATGTTAGGGCGCTCGTTGAGCCGTTTGCTGGATCAACTAAAAGAAACGGCGAGAAGGCAGCTTCCTTCAAAAGCAACAGATGAACGATCTTTCAATGAACTGATGCTTCGTTACGCTAGTGTTTTGATGATGATCGACTTTTATATCGCAAAGCCAGTAGTAATCGGGATCGATTTGAATACATTACCGATTTATCGTGTCGCTTTCCAGCAATTTTTGATCGGCGAATTAAAAGGGATCAGCGGGATTGAACTCGAGAATTATGAAGAAGGCAAGGATTATGACCTTGTTATTACGCTGAATCCACGAAATCAACACGTAAATACGTATTATTTATCTGAATTCGCGTCTAGCTATGACATTGCGCGATTGAAAAAAAGAATCGAAGCCTATAAAAAAGAAAAGAATTAAAGCTCCTTTTATCAAAAAATAGAAAAACTGTCAAAAAAAAGAAAAATCAAAAAAAATTTGGCAGTTTCTTTTTTTGAAAACGGAGTATGATAAGACTATCAAAGAAAGCGTTTGCAGATAATGGAGGGAAACAGTATGACAGAATCAACTTATATCATGGCAATCGACCAAGGTACGACAAGCTCACGAGCAATCATCTTTGACAAGCAGGGAAGACATATCGGAAGCTCACAAAAAGAGTTCACGCAGTATTTCCCGCAAGAAGGCTGGGTAGAGCATGATGCGAATGAGATCTGGAATTCCGTTCAGTCAGTGATCGCCGGTGCCTTTATCGAATCTGGGATCAAACCAAATCAAATCGCCGGTATCGGTATCACTAACCAGCGGGAAACAACGGTCATCTGGGAAAAAGATACAGGTCGTCCAATCTATCATGCCGTCGTGTGGCAATCACGACAATCGGCAGGAATCGCAGATAATCTGAAAAACGAAGGCTATCAGGAATTCTTTCATGAAAAAACAGGATTAGTGATCGATGCTTATTTCTCTGCTACCAAGATTCGCTGGATCTTGGATCATGTGGAAGGTGCGCAGGAACGCGCAGAAAAAGGAGAACTGCTTTTCGGAACGATCGATTCCTGGCTTGTCTGGAAATTGACAGATGGCCAAGCACATGTCACTGATTATTCCAACGCCAGCCGTACGATGCTTTTCAATATCCATCAGATGGACTGGGATCAGGAGATTTTAGATCTATTGAATATCCCGCGGGTGATGCTGCCGAAAGCAACGTCAAATTCAGAAGTATACGGCTATACGCAAGGCTATCATTTCTACGGAAGCGAAGCGCCGATCTCAGGTATGGCAGGAGACCAGCAGGCGGCTTTGTTCGGACAAATGGCTTTTGAACCTGGGATGGTCAAGAACACTTACGGCACAGGTTCCTTTATCGTGATGAACACAGGAGAGAAACCGCAATTATCAAAAAATAATTTATTGACGACGATTGGCTACGGTATAAATGGAAAGGTTTACTATGCACTTGAAGGAAGTATCTTCGTTGCCGGTTCCTCGATCCAATGGCTGAGAGATGGACTGCAGATGCTGCAAAAAGCTAGTGATTCAGAAGAGGCAGCAAAACGTTCCACGAATGATGATGAAGTCTATGTCGTACCTGCATTTGTCGGATTAGGCGCACCTTATTGGGATCAGGCAGCACGAGGCGCCATGTTCGGACTGACACGTGGGACTACGAAAGAAGATATCATCAAAGCAACCTTGCAATCGATCGCTTATCAAGTCCGAGATATCATCGACACGATGCAAGACGATACGGGAATCAAGATACCTGTACTGAAAGTCGATGGTGGGGCAGCAAATAACGAATATCTGATGCAGTTCCAGACAGATATCTTGAATGTACCGATCCAGCGAGCAGAAAATCTGGAAACAACTGCTCTAGGTGCTGCATTCCTAGCAGGACTTGCAGTCGGGTATTGGAAAGATACAGATGAGATCCGAGAGTTTTACGAAGCAGGGAAATTATTTGAAGTCCAAATGGAAGAAGAACAACGAGAAAAACTGTACAATGGCTGGAAAAAAGCTGTGACAGCAACACGCGCATTCGAGTAAAGGGAGGGTCAGCATATGTTTTCAAAAGAAACGAGACAAGAAAGTATAAAGAAAATGCAGCAAGAAGAATTGGATCTATTGATCATTGGTGGAGGAATCACAGGTGCCGGTGTCGCACTGCAATCAGCAGCTGCCGGGATCAAAACAGGTTTGATCGAAATGCAGGACTTTGCAGAAGGCACTTCTTCACGTTCGACAAAATTAGTTCATGGAGGGATCCGGTATCTCAAAACCTTTGATGTGGAAGTAGTCGCAGACACTGTAGGCGAACGAGCAGTCGTCCAAAGCATCGCTCCGCACATTCCAAAACCAGACCCAATGCTCTTGCCAATCTACGAAGACGAAGGCGCAACGACCTTCAATATGTTCTCTGTCAAAATCGCGATGGATCTTTATGACAAATTGGCAAACGTTACAGGAACGAAGTATGAAAACTACACATTGACCCCTGAAGAAGTCTTGGAAAGAGAACCTTTTTTGAAAAAAGAAGGGTTGAAAGGCGGAGGCGTGTATCTTGATTTTCGGAACAACGACGCTCGCTTGGTAATCGACAACATCAAAAAAGCAGCAGAAGACGGCGCTTATCTAGTAAGCAAAATGAAAGCGGTTGGATTTTTATACGAAGGCGACAAGATCATTGGTGTGAAAGCACGCGATCTGCTGACAGATGAAGTTATCGAGATCAAAGCGAAACTGGTGATCAATACGAGTGGTCCATGGGTCGACAAAGTGCGCAACTTGAATTTCAAACGGCCAGTTTCACCAAAAATGCGTCCGACAAAAGGGATCCATCTAGTTGTTGATGCGAAGAAACTGCCAGTTCCTCAGCCCACTTATTTCGATACAGGAAAACAAGATGGACGTATGGTCTTTGCGATCCCACGCGAGAACAAAACGTATTTCGGAACAACCGATACGGATTATCAAGGCGATTTCACGGATCCGAAAATCACCCAAGAAGACGTCGATTATCTGTTGGATGTGATCAATCATCGTTACCCAGAAGCCAACATCACCTTAGACGATATCGAAGCAAGCTGGGCAGGATTGCGTCCTTTGCTGATCGGCAATTCAGGTTCTGACTATAACGGAGGGGACAACGGTTCGATCTCAGACAAAAGTTTCAATAAGGTGATCGAAACGGTGACCGATTTCAAGGATAACAAAGTTTCTCGGATCGAAGTAGAAGATGTCTTGAATCATCTGGAAAGCAGCCGAGATGAAAAAGCACCTTCATCGATTTCTAGAGGAAGTTCTTTGGAAAGAGAACCAGATGGCCTACTGACCTTGTCAGGAGGGAAAATCACTGATTACCGAAAAATGGCAGAAGGCGCGATGAAACTGATCCGACAACTCTTGGAAGAAGAGTATCAATTGACCTTCAAAGAAATCGATTCGAAAACATATCCTGTTTCTGGCGGGGACTTTGACCCGACAAAACTGGAAGAAACAGTAGCAGAATTGACGAAAGAAGGAATAGCAGCCGGATTAGACGAAGCAGATGCAGCCTATATCGCTGATTTTTATGGGACAAATGCGAAGAAAATCTTTGAACTAGCAAAAGAAATGCAGCCTTATCCAGGACTGAGTCTGGCAGAATCTGCTCGATTGCGTTATGGCTTGGAAGAAGAAATGGTACTGGTGCCAGGTGATTATCTGATCCGTCGTACGAATCATCTGCTATTTGAAAGAGATCAGCTTGATGCGATCAAACAGCCTGTGATCGATGCGATCGCCAATTATTTTGGCTGGTCAGAAGAAGAAAAGACACAAGAAGCCAATCATTTAGAAAAACTGATCGCTGAATCAGATTTACGCGAATTAAAGGAGGAGAAATAGATGAGTGGAGAGATGACCCAAATCATGGGGGAGTTTATCGGAACACTGATCCTTGTATTACTAGGGGATGGCGTTTGTGCAGCAGTCAATCTGAACAAAAGTAAAGCACAAGCTTCTGGTTGGATCGTTATTGCGTTTGGTTGGGGATTAGCTGTAACGATGGCTGTCTATATTTCAGGATTTATGGGACCGGCACATTTGAACCCGGCAGTTTCACTAGCCATGGCGATGACAGGTGCGATCGGCTGGAATCTGGTCATTCCTTTTATTATCGCGCAGCTAGTAGGCGCATTCTTGGGTGCATTCCTCGTGTGGCTTTCTTACCTGCCTCACTGGAGTGCAACTGAAAATCAAGATGCGATTTTAGGAACTTTTGCAACAGGACCTGCTATTCGAAATTATCCAGCGAACGTGATCACTGAATTGATTGGTACATTTGTCTTAGTGCTTGGTCTATTGGCATTTGGACAAAACCAATTTGCGCCAGGAACGAACGTCTTTGCTGTCGGCGGACTGATCTTAGCTATTGGTCTTTCACTTGGTGGACCGACTGGATATGCAATCAATCCAGCCCGAGACTTTGGACCACGTTTAGCACATGCGGTATTACCGATCGCTAACAAAGGCACTTCTGACTGGGCTTACTCATGGGTGCCGATCGTAGGACCTATGATCGGTGCGATCGTAGCAGTTGGCGTATACTCTTTGATGGTTTGAGGTTTTCGATAGATAAGTGAGAAAAAACAAGACAGGCTTTTTGGATCGTTCATGGTCCGAGAAGCCTTTTTTGATCAGTGATTGCCGTGTTTGACATCCCGAAAGCATCTTGCTATAGTAAGATTGAAAATAAATAAAACCTAGAATAAAGAATGGGGAATTTTTGTGAGTGTAGCAGGTAACTAATTCAGTAAGTAGAATAACCAGTGAACCTATCGAGGTTTATTTGGTGTGCTTATGAATGATACCTGTCAGTCCACGATATCTCTGTATTTTCAAGGGCGGGACATGTCTTTTTGAGCTGTGTCCGGTCCTTTTAGCGTTTTCTAGGCCTTATTTATTTGAAAAGACAGGTATCTCTTCAGGAAAAGGAGAGAATATGAACGAAACAATCGATAACTTACAATTCAATCAAATCAAAAACGAAGTACAGGAACGTGCAATCGGGAACTACAGTAAGAAGCGTCTTCAGGAGATGACCGCTTCCACGGACCTTCAAACAGCAAAGACTCGGCAACAAGAAACAAAAGAGGCCCGACTGATCTTGGAAAGCAGCCAACATGTGCCATTCATGGGGCTGAAACGGATCGCTTCATTAACGGAACAAATCAGAAAAGGGCTGAGTTTGCTTCCGGCAGACTTGATTGAATATGCGGATTTTCTAAGAAGCAGTCGAATGATCAAAAAATTTTTTGAGAAAAACCAGTACCAGACTCCGTTATTGTTAGCTTACAGCAAGAACTTGCCGGAGTTACTGTCTGTTGAAGAAATGATTTACCAGAAAATAAAAAACGGCAAAATCATTGATGATGCTTCGAGAAATTTGCGTAAAATACGCAAACAACTGCAAATGAACGAAAAAGAAATACAAGCTCGATTGATGAAGTTTTTGCGTCATCCAAACAACAAAGAAATGATCCAGGAATCCATGATCGTTCAAAAAGGGGGATATCAGACGATCCCCATCAAATCAAGCTATAAAAATAAAGTCGATGGAACCATTGTGGAACAATCGAACAAAGGCACGACCGTATTTATAGAACCTACTGTAGTGACAAAGCTGAATACGCAGCATCAGTTGCTAAAAGCAGAAGAAACGGCAGAAGAATACCAGATTTTAGCGGAATTGACTGGAGCACTGGCAGAAAATGAACAGGCAATCGAGTTGATCCTAGAAACAGTGACCGTTTTCGACATGATTTTCGCCAAAGCGAAGTATAGTCGGGAAATCAAGGGAATCACGCCGATCCTCAATAAATCGGAACGGATCCGGATCAAACAGGGGCGACATCCTTTTTTGCCAGAAAATGCTGTGCCTCTAGATTTCGAATTGGGTGACACTTATCGAGGTCTGGTGATCACCGGAGCCAATGCTGGCGGCAAAACAGTCGTATTGAAAACCGTTGGATTATTGACCCTGATGGCTATGTACGGATTGCAGATACCAGCTAGAGAAGGGACGGAGCTTGCTGTATTCGATGACATACTGATAGATATCGGCGATCAGCAAGACATGGGAAATGCATTGAGTACCTTTTCCGGCCATATGCGAAATATCGCAATGATATTGAAAAAGGCAAAAAGAAATATCTTAGTTCTATTGGATGAGATCGGTAGCGGGACAGAACCGAATGAAGGTGCAGCGCTAGCAATCTCGATCATGGAAACTATGTACGAGCAAGGAGCATTGATCATCGCCACGACCCATTACGGAGAGATCAAGAAATTTGCCGAAGAGCACGAAGATTTCGTCCCTGCAGCCATGGCCTTCGATCGAGAAGCTTTGGAGCCTAAGTACCTTCTCCAAGTAGGTGAAACCGGTGAAAGCCAAGCACTTTGGATCGCACAGAAGATGCAGATGTCAGAGGGGCTGATCCACAGAGCACAACAGTATCTTTCTCACAAAGAATATGGGACGAAAAAACGGGCATTCTGTCAAACAGCGAACCGCCCAGATCACCCTCGAAAAGAAAAACGATTATTTGCAAAAGGTGACCGCGTGTTTTCTTCGCTGCACCAGAAAGAAGTATTGGTTTTTGAGGATACTGGAGAAGATCAGATCATCGTTCATTCAGATAACGAAAAGATTTCTGTGCCAAGACAACGTGTGCAACTTCGGCGTTCTGCTGAAGCACTTTATCCAGACGGGTATGACCTAGATAGCTTGTTCACTGATTTCAAAACGAGAAAACAGCAACGGGACTTAGCACGCGGGTCCAAAAAAGCGCACAAAGAACTGAGAAAAGAAATGCAGAAACGGCAAGCTGAAAGGAAAAAACAGCCGTAAAGGAACAGTCCTGTAAGGCCAAAGAAACCTCTCGAAGTACGCAAGAAATGGTGAATCGATTGGTTTTATCCTATAGATAAGCTAAAATAAAAGAAAAGAACGCTGCAAGGAGTTGCGACGAAATGAAAATAACTACGAATTGGCAAAAAGAAATACGGACTATTCCGAATCTCTTATCTTTGTTCCGGATTTTTTTACTGCCAGTCTATCTTTACTTTGTGATGGACCAGTCTTTTTATGTAGCGGGTACAGTCATTGCTGTTTCTGGAGTGACCGATTTTTTGGACGGGTTTATCGCTCGGAAGTTCAATCAGGTGACAGAGCTTGGTAAGGTACTTGATCCTTTTTCAGATAAGCTGACACAGCTTGTCCTGATTTTCTCGATGGCTTGGCATCGGCCGTGGATCTGGCTGATTCTAGGATTGTTTGTGATCAAAGAAGGGTTCATGTTTGTGGCAGGTCTGATTGGCTTGCGGCGAAATATCCGATTAAGCGGTGCAAAGTGGTATGGAAAAGTTGCAACAGCGGTGATATATGCGGGGATGGTTCTCTTGCTTTTATTCCCGGAGTTACCGGAAATATGGGTGAAAACTGTTTTTGCTGTCATCACTTATAGCTTATTACAATCTTTTGTGTTGTATATTTTCGAGTATCGGCGGTTGCTGAAGGCTGATCAAAATAAATAAACCGGAAAAAATGGAGCGAAAGTCAAGGGGCTTTGCTCCATTTTTTAGTATCCAGTGATAGATAGAGATCTAAGGTTTGATATACGCATACCCTTTCTCCTGCAATTCGATCAAATCAAGAACTCCTGCTGGAACAACGATCACTTGGTCAGGCAAGGACTGCTCAGAGATGTGATTGGCACGCATAGCGTTGGCACAGGCATGGAAGGTTACGTTTTCCATACTCAAAAAAGCTTCATTGGCAGGATCTAAGTAACCGGTGATCGCGATGCCGTTGACTGAAACAACGATGACAGCTTCTGGAGCTGCCTTCAATAGATTTTTTACATTATGACTCGTTTCTGTCCATTTCTCTAATTCATCGATATGAAAAACAACGTTCATTGAAATCAATCCTTTACTTCTTAATAATCATCTTGATTGCTTGTTCCAGTTTTGCTGCCTGTTCTGCCGGGTCTTTTTCAGGATTCTCAAAACAATTCTTGAGATTGTCCGCCACGATCATTCCCATGACCCGATCGATACTGGAACGGACCGCACTCAATTGAGTAATCACATCCATACATTCTTTTTCGTCTTCGATCATCTTCTGGATGCCTCGAATCTGACCTTCTGTACGCTTCAAACGGTTCATGATATTTTTGTTGTCGATCTCCATGGCGCATCCTCCTCTGTTTTTATAATCAGATAATACCCTGTATCGGTATAATTTGCAAATATAAAAAATAGTCAGCTGTCAGGTAAAACATTCTTGTTGACAGAAAAGGGATATTCTTGTTTAATATACCCCGTAAGGTATTTTTAAAAATAAAAAGAGGTGTAGACATGAATTTTTTATTTCAACCAGTCAAAACGATTTCGATCCAAGAATTACAAGGTAGATTAGCGGATTCTCCAGTATTGCTAGATGTAAGGACACCATCAGAATACCGATCGGGGCATATCAAACAGGCAAAGAATGTTCCATTACAAAAAATAAACGGATACAATGGAGAAAAGGATAAAACTGTTTATGTGATCTGCCAGTCAGGGATGCGGAGCAAACAAGCTGCAAAAGAATTGACAAAAGCAGGATATGATGTGATCAACGTTCGCGGCGGCATGAACCAATGGACAGGACAACTAGCAGGAGGGAAATAAAATGAAAATCGTGATTGTAGGCGGAGTAGCCGGTGGGATGTCAGCTGCTACTCGATTGCGTCGTTTGATGGAAGATGCGCAGATCGTTGTGTTTGAAAAGGGACCATTCGTTTCGTTTGCAAACTGCGGCCTGCCATATTATCTTTCAGGAGAAATCGATGAGCGGGAAAAGCTACTCGTCCAGACACCAGAATCATTGGCTGCGCGTTTTCGTTTAGATGTGCGTCCGAATCATGAAGTCACGACTGTTTTTCCAGCAACAAAAACAGTAGAAGTCGTCCATGATGGCAAAAAGAGTATCGAAAGCTATGACGCATTGATCCTATCACCGGGGGCAAAACCAGTCATTCCGCCGATAAACGGAATAGCAGAAGCTGAAAATGTATTTTCTGTCCGCAATGTGCCGGATATCGACAAGGTGATGGGGGCTTTAGAACACAATCCTGAACAAGCAGTGATCATCGGTGCAGGATTTATTGGTTTGGAAATGGCAGAGAATCTGAAAAAACGCGGGATCTCAGTGACGATTATCGAGCAAGCATCGCATGTTCTTCCCTCGCTAGATGAAGAAATGGCTGCTTTCGTACAGGAAGAGCTAACAAAGCAAAAGATCGAAGTGATCACCGCTCATGCAGTGACCGCATTTGAAAATGGGGGAAAGGCATTACGTTTAGATGACGGACGCGTCCTAACCACTGATATGACCATTTTATCAGTAGGGGTCCGGCCAGATAGTCAATTAGCAGAAAAAGCTGGGATCAAGACAGGTTTACGTGGCGGGATCATTGTAGATGAGCAGTATCAGACGAGTGTGCCTGATATTTATGCTGTAGGGGACGCGATTGTCGTGAAACAGCAGCTTACCGATGAAGATACGCTGATTTCATTAGCCTCTCCTGCCAATCGTCAAGGACGCCAAGTGGCAGATGTGATTGCTGGTCTTTCTCGAGAAAACAAAGGAAGTATCGGTACAGCGATCATTCGAGTATTCGAAAGAACGGCGGCTTCTACAGGGCTAAGTGAGCAGGCAGCAAGAAAAGCCGGCTTGCCAGTCGAAGTGATCCACGTATCGGGAAAAGATCACGCTGGTTATTATCCAGGTGCAACAGAGATATGGCTTAAACTGATCTTTGATCCGAAAACCGGCAAAATCTACGGCGCACAAGGAGTCGGTGAAAAAGGCGTCGATAAACGCATCGATATTTTAGCGACAGCTATCAAAGGCGGATTGACGATCTTTGATCTACCGGAGCTGGAATTCACGTATGCTCCGCCATTTGGTTCCGCGAAAGATCCAGTGAATATGCTGGGATATGCTGCTATGAATCTTGCAGAAGGATTGAGCCAATCAATTCAGTGGTATGACTTGCCGGAAGAACTGGCAAAAGGAAACCAGCTGATCGACGTCCGCAACCCAGACGAATGGGCGAACGGCCACTTCAAAGAAGCGCTGCAGATCCCTCTTTTCGAACTGCGCGAACGTCTGAACGAATTGGATAAAAACAAAGCCTATATCGTCAGTTGTCACAGCGGTTTACGTAGTTATTTAGCTGAAAGGATACTGAAACAAGCAGGTTTTGACGTACGCAATCTGGATGGCGCATTTGCGTTGTATCAGGCAGTTCGACCGGAAGAACTTGTGTTTCCTGATAAATAAGCCGATTTCCTCTAAAACAGCCTTGATGAAATGAATGGAAACAACAAAACGTGACTAAAGAAAGAACAGATGATCATTTTCTGATGCTACTACAGTATAAGAAAAGAATCTGTTCTTTTTCTTATAGAAAACTTAGGAAGTTCATCTAAGAAAGTTAGCTGAAAATATGGTAAAATCCTTCCGCATGAAAAATCACGTGGAATAAAAGGGAGAGAAAAAATGAAAAAATTATCAAGAAAAGACGTAGCTGCGACCTTGATAAAAGACAAATTTTTTTCAAAGGGACATATTCCTTTGAAAATATGGCAGTCTTTGGTCGCATTGTTTGGCTGGCTGATCGTGTTGTTGCCATTTATTTGGGTCTTTTTCCCATTGACTAGACCAGAAAGAGCAAAAGCATTTGACTTGTATGCTTTCTCACTCGAAAAAAAGCTCTTGTTCTTCTTGTTTCTGTTTTTCTTTGTCCTATACATCAGTTTTTTAAGTATCTCGTTTATCCTGACAAGATGGAACAATCGTCGGTTTCGTAAAATAATACAAAGAACGAAATATTATAATGAAGAACAGTTGGAAAAACGTTGTTAGCTGCTGGAAGAAGCATATACCGAACGTTTTGGACCGAAAGAGGAAAGAGAATCGGTGCGATTCTATTCTGTTTCAGAAGAACAGAACATGGATAGCTCCTTCATTGCAGAGCTTTATGAAAAAAACGAGGTGGGACTGAAATGATCACGATTATCGATACAGGTAGTCAATTTTTTGATAATATGTTGACACTTCTTTATTTTTTTCTGATTTCTTATCCTATTTTAGGCGGTTTCGTCTGGTTCATCGGTGTACAGTGTTATACATTCTTATACAAGCACAGACAAAAAGAATGGATAGATGTCCCTCCTGTAGTTGAGCCTTTTATCACGATCATGGTCCCGGCGCATAACGAGGAAATCGTAATCGAAGAGACGATCGAATATTTGATGACGAAAATGAATTATCATAATTATGAAGTGATCGTGACGGATGATGGCTCGACTGACCGAACGCCTGATATTCTAGCAAGGCTGATGAAAAAATATAATAATCTGCGTGTGATCCGCATCGAAAAAAACAAAGGAAAAGCGCATGCGTTCAATATAGGCACTGCTTTTGCCAAGGGGAAACTGATTTTGAGCAATGACGCGGATACGATGCCTGAACCAGATGCTTTGAACCGTTATGTGAATTATTTTATTCGACCAGGTGCAAAGCATATCGCAGCTGTTACAGCCAATATGGATGTCCAAAATCGGACAAAGCTGATCGCCAAATCGCAAACGGTGGAATTCTCAAGTATCGTTGGGATCATCAAGCGCACGCAAATGGCTGTATTTGGCGGACTGTACGCTTACAGTGGAGCGAATACCATGTATCGGAAATCCGCATTGATGGACGTGGGCGGCTTTCGGCAAGATCGTGCGACAGAAGATATCAGTATCGCTTGGGATCATCAGCTGAATGGCTGGCTTTCTGTCTTTGCTCCCGATATCATTTTCTTTATGGAGGTCCCGGAGACTGTGAGGATGCTTTATCGTCAAAGGAAACGATGGGCAAAAGGCGGAACAGAAGTCTGGCTGACTAATTTCAAGAAAGTGCTGCTACACCCCTTTGACCATATAGGACGGACTATCATGTTCATTGACCAAACCTTTAGTATCATCTGGTCGATCTTCTTTTGTTTATCGATGATCGTGTTTGTCGGTACGATGGGCTTTTACTTGTATCATGGGAATTACGAAACGATCTACCAGACACTGACGATCAGCTTTATTTTCATTTGTTTTGAGATGATCGCCGGTTTGTTCCAATTAGTCGCGTCTCTCCTTGTCGATGTGCAGAAAAGAAAGCTGAAATATCTGTTTTTTGCACCGTTATATATGTTAGTATTCTGGGTGGTCAATGCGATAACTATTTTTACAACTTTTATTCCAGCGGTCAAAACGATCCTTGGTTATGGCAGTGGCACGTGGAAAAGCCCGGAACGCAGCAGAAAATGAGTGTTATAGTAAGTACTTCTGAGTTTCTTCGTCCTTGGTGTCGATCATTTTGTTTTTAGACAAAGTACGCAGAGTGTTTATAGTCGTTTACTAATGGTTCGATTATAATGATAAATTAGTAAAAAAGGAATAAAGGCGGGAATATAGATGAAAAAAATGACAGCGGTCCTTTCCGCATTACTAGTTTTTTCAGGCGCTAGTTTACTGACACAGCCAGCACAGGCAGAATCTTCGATCAGTCCGGAGAACCAGGCAGAGACAATGACTACGCGTGAGGATTCGACAGTTGCAAGTAGTGAACCAACATCTGCGACTTCAGAAACATCCTCTACAAGTACTACAGAAACAACGACAGCTTCCAGTACAACTTCTTCAGATACTACAACTGGTACAAGCACAAGTAGTGATTCTTTGCAGGAGTTAGAAGATCACCGTAAAGCAGTCGAAGAAGCACTGGGAAAGGCAAAAGAGAAGTTGAAAGAAAATCAGGCAGCGATCGAACAGGACTTGGCAGATCTTAAAAATCGGACAGAAGCAGACCGAGCAAAGATCGAACAGGATTTAGCAGACGCCCGGACAAAAGCAGAAGCAGCTCAGACTGAAATCGATCATAATATCCAAAAAGCAAAAGAATTCCAGACAAAACTCGATAGTATCAGCAGTTCTGTTTCTTCAGATTTGAATCAAGGACAAGCAGATCTTGAAGCGGCAAGTGCAGATATCCGTGCAAAAATCAACGATGCCAAAGCGGTCGTAAATGACTTTGAATCCAAAAAGACAGATCTTGAAGCCAGTGTCCAACGAATCAAAACAGCGCTGCATTCTGCTGGAACAAGTGCATCTCAAGTAAGTGCTGCTGAGAACACCTCTACTACATCTGACAATGAGGATGGAGCAGATTCTTCCTACGAGACATTGCCAAAAACGAATGAGCGAAATGACACTGCTGTCATGTCTACAGCCGGTCTCGGACTTCTGGCCGTTGTTTATATGGTATTCAAGAAAAAGGGACTGTGACAAAAGTCTTGTCACAGTCCTTTTTTCCAAATAAACGGTGTTCCAGAAGTAGCTTCTGTCACAACCTCTTTTTGTATCCATCAAATTTATGCGTACAAAGCTAGATCAGACGATTGGATCAACGCAATTTGACGGCAGTCCCGCTACATGTCACCATCAGCATGCCATTGTCGCTACCTAGTACTTCATAATCCATCTTCACACCGATCACAGCATCCGCGCCAAGAGATTGTGCGCGCTGTGACATTTCAGCGAGGGCTTCTTCTCTGGCTGTCATCAGTTCGTTTTCGTAACTTTTTGACCGTCCACCAAATACATTCCGTATACCTGCACCAAAATCCTTCAATACATTGATCCCCGTTATCACTTCACCGAAAACGATCCCCTGATAAGCGTTTATCGTTTTTCCTTCAACGGAGTTTGTTGTCGTAGTAATCATTCGATCACTCCTTTCTTTAATTCAAAGTATATCAAATTTTTGGAAAATTAGCGTCTTTGGCAAAAAAACACATATATGAGAAAAAACGAGAGGAAACACAGCGCATCGCTTTCATAAAAAGACAAATGTATTATATACTTGGAAGTGTAACGATGAGAACGAAACCATTGGACCTATCTCAAGTGTAGAAAGGAAGAATAGCGTGAAAAAAAGTATATTGTTGATTTCGCATAGTCAAAAAGTGACAGATGGTATCAAAGAAATGGTTGAACAGATGCAGCAATCAGAGACAGTGGAAATCTTTTCATTAGGCGGGGTAGACGGGCAGATCGGCTCAGACGCCACAAAAATCGTCGAGGCAGTCAATCAATCGCCAGACGCAGATAGCTATTTTGTATTCGCTGATATTGGTAGCGCTGTCTTGAATGCTGAACTGGCAAAGGACATGCTGGAAGAAGAGCAGCAGAAGAAATACTATCTAGTAGATGCACCATTAGTAGAAGGCGCATTTGCCGCATCCATCACAGCAGGGATCACAGATGATGTCCAGCAGATTTTGGAAGAAGCGCAAAAAGCCGGAAAGAAAGGGTGGGCATAAATTGAAAAAAATCATGAATGAACCAGGAAACATCGTAGAAGAAATGCTAGAAGGGCTAGTAAAAAGCTATCCAGAGCTGATCCATCGAGTCGATGATTCCAGAGTGGTCGCTAAAAATCAGCAAGCCGAACAAGTAGGCCTAGTTTCTGGAGGCGGAAGCGGGCATGAACCGGCACACGCAGGTTTTGTAGGAGATGGGATGCTCAGCGCTGCGGTATTAGGAGATGTCTTCACTTCGCCAACGCCAGATCAAGTCCAACTTGCAATCAAAGAGGCAGATCGCGGCAAAGGCGTGCTGCTGATTATCAAAAATTACACAGGAGATGTCTTGAATTTTGACATGGCAAAAGAAATGGCTGCCATGGAGGACATCGAAGTCGAAAGTGTTCTCGTGGATGACGATATCGCTGTAGAAGACAGTACGTACACTGCAGGAAAACGTGGGGTCGCTGGAACTGTTTTAGTCCACAAGATCTTAGGGGATGCTGCTAGATCAGGTGCTTCCTTAACAGAATTGAAAGAGTTGGGCGAGAAGGTCGTCCAGGCAACAAAAACGATCGGAGTCGCGCTTCGTGCTGCTACCGTACCAGAAGTTGGCAAGCCAGGCTTTGAATTAGGTGAGGATGAAATCGAATATGGAGTCGGCATACATGGCGAACCTGGCTACCGCAGAGAAAGTCTCCAGTCTTCACGCGTATTAGCCCAAGAATTAGTCACTAAGCTTTTAGATGCGTACTCAGAAGTGCCGAAAGAAGTCGGTGTCCTAAGTCAATGGGATGGGCGGAACGCCTTTAATGGAACAATTCGTGTTCATGAACGACGTGTTAGCTTTGATGGAAGAAAAAGGGGTCAATGTAACTTTCAAAAAAGTAGGAAACTTCATGACCTCGCTAGATATGCAGGGTGTATCTTTAACACTGATCGATCTTGCAGAAACGAAGTGGAAAGAAGCATTGGCAAGTGATGTCGAGACAATTTCATGGTAAAGGATGATGGGAAATGAAACTTACAGTAAAAGAAATCCAAGCGTGGCTTACTCAGTTTGCAGATGAAATCAATCAAAACAAAGCGCTACTTAGTGATCTGGATACCCCAATCGGTGACGGGGATCACGGAAACAATATGGGACGAGGCGTAGCAGCATACGAAGAAGCGTTCAAAAACGAGCAGCCAGCCACGATTAGTGATACATTTAAGGTCCTTTCAATGGCGATGATCTCAAAAGTCGGCGGTGCATCAGGTCCATTATATGGCTCAGCATTTATGAATCTCATGAAAGCGACGAAAGAGGTCGATTCCATCGATTCGCAAGAACAGCTTGGGGAGATCATTGGACAGGGGACATCAGGGATAGAGGCAAGAGGGAAAGCGGAAGCTGATGATAAAACGATGCTGGACGTATGGATTCCCGTGACAGAAGCATTGAAAAAAGGAAATCTGACCGAGGACGTCATTGAATCTGCAAAAGAGCATACAAAAAATCTCGTCGCGAAAAAAGGTCGTGCGTCATATTTGGGCGAACGTGCAATCGGACATGTTGACCCAGGCGCAGCGTCCAGTGCCATTTTGTTCACGACACTACTCAATGTGATCAAAACTTCATGACCATTCCCCTACGCATGAGGCAGAAGCTGGACTTGAGAGGAGCTGTGACAAAAGCCGTGTTGCAGCTTCTTTTTTTCGAATAAATGGTGTTCCAGAAGTAGCTTCTTCGAAAATAAGCCGAATTTTCTTGAAGATGCCCACTTCTGTCACAACCTCTTTTCGATTCAGCTTTTTTGCAGTTGTTTCTTTTAAATAAGATAGTTAAAATAAAAAAGAAAAGAGGGAACAAAATGGATCTAATGAAAGAAGACTATCATTTATTTGACAGAGACAATTATGCCTTCAAACAACTCAAAGAATTACATACACCAGATGAAGTCGAACAAATCAAACAAGAATACAAAGCACATTGGCAAAAATGGAAAATGCTTCAACTGGAAACAGCCAGACAGTTACCGAGCGAATGGGCGATGTATCCGCCTAAAATCGAAAGCTGGACGAACGGCTGGAACCTTCGCAGTCATTTTTGGAGTGCTTATCGAAGTGAAGAGCGGCAAAACGAAAACGCGTGTTTAGCTGTACTTCTGAATAAAAAACAGTTTCAAATCTATTTGATGTATCAGCACTATAAAAGTGACACGAGAGAAGGAAGTATTGAAGAATACAATCAAGTACTGTCTTTACTGCAGGAATGGAGTACCCAAGTAGCGATTGAGGAGTATTACATCTGGCCTCAGCCTGAAAACGAGCTGGAAGATCATTTGCCTTTATCCGTCTATTTATCAGACAAGAGCAAGCAAGAAGAGCTGCGAGAAGCAATGGGCGATCGAACCTTTCAACTAGGCAAGCTATTTTTTTCTCCAAATGAATACACGGCCATCGAAGAGAGAACTGCTGAGGCACTCAAAGAACTAGCGCCATTATATCAAGCGATAAAAAAGAGAGCGTGAAATGTTCTATTTTGCGTACCGAGTAGATATAGCACATTATCGAATCCCTTGAATTTGTATGATGTAACACATGCAGACACCCACGAAGGATTTTTCGTGGGTGTCTGCTTGATTTTGGTACAGCCAAAACAAGAAAAAAATTTAATGGAAGCCAAAGACATAACAGTTGTGTTCTGCCGAAAAATAACGAGCCCTTGCCTCTGCTTATTTTTTTGTATACGCGTCTCAACATACATAACAGAATTAGTCTCAAGCTAGGAAAAGTAAACAAAATGCTGCTTTTTTCACTGGTAGACCCGTGGTACAATCCTTATAAAGCGTTTTCTTTTAAAAGCAAGTAGTAAGGAGCAAGCATGAAAAAAATCATTTTCAGAGGACTCATGGTCGTCATTGTACTGAGCATAGGAGGGAAAATATTGATGGACAAAAGAGAAAAAGACAACGAAGAACTGCGTACCATCCAAACCGATCTGGCAGATTATTTGTATAATCATTATGAAATTTCAACAGTGGATGAAAAGCGGGAAAAAGAAATCTTCAAAGAATTTAATCAAGGGAAAGGAAACATGACTGAACAGGAATTTTTTGAAAAAATAGATTCTATCACTGAATATATGGATATCGAAAAAATAGAATTTACAGGTTTTTCTGTGACTCCTATGAAATCTTTAGAGGTACATTTCAAAATCAATGAACTGCTTTCCCACACTGCGACATTAGGGGCGAAGTCTGTAGAAACAGGCCAGTGGATCTATCGAATTGATAGCGGTATAGAAAAGCAGGGGCAAGATCATTACCTCAGTAGAAAAGAACAAGAGACCAATATGAGCCTACCCGTGAGTATCGTCACATTCTATAATGGGGGGATCGATTGATGGATCAGAATCGAATTTTTTCAGAAACAGTTTATCAAGTAGAAATAGGGAAAATTAAAATTGGTGACAGAACAGGGATACGCGATGAATATATCATCCTTGATACAGTAAACACCGACAAACATACGATTGGAAAAGAAAAAACACCAAAGAAAAACAGTATGCAGGCCATGGTCGTGGCTGAAATCAAAGATGAATATAAAAGTAAAAAGCCAAATCAATTACAGCAAATTTCTGGCTACCCCAAATCCGTCATCAAAAAAGAACTGACCATCGCTTACGCAGGCACCAAAAACTGGCAGGACTGGAAAACGAACATCCGAGAAGTCGGCTTCGAGGACAAACACGACAACGGTGCTTTCCAGTCGGCTTTAGCGTATGCCGATGCAATCGAAAAGACCTATTCTGTCAAAGACGGCTTCACCATTTTCACGACCGGTCATTCCTTAGGCGGAGCACAGGCGAGCTATGTCGCTGTTTTAAAAGGCTATCACGGATTTACATATGCTGCGGCAGGCCCAGGCCTGAGTGAGAACCAGCTCAAGAATTATGAAGGGCAGCTCGTCAATCTGTATGACACTTCAGACATCGTGACTAGCGGCTGGCTGACTGGCGGGAAAGGCCGATTGCCTTTCCACAGTTTCGGGATCGACAACGCCGGCTGGAAAAACTACGGGCACGATCTGAGTCAGTTCGATCTCGACAAAAGTGGGAATTACATCGATAAATATGGCGATATCGTCATCTATTCCGACCAGCATGGAGGGATCGCCCTCGAACAGACCTTGCTTGCCCAGCAAATCATCAAAAACAAAGCAATGATTCGTCAAATGGAGACATATGGCGAAAAAAATCAGTGGGAGAATGACCGGATCAGTCAACTGAAAGAAGAAAACAAATGGCTCCAGCTGCAAATCAGTGCTTTCTCCAAGCTAGTGACTTGGCGGAAAAGATTCACAGCAAGAAGTGGCGGACTGTCGACCAATGAACAGATCTATTTGGATGATCAGCAGGCACTGATGATCGTGAAACATGCAGCTTCCGTCTTCGATCAAGCCATGGAACAAGTGCTAGTCATTTACCAACGTGGGATCAGGGACTTGGAACAGCTGTGGACAGATGGCCTTGCGATGGTCCGCAGACAGACCCCGCTTTTGACTCAGAATGAAATGCTCGAAGCCCTGCGAGAAGTGGGGTGTACCAAGCAGACGATCGTTGATGAACCCACGCAGGAATTCCGGGAAAAGATCTTCAAAATCAAGCAGCTTTCAGCAGAATTCTCTGCTCTGGCAAAAGAGATCGAAACGAAAATCAATGAACTAGTCCAGCATGATCGGGAGTTAGCACGACAATTATTTTAAAACAAGGAGTAGTGAGATGGAAAAAGAAACCCAGCTTCATGAAACATATCGAAAAGAACGCCTGCAGCTAGAAGATCAGGAAGATCAGCTCAGACAGATGCAAAAGAACATGCAGCAGCTGGCAGAAACGACTTATTCCGACATACGTTTTTCGGTGCGTTCCTTTGAATGCCCGGAAGACTCTTTGCATTTTGCACAAAAAGAACTCAGACGTTTAGAAGAGAGGTTCTCTCATGAATTGATGCAGGAACGAAAAAAAATCTATGATCAGCAAGATGAAGTCGAACGCCGTTATCGTGCTGATCTGCAACAATTAAACAGACAGTAACAGGAAAGGGGATAACAAGTGATCGTTCTAGATGAAAAAAATTGGGAAGACTACCAGAAAGAGATACAAAAAATCTCAGCAAGAGCTTTAGGGATTGCGATGACTCAAGATAAAGTCACGAAACGCAAAAAGGCGAAGCAAGCCGCAGAAGTGGAAGCAAGCACGGCAAAAAAAGCGGTATCCTCCGCAACGACTGGATTGGAAAAAGCAATAAAGGGACGTTTCGGCAAACAAGTAACAGAAGCATTTGGTAAAAAAAGCCGAATGTTAGTAAGTTTTTAGAAAATCAGCTATAGCAATAAGAGGTTGTGAAAAAGCTGCTCTGCATCAAGCAGTAAGAACGATCAGATAAAAATAGCTTTCCATATTTTTCATCTGATTGGGCTTAGTGCCGTAGATGCAAGCTTTTGAACACCGTGAATCAGAGGTTGTGACAACTGCGTTCTGCTTTAAGGAATAAGGATACTGAACAGAAAATAGCTCCTCATATTTTCTTGTTCAGTGAGCTTATTACCGAAAAGCAGCAGATGGAACACCGTTTATTCGGAAAAAGAGATTGTAACAAGACTTTTGTCACAGCCCCATTTGGCATAAGACGCAATTTTCATTTTTCTTATACATAGTATCAAAATGACTATTTTTTTCTTCTTTCTTGATGCTGGTCAATTTTTCTCTTTTCGAACACTTGTATACTGAGGGACGAAGAGGAGGGAAAGAAAATGAAGTATCAAAAAATGATTTTAGGACATAAAACACTCATTACCATTATTACCGGGAGCCTGATCCTAGTGGCCGAGGCGGCAAGATTCCTGTTTCAGCAACCCATTCTTTATACTTTTGCCTTGGCAATTGCCTCTGTGATTGGATTTCTGCCGATCGCAATCCAAGCGTTCCAAGCAGCAAGAGTAAAAGTCATCAGTATCGATCTGCTTGTCTCGATTGCTGTGGCGGGGGCATTTATCATCGGCGAGTACAGTGAATCGGCAATCGTTGAATTTCTCTTTTTATTTGGTCATTTCTTGGAACAGAAAACACTGGAAAAAACACGCTCTGCTATTCAAAAACTTGTCCAGCTAGCACCAGCTTCTGCCTGGAAAATCGTAGGAGAAACGATCGAAAAAGTAGCGATTGAGGAAGTGGCAATCGGTGATACGCTATTAGTGAAGACCGGCGCACAGATACCAGTTGACGGCATAGTGACAGAAGGAAATGGCTATGTCAATGAAGCCAGTGTGACAGGTGAATCAAATACAGTACACAAAACAAATGAAAGCCGAGTGTTTGCTGGGACAATCTTGGATAACGGTACCTTGAAAGTCCAAGCACAGCGAGTAGGTGAAGATACGACTTTCGGAAAAATCATCGAATTGGTAGAAGAAGCACAAGACAGTAAGTCCAATGCAGAAGACTTTATCGATCGTTTCGCCAAATATTACACGCCGTTTGTTTTGCTTCTGGCAGTAGTGGTTGGCTTTATTTCAATGGATGTACGTTTAGCGATCACTATTTTAGTATTAGGCTGTCCTGGGGCATTGATCATTGGTGTACCGGTGTCGAATGTAGCGGGAATCGGGAACGGAGCTAAAAATGGCATCTTGATCAAAGGCAGCGAAGTCATGGACATTTTCCATCATGTAGATACGATGGTCTTCGACAAGACAGGTACTTTGACGAATGGGAAGCCAAGTGTTGCGGTAATCAAAGAATATACTTCTGATGCTTCTGTTTTTTTAGGATTAGCAGCTGCCGCAGAAAGAGAATCTGATCATCCATTGGGTGAAGCAATCGTGCAATATGCAGACAAAAGAGGTCTATCTGACTACAGCGATTATCAACTAGGGAGAACGATTGTCCACAAAGGAAAAGGGATCGAAGCAGAAATCAACGGACAACCGGTATTGATCGGAAACCAGCAGCTGATGAACGAACAGAAAATCTCTTTGGCAGAGGACGTCCGAAAAGAAGAAGAAGAACTGCAAGCAACAGGACACTCGACCGTCTTTCTGGCTGTCGACCGAGAAATCGTCCAGCTAATCGGCATCAAAGATCAGATTCGTCCAGGTGTAAAAGAAACACTCGTTCAATTAAAACAAGAGGGGATCAAACAGCTGATCATGCTTACAGGTGATAATCAACTCACTGCGGAGCATACTGGCCGCGAACTTGATCTGACTGAAATCCATGGGGGGCTGCTTCCTGAACAAAAAGCAGCGTTTATCCGTAAGCTGCAACAAGAAGGAAATATCGTTGCTTTCGTAGGCGATGGAATCAATGACAGCCCGTCGATTGCTTTGGCAGATATAGGGATCGCTATGGGAAATGGGACAGATGTCGCCATCGAAACTTCTGATATCGTCCTGATGCAGTCAAGCTTTAAAAAACTGGTTCACGCGTACCAGCTGACGAAAAAAACAATGGCTAATATGAAAGAAAATATCGCAATTGCGATCGGGACCGTATTACTTTTATTATCTGGTCTGCTCTTAGGTCGAATCTATATGGCAAGCGGTATGCTTTTCCATGAAATGAGTATTCTGGTCGTAGTCATAAATGGCATGCGTCTGCTTTCTTATCGCACAAAAAGAAAAAATCTTGATACAAATCAATTATCCAAATTAAAAGAACAAGTAGAATAACAAACAAAGGAGGAATGAATAATGAAGAAAGTCATTATCCAATTAGGGACATTAACATGTCCATCATGTATGCAGAAAATCGAACAAGCAGTCAAACAGCAAGCAGGAGTAGCAAAAGTAAAAGTCTTGTTCAACTCCAGCAAAGTCAAGGCAGAGATCGATCCAGATTTGACAGATCCGGAAAAATTAGCAAATGCGATCGAAGCACTCGGCTATGATGTGCAAGGGACGAAAATGAAGGAGCTGAGCTAGAATGAACGCCCAAGAAAAATATCAGGCAGAATGTGTCCAGAGTGAAAAAGACCATCATACTCCTACAGCAGGAGCGATGATCAGCCATATCCTAGCCAATTTGATGGTCCATCGAACAAAAGTCAAACAAGCCAAGCATTATCTTGAAGGCCCAGCAAGGACTTTTGCAGAACCAGTGCTAAAAACGATGGAGGAAAAAGAAGATACGCTATTTGACAGACTGAGCCAATTGGTATTAGATGAAGGAGAACTCATTCCCACGACCTTTGCTGAATTTAACAACTATGCGATGATAAAAGAGAGCGGTCAACTGAAATATGAACCGGCAGAAGTGATATTAGGGGAAATAGTCAAGGATCTTGACACGCAAAACTTATTCGTGACAAGAGCGATTGCGTTGGCTGAGCAAGAAGAAAAATTTCTCTTGGCAGCATTCTTAAAGGAACTTTATGGATGGCTCAAACATCAGATTTTTCTTTTCCAGCAATATTTAGGCAAAGATACAATAGATAAGATGTTAGAAGAGGAAGAAGACTGAAGGAGGGATCGGCTATGAGGCATGAAGGGTTGTGTGTTTCACTCGTTCCGTTATTCAATCATCTCGAAATAGAAGATCAGCAAAAAATCCATTCGCTGGTGACACACAGAAAAGTGGAAAAAGGGGAACAGATTTTTGCACCAGATGGAGATGCACAACTCGTCATCGTCGCACGCGGCAGCTTGAAAGTGTATCAATTATCCACAAATGGCAAGGAACAGCTGCTGCGAGTCGTTGAGCCAGGAGGATATGAAGGGGAATCCCAATTATTTGGCGTGCCGAATGAGACACTTTTTGGAGAAGCTCTGGAAAAAACAGAAGTTTGTGTGCTGAAACAGACGGATTTTTCCGAATTACTCCTCCAGTATCCGGCGATCAGTGTCAAATTATTAGAGATAAATGCAGGGAAAATGGCAACGATCCAGCAGCAAACGCAATTTCTGATGATGGAACGAGTAGAAGAACGGCTGGCTGTCTATCTGCTTGATCTGGCTAAAGCAACGGGGAGCAGCCAAGTCAGCATCCCGATGAAAATGAAAGAACTCGCAGCATTCATGGGCACCACACCAGAAACAATCTCAAGAAAGCTCAAGCTATTGGAAAGCAAAGGCTTTATCAAAAGAGAAAAACGAAACATCTTGATCATAGAAGAAGAACAGTTAGAAGAAATTTGAAAAACCGCCTTCTCGTGGTTCTGACAAAAGCAGTCTTGCCATCGAGAAGGCGGTTTTTGTTCTCAATTTTCTTCGATCAGATCTCGATGCCGATAGCCGACAGCACCCAACACAGCCAATAAAACACTAAGAAAGAGTATAGTGAGGAAGACTGGCCACTCAAAAGAATCGACTGGCAAACGAGGCACCCAGCTTTGTATGGCAGTCTTTGTGAACCATTCGGGCAAATCCAAAAGATTCCCGAAATAATTGATAGCAAATGAATAACCTAGATACACATAGACGATTTTCCCGGCTTTAGGAATCCATCCGAAAAGAAAGCCAGATAGACTGCCAAAGAATAAAATCGAAGGCAAAAGATTGAACCCTGAGCCGAGAAACATTGGTAGATCCATCGTAGTCGACTCATCCATCACGGATAAAGCAGCCAGACCAAGTGATCCTGCGCTGACGAAGATAGCTAAAATAGCTGCTCCGGCTGCGATCAACATCGTGGACCAGTACAACTGGTTTCGAGAGACTTTTGTCGAAAACAGCTGTGCCATACGTCCATGTTTTTCTTCAGCAAACGTTTTATGGACAACGGCAATCGGTAAAATAGCAGCTAAACAAGCTAAGACCACTAAGATCGTACTTGTAAAGTTCTTTTCCAGCGAAATCCCTGACTTGATGAACATTTGCTTCATCAACTCGTTGCTTTCCAGGAAAGTCTGCATATTCCCATAGATAGAGCCGTAAGCCGCACCTAATACTGCAAAAGCAGCAAGCCAGCTGAGGATCATCCCGCGATTCAAATACAGCAGCAAGCCGCGGATCGATAAAAGGGAACGTTTGGTACTTGCACGACCTTCTCTTTCCCGCAGATAGCCTGTATTCAAGTCCCGGTGCTCCTCTAGGAAAAAAGCGGCGGCACTACCAATAAGAGCAACGGATACCAAGTAAAGCAATGGCAGCCAGTTATTTTCGGTAAATGGATAAGTCAGATAGATCCAGCCCAAAGGATTCGCCATCGAAAAAGCCTCAGCGCCTATATCCGTACCAGCTCGAACGAGATACATCAGACCAAGAAACGCAAGAGAAGCGCCTGTTGCACTTGAGGCATTCGGCATGAGCTGAGCAAAAAACAAGGCGATCATCCCGCCGAAAACACCAGCGCTTCCGACAGACAGTCCAAATAAAAGTGCACCTTCTACAGTGATCGTCTCTACTTGAAAAACGATCATCAAACCGCTGATCACCCCAGCCAATACCAAATTGATGACGATTGTTTCGATCAATACCGCTAAAGAATTTGCTTGCCGTCCGACGCTATAAGAGCGAACAAGTTCGATCAAGCCCAGATCTTCTTTTTTTCGTGTCTGACTGATGACTTGCAGGATAGAAAGAACAGCTGCGAATACCCCACAGAACAAGAGCATTTCTTGTGCGTACATCGCACCCAGTGTGTATTGATCAGCAGATGATACAGGCGTTGACCCGACCATAGCGATCATGGCAGGATTCTGCAATGTTTCGTATAAGCCAATCAATCCATTGCCTGAAGTCACTTCCTCAAATGCCGGAACGAATCCGCCAGCAAACAAGGCCGTCCCGAAGACCCAAACGAATATTTTTTTCCAGTCACGAGACAGGTTCTGAAAAAGCAGAAGCGTCCAGTGTGAGAATCGTTCATTCATCGTAACAACGCCTCCTATCCTTTATAATGACGCATGAATAAATCTTCGAGTGTTGGAGGAACCGATTCGATTTTTTTCACACCTAATCTGGCTGCCTCAGCTAAGATCCCATCGAGCTGATTGCTATCTGCAGAAAAACGAACTTCGTTGCCTTGTCTAGTGAAATCATGGACTCCTTCAAGATTTTCCAGACTGCTGCTGTCATTTCTGGTCTCAAGAGTGATCACAGAGCGGGTAAGATGCCGCAATTCTTTCAATGACCCTTCTTCTACGACTTTTCCTTGCCGGATGATGACGACCCTGTCAGCCAAACGTTCGACTTCGCTGAGGATATGGGAAGAAAGCAGAATCGATTTGCCTTCTTGTTTCAATTTCTGTACTTCTTCCTGAAAAACAGCTTCCATCAATGGATCTAATCCAGCCGTCGGTTCATCGAGTAGATAAAGATCAGAATCGACAGATAAAGCAGCGATCAGTCCGACTTTCTGACGATTTCCTTTCGAGTAATTTTTAGCTTTTTTCTTAGGGTCCAGTTCAAAACGGTCGATCAGATATTCTTTCTTCGCATAGTCGCCCTTTCCATGAAGCTTCATGAAAAAATCGATGATCGCTCCGCCAGTCAGATTTCCCCATAAAGAAACATCTCCAGGCACATAAGATAAGCGCTGATGGATCGCTAGACTGTCCTTCCAGACATCTTGTCCGAAAATCTGAGCCGTCCCGCCGTCTTTTCGAATAATACCTAGCAATGTTCGGATAGTCGTTGATTTCCCTGAGCCATTTGGTCCGATAAAACCGACAACTTCGCCTGAATCCACAGTGAAGGAAACGTCTTTCAACGCTTCAAATTTGCCGAAATTCTTTTTTAAGTGTTCGACTTTGATGATCTCTGTCATAGTCGTTGAGCTCCTTCCGTCCATAGGAACGCTTTTTTTGTATACTGCTAGTTGTTCTAAAAGTCCAAAAAAGCTTATCACAAAAGTTTTATAGACTGATTTGTTATTATGAGTATATAATATTCTTTTCGGATATTGCTGTCAAAGAAAGTATCAGCTTCTGATTTGTAGTTACTTGCGGGAGTCATCGTTAGTCGTTATAATGATAAAAAAATAAACTATTTTTTATGTGAAAGTTTAAAAAAGGAGCATCTGTCATGAACGGCTTTGAAAAAAGAGCGCAAGAAAAGAAAAAGCAAATCTTAAAAGCGGCTTTTGAACTGATGAATACAGACGGGGGAACAGCAAATCTGACAATGGAAAAGGTCGCAGAACAGTCACACGTCAGTAAAGCCACGATCTTTAAGTATTTTGGGAACAAAGAATCACTGATCTACGAAGTGTTTTTTGGTTTCATCGATGAGATCGGACAATCTGCCAGAGAAATCGCAGCAGAAAACCTGCCATTTGAAGACACACTGATCAAAATGAGCAAGAATAAAATCAGCTATCTGAATCGAGTGAACAAACAGTTTTATCTTGATCTGATGGATTATTACACAAAGAAAGAAGAAGGACGCTTTTCTTCAGTGATGGAATCTTATCTGAAAGAAAGTTTCGAGATGATGCTAGATCTTTTCCACCGAGGACGAAAAGAAGGGAAAGTGGATTGGAAGTACTCCGATGAATTTCTGATTTTATATTTCCAAGCAATGGTTGAAGGAATCTCCAGTCCAGAAATCTACGGGAAACTGCTTCCTTACACAGAAGAATGGACGGAACTGCTGATAAAGGGAATCGCACCGAATAAAAAAGGATCACGCTTAGTAGAATCATTATAAGAAAAGTGATGAAAGAGAAAAAACGACCGGAATCCGAAATGGAGATCCAGTCGCTTTTTTATAAGAAAGATCAAGAGGCTTCTCGCGAATCACGATCGTAGACATCCGTCACTTTGAAGAACTGTTCCAGCACAGTGTTTTCGCCAGTAAGATCGGATTGGAATCGAATCCCGTCGACATTGATCCGTGCGTTGCGATAAAAGTCAGTACCTAATTGTCCCCAAGCAGGTGTGGAAGCATCGACGTTACAAAAAATAGTGAATCCTTGGCTTTTCAGATAGTCGAATTTCTGGTTTTCCTGTGAGTAAGGCTGCCAGTCGCTGATATCTGCCCCGAAAGGATAGATCAGAATCGATGTGTTCCCTAGTATCGGTGCGACTTCCTGCTGCCAACGCTCATTGTCTTGTTTGACATCTTCAAGAGAGGCTTGTGTCATATTCAGGTGCCCCCATGTATGAGAAGCGAAATTCCATCCGTCTTTTTTCAATCGGTCTGCTACTTTTACGGCTTCTTCGATCTCTTTTTTGGTTTTTTCGTTATCCCCATACTGCGATTTGGAAGTCCGGTAGCCCAGTACATCGTTGTATCCGGTAAGAGCTAATGTCCCTTTTGCCCCTTGGTAGGAAAAATCGGGATGTTTCTTGACGAATGTGTCGATAAGAGGGACCATATCGAAATCGCCCACTTCTTCTTTGTCTTCATCTTTATAGATATTCTTGACCTCGTTGTCTTTGGTCAATACTAGTCGGCTAGCAAAACCGGAATGATCCATATATTCATAATAGCTGACATCATCTTGAGAGAGAACAAGTGGTTTTTTCCTTTTCGGTAACGAGATCCCGACAAAAGTAAGGCTCCCGTCTGATTCTCGCTTGACCAGTTTTTCCAGATTGACTAACACATAATTGTTTCGATAAAGTTCTTCGATTGTTTTGTTGAATTCGGGAATCGTGACCATATAATCTTTGTAGCCTTGTGCTTGTTTCGAGTGGAAGGCCTTCGTGGGATCGACAATCAGGCTGTGGTAGAAAATATGAGAGATCGTCGTAGGATCATCCCAAGCGACAAGTTGTTCTTTTTCCTGCTTTATCGTTTTGAGAAGCTGCTTTGTGTCTGATGAAGAGGAAGGATGCTTTTCCAGTAATTCGATCGCCTTGTCATAATCATAACTTTGCGCGAGATGCTTCGCTTGAGCGACAGTATTTGTCTCTTCTGTTTTTTCATTCGTAGGTGTTTCTGTTATTTTTGTTTCAGATTCAACTGTTTCTTTTTTGTTGGTAGCTTGGACTACGAAAAATAAGCTTAAAATTAAAATAACGGCAGTCAAAAAAGAAGTAGCCCCTAAAATGATTTTCTGTTTTTTATCCATGTATCTCGTCCCTTACTTTTTCATTTTTTTAATCCCCCAACGTCCATTGTATCGAAGATAAGAAGGGAGGGGAAGCGACAAGACTTTTAGTGAAAATTACAGAAAAAAACCAGTCTGAATCTATTTTTTCAATTGTTTAAATTTTAAGGAAATATAAAAAAAGTTCGGAATTAATGCGAATTCAAATAGAAAAAATAGGTTTTTTGAAAAAAATGAGTTTTTCCTGTTGACAAAGAAAAAGTTGCGCTCTATGATAGACACATATTAATAATAACAAGACGAAGATCGAAACGAAGTAGTTGTTAAAGCCAATGTTTCAGAAAGCTAGTGGTCGCTGTGAACTAGTACAAGCTTTAAAGCGAATTACATTTCAGGAGTCTTTGGCAGTCATGCCGCGCGACAGCGTTATATGTTTGAGAGATATGTTTTGTCATGAAGCATATAAATTGGGTGGTACCGCGAATTTTCGTCCCTTGGCTAGCTTAGCCGAGGGACTTTTTTTATTACACTCAATTTGATGTACTTTTGATAATCAGCATGCTAGCAGGTTCCTGCTTTCATAAAAAAACTATACGGAGGTAGTAAAATGAATATTATCGATGAATTAACTTGGCGCGACGCCATTAATCAGCAAACGAACGAAGAAAGACTTCGTGAACTTGTTGAAGAAAAGAGTATTTCACTTTATTGCGGTGTTGATCCAACCGGCGATTCAATGCATATCGGACATTTGATCCCTTTTATGATGATGAAGAGATTTCAATTGGCGGGCCATCATCCATATATTCTGATTGGCGGCGGAACAGGAACAATCGGCGATCCAAGCGGCCGAAAAACAGAACGTGTCTTACAGACAATGGAACAAGTGCAACATAATGTCGATGCACTTTCGAACCAAATGAGAAAATTATTTGGTAAAGACGCAAACATCACTTTTGTGAACAACTACGACTGGTTGTCAAAAATCTCTTTACTGGAATTTTTGAGAGATTACGGTAAAAACTTCAACATCAACACAATGTTGGCAAAAGATATCGTAGCAAGTCGTTTAGAAGTAGGAATCTCATTTACTGAATTTACGTACCAAATCCTCCAATCGATCGATTTTCTGCATTTGCACAAAACCTTCGATGTCCAATTGCAAATCGGCGGGGCAGACCAATGGGGGAACATCACTGCAGGATTAGATCTGATCCGTAAATTAGAAGGACCAGAAGCCGAAGCGTTCGGATTGACGATCCCATTGATGCTGAAAGCTGATGGAACGAAATTTGGGAAAACAGCAGGCGGTGCAGTCTGGCTGGATCCTAAGAAAACATCACCATTTGAGTTCTACCAATTCTGGTTGAATCAAGATGACCGTGATGTCGTCAAATACTTGAAATTCTTTACCTTCTTAACACAAGAAGAAATCAATGAATTAGCGAAAAAAGTCGAAACAGAACCTGAGAAACGTGAAGCACAACGTCGTTTAGCAGAAGAAGTGACGAAGTTCGTGCATAGTGAAGAAGACTTGAAAGAAGCGCAAAAAATAACGGAAGCATTGTTCTCTGGCAATATCAAAGAACTAAATGCCGATGAAATCGCGCAAGGATTCGGTAAAATGCCGAATGTCGAAATCTCAAGTACACCTGAAAATATCGTGGAATTACTTGTTTCCACAAAAATTGAACCATCTAAACGTCAAGCACGTGAAGATGTTTCAAATGGAGCTATTAGTATTAACGGTGACCGCGTTACCGATTTAAATTTTGTCATAAATCCATCAGATGAGTTCGATGGTAAGTTTGTGGTTATTCGAAAAGGTAAGAAAAATTACTTTTTGGCCAAAGTAATTGATTAGAATTTAGTAAGTTTTTGCCTTGAAAAAGGCAGGGTCTATTACAAGATTCCAATTTTGAAACCCATCCTAAAAGGAAACGCTGGTTGTCGTTAATACAATCTTAACGGGGGAATTTACTTTTGTAAATTCCCCCGTTTTTTTTAATTTTTTTAAATGTGTGAATAATTCGAATAATTGATACATATTAAAATAAGATTAAAAAAGCTCTGGAGAATCAGTTTACAGAATAGAAGAACAGGTGTAATGTAGGGCTCGACAAAATTTAAATATTTTTTTAGGAGGGTTTCACTTATGAGTGAATCATTGTCAAACGATCTAAACCTAAATGCCCTATTCATCGGGGACAAAGCTGAGAACGGCCAAATCTATAAAGCTTTGTTGAATGAATTAGTGGACGAACATCTAGGCTGGCGTCAAAACTACATGCCACAAGACATGCCTATCATTACGCCAGAAGAAAAAAGCAGTGCAAGTTTCGAACACACTGTGAACAGAACAAAAGATGTTTTATCAGAAATTTCAGCACGGATGCGTACTCATTCCGTTCCTTGGCATAATGCCGGACGTTACTGGGGTCACATGAACTCTGAAACATTAATGCCATCTTTATTAGCGTATAATTTCGCGATGTTATGGAATGGTAACAACGTTGCTTACGAATCTTCTCCTGCAACAAGCCAAATGGAAGAAGAAGTAGGGATGGAATTTGCAAAATTAATGAGCTATAAAGATGGCTGGGGACACATCGTTGCCGACGGTTCTCTAGCAAACTTAGAAGGACTTTGGTATGCACGTAATATCAAATCTCTGCCTCTTGCAATGAAAGAAGTTGCACCAGAACTAGTTGCTGGAAAAAGCGATTGGGAATTGATGAACCTGTCAACAGAAGAAATCATGAATCTGTTAGACAGCGTGCCAGAAAAAATCGATGACATCAAAGCACATTCTGCACGTAGCGGAAAACATTTAGAAAAACTAGGAAAATGGTTAGTGCCTCAAACAAAACACTACTCATGGCTAAAAGCTGCCGACATCATCGGTATCGGTTTAGACCAAGTGATTCCAGTGCCAGTTGATCACAACTACCGCATGGACATCAACGAACTTGAAAAAATCGTTCGCGAATTAGCTGCTGAAAAAACACCAATCTTGGGTGTTGTCGGTGTGGTTGGTTCTACCGAAGAAGGAGCAATCGATGGAATCGATAAAATCGTTGCTTTACGTCGCGTATTAGAAAAAGACGGAATTTACTTCTACTTGCATGTAGATGCTGCTTATGGCGGATATGGCCGTGCGATTTTCTTAGACGAAGACAACAACTTCATTCCTTTCGAAGAACTAAAAGAAGTTCATTACAAAAACAACGTCTTTACAGAAAATAAAGATTATATTCTAGAAGAAGTACACAGTGCGTACAAAGCGATCGAAGAAGCAGAATCAGTAACGATCGACCCTCACAAAATGGGTTATGTTCCTTACTCTGCCGGTGGTATCGTAATTAAAGATATCCGCATGAGAGACGTGATCTCTTACTTCGCAACATACGTATTCGAAAAAGGGGCAGACATCCCTGCATTACTTGGTGCGTATATCCTAGAAGGTTCAAAAGCCGGAGCAACAGCTGCCAGCGTTTGGGCTGCACATCATGTATTGCCATTGAATGTCACTGGTTATGGTAAATTGATGGGTGCTTCAATCGAAGGTGCACATCGTTTCTATGACTTCTTGAATGACTTGTCATTCAAAGTCGGTGATAAAGAAATCGAAGTTCATCCATTGACTTATCCAGATTTCAATATGGTTGACTATGTGTTCAAAGAAAAAGGCAACGATGATCTAGTTGCAATGAATAAATTGAACCATGACGTGTATGATTATTCTTCATACGTCAAAGGAAGCATCTATGGTAATGAATTCTTGACTTCACATACAGACTTTGCTATTCCTGACTACGGAAACAGCCCATTGCAATTCGTCAATAACTTAGGATTTTCAGATGACGAATGGAATCGTGCCGGAAAAGTCACAGTATTACGTGCAAGCGTCATGACACCATACATGAACAAAGAAGAACATTTTGAAGAATATGCTGAAAAGATCAAAGCAGCTCTTCAAGAAAAATTGGAAAAAATCTACGCAGACCAATTATTGGCAAGCGAAGAAAAATAAGCAAGGCGATGATGACAGAAGTGTATCGCTTCTGAGACAGGAAGTTCGAAAGGGACGTCTTTTGACGAATCCCTTTCGCTTCCCTTTGTTTTGAGGTTGTCTTTGAAGTATGTCTTCAAGCAATAGACTCAAAGAATCCCCTTGATTATTCGCTCGTTTTCGTTTGTTGCTTAGACTGCTTCGATGACACCGTTATTTTTATCCAAAAAATCAAGGAGAGTGTCAACGGTGAGTAAATCTGAAGTAAGTAAAATGGGTCTTGGGACCTTTATTGGTCTGACCATGGCGTTGTGTGCGACCGTTCGGAGTATCCCTACGTTAGCCGCAGTCGGTTGGACATTGATTTTTTATTCGATTTTCGCAGTTTTGTTTTTTGCCGGACCAATTTCAATGGTTTCCGGTGAACTTTCAACCATGCTTCCTCAAGAAGGCGGTCCTCAATTATGGGTAAAAACCGCATTAGGAAGCAAATGGGGATTTGTTGTTGCCTGGCTATTATGGGTGCAAATGTTCCCAGGGATGGTAATGGTCGCCTCTACATTAGGCCCATTGCTAGGAAACACGTTCGGTAATGTAGAACTCGGCAATAATCACTGGTTTGTTTTAGGTTGTATTTTAGTTATTTATTGGATCATCACGATTTTGAACTTGAAATTCGATATGGCCAAAGTCGGTGGGGACATCGGTGTGTGGCTAGGGGTATATATCCCAGTTGTCATCATGTTCGTTCTAGGCGTGCTTGCAGCATTCAAAGTCGGCTTGGTTTCTAACGGTTATTTAGGCGCATTTTCTTGGTCTAAAGCATTCCCTGACTTAGAACATATCGATTCATTGAAATACTTAGCTGGGATCACCTTTATTTTCGTTGGGATCGAAATGAGCTCTGTGTACATGCCTCGTTTGAAAGATGCAACGAAGAATTATACAAAAGGTGTATTCATCGCCTTGATCGGTCTAGTTCTATTGAACGTCATCAATGCGATGCTTGTTGCCAATGTCGTTCCTGACGGCAAAATGGAACTAGCAAATATCACACAGCCAATCCTGATTGACTGCCAAATTTTAGGTCTGCCTGAAGTGATCGGTAATATCTTCAGCTTCATGGTATTTATCGGTGTACTTCTGCAATTATCTGCATGGGTAACTGGACCTTCAAAAACAATTATCCAAGTAGCACGTGAAGGCTTCTTGCCTCCAAAATTCGGCTTCCATAAAGAAAACAAATATGGTGTGTCAAGAAATGTTGTATTGACACAATCAATCGTTATCTCATTATTTGCATTGCTTTACGGAATCATGGATGATGTAAGTGCTGTATTCTTGACATTAACAAATGCTACAACTGTTATTTATTGTATCGTATATGTGTTAATCGCTATATCTCTACTTAAAATGCGCAGCAAACATCCAGAACTGGATCGCCCATACCGTATTGGTAAAAAAGGAAACGGCTTCGCTTGGGTAGTCAGCTGCATGCTGATTTTCTCGATTATCGTTGTCGTATTTGCTACTTTAGGTACTGCAACACTTAGCGATGCATTGCTCGTAGCAGTCATCACGGTTGTTATGTTTGTTATTCCGTTAATCATCAATCATTTCAAGAAAGATTCTTGGGGAGCGGAAGTAGAAAAAAGTTTAGAAGAAAAATAAAAGAATATTCTACTCAGATGACAAATAGTCGCTGATTCAGTAGAAGGTCCTGCCAAGTGAATAGCTTTTTCATGGCAGGGCCTTTTTCTAAGAAGTGGGAGACGTACAGTGAATAAAAAAATGTCAATAAAAGAAAGTATAGCTGTTCTGGTCGTATTGTTAGCAATGTTAGGCGTGTTGATTATCGGTTTTCAATTAACCCCGCATATCCCGATCCTTGCAGCTTTTATGTTGTTGTTATTTTATGGTAGATTCAAACGGTTTTCATGGGATGAGATCCATGATGGGATCATCAAAGGGATCACTCCAGGGATCATCCCGATCCTGATTTTTTTGCTGATTGGCGTATTGGTTGCTTCGTGGATCTTGTCTGGAACGATCCCAACGATCATGGTATACGGATTCAAGCTGATTTCTGTCCGCTTCTTTTTACCTACAGCTTTTCTTGTATGTACGATCGTGGGGATTACCGTCGGGAGCTCGTTTACTACGATCTCTACGATCGGGATCGCCTTTTTAGGGATTGGACATATCCTTGGGTTCAATGATGCGATGACTACCGGTGCTGTTGTATCAGGGGCTTTTCTAGGAAATAACTGTTCACCTCTATCTGATACGACGAACTTGGCAGCGGGCATTGGCGGAGTGAATCTATTCGAGCATATTGCCGGGATGCGTTACACAGATTTCCCTGCGTTCCTCTTATCTTTGATCTTTTACACGATCTTAGGGCATAATAGTCATTCGGCTGATCTGGCGAGCATCAACGAAATGGTCCGGAACATGGAAGCCAGTTTCTGGGTATCTCCATGGACATTGATTCCTTTGATTATTTTATTCGGTGGAGCCATCAAGAAAATCCCGGCTATCCCTACATTACTGGCTGGTTCAACTGCTGCGATCATTCTCTCCTTCATCCATGAGAAGAGTTTGAGTATCGGGAAAGTAGCAGATATCTTGATGAATGGGTATGTAGCGCATACAGCAGACAACAAGCTCAATGAATTACTGTCACGTGGCGGTATCATGAGTATGCTAGGTTCAGCGAGTCTGATTCTGCTTGCGTTAGCACTTGGCGGACTATTGATCAAATATACGGTAGTTGAAACGATCGTCCAAGAATTGCGCGAAAAAATGGATCGGCCTTCTCGCTTGATTGGATTTACCGCTTTGAGTAGTATCGGGATCAATCTGATCGTTGGAGAACAGTACTTGTCGATCATTCTGCCTGGTGAGACGTTCAAACATTCTTTCGATCAAGCTGGATTGAATAAGATCTACTTGACTCGGACCCTTGCGGATGCAGGCGCGACAGTGAATTCCCTTGTTCCATGGGGTGTGAGCGGAACGTTCATTATGGGGACGATGAAGGTAAGTGCCTTGCATTATCTACCATTCGCCTTTTTCTCTATCCTTGCGCCTGTCTTTACGATAGTCGTCGGATTTTTCTTGAATCGAAAAAAAGTGTAATCTAATTAGTTGATGATACTCCCACCATAGCAGTTTCTGAAAAGATTGCGTTCAGACTGCTGTGGTGGGATTTTTTTGATGAAAATGAGATGCTTATAAATGAAAATCTTCAGTATGGTTATGCTGATCGAATTTATCATCTGATCCGGTTATGTACGCTATTTTACTGTTATTTTATAATCTAGAATAGCTAGATGAAGGGTGGAACACCGCTTATCCGAAAAAAGAAGCTGCAACAAGATTTTTGTCACAGCTCCGCAAGATGTCTCATCGATTATTGTAGGGTATCTAAGGGCACAACGGTCTCTCTTTTGACTAAACGGTGGGGGATGACTAAACGTACGCCGTTACTGATCTCGTCATGGATCAGTTCCTGCAGCTTCTGCATAGCGACGCGTCCCAATTCTGAAATATCGATGTCGATACTTGTGAGATAAGGATGTGTCAATGTCGAGAAAATCGAATTGTTGAAGCTGATCACCGATAATGTCTCAGGGATGACGTAACCATACATCTGTGCCAGCTGCATGGTGCGAAGGGCGAAGATATCATCGATGACCACAAGTGCAGTGGCTTTCGCATCATCTAAGATACGTTCGAATGCCAGATAATCTTCTGCCTGCTCCAATGCGACACTAGGAAGGGAAGGGAGTCCTGCCAGCATCATCGCTTTTTGGTAACCGAAATAACGCTCGAAATACAAGCTTTCATGGGTCGTATTAGTAACGAAGAGGATGTTTTCATGCCCGTTTCGAATCAGAAACTCTGTGGCCTGTTTGCCTAATAACTGATTGTCGTTATCGACATAAATGATTTCACTCTCATGACGATAAGGCTGTCCGATCAAAGTGAAAGGGATGTGGTTCTGATACAAATAATCGATCACTGGATCTTCACTATCGG
This sequence comes from Enterococcus sp. ZJ1622, assembly GCF_011038845.1. GTDB lineage: Bacteria > Bacillota > Bacilli > Lactobacillales > Enterococcaceae > Enterococcus_B. The sequence continues at coordinate 109,673 of NZ_JAAKDW010000007.1, forward strand.
AATAAACGAGGATGAAGCCGTCCACTTGTTTTTGCAAGTGCATGCGCTGGACATTTTCGAGTAAGACATCGAAGCTTTTGGCAGTAGCGATCGCAGTCGTCATGTTGTAATGACGTGCTTCTTCATTGATTGCTTCCATGATCTCGAGATAAAAGGGGTTTCCTATCCGTTCTTTTGAATCAAGTGGAGGCAAGATGACGCCGATCGCATTTGAGATGCGTTTGCCCAGATTTCTGGCAGTGATATTCGGGACATAGCCAAGTTCGTCCATGATCTTTCGTACTTTTTTCTTTGTTGCGTCTGAGATACTTGGATGATCGTTGATGACGCGGGAAACAGTTGAAGTGGCGACGCCTGCTTTTTTCGCAACATCTTTCACTGTGATAGTCATTAGTTAAAACACCTTTCTATTGCCGTCCGTTAGTGGGCTGAAAACTGATAGATCGTTTGGCTGATCCGTTCCTGCCCAGGATGCAAGCTGATCGATCCAAGATCGGGCAAGTGAACGAGATCGGGGAATTCCTGAGGTTCGATCGCTAATCCGTAATTGGAATGCATCTTTTTCCCATTCAAGACAAGGTCAGCGTCGAAACCGGTCGTAGAAAATAATACCATACTTTTGTTCGTCGTCGCTATAGACAGTTGTCGTCCTGATTCTTTTTCAGCCAGCACGAGAGAAGTCTTGGAAAGTCTTGGATTGTGCAAAACGAAGACGTCATCTAGTCCATTTGGGAAGTGAGAGAAGATCTCTTTCATGCTTGTAGGCTGCTTGAAGCGAACGGGCAGCTTTTCTTGTTCGATCAATTTCCCAGTCGGCAGTTTCTCAGTGTCTAGTGCCAGTAATCCGTCTAGGTATACCGTCAATCGATGGGTGTCGATATCTCTTTTGCCGTCGCCTGACAGGTTGAAATAGGCGTGGTTCGTCGGATTGCAGATCGTTTCGCAATCACTGCTGGCGGTGGTTGTCCATTCCAATGTGTCATTGATCAGACGATAGGTGACGGTAGTGGTGATCGGTCCGGGGTATCCGGAAGAAGTGTCTTTCAAGTAAAAGACAACGCCGATCGCTACAGGTGTTTTAAAAATCTCGACTTCCCAATATTGGAAAGACCAGCCATCTGATCCGCCATGTATATGGTGATCACCACAGTTTTTTTCGAGCTGATGCTGATCCCAGCTGCCGTTTCTGATCCTGCCGGCTACTGGACCCACAGTGGCGCCAAAATAGCTTTTGTCAGCCAAGACATCGTCAAGGTGATCGTAGGACAATAAAATGTTTTCCATCCGTCCGTTTTTGTCCGGTGCGAATATCTGATGAAGACGTGCACCGTAATTGAGAAGAACGACTGTTAGATAGTCGTTCTTCAGTGTGATTTTTTTTAATCTCGTTTTGGGGACAGAGCAGACTGAGATCGTTGGTTCACTCATAGTCCTGCCACATTTCTTTTAAATAATCGAAGGTCAGTAAAGAGGTATCTTCAAGAATCGGGAATCCTTCCCCTAAGTCTTCCGTTTGTCCGATACCAATTGGCTGTGCACCGCTTGCAAGGATAGCTTGGATCCCTGCTTGCGCATCTTCAATAGCGATGCAGTCAGTCACAGGTATACCAAGACCTTCTGCAGCAAGTAAGAAAACATCAGGCGCAGGTTTTCCGTGTGCTGCTTTTGCAGGATCAGCGATGACGTCAAAATAAGAAGACAACGCCATTTTTTCAAGTAGAAAAGGACCATTTTTGCTGGCGGAAGCCAATGCGGTTTTGATCTTGGCACCTTTCAATTCAGTCAATAGTTCTAGTATTCCTGGAAATACATCATCTGGTGTTATTTCTTGGATCATTTTGAGATAATAGTCATTTTTTCTTTTTGCTAAAGCAGCGAATTCTTCCGGTGAAAAATCCTCTTCTCTATGTCCGTAAGCGAGTAGCAGAGATAAAGAATCTTCGCGACTGACACCTTTTAGCTGTTCGTTGAATGCGCGGTCGATCGTGATGCCGATTTCTTGTCCCAATTGTTTCCATGCACGATAATGGAATTCCGCTGTGTCTGTGATCACGCCATCCAGATCGAATAATACACCTTTAAACATAAGCAGCATCCTTTCTCAAAGGGATCTGTAGTTTATCCGTCAATGTCTCGTTCTTTTCATAGATCGAAATCGAAAGAGGCGCACCTTCTAACAAATCGAAAGTCACCTGGTCGTTTGTGACAGAAACAAAGAGTAGACGACCACGATAATTGATATGGAAAGAGTAAGCTTTCCACGTTTTCGGCAGGAATGGGGCAAAGCTTAGTTGTCCGTGATCTGTTTTCATTTGTGCAAATCCTTGGACGATCGCTAACCAGCTACCAGTCATCGAAGTGATATGCAACCCGTCTTCTGTATCATTGTTGTAGTTGTCCAAATCCAAACGGGCGGTGCGCTGATACATTTCCACTGCTTTTTCTTCCATCCCGAGCTCTGCCGCTAAAATCGCATGGATGCTTGGCGACAAGGAAGATTCGTGTACAGTCATCGGTTCGTAGAAGTCAAAGTTCCGCTGTTTTTCTTCCTTTGTAAATGAATCGTTGAAGAAATAGATTCCCTGAAGCACATCTGCTTGTTTGATGAAGCAAGAGCGCAAGATTTTATCCCAAGACCAGTGCTGGTTCAATGGCAGATCGTTTGCTGGTAATTCTGACACAGGCATCAGTTCTTTATCCAAGAAAGTATCATGCTGGACAAAAATCCCTAATTCCTCATCTGTTGGGAAATACATATTATCTGCGATTTCTTTCCATTTCGCCAATTCATCTTCACTGATCGCGACTGAAGCTTCGTTTCGATAAGACAAATAATTTTCTCGTGTGTAACGCAATACCCAGGCAGCGATAGTGTTAGTGTACCAGTTGTTGTTGATATTATTTTCGTATTCATTCGGGCCAGTCACGCCATGGATCATGTACTTGTTCTTTCTTTTAGAAAAATGGACTCTGTCCGCCCAGAAACGTGCGATCTCAGCTAAGACTTCAAGTCCTTCTTTTTTCAGATAAGTTGTATCACCGGTGTAATTCGTATAGTTGTAGATCGCATAAGCAATCGCACCGTTTCGATGGATCTCTTCAAAAGTGATTTCCCATTCGTTGTGGCATTCTACACCAGTGAACGTCACCATTGGATAAAGAGCACCTTTCAGTCCTTGCTGCTGCGCATTGTGGATTGCTTGCGGCAACTGGTTGTGACGATATCTCAGCAGATTTTTTGTCACTTCCGGTTTTGCTAAAGCAAGATATAGAGGAACCGCGTACGCTTCCGTATCCCAGTAAGTGGCGCCACCGTATTTCTCTCCAGTGAATCCTTTTGGTCCGATGTTCAAGCGCTCATCTTCGCCATAATACGTGGAGAAGAGCTGGAAGAGGTTGAAGCGGATGCCTTGCTGTGCTTCGGCGTCTCCTTCGATCGTGACATCTGCTAGTTTCCATCGTTGTGACCAGGCTTTCGTCTGTGCTTCTTTTGCTTGTGTATAGTGATGGTCGAGTTGCTGGAGTTTCGTGACTGCTTGTTCTGCCTGTTGTGCTTCTGGGACATCTCGACTTGTCAAGACAATGACTTCTTTATCCAGCACCAGTTTTTCACCTTGAGATAATTTTGCTGACAAGTGTCCGTGCAATGCCAACGTGTCTTCATGGTAATCAGGGACAACCGCTTTTCCGTCAATGAAATGACGCATCGCAGCAGTGACCGTGAATTGTTCGATCCCGAATGGATTTGGGATCGTTTTTGTCGTTAAGTAGCCGATTTCTTGATGGAAATGGCGATCAATCTGATTCCAGAAATGTTCGTCATAGTTACTATCTTCGTTTTGGACATTCCCGTCCAGTTTGGAAATGATACGGATGTCGGCTGTGCCTTCTAGCATTTCGGCAGTCAATCGAATATAAGCAGTTTCATTTTTTGTGATACTCAAAAAACGTTCAAAAGATAGACGGATTTTGCAAGAAGCTAAGGTAAGTGTGTAACCTCGTGATACTACGCCATTCCTCATATCTAGTTCCCAGTAGAAATCCTCTGGCAGCAAAGCAGCTAAGTCGATCAACTGGTCATCGACGAAAAGATCGATCGAGATAAAATCTACGGCATTGATCACTTTGCCAAAATATTCAGGATACCCGTTTTTCCACCAGCCAACGCGAGTTTTGTCAGGATACCAGACACCGGCCAGGTACGTTCCTTTGTGATGGTCGCCAGAATAAGCTTCTTCAAAATTCCCCCGCATGCCCATATATCCGTTTCCGATACTGGTCAGAGATTCTTGCAAGCGAAGGTTTTCCTTATCTAACTGAGTCGTGCGGATTTTCCAAGGATCGATTTCGAATAATCGTTTGATCTGTTTCATTGTACGCCTCCTATGTGCTTCATTTTATAAGTCTATAATAAACGCAACCGATTGCACAAGTCAATAGAAATTCTATAAGAGATTCTGACAGACGAAAAGAGAAGCGATCGAAATAATCTGGAATCTGTCCGTTTAATAAGGGAAAGGTTAATCGTATGATACGCATGAAAGAAGCAGAGAGAATAAAAATAAAAAATAAAGCATTTACAAAAAAAGAAACACAAGCTATAATGAAAATAACGAAACCGATTGCGTAAAGGAGATAAGGAGTATGAAAAAGTTATTCAGTTTTGAGTTTTGGCAAAAATTTGGAAAGGCTTTAATGGTTGTCGTAGCTGTCATGCCGGCAGCTGGGTTGATGATCAGTATCGGGAAATCGATCCCGCTCATCAATCCCAATCTAGCTCCATTAGTAACAACTGGTGGTGTGATCGAGAATATTGGCTGGGCGATCATCGGGAATCTTCATCTTTTATTTGCATTAGCAATAGGAGGAAGCTGGGCAAAAGAGCGTGCAGGAGGAGCTTTCGCAGCTGGTATTTCATTTATCCTGATCAATCGTATCACCGGAGCGATTTTCGGCGTGACAACGGAAATGCTGGCAAATGAAGAGGCCTTCACGCATACGTTGTTCGGGACAAAGATCATGGTCAAAGGATTTTTCACAAGTGTACTGGAAGCTCCAGCGCTGAATATGGGCGTATTCGTAGGGATCATTGCCGGTTTTGTCGGAGCGATGGCGTATAATAAGTATTATAATTATCGAAAACTGCCAGATGCCTTGTCTTTTTTCAATGGAAAGCGCTTTGTTCCTTTTGTCGTCATCTTATGGTCAACGATCGTTGCACTAGTACTTGCTGTTATCTGGCCGAACGTTCAGGCAGGAATCAATAATTTTGGTTTGTGGATCGCACAATCACAAGAAAGCGCACCGATTTTGGCACCTTTCTTGTTTGGAACATTAGAACGGCTGCTATTGCCTTTTGGGCTGCATCACATGCTGACGATCCCCATCAACTATACTCAGTTGGGCGGATCTTATGAAATTCTGTCAGGTGCACAAGCAGGAACCCAAGTGTTTGGACAAGATCCTTTATGGCTAGCTTGGGCAACTGACTTGGTCAATCTCAAAGGTGCAGGAGACATGTCTCAGTACGAGTTCGTGCTGAACAACTGGACACCTGCTCGTTTCAAAGTCGGTCAGATGATCGGTTCTTCAGGTATCTTGATGGGGCTGGCGCTTGCGATGTATCGAAATGTCGATCCTGATAAAAAATCGAGATATAAATCCATGTACTTTTCGGCTGCTTTAGCCGTATTCCTGACTGGTGTGACAGAGCCACTGGAATTTATGTTCATGTTCGCCGCTGTGCCATTGTATGCGATCTATGCAGTGATCCAGGGAGCGGCGTTTGCGATGGCAGATATCTTGCCGCTTCGGGTCCATTCATTTGGGAACATCGAATTACTGACTCGGACACCACTAGCGATCAAAGCCGGATTAGGCGGAGATCTGATCAATTTTGTGCTTTGTGTCATTCTTTTCGGCGTAGTTACGTACTTTTTAGCCAACTTTATGATCAGAAAGTTCAATTTTGCAACACCGGGACGTAATGGGAACTATGACAACGATAGTGATGAAACAACCCATACAGCTGGTGGGGCCATCGCTGCAGATAAACAAGTGATCCAGATCATCCATTTGTTAGGCGGGAAAGAAAATATCAAAGATGTCGATGCTTGTATGACTCGTTTACGTGTCAGTGTCAAAGATCGGGAGAAAGTCGGGTCAGAAGAAGCATGGAAGCGAGCAGGCGCAATGGGTCTGATCGTCAAAGACAATGGCGTTCAAGCAGTTTACGGACCGAAAGCAGATGTTCTGAAATCAGATATCGAAGATTTGCTGGAATCCGGTGCTGAGATCCCGGAACTTCAAAGTGAATCAGGAGTTACCCCGATAGTCACAGGTAAAACAGAGACCACAGCCTTCTTAGGCGAAGAAAGAAAGCTTTATGCGCCAGCATCTGGAGAGGTACTTGCTTTAAGCGAAGTAAATGATCCAGTCTTTTCACAAAAAATGATGGGGGATGGCTTCGCAGTCGTACCGATCTCAGGAGAAGTCACAGCACCGATTGCCGGAAAGATCACGAGTATCTTCCCAAGCAAACATGCAATTGGTTTGCTGACAGCAGAAGGCGCAGAAGTGCTGATCCATATGGGAATCGATACAGTCCAAATGAAGAATCCAGCATTTGACATCACTGTTCAAGAAGGACAAGAGGTAAAAGCAGGAGAGCTACTGGCAGTAATGGACCTTGATATCGTGAAGAAAGAAGAAAAAGACCCGACGATCATGATCGTGTTTACCAACGACAAAGTAGAAGAAGTCATGATCAAACAGCTTGGTACAGCGAAAACGGGTGAAGAGATCGGTTCGATCAAAATCTAGCGCGACCAATATTTATGTGAGAAAAAGTGAATGTACGGGGAGGAAATAGCGATTGCTCCTCCCCTTTTTAGTTCATGGAGGAGAAAACGATGAAACTGATGACCGTGAATACGCATAGCTGGCTGGAGCAGGAACCTCTAGAAAAGCTAGAGCAGCTAGCGAAAAAAATCCAAATAGAACAATATGATGTGATTGGTTTACAGGAGATCAACCAGCTGATCGATTCCGAATCCGTCACCGAAGAAGAGCTTTCGGGTTTTTGTCCAGTTGAAAATCAGACACCGATTCATCAAGACAATTTCGTCTATTGCTTGATCAAACGGTTGAGAGAACTGGGAGAAGAGTATTTTTGGAGCTGGGAAATGAGCCATATCGGCTACGATATCTATGAAGAAGGAAATGCTCTTCTTTCGCGTACGCCATTAGAAAGCGAGGCACTTCTCGTGTCTGAAAGCCAAGAGAAAGAGAATTATCGGACAAGGAAACTTTTAGTTGGCAAAACGTTTTTTCAAGGAAAAGAGATCATTGCAGCAAGCTGCCATTTTTCATGGTGGGAAGATGAGAAAAGCGGATTTGCTTATGAGTGGGCGAAATCACAAAAACACCTGTCCCGACAGGATACCCCGATTTTCCTACTGGGTGATTTCAATAATCCATCTGGGGAAAGCGGCTATCAGCTAGTGGAGAAAAGTGTCTTGCATATCCAAGATGCTTTCACGAAAGCGCGTAAGACCATTGGAGAAGCCACCATCGAGAAAACGATCGACGGTTGGGAAAACAACAATGAAAAATTGAGGATCGACTATATCTTTGTACCTGAGAATAGGGAAGTCCTGCAATATCAAGTCATTTTTGATGGAAAACAAGAAGCGATCATCAGTGATCACTTTGGTGTGGCAGTAAAGCTTGGAGAATAAAAAGAGAGAAGCTGGGAAACTAAGTCCCGACTTCTCTCTTTTTGCTATTGAAGAATTTTTGACGGATGAATAAGACGAACAGGTAAAGCCAGCCGAGGATCGTCATTCCTAAAATAAAGTAGAAATAGACAGGTGTCTGATAACGCAAGGTGACTTCGTTGATTCCTTTTTGCTGTTTGATGATCGGAGTCCCGATATCTGTGAGTTCATAATCTGTTAGATCTCTGCCATTTTGACTCAAGATCGTCCGATCATAGACGACGACTGGAAGATGGACCGTGTCTTCTCCCGTATTTTTCCATTTGACAGTCAATAAACCGCCGGGATGTGTCTTGATGAATGTCGTCTCGCTTTCTAGAATCTCTTCATTATAACGGTCATATTTGTTTGCTTTGGTTTCTTTGTAGATCGGCAGATAGTCAGGAGTCGTTTTTTGAAAGACAAACAGACTGGTCGACATGTCTTTGCTGAAAAAAGTTTTTCTTGCCTGTGCCGGTGTATCGAACAGATAAGTGTGTCGGCTGACGAATGTCTCTTTTTCCCATTTTCCGAGATGTTCATAAAGATTCTGGATCGTCTGCATCGAGCAAATAAGAATGCTCAAAACACCGACCAGCCGAAACCATTTGCTTTTGCTCCACTGATTCAGCGTAAGTGCTAAAAAGAGCAGAAAAAGAAGCGTGAATGGCACGAAAAAGCGAAAAGGAAACTGTATCAGACTGACGAAAGGAACCTCTTTTTCGATCATCGTTGTCCAAGGGATCAAGCTGGTCGACAAAAGAAAGAATCCGAAGCTCGTATACAACAAAAGCTTAGGAAGCATCTCCTGTGTATGATAAAACAAGACGAAAAGCAAGAATCCTGCTAATAAGAGAAGCGGGAATACTTTCGGATAGTGGAGCCAGTAACTGCCGTCTAGATCGATCGCCTTTTGGCTCATTTCTCGATTCACGAATGGCGGAAGGATCTTATTCCCGCTGTAGACGATCGCTAAGCCGCCCCAGATATTGGCAGTCAGCACGAAATAAAGCAAGATCGATTTTCCGAGTGCGAGCAGTGATTTTCCTTTTTCTGTCTGCTGGAAGAAATAATAGAGATAAAAAGGAACGTACATCAAAGCCAGCATGATCGATGACAGTAAATGGATCTGAGTCATCAATGCTATCGAAATGGCGACTTTGATTATCGGGAATCTTTTGTGTACGACGAAATCGATGATCGGGATCATACACAGTGGATAAAAGCATGTCCCCCAGCTAGTGAATCCTTGGTTGACCGCCCAATATTGGATCGAATACGTACTCATGAACAGTACAGCAATCGGTACGCTCACCCAATCCCTCACCTTGGCATATCGCAATAACCCTAGCATAGACCAGCCAGATATCAAGAAAAGAATAAAATTGGATAGAATCTGATAATGGAACCAGCTTCCAGAAAGCAATACGATCAAGCCTTGGAAATAAGCAAAAAATGGCCCGTAAACCGCATTGACGATCCGTCCGCTTTGCTGAAACCCATAAAGAGAGGGAAAATAATGGAAGTCGCCGTTTTTGATTTGCTCAGCGGCATCATAGAACCGATTGTAATGAAACGGCGCATCTGCACCAAGGATCAGTTTATGTGTGAATAAATGCGGCAGAATAAATGCCAAAGCAATGAAAAAAATTGCTAAAAAAGAACCGTATTTTTTCAATTGGATAACTCCTTTTTGTGGTTTCGTTAAACTCATCATAAAGCTTAACGAAAAAGGAGGCAAGAAATTAGAAAAAACATGAAAGAATTTATGAAGTTTGCAAGAAAAAAACAAGTGAATTTTCAAATGATAAATATTTTATTCTGAAAAAAGCTCGTATCCCCCTATTGATTTCTTTTTTACTCAGAGCATTCTATAATAGAAGTAAAGGGAAAAAAGGGAGGGGTTGGGTGGCACAGAAGCAGAAAGGAAGCAGAAAGCAGCTGTTATTTCAACTGGTGATGTTGGTTTTTGTTTTAGTAGGATTACTGGTTGCCTTGTATCCATTTTATGTGGCTTCTTTGAACAGTTTCTTGGACCAGAGACGAATCGAGCAAGTCCAGAGAATCTCTGAGACCGAAAAAAAGGCAGCAAGAGAAAGAATGACAGCAGAAAACGAACGATTGGCTGATCAGGGGATGCATCCAGGTGCAGATCCTTTCGAGGAAAAAACACAAAAGGCTAGTAAAGAGGAAACGGAGAAATATCGGATCGGAAGTGTGAATATTCCTAAGATCAATGTACACATTCTGCTTTATGATCGTCTGAATGAGGCGATTTTGGAAAAGGGCGCTGGAGTGTTGCAAGGGACGTCTTTTCCATTGGGTGGAGAATCGGTACACTCGGTCATTTCTGCTCATAGCGGATTGCCTAGTCGGCGGCTGTTTACGGATCTGGAGGAGTTAGAGATCGGAGATACCTTTATCTTGACTGTCTTAGGAGAAAAGCTTGCTTATGAAGTGAACAATATCCAAGTCGTCACACCAGACGATACATCTGCCTTGAAGATCGAAGAAGGGCAAGATCTTGTTACTTTACTGACCTGTACGCCTTATATGATCAATTCGCATCGTTTGTTAGTCACGGGCCACCGGATTCCTTACAGTGAATCAGTCGAAGAAGAGGAAGGACAAGGGAACCAGGAACGGACTTTCCGGCAATTACTGATCCTTTTAGGCACTGCTCTTTTAGCTGGACTGATTTTATTGTCTCTTATTCGTGGGATCCATCGATACCGATTGAGTCGAAAGCGTATGGATTTTTCTTTTTTTGTACAAACTGAGTCAGGAGAGCCGGTAGCTGGTCGTTCCTTGGTGCTGAAGCACAAAAAAAGAACGCTTACCAGAGAGGGTCAGCCATTTCTCGTATCCAGCGATAGCAAAGGACAGATCAGATTCGAACAATTGCCAGGAGGGACCTATCGGATCGTTTCGACCGAAGACCCTAAGATCACAGCATCTTTTGGAGTCAAGAAACTGAAACAAGAACAAATGCACTTTTTTGAAGGAAGAAAATCTGTCAGCGAACTTCACATAAACGGCTGGCATTTCAAGATCGATGAAGCATCAGTGAGGAGAAGAATATGATTCGTAAAACACTAGGATTAACTGCTGAAGAACTGGAGAATATTGCGTCTATTTGGTTGTCCGCCAACTTAGATAGTCATGCGTTCATTACAGGCAGCTATTGGGAAAACCAGCTAGAAGCAGTCAAAAACGTTTTGCCGGAAGCGGTCATCTATCTGGCAGAACTGGATCAGGAAATCGTAGGCTTTGCCGGCGTGATCGATCAATCGATTGCGGGGATTTTCCTGAAAAAAGAATACCGGCACCAAAAAATCGGTACGCAATTGATCCAAAAGATAAAAGAAGACCATGATGCACTGACGTTGACCGTCTATCAGAAAAATCAGTCCGCCTTCCATTTTTATCTCTCACAAGGATTTACCATCCAAGCGCAGCAAATCGATGAAGCGGTGAATGAACAGGAATTCGTGATGGAGTGGCGGAAAAGGTCAAATTAGTCTCTGATTTTTAATAGAAAAAAGAGGTTGTGACAGAAGTGGGCAGCTTCAAGAAATAAGAAGGAATTTACGAAAATTGCTTTTCAAATTTTTGTGAAATTTCGACTTATTTTTCGAAGAAGCTACTTCTGGAACACCGTTTATTCGGAAAAAGGGGATGTGACGATAGTTTTGTCACATCCCCTTTCTATGTTTTTATTTGATTCGTTTGTAATTTTCATCGAAGTATTTGCCGTTTCGGATATCATCTGGCATACCATCGTATGGTTCTTCGCTGATAACGTCTTCGTTATCGATCCCAGCTTCACCCATATAAGTGATCGTTGCAAATTCAGGAACGAGCATTTTTGGATAAGTTTCATATTTTTCACGTGCTTCTTCCATTTCTGCGATATGTTCGTTTTGGAAAGTCACTGTGATTTCTGGATGTTCTTCAACCCATTTAGGGAAAAAGATCATTCCGTGAAGTTTCTTTTCATTTGGCATAAAGTCTAAAGCAACGTCTGTACCTGTTGGCTCTGTCCAAGTGATTTTGAATACGCCGTCTGTCAGTTTAACGATATCGGCTTCTTGGTCTTTCACCCAACGACCCTTCACCATGCCGCCATGGATACGGTAGTCTACAGTATGGTCATTTTTTGCGTACCATTCGTATTCCCAGCCATTGTCATACGTATAGATAAAGTGTGTTCCGATAAAGTCTTCTAGTTCTTTAAATTCTTTCATGCCTAAGCATCTCCTTTTAAATTAAAACATGTAATAAACTACATGTTTTTGATTACTCATTTATGATAGAATGTTTTTAAAGATTTGTCAAGGAGGAAAACTGATGGCAAGAAAAAACACGTTGCGCTATATATTATTAGGGTTATTGAGTAAGAAGAAGATGTCGGGCTACGAATTGAATCAATCTTTCAAAAATGAAATTGGCGAGTTCTGGCAGGCGAAGCATAGTCAGATTTATCCGGAGCTGGCAAAAATGGAAGAACAGGGGATCATCAAGCATGAAATAGCGATCACTGGTTCGAAGCTGGAAAAAAAGGTGTATCAGCTGACAGAAGAAGGCAAAGAACAGTTGAACGAGTGGATCCATGCAGCTACAAATGAATTGCCTGTCAATCGGGATGAATTTGTCTTGAAGCTTTATTTTGTCAAAGATGTGAATGATCCGGCACTCATCGAGATCATCGACCAGCAGCGCGAATTGCATGAAGAAAAGCGGCAGCATCTTTTAGAACGGCAAAAGCTGATTTTCCCGACTGAAAAAGAGCAGCATGAGAATTATGGACATTATCTGATCCTGACACATGCGATCAATCGGGAAACAGAATATACGAACTGGCTGACAGAAGTGCTGAAAGAAATAAAGAAACGCAATTAGCTAAGTCGCAAAGTACTGACGGTGAGGAACGCCAATCAGACAAAAAAACATCCGAAAGATCATTTCTGAACCTGCGAAAGGCAGGAACAGGAACGGATCGTTCGGATGTTTTTTATGAAAAGGGAAGTGCATGAGATGATTCGTTTTGCTGTTTTTTCAAAACGTTTGCATTTACGGGCAAGAAAAAGGCAGTCAGATTTCCTTCAATAACTGTTCATAGTCGACTTTTTCATCTGCAGGTAAGAGCTTGTAAGCTAGCTCGTCTGTCTGGTCATCATGGATGATATACATTTGAGCATCGTCTTCTTTGAATTTTCCGATCGACAAAATCGTATAGCGTTCATCGAACAATTCGATATCTTTGATTGCTTTTGAAAAAACTTTGCGTACATGGTGCATTTTCTTTTGACGGATCTCTGCTTTTTCTGCGGCTTTTGCCAAGGTATATCCTTCATCTAGATAATGTTTGATCAATTCGACTTTTATGACGATAGGCAAACGATATTTTCTAGGACAATTCACATCTGCTTCTATCGATTGGATGAAACCTTTTTGTTCCCAATATCTCAACTGCCGAGGGGATACTCCGACGATTTCGCTTAATTCACTGATACCAACAACTAATTGATCGTTCTCTAACAAACGCTTTAGGGAAGCACCAACCATTTTTTCCACTCCTTTTGTCCTTCCAGTTTCCTCCATTATACTTTCATTAACTAATGTGTCAAGTAGGTTGACAAAAGTTGCAATTAGGAATAAAGTATTCTAGTGGTTTCAGAAAAAAATCAGAAAGAAGGAGAAATATGAGTAAAAATCAGCCCGTAGATATTTACGGCAAACCATATAATCGGACACTTTTAGTTGTTGTCTTATTAATTGGTACATTTTGTACCGTTTTGAACCAAACCTTATTGACAACAGCCTTTCCAACATTGATGAAAGCTTTTGATATTTCAGCTTCCGATGTACAATGGCTGACAACAGGATTCTTATTAGTCAATGGGATCATGATCCCAATTACTGCATGGCTAATCAATAAATTTAGTTCCAGAAATCTTTATTTATCTGCTATGACTATTTTCTTGATTGGGACAATCACTTGTTTTGTCGCACCTAACTTCAGCACTTTATTGATTGGACGTTTGATCCAAGCATGTGGTGTCGGAGTATCGATGCCATTATTGCAAAACATCATGCTATCAATCTTCCCGCCAGAAAAAAGAGGATCAGCTATGGGGATGTCAGGGATCGTTATCGGTCTAGCTCCTGCATTAGGCCCTACTTTATCTGGTTATATCATTGATAACTATCATTGGCGTGATTTATTCGGGATGGTTCTGCCAATCGTTGTTCTTGTTTTGGTCTTAGCCTTTTTCTTGATGAAGAGCGTTATCCCATTGTCAAATCCAAGTATCGACATTCTTTCAGCAATCCTTTCAACGATCGGGTTCGGTAGTTTGCTTTACGGATTCTCAAGTGTTGGGGACGATGGCTGGGGAAGTGCCAAAGTTATCGGTTTCTTGATCGTTGGGGTAATTTTCATTGCATTCTTTGCATGGCGCCAACTTCATTTGGAACATCCATTTTTGGAATTGCGCGTATTTAAATCTTCAACCTTTACGATTGCTGCTATTTTAGCTGGTGTGACGAATATGGCGATGGTGGGGGCCGAAATGGTCGTACCATTATATATCCAGAATATTCGTGGCGAATCAGCATTCCATTCCGGTTTGATGCTGCTTCCAGGTGCGCTGATCATGGGGGCGATGATGCCGGTCACAGGTGCGATCTTTGATAAATATGGTGCAAAACGCCTAGCAATCACCGGGATGTTCATCCTGACAGCTGCAACAGCGCCATTTGCCTTTTTGACAAAAACGACACCTGTTCTATATATCGTCGTTCTTTATGCGATCCGCATGTTTGGTATTTCTATGGTCATGATGCCGGTAACGACATCTGGTATGAACGCCTTGCCAAATAAACTGATCAGTCACGGGACAGCAGTGAACAACACTTTCCGACAAATTGCGAGCTCAATCGGGACAGCGATTCTGATCAGTGTGCTGACAAATGTGACGAAAGCAAACATCCCTAGCAAATCTGTGTTGAACAACACACCTTTAGCTTATAAAGACCAAGCTATCAATGCCACATTATCTGGTTACCACGCTGCATTCTTCGTGGCGATCGTCTTTGGGATCATCGGCTTCTTGATTGCCTTTGCATTGAAGAAAAAAGAACCTGTTCTAACGAAAGCGGGGGATAATGCATGATTTTAGGTGTATTGATTGTTAGTTTACTTGCGTTTGCTTTAACGAATGTTTTTGCGAAAAAATCATGGCAGACACTTTTATCCTTAGTATTCGGCTTGATCTTCGTTGCATCGTTAGGCTTGATCGTCGCTAATTTATCCAACCACTTCGGTATGGAAAAAGTAACGGAAACGAAAACGACAAAAATTGTCTCAAGTACAGAGTCTGACAGCGCCAATATGCTGTTATACAAAGCTCTTGGAAACGGAACAGAAAAAGTCTATCTTTACCGCACAGACGAAAGTCAGAAGAAACCAAAAGCAACAGGTACAGACAATGAAACGAATAAAGTAGAAAAAACAGATGGCGATGCTGAGAAAGTATCAAAAACCACCTATTGGATCTACAAAAGCGACATGTACAAATTCTGGTTCAATATCGCAGATAACAACCATGAATACGACAAGCGTGTCAATACCTTCAAGATCCCAGCAGACTGGGTCGAATTAAGTACCGATCAGGCAGAGAAATTAGCTGGACTAGTGAAGGAAAAACAAAGCACGATGGAAAGCGAAGCCAAAACATTCGTGCAAGAAGGTTTAGTGAAAGCAATGACTGAAAATCCGAAAATGAGTCAAGAAGAACAAGCAAAATTGACAAAAGACTTAGCTGCGGATTATCAAAAACAGGCATTAGCTAAATTAGTGAAAGAAGTAAAAGGGGAATAATCCCTACAAAGAAAAAGAACCAAAAACGGCAATCTGCTGTTTTTGGTTCTTTTTTGTTATCTCAAGGGCAAGGAAGCGAGGATGCAAAATCTAGATGATTTAATTGATGTTCTTGGGAGATGAAAAGAAAGCAGAAAAATATCGGCAAGGATATCAATGGGCAGAAGATAGAAGAAAAAAATATCCTGCGCCCACAAAGGTCGACTTCTTGGTCTGACTTTTGGGGCACACGATATTCGCGTAGTTTCTTGTATGGTTACAATGGTTTTTCGCCGTTTTTATAATAAACAGGTTCTTTGCTTTGAAAATCTGTGTGATTCAACCAATCCAGGATCTTCCTCCCAACCGTTTCAGCCATTGGGAAGGAAGCTTGGATTTGTGCATTTGAAATGTGATCAACGTGGACACCGGAAGTGATGGTACAACTTCCAGGAACAGCTTCTTTGATGATCTCAGCAATTTTTTGAGCCAAGACATCATCTTTATGGAATCGTCCGTCATGGCTAGGAAAACGGATGGTCTGGACATCGGTCTCGCGAGAGAAGGCGGTGATCGTACCAATATGCGGTGTATCGCCGCCCGTCAGCGTCACCAGTAAATCTTTTCCAATGACTGTTACTGCAGCTCGTATCGTGAAATCAAGTTTCGTTACCTCAAAAAGATACTCTTTTTCCATCTCAATCACCTTGCCATCGCTTGGAATGCTCATTTTCGATCCCGAACTGATCCAATAGCTTCATTGTATGATGATCGACAAGGTCTTGAATCGTCTGAGGCTGATTGTAAAAAGCAGGGATCGGCGGGATGATCTGTACCCCTAAACGTGCCAATTTCGTCAAATTCTCTAAATGAATCGCATTTAGCGGTGTTTCACGAGGAACGATCACTAGCTTACGCTGTTCTTTCATAGTGACGTCTGCCGCTCGTGCAATCAGATTGTCGCCTAAACCGACAGAAATCCCGGCAATCGTCTTCATACTTGCTGGAACGATGATCATACCGTCTGTCAAAAATGAACCACTGGCTACAGCTGCACCTAGATCATTATTTGAATAATGGTAATCGAACAAGTCTTCAAATTCATGAAGAGACAAGTCAGATTCCAATTTCAGGTTTTGTTTTGCCCAGGTACTGATGATCCCGTGTGTTTCGACCATTGGATATTCCTTTAGTTTTTTCACGAGATTGATCGCATAAATCGTCCCTGAAGCACCACTTACGCCAATAACGATTTTTTTCTTTCGTTGTTCCATGTCATCCATCACTTTCCTTTATTGTTGATTTTTCAAAACAGCGCGGGTTATACGTTTACTTCAAGTATTTTTCCCAATCGTCGACTTCTTTGAATTGGGCACGAACAAAGTGTTCCTTCATGTCATATGGGACTGTGCCGTCGAAGATCGTTTTGGCACTCATCCCGCGGAAACGGATAGAACCTGGATTGTATTGCGGTAATTCAGATGGATCTAATGGATGATTTCTCATGCCAGGGATCACGATCACGTCTTTGTCTCCTTGGAAACGAGTGTTGAATGTCCAAACGACATCGTTCATGTCAAAGATATCGACGTCTTCGTCTACTAAAATAACAGTTTTCAATTCTTTGAAGGCAGATAATGCAAGGATAGCAGCTTGACGTTGGATTCCTTCATCTGCTTCATTTTCTTTACGGATCTGCATGATCGTCATCAATTTACCGCCGCCTGCTGGAGGATTGTAGACATTCACTACTTTTCCAGGGATTGCTTTGTCAACGAGTGCTAAAATACTTGCTTCTGTTGGGATACCAGCCATTGAAACATGTTCTTCACTTGGTCCGATCGTTGTTTGCATGATTGGATTGTCTTTGCGATGCGTCACTGCTTTTACTTTGACTACATGGACTGCTGGATTTGCATCACCAGTATAGCCAGGAAATTCCGGCATCGCTTTTCCTGAGTTTGTGTTGATATCTTCTTGCATGGTTTCATTTGGCATGATTTCTGCTTCGATGATGAATTCAGCACGAGCGATACCAACTTCATCGACTGCGACACCGTCTACGATTTGGACAGGTTCATTCCGCAAAGCACCTGCGCACCATAATTCGTTGTAGCCAAGTGGTGTGGTAGGTGGTTCGAAGGTCGTACCAATGGCGATTGCTGGATCTAAACCGATATTGATAGTGATAGGCATTGGTTTATTCAATGCTTCAAATTGTTTTTGGAAGTGACCGATGTGGCGTCCGCCAGGCATGATGTACATGCCGATCGTATCTTCATCTTCTAAAACCATACGATGGATCGTTACATCACTCATTGTTTTTTCAGGATCTGAACCTAAAACAACGCCCATTGTGATATATGGACCAGCATCTTCTGGTGTATTTGTTGGTGCTGGTAAGATTTTACGAATATCAAAATCAGCATCGGACGAAAGATGGACGACTTCTTGTGCAGGAGCATCTGTTTTTTCGACTTTCACTGGTTTGATCGGATTTTCTACGGCATCTTTCAAAAAGCGTCCTAATGTACGGTAATCATGGTGCAGGATTTCACCTACGCGTTTACGACTGGCCATCGTACCGATATTGACGCGTTTTCCAGGGAAGCCCTTGATATTGTTGAAGGTCATTGCTGGTCCTTCTTGTGTTGGTCGTTTAACTGTACCGCCAGCACCGATGTAACGATAGACACCGGATAATTCTGCTTCTGGATCGATCTCGATGTCTGTTTCGTGATATTGTCCTGGAAGACTTTTTAGTTCTTCGATGACTTTTCTCAAATCATATGGTTGATCTGTCATGTCAAATTCCTCCCTTTTTCTGTACAATCAAATAGTACGAGGAAGCATTCGGGAAAACAATTCAACTTGTTGGTGTATTTATTCCGTTATGGAATGGATGCGTTTTTTTTGTCAATCGAAGTTTTTGTAGTAAACTAGTATTAACAAGGTTGATAACGCATACATTAAGGAGGGGGAGCGATGATGGAAAATCAGTTGCCAAAAGCAGTAAAAGCGGAAAATCTTGCGAATATCTTACGAGTGAAATATGAGAATGGTGAAGTAAGGTATCTAAAAACGCATTGGGTAGGAGAGGTTACTGGTGCCTTTCGATTTGGTAAAAATGGAAAGGGAAAAAGAAAAAATCTGCTCGCTCTTTCTCGTAATATGTGGATTGGCTCAGAGGTGAGGATCGAAGACGATGGCACGGTGATCCTGAATGGAAAAGACAGGTATACACCAGAAGAGTTATGGTACGAAGGAAAGAAAAGTATACCAGAATTATAAAAAACAATTAGAAAAAAACAGCGCGAAACAAGGAATATATTGCTTCCTCGTTTCGTGCTGTTTTCTACTATTTCAGTGTTCTTATGACTCAAAGCTGAACGTGGTTGTCGCAACCTGATAGACGGTGTTCCAACCACAACTTTTCGGTCATAAGCCCACGAAACAAGAAAATATGTGGAGCTATTTTCTGTTCAGTGTTCTTATGTCTCAAAGTTGAACGTGGTTGTCACAACCTTATTCTGCACGCAATGCTATTGCTGCATCTTTCTTCGCTGCCATACGTGCCGGAATATGCCCGCCAAGCATTGTCAGAACGGTGGATACGACGATCAGGATCAGCGCATGCACAGGATTCAGTTGTGCAACGTTTTTCAGATCAGTCATCTGGTATAAGATACTGTTGATCGGGAAAGTCGCTAACCATGCGATGAACACACCTAACAGACCAGAAGTGATTCCCAAAATACACGTTTCGGCATCGAATACACGTGTGATATCTTTTTTACGTGCCCCTAATGCTTTTAACACACCGATTTCTTTCGTCCGTTCGATCACAGAAGTATAAGTGATGATGCTGATCATGATCATACTTGTTACCAATGAGATCCCTGCAAATGCTACTAAAACATAAGTGATAGCGTCCATCAATCCACCTGTCAGTTCTGTCATTGTACCAGCCAGATCGGAATAGATGATCTTGTCTTCTTCTGATTTTCCTTTGTTATAATCATCCAGGTAATCAAGGACTTTGTCTTTATCGCCAAAGTTGTTCGGGTAGATCATGATACTTGAAGGAAGGCTGTCGCCGCCTAAAAGACTGATCAGTGATTGCTTGGTCGTGCCATCGACTTTTTCCGTAGTCAGGACGTTCATGTCGCTGTCTTTTTGTGCTTTTACGATATCGGAATCTTTGTTTTCTTCTACGATTTGTGTTGTCAACTGATCGCTATAAGCAATTCCGGGTGATAACAGGTTCATCGTGGAAGAAGATTTCACACGCAGGATTCCTGCGATTTTTACTTCGCCGGTCGAATTTGCGTACATTGCGTCATAATCAGTGTTTGGAACAAAATTTCCAGTTGGCAATTTTGTGTAATAGTCGTTGTTGTTTACCAGCTTGAGCGTTGTGCCGACGATGTTGTCAAAGTCCAGTTTCTGACCGTCTTTGACATCGAAGCCAAGATTTTTCAACGCATTGATATTCGTGTTGTTGTTTCCATCGACGATCAAAACAACATCTGTAGGAGAAGCAGGATATTCTCCGGCAAGCAAGGAATAATTTGCCTTCAGAAAGTTTTCTTTTTGATTGTCAAGCTGTGTAGGGAAACTTGATACCCCAACACCTGTCATAGCGGACATCGTACTTGAAAATGACAAGGTTTCCGAATCTGGATCTTGATTCGAGAATTTCACAGGCTGTACTTTCCCATCGACATCTCGTAAAAGATTGATGCCTGTTGTACGTGTAAACCCGATATTGTTACTTAGATCTGGATCGATGTCTTTCACGTAATCGACATATTTCTGATCGATTTTATTGACGTGCTGTGCGCGATCCTCATCACTGATTTTTGCGGTGATGGTTTTACTGTCGGGATAATCTGCCTTGCTGGAGCCTAAAGCAGCTTGATCATTTGTCTGACTTGTCGTTACTTTGGAGATCGTGATCGGGAATTTGGCCATGGTTTCTGCTTGCGTACTGTCGATTTGTTTCTGGAAACCAGAAGAAAGAGAGAGTACGATCGCGATCCCGATGATCCCGATACTTGAAGCAAAGGAGGTCAGGAATGTCCGTCCTTTTTTCGTACGGATATTGTTGAAGGACAGTTTCAATGCTGTCCAGAAGCTCATCTTTGTTTTTCGCAGATTGAACTGATCCGTTTTAGGTCGTTCAATATGCGGATGAGAATCGGATAAGATCTTTCCATCAGAAAACTCGATGATGCGGTCGGCATATTGATGTGCAAGTTCAGGATTATGCGTGACCATGATGACTAGTTTTTCGTTTGATAATTCTTCGATCAGTTCCATGATCTGGACACTAGTCTCTGTATCTAGTGCGCCAGTAGGTTCGTCACACAAAAGAATGTCGGGGTCATTTGCCAAAGCTCTGGCAATGGCTACCCGCTGCATCTGTCCACCGGATAACTGGTTCGGTTTTTTGTTCATATGAGCGGATAGACCGACACGATGTAAAGCTTCTTCTGCTTTTTTCCGTTTCTCTTCTTTTGAAACACCGCTGAGTGTCATACCTAGTTCGACATTTTCAACGATCCCCAAATGACCGATCAGATTATAGCTTTGGAAAATAAACCCGATGGAATTATTGCGGTACGCATCCCAGTCGCTGTCTTTGAAATCCTTGGTCGATTTTCCGTTGATGACCATATCGCCAGAATCATAGTTATCTAGTCCGCCGATCACATTCAGCATCGTTGTTTTTCCGGAGCCGCTTGGACCGAGAATCGCCACGAATTCTTTTTGTCTGAAGGCAACGGATACGCCATCTAATGCTTTTGTCGTTGTTTCGCCGACTTTATAATATTTTTTTATTTCTTTTAGTTGTAGCATATTCACCCTTCTCCCATGTTGAAATATTCGGTATACTTACAAGTATATCAGAACAATGATCGTAGTATACGGTATGAATATTAACTGAAGATGAACAGAAAGAAAAAATCTAGAAATTTTTCAAAAACAGAGGGAGAAAAATGAATCGTATCTTAATCGTAGAAGATGATGAAAAGCTTCAATTGCTGTATCGTTCAGTCCTAGAACGGGCAGGTTTTGTGGCGATCACTGCATCAAGTGGCGAAGAAGCACTGAACAAACTAGAAGATATCCATGTCGAGTTAGTGATCACAGATATCATGATGCCGGAAATGAATGGCTATGAATTAGTCGAAATGCTCCGCAGCTGTGATAGTGAGACGCCCATACTGATGATTACAGCTAAAGCAGATTTTGAAGACAAAAAACGCGGGTTTCATCTAGGAGTAGATGACTATATGACGAAACCTGTAGACGTGAATGAAATGATCTTACGTGTCGAAGCATTACTGAGACGATCAAAAATCAACCACAGCAGCCAGCTGCTGATAGGCGAGACGTGTTTGGATCAGGATTCTTATGAAGTAACCAAACAACAGCAAACAACGATTCTTCCGCAAAAAGAATTCCAGCTGCTCTATAAGCTGCTCGCTTACCCGAATAAGATTTTTACCCGGCAGCAATTGATGGATGATATCTGGGGACTGGACACGAACACGGAAGAACGTACGATCGATGTACATATCAAGCGTTTAAGAACCCGATTTGAAGAAAACGATGATTTTCAAATTATGACTGTCCGCGGACTGGGGTATAAGGCGGTCATCTCAAAATGAAGAAAAAAATATTCTCACAATTATGGATCTATTTCGCTAGCATCGTCTTTGTCTCGATTTTAGTCACGCTGCTCTGCTTTCTTGGCTTTATTTTTTTACTGACCCAACAGTCGATTCCAGCTTCTGAAAAGCCGACATTGTCTCCACTGTTCGTTTTTGCTGGATTCAGTATGATGGTCGGGACAGGCATATCGATCTTCGTCGGTCGCAGGATCTTGCAGCCGATCAGCGAATTGCGCATGAATATGAGTAAGGTGGCAAAAGGTGATTTTTCGATACGGATGGATGAACAGCAAAAAGTGGAAGAAGTACAGCAATTGTATAAAGACTTCAATGTGATGGTCCACGAATTGAGCAGCATCGAAACGTTGAGGAATGATTTTGTTTCTAGTGTGTCACATGAATTCAAGACTCCTCTGGCAACGATCCAAGGGTATGTCCAGCTGCTGCAGACACCGGATATTTCTGAGGAAGAACGTCAGATTTTTTTGCAACGGATGATTGAAAGCATCACGCAGCTGACGCAATTGACCGATAATGTACTGAAATTGAATAAATTAGAAAATCAGCGGATCCAGTTAGAGAAGAAGGAATTCCGGCTAGATGAGCAGGTTCGTGAAGTGATCGTATTCCTACAGCCGAAATGGGAAAAGGAGAACTTGGAATGGTCCATCGAATTGGAAAACATCCATTACGCAGGAAATGAAGAATTCTTGTACCAAGTCTGGCTGAATATCCTGGATAATGCCATCAAGTATAACCGTCCCAATGGCAACATCCAAGTGCGGCTCACACAAAATCAGGAGGACATCTTACTTGAAATCACGGATTCAGGTGTGGGAATGAACAAAGAAACACAGCAACGGATTTTCGAGAAATTTTATCAGGGGGATACCAGCCGACAGCTTGCAGGGAATGGCTTGGGACTTTCACTGGTGAAGAAAATCGTCGAGTTGCATGACGGGCACATCGATTACAGCAGTATCGAAGGAGTCGGTACGACCGCAATGATCCGTTTGAGTAAAGGATAGGAAAAAGAAACGAGATGGAGAAAATAAAATATGTTCTTTCGACATCGCATCGCTGATTTTTTATTGAACTGCGGGAAAGCTAAGCGTGATACGTAAGCGGATCAAATCAAGAGAGAATGATGCAAGGAGAGAGCGGAGATAGAGGCCGTTCTCTCCTTAGTTATATAGTGGAGTGGAAAAATTCAGTTTTCCTTGCTGTCTTGCTTCAGATAAGCCCAAAAAGCATCCGAAGCTAGCGAATGTTCCCCGATTCTCCGCGTGAATGCCAAGTAGCTTTCTCTTGTGGGCGTGATCGGAACGAGGACGGTATTTTCTTTGAGCAGATTCTTCACTGTTTTTTCCATGACGATAGCTACACCCATATCATTGGCGATCATATTGATGATCAAATCGATCCTTGAGCCTTTATAAGATATCTTAGGTTCGAATCCTGCTTCGTGACATAAATCAAGGACAGGCTGATACAGATTGGTGCTTGGTCCAAGTACTAAGAAATTCTCGTTCTGCAATTCCTCCAGTTGCAGGTGCGTTTTTGCTGCTAAAGGATGTCTTTTCGGAAGAACGGCCGCAAAATAATCTTTTTCTGTAGGGAGCCATTCAATGGATTTCGGTGGTGCTTGGAAACTACGGGCAAAATGGATCGTATCACTGTGTTCATTCGGCTCGTCATAGGTGAGTTCGACGCTTTCCACTTCTTTTAGCTGGACAGTGAATTCAGGATGAAGCTTCAGGAATTCGGTGATTTTCGCAAAACCATCATAGTTGATCATCGTCGGGATCGTCAGGATATTTAATGAAAGATTGTGTTCATTCGTATAAGTTTCCAGTACTCCCTGCATGGAATGATATTGTTCCACTACGTTTTTTACATAAGGCAACAACAAACTGCCAACCTCAGTCAATTCGATTTTTCGATGCGAGCGTTCGAATAATCTGATGTTTAATTCTGATTCTAAAGAAAGAATCTGTTTCGAAACATTTCCTTGGGTCGTAAATTGCCTTTCAGCTGTTTTGGTAAAATTCAATGTCTCCGCTAAATCAAGGAAAACTTCAAATTTATGGATATCCATGATGCTCCTCCTATCTATTCCAAATGAGAATACTTTAACACAAAATTTGAATTGGTGTAAACAAAACAATCTGGTACAATCATTTTTGCGATGAAAAACAATTTTTACAGAAATTTTTCTGAAATATTTTTCATATAAAGAAAATGGGAGGAGTTTTTTTATGCCAACAGGAGTTTTGATCAACGTCGGTTCTGTCTTATTTGGCGGATTGATCGGCGGTGTGTTGGGCAATAAGTTAAGCGAGAATTTTAAAACACAGCTTACGATGGTTTTTGGTGTTTGTTCGATGGGGATGGGGATTTATTCTATCGCACCGATGAAAAATATGCCAGCTGTTATTTTTGCTTTAGTCATAGGGACAGCGATCGGGTTGATCATCCATTTAGGTAATGGGATCAATAAAGGTGCAGCACTGATGCAAAAACCGATCTCTAAAATTTTTCCGAGTGAAAAATTAGGGATGACGCATGATGAGTTCATCACTACATTAGTGACAGTGATCGTATTGTTCTGTGCAAGTGGTACAGGGATTTACGGAAGTTTGGATTCAGGGATGACAGGCGACAGCACGATTCTGATCTCTAAATCTGTATTAGACTTTTTCACTGCGGCGATCTTTGCATGTAATCTAGGTTATGTTGTTTCAGTTGTAGCGATTCCGCAATTCATTATCTTCTATATTTTGTTTTTACTGGCAAAATTCATCTATCCGCTGACAACACCTGATATGATCTTGGATTTCAAAGCATGCGGCGGTTTCTTGATGGTCGCTACAGGATTTCGGATGATCAACGTGAAAATGTTCCCAGTAGCGGATATGATTCCGGCGATGGTTGTCATCATGCCATTGAGCTGGATGTGGACCAACTGGATCATGCCATTGCTGTGAGTAAAGAATATTTTTCATCTGATCGGTCTTAGTGCCGTAGATGTAAGTTTTTGAACACCGTTTATTCGGAAAAGAGGAGCTGTGACAATTTTTTTGTCACAGTTCCTCTTTTTTTCTTTGCCATACGATGTTTCAAAACAATATTATATGTGATATAATATAGAAAATAAAATTATATTACATTTGAAAAGAGAAGGTGGAAGAATGCATATTCAAATCCCGACTGTTCTTCTGGATGGCACAGTATTAGCCGCGCTTAGCAGAGAAGATATGTATGGTTACGCATTGACGAAGATCGTACAGAGCAGTTTGTCTGTCAGCGAATCAACGATGTATCCGGTATTACGAAGACTGAAGCAAGAAGGCTACTTAGAAACTTATGACGAACCATTCGAAGGTAGGAACCGCCGATATTATCGTTTGACATCTCTGGGACATCAGCACTTAGAAGAGATTATTGATGAATGGATCGTTTTTCGCGATTCCCTAGACCGACTATTGGAGGACAATAACAATGAATGAATATTTGAATGAAGTCATGGACAATCTTCACGAGATACCAGAAGATGATCGGTTTGATCTTATCCAATATTATGAAGAATATTTTTTGGACTCTGGAAAAAGTCTGGATCAGATCGTAGAAGAGTACGGTACACCGAAACAATTTGCGTTGAAGTTGAAAATCAGTTATTTCTCAGAAGAAAGTGGCGAAGCAGCGGATTACCCAGCTGGAGGGCCTAAACGGCAAATGCGGCTGATCTGGATGATCCTCTTAGGCTTGTTCGCATCACCTGTGCTGATTCCATTGGCCTTGGGATTCATTTTGGTCATTGGAGGTATCTTGGGTGCATTAGCCGCGATTATCATTGGGATCTACGTTATTTGTATCACGGTTTTAGGTATCGGGCTGGTCATGATCCTCGCAGGAATCAGTGTCTTAGGACAGTCCGTCACAAGCGGCTTGTTTTTTGCAGGTACGGGTTTGTTTGCGACAGGAGCAGCTGTTTTCTTCGCACCTTTGTTACTGAAGGGAACGAAATGGATGTTTTACGTCATGATGAACTTTGTCAAATGGGTAGGGCGACGCTTTATCACAAAACGTCAGTTCCATTCAGCGAATATATAAGAAAGCGGAGGGGCAGAAATGAAATTAAAATATTTTTTGATTACAGGGATCAGCCTGATGTTTATCGGAGGAATCCTTGCCGGGATCACTTATAATGCCGGTGCACAAAAAAGCATGGCTTGGGAAAACGGTCCTAAACTGCTTGATATCGCTCAAGAAACAAAAAAAATCGATGGTGTAGAGCAAATCATGATCCATGCAGAATATCAGCATGTCACTATCAAACGCGGGCTGAATTTCGAAGTAGCAATGACTTACGAAAAATCGGAAAGACCGCAACTCACAGTTAAAAACAAACGCTTGTCCATTATCGCAAATAGTAAACCGCATCGTGCAATGATCGATATGGACGATGCAGATGCAGAGCTGACCATAACGATCCCGAAAGATATCGAACTATCCGAACTTCAGATCGAGAGCAGTAACAGTGCCATCGAAATGGATGAATTGACAAGCAAAAAAGTAGTGTTGAATATGTACGATGGTTGGGCGACGATCAATGCTCTGACTGCAGATTCTCTGGTCGCTGATGATAAATTAGGCACCTTTTCTCTGATCGGTTCAAACATTCAAACCATGAAAGCTTCTGCTAGCGACAGCCGCTTTTACCTTACTCGTCTGGACCCAGAAAGTAGCGGAACGGTTGATATGCAAAATAGCCAGCTGACATTCCACGAGATGGAAACTGGGGGATATGATATCCAGCTTGAAGGCGATTCGCGGATCGAAAGAAGCGACGAAGAATCTACTACGAGTTCCTTCAGTCAAGGAAAGAAAAAAATAAAAGTGACTGGTCAGAACAATATGGTACGAATAACGACAGACGACGAAGAATTTGAAGATTAGCCGTACCCAACATATAAATAGCCAGAAAAAGCAAAGCAGCGATTGTTTCGTTCTTTGCTTTTTTTCATCGCATAACTCCTTCAACTATAGTAAAATAAAGACAGAAGCTGTAAGAAAGCTTGTAAATGGGGAGCATAGGATGGAGAAGCAAATGAAAGTAGAAGAAACACAGCGTGAAAAATTGAGAAAAGAAATGGCATCTTTACATAGTTACATCACTTCACTTAGCAAGAACTATTACGACAATGAAAAAGAAAGAGTCACCATCAGCTATCCGAATACGTCAGAAGGACGCCAATTGGAACAAGTCTATAATGAGGTCTTCAAACATCTGCTGACTGTCAAAAAAGAACTGGATTACTATTCTTTACCGATTCTCGATACTGGGATACTGAAGTATGACGAAGAATTGGAGCGCTTCGTCTTCAAGTCGGTCCGGGAAGATCTTGTGCTGTCGGCTGGAATGGATTTAGAAATCCTGGTGGAAGATTACTTTACAGAAGAAAAACATTGGGTAAGGACAAGCTTGGACTATCTGCCGCCAGCTGCAGGCGGGACCCAGGCAAGAGGCTGGTATATCACCGAAGACAAAGACCTGGAACTAGAAGGTGCGATGGCAAGAATACGCAAGAAACAATAAGTATATCCTTACGATTGACGAAGATAGAGATGATGGTAAAAACAGGCAATGGTTTAGTCAGTGTCTGAAAAAATAAAGGAGAATCCTATTTATGAAAGAGAAAAAAGCAGCATACGTCAATGGGTATGCAGGAATCGCAGGTTTGTTTTTATTAGCTGTCGCAGGTGCCTATTTCTTTTACTTAGGTACAACTAGTGAAAAGTTCTGGGCAGTAGCTTTAGGTGTGGTGTCGTGGGGGATTGCGCTGATCTTGTTAAGCTCAGCAACAGTAGTCAGTCCTAATCAAGCAAAAGTGATTCTATTTTTTGGTCAGTATATGGGGACGATTCGGGAAAGCGGCTTTTTTCTGACCGTACCTTTTGCGCAAAAAATCGACATTTCGCTGAAAGTACGAAATTTCAACAGCTCTGTTTTGAAAGTCAATGACTTGGATGGCAATCCGATCGAGATCTCAGCCGTCGTCGTTTTTAAAGTCGTCGATACAGCCAAAGCACTGTTTGATGTCGCGTATTATCATGATTTTGTTGAGATCCAAAGTGAAACGGCGGTCAGACATATCGCAAGCCAATATCCTTATGATACCTTTAATGACGATGATCTGACGTTGCGAGGAAATATCACAGCAGTCTCAGACGAACTGGCAAGTGAATTGCAGGAACGTCTATCTGTCGCCGGAGTGGAAGTCCTTGAAACAAGACTGAACCATTTGGCGTACGCCACAGAGATTGCCAGTGCGATGCTACAGCGCCAGCAGGCAAGAGCGATCCTTTCGGCAAGGCAAACGATTGTAGAAGGCGCAGTGACGATGACGCAGATGGCGCTGGAACAAATCGAAGAAGGGCAAGAAATCAATTTTACAGACGATCGAAAAGTACAATTGATCAACAACCTGCTTGTTTCGATCATTACAGATAAAGGCACGCAGCCAGTGATCAATACTGGTGATTTGAAAGAGAAATAATGAAACTTGAGAGTTTGGACAAAGTGTATGGACATAATGTGAAAGGGGATGTGACAAAAGTCTTGTCACATTCTCTTTTTACGAATAAACGGTGTTCCAGAGACAGCCTATCGGCAATAAGGCACGATTTTGTAAAATATGGGAAGCTATTTTTCAAAATCGCTTCTTATCGCTCAAGGCTGAACGTCTTTGTCACAACCTCTCCACTAAACGGTGTTCAAAAGCTTGCATCTGCGGCACTAAGCCCAATCAGATGAAAAATATGGAAAGCTATTTTTATCTGATCGTTCTTACTGCTTGATGCAGAACAGCTTTTTCACAACCTCTTGATATAAACGGTGTTCTCCTACCAACTCCTCGGGCACAAGTCACAATATTCATCAAACATGAGAAGCTGTTTTTTGAAATTGTTCCTTGTGCCTCAGAGTTAAACGGCAGCTCACAACCTCTGATTCACGGTGTTCCAGCGCCAGCTTTTCGGTGATAAGTTCACTGAACAAGAAAATATGAGGAGCTATTTTCTGTTCAGTGTCCTTATTCCTTAAAGCAGAACGCAGTTGTCACAACCTCACACACGGTGTTCTAGAAGTAGCTTCTTCGGAAATAAGCCGAAATTTCACAAAAATTTGAGAAGCAATTTTCGTAAATTCCTTCTTATTTCTTGAAGCTGCCCACTTCTGTCACAACCTCTTTTTTAGGAACATGACAATATTGAAAGGAAGATGATAGTTGATTCTAAGGCACTTCTGCCTTATTTTTTTTATACTTGATTCATCAAGGAAGAGAGAAGGGAAAGTCAAGTGAAGAAATTTCTAATCGGTATTCTTGCTGTGATTGTCATCGGGTTTGCCGGCTTGCAAATCGCTGAACATCTCGTGATGGGTGGGGATGACTATTACGTCCAAATCACGACAGATGGTCAAAAAGAGATTGTCAAAGCGGATAACGGACAAGAATACATCAATTATAAATACATAGTGACAGGCTATGACGAAGACGGAAAAGAGAAGCAATTAGAATTTACAGGTCAACAAGATCGTCCGTTGCGCAAAAGTGCGTATCTAAAAGTAACTTGGAATAAAAAGAAAGGTGTTACTTCTTATGAAGAAGTGAAACAATCAGACATTCCAAAAACAGCAGAAAAAAAATTAAACAAAGGATAGGTAAAAAATGGACAAAATCGTTGAAGTACAAGATGTAACAAAAGTTTATGGAAAAAACAATGAGAAAAAAACACAAGCATTGAACGGAATCACATTCGATGTGGAAAAAGGTGAATTCATCGGGATCATGGGTGCATCAGGTTCCGGGAAATCCACATTGCTGAACATTTTATCCACATTGGACAAACCGACAAACGGACACATCCGTATCAATGAGAAAGATGTGACAACTCTTAAAGGCAATCAGTTAGCTGATTTTCGAGCAAAAGAGATCGGATTTATTTTCCAGGATTTCAATTTACTAGAAAATCTGACTGCTCAAGAAAACATCGCAGTTCCTCTTTCTTTACAAGGCGTACGACCAAAAGAAATCAAGCAGCGTGTACGCAAAATAGCCGAACGTCTATCAATCTCTCATATTCTGGAAAGCTATCCTTCTGAAATTTCTGGGGGACAAAAACAGCGTGTAGCAGCAGCTCGCGCATTGATCACGCAGCCTACGATCTTATTAGGAGATGAACCAACAGGGGCGTTGGATTCTAAAAGTGCGCGTGATTTGCTTGATACCATGGACGAATTGAATACAAAAGACCGTGTATCGATCCTTTTAGTAACACATGATCCATTCTCAGCAAGCTATTGTCAGCGGATCTTATTTATCAAAGATGGCGGGATCCACCAGGAAGTAAAACGCGGCGATCAAAGTCGGGACTCGTTCTATCGGGAAATCTTATCCATTCTAGGAAACTTAGAACAGTAAGGGGGGAATTCACATGCTTTGGAAATTATCACTTACTGGGATCAAAAGCCGTTTAAGAGATTATATCGTTTTGTTTTCTGGTTTAGTTATGGCTTCAGCGATTTTTTATATGTTTGAATCAATGGCAAGCAATGATGCTTTTTTGAAAAGTAATTCCATGGTTGCTTCAACCGTAATCATCTTCCGGTTAGGTTCGATTTTATTGGGGATCATTACGTTTGTTTACATTTTGTATGCCAATTCCTTTTTGATGACGATGCGTCAGAAAGATTATGCGATGTTCATGATGCTGGGCGCAAAAGGCAGGAAAATCGCACAGATGATTTTTTCAGAAACTTTTATTGTCGGGATCGTTGCAACATTTGTCGGTTCAGCGGTCGGAGTTGGTTTGACAAGTATCGTTCACCGGCTACTGGTGGATCAGCTGAATATCAAGATTTCACATTTTTCACCATTTAACTTGCATGGGCTGATTATCACTGTGATTTTCTTCGCCGTACTGTTTTTATTAGCTGCATTTGTCAATGCGTTTTCTATCGTAAAAAAACCGATTCTGACATTGATTCGTGCAGATCAGACCCCGGCAAGAGTCAAGCAGCACAAATTTCTGTTCTTCCTTGAAGTTGTCTTGGGTTTGATTTTCCTAGGTGTTGGTTACTATATGATGGCCAATATAGGTACGTACCAGTTGATGGCGATCGGCGTAGCGCTTGTTACGATCGTCTTGGGCACTTATTTTATTTTCCATTCAGTGATCATTTTCTTCTTGTCACTGTTGAAGAAAACAGAAAGTATCTCATTGAAGAAACTGAATAATTTCACTTTGTCACAGTTAAGTTTCAGAATCCGTGAATATACGCAGATGCTTTCGATGGTCGCTATGCTTTTTGCTTTAGCACTTGGCGCATTGACCGTAGGATTGGGCTTCAAGAATGAAATCTCTTTGATGACAGAAAGTACTTCTGCCTATGATCTGTTTTTGAATAATGCACAAAAAGCAGATCAGGAAAAAGTAGCCAGCTTGTCTCCAACAGTCAATGCTACTTATTCACAAAAAGAAGATGCACAAACGATTTACTACAATTACAGCCAATTTGAAGAAAAACCATTGACTGTACTGAGCCGAAGCCAAGGGGACATACCTAAAGTGACGAAGAAAACTGTTTCGGCTGACGAATTATCCAAACAGCTTGAGTATCAAGATGAGTTGCGAGGCTATGAATTACCGGAACAAAAAGGAAAAGAAATCAAACTGGTCTCACAAGAAGAATTTGAACAGTTGGCTCTTCCAGAGACGACATTGCAATTGATCCAAGTCAAAGATTTCGAAGCGAATCTGGCACCAATCCAATCCCTTGTGGAAGAAAATGCGAAGAACAATGAATCTTTACAAAACACAGAAATGGACATGGGACAAAAATATTATTCATATGAAATGTTCAATAGTCTGTTCTCCGGTTTTGAATTCATGGGCTTCTTCCTAGGACTAGCATTCTTGACCATGTTGGCAAGCTGCTTGATGTTCAAGATTCTATCTGGAAGCAAAAGCGATATTGTTCGTTACGAAATGCTGGAAAAAATCGGGACTCGTCGCGCATTGCTGAAGCAATCCATCCGTAGAGAAGTGGGTGTATTATTCTTAGCACCAGGAATCTTAGGTGTCGTTCATGTGTTATTTGGACTGCAAATGTTCAAGTTGCTGATGGTCGATCCTTACAAAGATATCTGGTTGCCATTCGTGATTTTCTTCGTGTTGTATTTTGTTTATTATGTGTTGACCACATGGTTATATACAAGT
This sequence comes from Enterococcus sp. ZJ1622, assembly GCF_011038845.1. GTDB lineage: Bacteria > Bacillota > Bacilli > Lactobacillales > Enterococcaceae > Enterococcus_B. The sequence continues at coordinate 142,255 of NZ_JAAKDW010000007.1, forward strand.
ATTGTTTTGAAGAAGATAGATTAATAAAAAGCTGTCAAAGGGCCGTTGCGCTCTTTGGCAGTTTTTTGTTTTTATCGGATCGTTCTTACTACATGATGCAGGGCAGCTTTTTCACGACCTCTGATAAATGGTGTTCCAGAAGTAGCTTCTTCGAAATAAGCCGAAATTTTACAAAAATTTGAGAAGCAATTTTCGTAAATCCCTTCTTATTTCTTGAAACTGCCCACTTCTGTCACATCCTCTTTATGAGAATTCCATAAATTTTACTTCTGCCCTCCCAGAACATACTGTCAAGAAAACGATTTCCATGTATACTAGAATCAGAACAAATTTAAGAAAAGAAGGTGCAGTAACATGAAAATCAATGAACAGGATTTTGGTAGCGATTACCATCTGATTACCATCACGAATCATTCAGGGACTTCTCTAGCAGTCACAGATCTAGGTGCACGTATCGTACAGCTGGAGACGATGATCGATAATGAGAAAAGAGAATTGGTTCTGGGCTTTGATCAGGCAGAAGAATATCTGGAAAAAGATCCGTATATCGGTGCTACTATCGGACGAACAGCAGGAAGGATCACCGGGGGCACATTTAAGCTGAACGGCGAAACGATCCAAGTAAAAACAGATCCGGAAACTGGCCATTGCTTACATGGAGGAGCGCCGAGTTTTGAGGAAAAACAATGGAACTACACGATAATCGATGGCGAAAATGAAGCATCGGTCATTTTCTATACAACGAGTCCGGATCAGGAAAACGGCTTTCCAGGTACCTTGGATGTAGAAGTACGCTACACGTTGACAAATAATGACACATGGAGAGTGACCATACACGGTATCAGTGATCGGGAAACGATTTTCAATCCGACGAACCACGTCTACTTCAATTTGACTGGTAACGTGGACGAACCGATCGATCAGCACACGCTTTGGCTGAATAGCCGCCTGTTCGCCACTTTGAACAAAGATACGACCCCTACAGGAGCAGTTGCTTCTGTCAATGGGACAGCGTTTGATTTTCAATCACCTAAACCACTAGCGGAAGTATTCGAGAGTGACTTTCACCAAGCAAAAATGGTGGGTGGGATGGATCATCCATTCTTACTGAAAAAACAGGAGGGGTTACTAGAAGCAGCAGAGCTCACTAGCCCAGATAAAAAAGTGGCAATCAATGTCAGAACGAATGCTTCAGGAATCGTTTTGTTTACTGCTAATTTCGGGGAAGAAGGTCCGGTAATGCACGGGAAAAAATTAGTGCATCATGGAGGGATCACATTCGAAGCGCAAGAGATTCCGGGATCAGAACACTTAGAAAGCTTTGGGGATGTTTCTTTGAAAGCGAACGAGGTCAGAACTTATATTACGGAATACCAAATCAAAAAATGATCAAAAAAAGTTGCGACAAACGTCGCAACTTTTTTTGATCAGATGAACTGACTTATTACCATTTTACTTTCATCAAAGGCAGTTCCAGCCAGAAGGATTTATCTAAGCTCAAAAAGCTGATGATCGGTTCTGCTGTAGATCTGACAGTCAATGTTGGTGTTTCAGGAATCTGTCTGGTTGTAAAATGATCCCAGAGATCCCAAACAGTTGCTACTCGCAAGCCTGAGAAATAAAATGGTGATTCACTCAGTGGGCTTACTGATGAAAAATCTTTATTCGTCATAAATGGTACGACACTGTTTTTGTTCCAGCGGATCGGTACGTTGAATTTTCTAGACATATTTGTGACGGTTTTATTAGAAGATTCTTCTTTTTTCGGTTCATCATATTGTGTAAGGTCATAGGCTTCGATGATCGCATTCAATTTTTGAGAATACTGCTTATCTGTTGCGTAGCGACCTTCAAGATATTTTGTTGCTTCTTTGTAATCCTTCGTTTCTGATTTCCAAGTTGGTTTATAGAAGTCAGGATTATGGGACAAGCCTTTTTTGATCAATTCAGCGTAATCTTCCAAGCTTTCTTTGTATGATGGATATTTACGGAATTGTGCGCGTATCTGGTAGCTTTGTCCGGCATTGTCTTGTTCCAGAGTATTGAATGATACACTGCTTCCTTTATAGGAACCTTTTATTCCAAACAGGTTATAATTCGGTTCACTAGAAAGCAAGCTATTTCCAGAACCGCTCTCTAAGATTGCTTGTGCCATCATGACTGATGCATAGATTCCTTCTTTTTGACCAATATCCTGTGCATCGTCTGCGATTTTTTTCAAAAATTGATCGGTCGTCTGGTTTTGAGTAAAGTGGAAAGAACCACCAATTCCATCTAAAATAGATGAATCTTTCAATGATCCATTCGCAGCAGGTAAACCAGCGATGTTGACACGTACAGCAAAGTCAGGTGTGAAGTCCGAGATCGAAGTGATTCGAACATGATCGCCTGGCTGTGGTGCATGGATAAACTGTCCGTTGCCGATATAGATCCCAACATGGTGAGTGACACCAGAAGATGGACCCCAAAACAGCAGATCGCCCGGTTGTGCTTGACTGACTGGAATCTGTGTCCCGGCATATTGCTGTTCACCTGTCCAGCCGCCGATATAGTGACCGGTAGCTTTCATGTACACATAATAAGTCAGTCCTGAGCAGTCGAAAGTAGAAGGGCCTTTTGCCCCCCAAACATATGGAGCACCAAGATATTTATAGGCTTCTCTGACGATTGCCTGCTGGACGCTTGTCGTGTTTGTTGGCAAGACTGCTTCGATCGGTGACTTCACCACGAAATCAGAAGAACCAGCTGCTGGATTCTCAATGGCTGCTGGATTTGCAGGAGCAGCCGGACTTACTGGCTGATTTGCGGAAGAGCTGCTTCCTGGATTCACAGGAGCCGTTTCTTTTCCGGCATTGTTATTGTTCGAACCAGCTGGATTAGACGGATGCGCTGAGTTATTGTTCCCGTTATTTCCGGAATTCCCGCTGTTGCCATTATTGCCGTGATTTCCATTGTTTCCAGAATTCCCGTTGTTTCCATTGTTGTTATTGCCACTGTTTCCAGTATCTGGCGTGTTTGGCTGCTGCGGTGTTTCTGGCTCTGGTGTATCCGGTTTTTCTTCACTTGGATCAGTTGATTCTTCGGTTGATGAACCTGGGACTGGTTCAAATGTACCCGTGATCGACAAGTCTGTAGCACCCACTACAAAAGTATGGTTCGTGTAGTCAACTTCTTGTGCGCCGTTGATTTCTACAGAACTTACTTGTTCACCTTCATTAGGCGTGATGGTATAAGAGACTTTCGTTCCTTGTTTCAGTCCTTCGACTGTTCCGGCTGCAGTGATGACTAATGGTTGTGCTGCCGGTTCGACTGTCGTAAGCTGAATTTTTCCAGACAACACTGGATTGATCGTAAGTGTATAGGTTGTCTCAACTGGCGGTTCTTCCGTTTCTGACGTGTTTTCCGATCCGGATGTATCCGTTGAAGAATCCGTTGTTTCAGTTGTTTGACTGTCGCTGCTGGTTGATGTTTCCGTTGTATCTGTGCTTTCTGAGCCGGCAACTACTGAGCTTTCGGCAGTTTGCGGGCTTTCCTCCGTCGCAAAGACGGATTGTGTCGATAAAATAGTTGGAGCAATCAGCCAAGATGCCGCTAATAGGCGCATTGCTTTTTTATTTTTCATCATGTGTTATTCCTTTTCCTTTCCTTGATTTCTGTTCTTATTTTAGTGCTTTTTTCAAAAACTACTAGAATTAAGTCAGGTAATCTATACACTTGTACAAAAGTGTACAAATCTAATCAAGCTATTCACGATAATTGTGTGACAAAAACTACGAGTAATCGTTTGATTTCAACATTCAGTTAGCTGCATGCGCATTCTTTTTATTGTTGGGGAAACAACTGGGGATCAAAAATGGTCATGCATAGTTTCATTGTACCAAAGGATGGAACATTCTACAAAATATTTGTAAAAATAACGAACGTAAAAAAGAAAAATCTCTAAAACATGAAATCATTCGCTCATGTTTTAGAGATTTGTTCTCATTATTTATGAAAAAAGGATTATTCGTAGGCCAACAGTTCTTCATCAAATCCACTAACTAGTGTAGTGATCATCGCAACGATCAAGCTGACTGCAAGACCGGCGACATACCACAAGAATGTTCCGGAAATGAACGCTGGCAGAGTCGTCAAGCTTCCGAAAACGAATGCGATAGCTTTTACCTGGGCAAATCCCATGACAGCTCCGCCTGCTGCTGCACCGATACAAGCTGCTACAAACGGTTTTTTCAATGGGATCGCGATTCCGTAAACAGTCGGCTCTGTGACACCAGCCAGTAAGATCGAAGCAAAAGCAGAACCGGAAATCGAACGGGTCTTCGAACGTTTACTTCTTAAAAAGACCCCTAAAGCAGCACCAGCCATGCCAAAATTTGCTGCGCCTGTCAAAGGAACGATACGGTCAAATCCAAATGTGGAAATATTGCTGATCATGACTGGATTGACCGCCCACTGGATACCAAAAATCACTAAGATGTTCCAGCCGCCTGCAATGATCGCTCCGCTGATCGGCCCATTGATATCCATCATCCAAGTGATTGCAAAAGCTAGACCTTCCCCAAGATATACACCAGCAGGACCGAAGACCATCAGTGTAAGAGGGACCGTGATCACAAGAGAGAGTAGGGGGACGAAAACCAGCTGCATACTTTCGCGTATATATTTTTTCAGGAATCTCTCAACGAATGAATAAAAGAAAATCCCCAAGATCGCTGGCATCACAGTGGAAGTATACTGCATCAAAACGACTGGGATACCTAGAAAATCAGTAGATGCTTTCCCGCCATCGGTCAGTAAAGAAGTCAAATTTGGTTCAATAAGTGCTGCTGCAATGACTGCTGCGATATAACCATTCACCTTAAAAGTTCTGGCTGCAGAAAAAGCAAGGAAAATCGGCAGGAAATAAAACACAGCATTAGAAGCCGCAGATAAAATGTGATACGTCCCGCTTGCTTCATTCAGCCATCCAAGTGTTGTCGCCAAGACTACTAATCCTTTTAAGATACCTGAACCGGCAAATAACGGAATGATCGGTGTGAAGATCTCGGAGATCAGCCCGAATAATTTTTCGATTGGGTTCAGTTTTTCTTTTGGCGTATCCAACTCAAGCTGATCTGACAGTTCTTGATAAGCAGGTGCCAGTCCTTGTTCCATGATGACTTCAGCGTATTTGTTCAAAAGAATAAAGTATTTCACATTCGGAATCTGTTCTGCTTCTTTTTGAACGCTTTCATTCGGCTGCTCGCGCAATTTGATGCGCAGCCGTGTCGCACAGGGAAGGACGGATTCGATATTTTTCTTCCCGCCCAGCTGTTCGATCAGCAATTGGATCTGATCAGCCAAAAGCAGTTTTTCAGGATTTGTTGTTGTTTCCATCAGAAGACCACTCCACTCACTAGAATAATATTGGCATAAGGGGTCATTTCACCTGTTCGTATGAAAGCATGGCAGTTTGTCAGATCTTTTTTCATTTCTTCGTGGGGAATGAAAGTGATCGGTGTTTCTGGCATGATTTCTTTGATTTTTTCCAGTATCGTCGGATTCATCGTTTTGATTTCTTCGGCTAATTCGATCGACTGCACTTCTAATTCTTCGAGCACATTTTCTAAAACGTCAATAAAACCGGGAAGTCCATTTGAAACCGCCAGATCGATCTTTTCAGTATCAGAAGGAACAGGCATTCCTGCATCCCCGATACTCAGTTTATCAAAATGGCCCATTTGTGCGATGACTCTAGAAATATCTGAATTGATTACTTTTCCTTTTTTCATGTTAATTTCCTTCCTTTACGAATGTTTTGATTTCTGTTTCCAATTGTGCGCGATAAGGGATAGAAGGCTGTGCGCCGTAACTTTGGACAGCGACAGAAGAGGCTAGGTTTCCATAACGGATCGCGTCTTTCAGATTGCTGAAATCTGGATTCAGTACACTGCTCAATGCCCCGATGAACGTGTCCCCAGCAGCGGTAGTATCAACGGCGTCTACTTTGAAAGCAGGGATGATTCCTTGTTCGTTCGCAGTATGATAAAATGCGCCTTTGCTGCCTAACGTGATGATCACTGTTTCGATCCCGAATTGATGCATTTTTTCAGCCGCAGCTTGTAAGCTAGCTTCGTCTGAGATTTCGATCCCTGTGATAATCTCGGTCTCTGTTTCATTCGGGATAATGATATCCGTTTGTGAAAGCAGTTCGTTAGGGATGGTTTCACGGGCAGGGGCCGGATTCAGGATCGTCCGTTTTCCTGCTTTTTTAGCAATGGAGAAGGCGAGAATCGTGGCATCTAAACTGCTTTCAAATTGGGCAATTAGGAAATCACTGTTTTCGATTAATTCCTTGTTTTTTGATACTTCTGCTTCGTGGAACGCATTATTCGCTCCGGCATGGATCAGAATACTGTTTTCTCCTGCGGCATCAACCATGATCATTGCCTGTCCCGTAGCAGCGCCTTCGATGATCGAGATCCCTGATGTGTCGATTTGTTCATTTGCTAATAAATCTGCTAATTGTGCGCCTTCGCTGTCGGTGCCGATGCCTCCGATAAATGAAGTGCGAGCACCTGAACGTTGTGCAGCGACTGCCTGATTTGCGCCTTTTCCGCCACCTGCATGGAAAATCTCATGTGTATGCATGGTTTCTCCTGGTTTGGGCATTTTAGGCAAACGCAACGTCGTATCCATATTTATACTGCCAATGACTGTAACCGTGTTCATTTCATCAACCTCCAGAAATATCTGTTCTTTTTTTGTGAGAACGTCCTCTTTAAAACGTTTTAGTAAAACGTTTTAATAGCTTGATAAAAATATAGCACACCTTGAAAGCTATTTCAAGGGTGCTGTTGAAAATCTTTTTTCTAATCGGACTGGCAATAATTTTTCTTCCCAATCTTTCTCAGGAAAATGGATGCGATCAAGCAACAGCTGTGCGGAAGCTTGACCTAATTCAAAGATAGGCTGAGCGATCGTGGTGAGTTTCGGTTTCACATACTCACACATATCGACGTTGTCATACCCGATGATGCTGTAATCTTCGGGAACCCTTTTTCCAGCTTCCTCTAATCCGCGATAAAGGCCGAATGCTAATTCATCGTTCAATGAGAAAACTGCCGTAGCAGAAGAGTCGAGCAATCCAGAGACCACATCGTACCCGCCTTGCTTTGAAAAATGAGTCGGTAAAAGCAGCAGATGATCATAAGAAATCTGATAGACATCCAGCGCTGATTTGAATCCTTCGATACGTTCCTGGACATTTTCCGGCGGGTTTTCCGGATAGACAAGTGCGATTTCTTTATGTCCTAGAGATAACAGATGCATGCCAGCTAGATAGCCACCGCGAAAATCGTCTGTACGTACGGAATCGCTGAATCCTTCAGATTTTTTTTGATCCAAGACGATGAATGGGCGTCCTTGTTTTTTCAGATTCTCATTGATTGCGTTCGTCGTGACAGCAGAGGTGGCAATAATGAATCCGTCGACACCGCGACGAGTCAATTCAAACAGATATTCGATTTCTTTTTGATGATCCGAATCTGCGTTGCATAAAATCGTGACGAAATGCTGCTGGTATAAAATATCTTCGATTCCCCTTGTCAGTGTACTGAAGAACGGATTCGTGATATCAGGGACTAAGACACCGATCGTTTTTGTTTCTTTCGTGATCATCTGCCGAGCAAAATAATCAGGCTGATAACCTAGTGCTTCTTTTGCGGCAAGAACTTTTTGAACCGTTTGTTGGCTGAATCTTTCTTCCTTGCCGTTTAGAATAAGTGAGACAGTAGTGATCGATACGCCGGAATGCTTAGCGACATCCTTGATCGTGATCTTTTTTTTCGCCATATTCATACTCCTAACTATATCTTGAAGCTATTTTCCCATGAAACGAGGAAGAAGTAAATGTAAAAACGGCTCTCCTGTTTTTTTATTTCCACGAACTTGCTTGCGAGAGATGATGGGGAAGATCGTGCATAGGAGCGACGGCTTATTGCTGCTTACGGTCCTTTGTGTTTTTTATTGCTGAGAGAATCGTTTCCGTTGATCGTACTCGAGTAGTCCTTGGAAAGATTTTCTCAACAAACAGACGATGGATCTCTTCTTCGCGGTCACTGCAGGCATCTTCTGCCACAATGACATGATACCCATATTGAAAAGCATCCAGTGCTGTAGCGTAGACACCATTAGATGTGGCAACACCTGAAAGGATCAATGTATCGATTCCGCGCCGGCGAAGCTGCAGATCAAGCGAGGTCCCGAAGAATGCGCTAGGGTTGTGTTTGGTGATCGTTAGAGTGTTCGCGGCCTTCTCAAGGGCTGGTGCAAGCAGCAGATCCGTAAATTCTTTCGAGATAGCGGCAGGTGGTGTGGCTTTAGAAATACTGTTTTGGGTAACATCGTTTTTTTTACTCAAATAGCGAAATGTCTCGATATCGACATTCACCAGGATATTCATGGCAGCGGTATTCATCAATGCTGCTGCAAGCTGTTGGTTTTTCTTTAGGATCGTTTGATTATCGTAAGGAAGCAAAGTGCCGTTTTCAACGATTCCTTTTTGGAGATCGATAGCCAGAAAAGCTGTTTTCGATAAATCAGAGATAAGATCATTTGCTGATAGGTACATGGTGTTCCTTCTTTCAAATATAGTTCTTTTTTAGTAAGTAAAACATAAATGAATCTTTTGTCAACTATTGGGCGATTCCTTTCTTTAGTATAAATGCGTTCAATGGTAAAATATAAAAGAGCGAGAAACCGTATTCTAAAAAGCGGGCGAGCGATATCGTAAAACGGAGGAATAAGAGTGAACTACGTAGAAGTCAAACATGAATACAAGCGATACACCATGGGGGAAACCACCATTACAGCCAATGACGATATCTCCTTTTCGATTGAAAAAGGCGAGTTAGTGATCATTTTAGGTCCAAGTGGCGCAGGAAAATCAACAGTCCTCAATATATTAGGCGGCATGGATACGCCAGATGAAGGACAGATCATCATCGATGGAACAGACATCGCACAATTCTCAGATAAACAGCTGACAGCTTACCGGCGGACGGATGTCGGGTTCGTTTTTCAGTTTTATAATCTTGTACCGAATCTGACGGCTAAAGAGAATGTCGAGCTTGCGACCGAAGTTTCTCCAGATGCATTGGATCCTGTAGAAGTACTTACACAAGTAGGATTGGCTCACCGGCTGAATAATTTCCCTTCCCAATTGTCCGGCGGCGAGCAGCAGCGTGTCTCGATCGCACGAGCGCTTGCGAAGAATCCAAAGCTATTATTATGTGATGAACCAACTGGTGCCTTGGATTTTGAAACAGGAAAGCAAGTACTGAAGCTGCTGCAAAATGCCAGCAGAAAACACGGGAATACCGTACTTATCATCACGCATAATTCTGCCTTAGCACCGATTGCTGATCGTGTGATCCATATCAATGATGCCAAGGTCCGGACAGTTGAATTGAACGATCATCCTTCATCAATCGATGAGCTTGTGTGGTAAGGAGGACGTGATGAAGACAAAGACGTATCTCAAAGCAGGATTTAGAGAAATCCGGCAATCAAAAGGACGATTCATCGCGATCATCCTGATCGTTATGTTAGGCACCCTTTTGTATGTCGGAGTAAAAACAGCTGGACCTGTGATGCAAAAAACGATGGATCATTATGTCGATCGTCTGGAGTTATCTGACTTGCAGATCCTCTCGACAGGCGGACTGACAGAAGAAGATGTTGCTCAGTCTGAAAAAATACCTGATGCCAAGGTCGAAACAGGAAAGCAATTCTATTACGCCAACCCGAACAAGAATGAAGTCGTCCAAGTATTTTCATATAACAAAGCAGATAAACAGAACCAACTAGAAGTCGTGGAAGGAAAACTTCCTGAAAAAGAAGATCAACTCGTCTTAGATGAAAAGGCAAGAAACAAAGGCTATCGAATCGGGAGCAGCTATCAGATCGATTCTAGTGATCTGAAAGAAAAAGAGTATCGAATCGCGGGTTTTGTACGGTCGCCTTTATTCATCAACAACTTAGAGCGCGGCGCTGCCAACGTCGGCAATGGCCATGTCGATTACTTTGTGTATCTGCCTGAAACGAATTTCCAGACAGAACTGTACTCCGTCTTGTATCTTGATTTTTCTAACGTTGACGGGTTGAATACTTATAGCAAAGCTTATCAGGACAAGATGGAAAAAAATCAGGAAAATGCAGAAAAAATATTGAAAAACCGTCCGCAGCAGCGCTTGGATCAATTGAAACAATCAGCAGAAGAAGCGCTTGAACCTGCGAAACAGGAAATCGCAGCAGGAAAAGCCCAGCTAGCTAACGCCAGTGAACAACTAACGGCTGCAAAGGAACAGATCGCACAACAAGAAACAGCGATCCAACAGCTGCCAGAAGCACAAAGGGCAAACGCAGCAAGCCAGCTAGCGCAGCAAAAACAGCAATTGACAGATCAGGAAACTCAGCTGACTGAGAAAGAAAAGGAACTGAACAATGCCGAAAAAGAAGTGGCGGAAAATGAAGAAAAAGCACGAACGCTTTCAAAACCGTCCTATCTCTACAATCAGCGATCTGAAAATGTCGGATTCCAAGAATTCGGTGATTTAGCAGATCGAATCGCAGCAATTGCCAATGTCTTTCCCGTATTCTTTTTCTTTATTGCGGCACTGATCACTTTCACGACTATGACACGGATGGTCGAAGAAAATCGCCGAGAGATCGGTACGCTGAAAGCATTAGGATATACAAAATTGGAAATCGCTCGAAAGTATGCGATCTATGCCAGTCTTGCTTCGGGAATCGGGATCATCTTAGGAACGATTTTGGGCACGAATCTCCTGCCAAGGATCATCTTTGAATTGTCCAATGAACGTTATGACATCGGTAAAGCGATCATCTTTTATGACTGGCCGCCAATTATCCAAGCGGCCGCCGCATTTTTCATTGCCGCTTTTGGTGCAGCGATGCTTGTGCTATTCAAAGATTTGCGGGAACGTCCCGCCGCTTTGCTCCAGCCGAAAGCGCCGAAACCGGGCAAACGGATCATTTTGGAATATATCACGCCACTTTGGTCAAGACTCAGTTTCAATCAAAAAATCAGTTATCGGAACCTTTTCCGCTATAAATCAAGGATGTTCATGGCCATCATCGGCATTGCCGGCTGTGCGGGGCTGATGGTTGCAGGAGTCGGTTTGAAGGACTCGCTCAGTTCAGTTTCGTCCAAACAGTTCGGACCAATCGTTGATTATCAAGCCATTGTGACATTCAGCGCGGAAGAGTCCGGTAAAGAAAAAACAGCGTCAGTCTTGGAAAAAGAAGAGAAAGTAACAGACAAACTAGCAATCGATACACAACAGCTTGAGATCAGAAAAAAAGGGCATGCGAAACAAAGCCTGACAATGATCGTTCCAGAACAGACACAACGGCTGGCATCATTTGTTCATTTGAAAGATGAGAATGGTCAATCGGTTGCTCTTCCGGAAAAAGGGATCGCGATCACGCAAAAAACAGCGGAATTGTTCCATCTGGAAAAGGGCGAGACCATTTCGCTGTATGACGAAGATCAGAAGGAATGGAAAGGGGAGATCAGTGAGATCCTTGAAAATTATCTAGGGAACTTCGTCTATATGAGCCCTGCGTATTATCAGGAAATCGCTGATGAGGAAATGACGGATAATGCTTATCTAGTCCAGACAAAACCAATGACACGCACGCAAGAAGAATCGCTTTCAAAAGAGTTGCTTGCGTCAGGATCAGTGACCAATACTTCGTTTGTCTCCAAGCAAATCGAGACGCAGGAAGAATCGATGGCGAATTTAGACTCAGTCGTACTGATCTTTGTTGTGCTATCTGGTCTGCTGGCATTCATCGTTTTGTACAATCTGACGAACATCAATATTTCTGAACGTGTGCGCGAGCTTTCGACAATCAAAGTATTAGGCTTTTTTGATAATGAAGTGACGATGTATATCGTTCGCGAAAATATTATTTTTACGATTTTAGGGATCATTGGAGGATTTGGTGTAGGGTACGTACTGACTGATTTTATTTTGCAGCAGGCGTCAATGGAAAATGTGGTGTTTCCTCTGGTGATTACTTGGGGAGCCTATGTTCTTTCAGCAGGATTGACGATCTTGTTCACAGTCATCGTCATGATCGTTACGCATTTCAAACTGAAGCATATCCATATGATCGATGCATTGAAATCGAATGAGTAGAAGGTCAGCTGCTTGAACACCGTTTATCAAGAGGTTGTGAAAGCAGTGCTTTGACCTCAGTTATTAGAGAGAAAAAATGTAAAATAGCTACCCATATTTTTCATTTTTATGAGCTAATATTGAAGGTCAGCTGCTTGAACACCGTTTACTGAAATTGAATAATATTCTTACCCGGAGTTGTGACAAACAAATGTCGCGACTCCTTTTTTGGATAAACGGTGTTCCAGTTCCAGTTTCTCGACGATAAGCCAAATTGATGCAAAAATGAGGGAAGTCATTTTCACAAAAAGTTTCTTACTACTCAAAGCTGAATCGCAGTGTCACAGCCTTTTTATATTTACTAGATATTCTGCTCATTTTACAAACGCTTCCTTTTCAGTTATAATCATTGTTAATAACTTGTATATATAAGTTAAGAGTTCGACGAAAAAGCAAATTGGAGGCATAAATACATGTCATTTAAAGAAAAGGTCATTTATCAAATTTATCCGAAATCTTACCGTGACAGTAATGGCGATGGGATTGGCGATTTGAAAGGAATCAAAGAAAAACTCCCTTATCTGAATGAATTGGGGATTGACATGATATGGTTGAACCCGATCTATCCAAGTCCGCAAAAAGATAATGGCTATGATATCTCTGATTACACAGCCATCGATCCGATATTTGGAACAATGGAAGAATTTGAGGCGGTGATCGATGAAGCGAAACAGTACGGGATCGAGATTATGCTAGATATGGTGCTCAATCATGTCTCGATCGAACATGAGTGGTTCCAAAAAGCTTTGGCTGGTGACCCGTATTATCAGGATTTCTTCATTTTAAGAGATGAACCTACAGATTGGGTCTCGAAATTCGGCGGGAATGCTTGGGCACCATTCGGAGATACAGGCAAGTATTATTTGCATTTGTATGATCGAACCCAGGCTGATTTGAACTGGAGGAATGAAGCAGTTCAAGAAGAGCTGTTCAAAGTAGTCCGTTTCTGGATGGACAAAGGGGTCAAAGGATTTCGTTTTGATGTGATCAATGTGATCGGAAAAGACGAGGTGCTGAAAAACAATCCGTTTGATGACGGAAAACCTGAATATACCGATAGACCGATCACCCATACGTACTTGAATAAATTGAACCAGCAGACATTCGGAACCGACCCTGAAATCATCACTGTCGGTGAAATGAGTTCGACAACGATCGAAAATTGTATTTTGTATACCGAACCGAGTCGTAAAGAGCTGTCTATGGTATTCAATTTCCACCATCTGAAAGTCGATTATGAAAACGGCAATAAATGGACAACACCGCCTTTTGATTTTGCTGAATTGAAAAGCCTGTTCCATACATGGGGAGAAAAAATGAGTGCCGGTAATGGATGGAATGCTTTATTTTTGAATAACCATGATCAGCCTCGCGCGCTGAATCGATTCGTCAAGATCGAAAAGTATCGAAAGCAAGGAGCAGAGATGCTGGCAACGATGATCCATCTGAACCGCGGAACTCCTTATATTTATATGGGCGAAGAAATCGGGATGATCGACCCGGATTTTCCATCGATTTCTGATTACATCGATGTAGAAAGTCTGAATGCGTATAGTTTACTGATCGCTCAAGGATTCTCAGAAAAAGAAGCTTTCCGCCGTATCAAAGCTAAATCAAGAGATAATTCGCGTACCCCAATGCAGTGGACCAATCAGGAACAAGCTGGTTTTACTTCAGGAACGCCGTGGTTAGGGCTCGGAGCCAACCATGAAGAAATCAATGTAGCAAATGAAATAGCTTCCCCAACTTCTATTTTTGCTTATTATAAAAAACTGATCCAGTTGCGTAAAAGCTATCCGGTTATCGCTGAAGGCGACTACCAGGCTTATGAACCAGAGCATCCTAAAGTCTATGCTTATCTTCGAAGTCTAAAAGGACAGCAATTGCTTGTGCTGACTAACTTTTACGACACAGTGACCGAAATCGATATTCCAGAAGATTTCATCGAAGCAAAAATCCTGATCGACAATTATGAGGAAACGAAGCTGCAGACGACCTTGCAACTCCAGCCGTATCAGGCAATCGGGTTATGGAAGAGGTTGTAATAGCTATGTTCAGTTTTTCGTGGTAAGCAAATTCGAACGAAATAAAATGACAATAGAGGCGAGAACATATGGTTGTTCTAGCCTCTATTGTCATTTTTCAAGATTCAGTTTTACTGATCAAAGTAGTCTTTTTCCGAAAAATCTGCTTGTTGATAAACACCTGAATCTCCATAATATTTGTTATAGCGCTGCTTGAATTTCCGAAAAATAAACACAATAAACAACTTGATCAAGGTATAGATCGGAATCCCGAAAATAACACCCATGAGCCCCATCAAATCGCCCATCACTAAAAGAACGATCAGAATCGTAATAGGGTGGATCTGCAATCGGTCCCCCATGACACGCGGAACCACGAGATCCCCGTGTAGCAGCTGGACAATAAACCAGACTAGAACGAATTTGACTGCCATAAAAGGCGAGTCTTGAAAAGCAATAAACAGCCCTGGGAAAAAAGCAATAAAAGGACCAATATATGGAATAATACATAACAACCCAGCCGCAATCGCCAAAATACTTGCAAACTCCAATCCGATCAGTAAAAAAGTCACCCAATACACAGCACCTAAGATGAACGAAGCAATGATCTGTCCTTTCAGAAATGCTCCTAATTGCTGATTGGCAATCTTCGTCAAGCTTTTAAAATCTGTCCGAAAAGCTGGCGGAATGATCCTTAACACCGATTGATAAAATGCTTGCGGATTTTTCAATAAAAAGAAGGCGATGATCGGTCCTGTGAATAAAGTGATAAACGTAGTTGTGACGGCAGAAAAAATCGTTCCGATACTTTGTACGCCGCTTTTCCAATAATCGCCAACAAATGAAGTAACATGTGAGGTCAGATCATCGATCGACAGGAAAAACTGATCGAATGTGCTGGCAAATGGTGTCTGATCCAGAAATTGTCTAATCGTTTGCTGGAAATCATGAAATAGATCAGGCAGACTTTCAATCAGTGATTTTGCCTGCTGTTCAAGAAATGGGATAAGCCACACACTGCCTAAGCCGACGAAAAGCAAAATAAACACATAAACAACGATCACCGATAAATTTCGGGAAATCTTGCGACTCAGCCGCCGGATCAGCGGGTCCAGCAAGTAATATAGAATCAGTGCAAAGAGCACAGGTGGGAGTGTAGTCACAAAGATAACGACAAACGGTTTGAAAATAAATGCGATTTGCTGATAAAAATAAATAACTAACGCAATCAAAATAAGTAGACCTAAGACATAATAAGAAGTTTTTCCTCCCAAAAAATGAATCAGGCGAGAATCTTCCTTGTTGTTTTTTTCCACTTGATCTTTCTCCTTTCTTACTCCTTACAATCATTATAGCCAGAACGGCTCAAAAAAAGAAAACAATACAGATCATCCGTCACGATCCCAATAAATCATAAAATAAAGAAAACGCTTGACCAGTTTATCTTGACCATGGTAAATTTATTTATAGCGTTAAAACGTAATTATTACGATTTGCAAATGCAAATCGTAAACATAACAGAAAGAAGATGAGAAGGAGTGTAACAAATGAAGCGTTTATTAGGTGTATTAGGTGGTCTATTTCTTGCAGGTCTATTGACAGGCTGCGGGAATCATCAGAAATCAGCTGATCAGGAAGAACAATTATCCGTGATCGCGACTTTTTACCCCATGTATGATTTTACAAAAGAAATAGTAGGAAAAGAAGGAACAGTCGAATTACTGATTCCAGCAGGGACAGACTCCCATGATTATGAGCCGTCAGCAAAGGAAATGGCTAAGATCCAAGAGGCAGATGTTTTTGTGTACAATGACGAAAACATGGAAACATGGGTACCTGCTATTGAGCAGACATTAAAAGAAGGCAACGTACAGACGATCAAGGCAACAAAAGGCATGCTCCTGCTTCCAGGAAGCGAAGACGGACATGACCACGATCACGAAGAAGAGGGACATTCTCATGAATTGGACCCCCATGTCTGGCTAGCGCCAAATTTAGCGATGAAACAAGTGGAAAATATCCGTGACCAGCTGATCGCTGCCTACCCGCAGAAGAAAGAAGCATGGACCAAAAATGCGTCAGCCTATCTGGAAAAGCTTCAAGGACTCCATCAGAAATACCAAGATACATTCAGTAAAGCAAAACAGACTTCATTTGTCACACAGCATGCAGCCTTCAATTATTTAGCGCTGGAATATGGCTTGAACCAAGTCTCGATTGCAGGTCTTTCCTCCAGTGAAGAACCATCAGCAGCTAGAATCGCCGAGCTCAAAACATTCGTGAGAGAACATGGGATTCAATACATCTATTTTGAAGAAAATGCGAAAGACAGTATCGCCAAAACCCTAGCTGATGAAGCCAACGTTTCTATGGCAGTCCTGAACCCGTTAGAAGGACTTACTAAAGAACAGATGGCAAATGGAGAAAACTATCTTTCGATCATGGAAGCCAATCTGGAATCGCTGAAAAAAACAACAGAAATCGAGAATCCGCTAGAAGATACTTTGACACCGGAAAAAGAAAAAAATGTGTATAATGGCTATTTTGAAGACGAAGATATCCATGATCGTCCGCTTTCTGACTGGAAAGGCAGCTGGCAGTCTGTCGATCCTTATTTAGAAGACGGTACGCTTGACCCAGTCTTTGAATACAAAGCAAAAGCAAATCGCGACAAAACAGCAGCAGAGTATAAAAAATACTATGAGACCGGTTATCGAACCGATGTAGCTCACATTGAGATCACCGATAACTCTATGAGATTTATCTATAAAGACGGAACAGAAAAAGAATCAGCATACCGTTACGCAGGAAGACAAACTTTGACGTATGCAGCCGGTAATCGCGGCGTCCGTTACTTGTTCGAAGCAGAAGATGCAAATAACGGTGCATTCAAATATGTACAATTCAGCGATCATTCCATCGCTCCGACAAAATCAGATCACTTTCATATCTATTTAGGCAATGAAAGCCAAGAAGCTTTATTGAAAGAAGTGGAAAACTGGCCGACTTTTTATCCTGAAACAATGACCGGCGAAGAAATCGCTCAAGAAATGCTTTTGCATTGAGCAAAAATAACTAAGACAAAGAGGTTGTGACAGAAGTGGGCAGCTTCAAGAAATAAGAAGGAATTTACGAAAATTGCTTCTCAAATTTTTGTGAAATTTCGGCTTATTTTCGAAGAAGCTACTTCTGGAACACCGTTTATTCGGAAAGAGGAGCTGTGACAAGACTTTTGTCACAGCTTCTTTTGTTTGAAGAATCCCGTGGAAGATTGCGAGTTTTCGCGTTGTGTTCAAATAGCTATCTTTTTTTTTGGAAAAATCAAAAAAAAGATAACAACTTTCCCAGTGGAATTGTGGCTATAATACAAATTACTAGTAGTATTTAATTATTTTGTGGTTTGAAGGAGGATAGTTTATGAAAAAGGTGATGATAGCGCTACTGTTTGTTGCATTATTTACTTGGACGGATCAGTCGTTCGCTGAGGAAAACAAGTATGTGTCAAATGGGGAAACTGCATTTTTCGGCAAGTATGAGTATCCGGATGACACTTCAGAAAATACTATTAGTGAAAAAAACAACACAACCATCAAACAGTATCCGAAAACGGCAGAAAGAGAATCAAAAAGTAGTCTGTTTCTTGGAGCTACACTTCTCCTGATCGTTTATTACGGATACACCAGTAAAAACAGAAAGAAGGAATTCAAATGAAGAAAAATCAGTTATTGTTCACTACATTGCTTTTAAGTAGCCTAGTGACAGGCGGTTCAGTTGCCTATGCCGCTGACAGTACTTATACCACAAATGGCCATGTCGCCTTTGAAGCAGATAATTCACCTACACCTCCTGTTGATCCAACTGATCCAACCACGCCAGTTGATCCGGACCCTACACCAAATCCAGGAACTTCTGGCCCATTATCTCTAGACTTTGCTTCCAGTTTTGATTTTGGTACGCAAAAAATCACGACGACAGACAAAACGTATTATGCAAAGTTGCAGTCCTTCACCAATTCAGATGATGATGTCAATTATGTACAGGTAACAGACAAAAGAGGAACGATGCAAGGCTGGAAATTAAGTGTGATGCAAGATGACAGTTTCAAAACAGCAGAAGATGAAGTTTTAGAAGGCGCTCAAATCACATTGACCAAAGGGGAAGTCGCTTCGGAAACAGATGCAGCTTATGCACCAACAGCAAAAGCTAATGTCACACTTATTCCTGGTCAGGATTCTGGAACAGTTGTCAATGCAGAAGCAGGAAAAGGGATGGGAACATGGATCTATCGCTTTGGGAACGATGCTGCGTCTGGGGCAGATGCAGTCAAGCTTGTCGTACCAGGAAAAACAGTTAAATTAGCAAAAGCGTATACAACTACCATCACATGGACACTCTCAGATACTCCTGATAACACAACTCCTCCAAATCCATAAAGGGAACAAGGGGCGATCTTATGAAAAAAAGTTTCAGCTTTTTCAGTACGGCATCTCTTTTCTTTTTGTTCATATTACCGGCAAATGTAACTGCTGCTGTCCAAAACTATGATAGCCATGCGTCTATTGAATTCAGGTCGGGGAGTGAGTTTCCCGGAATTGTTGATCCGGAAAAACCAGACCCGAACCATCCTGTTTATCCAGAAGATCCAACCAATCCCAACGGACCGGAACAGGGGACAAAGGGGCCGCTGTCCATTGATTTTGCTTCCAGTTTTGATTTTGGGAACCACGAGATATCAAACAAGGATCAGTCTTATTTTGCTCGACCTCAGACATATAAAGGCAAAGATGGAAACGTTACACCTAACTATGTCCAAATAACGGATGACCGAGGGACTGGTGGTGGCTGGGTGCTGAAAATAAAGCAAAAAGGTCAGTTCACAGCTACTGAAAAGGTAGAATACGAAACGCTCGATGGTGCGGAAATCCTACTGACCCATCCAAAATTAGAAAGTAATTCGATAGAACAAAGAAAACCAGTACCAGTAGATAACATCAGACTAGACCCGAATGGCGCAGAATCGATCATTGTTGCGGCACAAAACGGGACAGGGATGGGCACATGGGCCGATCATTGGGGAGAAATACGCGAGACAACGGAAACAGACAGCCATCGGAGAACCCAGGTGGTAAGCATAAATGATGGCGTTATCTTGGAGATACCTGGAACAACGCCGAAATCAGCTGTCACGTACCGGACCGAGCTTGTTTGGACAATCGCTGACATTCCAGAAACTTAAAGGGGGGAACCAATTATAAGATGAAAAAAATAATTTCTTTATCCATCATGGTCACGCTGTTGATGAATACGATCTTATGTACTTCACCCGTTTTTGCAGTAGAAGCGCCAAGTCCTGATACCAAGACGGAATCCTCTGTCGAAACACAGCAGTCAGCTAGCAGTCAGTCAGAAGTACGGTCAAAGGATACAGTGAACAAGGAAACAGCAGAATCAGCTTCAGTCGATAGGCAGACGGGCACAAGCGATGAAACCATTGCAGAAACAAAGCCATCTGAAAAAAACATGATCGATCTGATTTTCACAGTATCAGGCAGTCACTTTGAAAATGGTGAGGATAGACAGACAATACAGCTAACAGCTGGAGCCAGTCTTTCAGAATCCCAGCTTCCTGAAGTCGACTTAGGTGAAACAGAACGCTTTGAAGGCTGGCTGATTGACGGAAAGCTTTATACAGAAAAAGAATTGCGCACAATTTTGTTTACACAAACGACAGAAATAAAAGCGCAGCTTTCTGAAAAGAAGGACCAGAATCGACTATCTGCTCCTGTGACTCATTCGATTTCCGGTCTGCTTCAAGCAGGAGATGAAAAAAAGCTAGCTCTTTTTCCAGCTCCTGATGGGGGAACGGAATATAAAACATATGATCCGAATGAAGCGGGGATGAAAAATGCTTTATTTGATATCTATCAGAACAAGCAGGATTATACCATTTATATCGGCGGAGATTTTAGTCTAGGAACCTCAGTGACAGACAATACAGTGATTCCTGCACCATCTGCCAGTTCCATGAATTTCGCGACACTGAATGATCCAAACATCACTTTGACTATGGTAAGCAGTGTCTCTGATCCGGCTGACACAACAACTGCTTCTCCAGCAGATGCAAGAAATCTGAATTTCGGCAGTGACGTGTTTTTCGGAACGAATACAGTATTTCGAAATATCAGCTATGATGCTGCCTCGATTTATGCAAATGGGTATGATCTCACACTTGATCACGGTTCTTATGGCGGTAGCGGGATCAATTTGTTTATGGGGACAAAAAACGCTGACTTGAACGCATCACCTAGTTTAACAGTCAACTCAACAGGTAATGGCACATGGAATATTTATGGCGGAAACAATGAAGGCGGGACATTGAATGGTGACATAACGCTCATGATCAATGATGCCAGCGGAACAGTAACGAATCTCTATGGTGGCGGAATCGATGGAAATGTCAATGGGAATATCCAAACGACCGTTGATGTCCAGAATCCTGCTACGCAATTGAAACTGAATAACTACTATGGAGGCAGTTTCTCTGGGAATGTATCAGGGACCATTACGAATAACATCAAAGGGAATGGGAGCTGGACTTCAAATGCTGATTTATTCGTCGGTGGCAGTGAAACTGGAAACGTAGGGACAAGCCGAGACCAGACGGCGATCACAACGGACATAGATACAAGTTCATTCAGCGGAGGAAGTGCTGATTTTGTCGGTGCAAACCGCTTGAGAGGAACGATCACAGGATCTATCCACAATACGATAAAAGCCGGCACCAACAACAAAGGTTCATTTGAGTCGGTTTCTGGCGGTACGGGTACGAATGGCGATCGCTTGAGCCAAAGTAAGCTTGGTGCTTCTGATAAAACAGCTTATGACCAAATGACACCCGATCAAAGAGCGAGTCTCGCAGAGCAGAATGCGACATTCAAAGTCTATGGCGATATAACGACAAATCTGCTAGGTGGTATGATGAGCGGTGGTGTCGGAGAGGATGATTATACGCGAGGAGCCGGATTCAGTGGTTACATCGATGGAAATACGACGATTACGGTAGGAACTGAGAATCCAAATGGCGGCGCTGGAGGGGAAGGACTTGTTTATTCTCGGACAGCTGTCAACCGCCATATCTGGGATGGTGACTTGAGCTACATTTCTTCGACAAACACAGGCGCATCTTCTACTTTACGTACGTACCTAGACAGTTATGATATTGTCGGTGGCGGGGGAGACCCAGGCGAGCCTTGGAGTATTTATATCAAAGGCAAGACAAAAAATATCGAAAATAATGTTTTGGCGCGATGGACTTATGGGGGCGGTTTTTCTGGTGTCATCGAAGGCGGTTCATCCATCGAATTGAATGACGGATTAGTGGATACCTTAGAAGGCGGCGGCTATAACGGACAGCGCATTTATGGAGATACAAGTGCAGCCATGAAAAACGGCGAAGTAGATTTCTTCTTTTCCGGTGGGGGATGGAATGATGAAAAAATCGTCGGTAATGCTTCTGCACAAGTCACTGGAGGAGTCATCAATTGTCCTATTGGCGGTTCATATGGCGCTTCTTCCGCTCATACAGTGGAAGGAAATGCAGCTGTATTAGTCAAAGGCGGGGATTTTTCAGGATTTCCTAGCCATGCAGGAGGTATCCGAGGCTTTTCAGCAGGAATCACCAATTTAGGAACATTGACTGGCGATGCAGAATTGACGATCGACTTGAGGGAAGGAAATCCGTTCAAACTGCCAAAAGGAATCTCGATCACAGGCGGAAGACCAGATGGAAGAAATACTTCTCTGGGATCAAATGAAGACAACAAGATCACGTTGAATATCTATACTGGTTCCGGTGCGGATGTTTTGAATGGTGCAACGATTTACGGCGACGGGGGAACTTTGCAGGATAAAACGAAGTCCGGCAGTATCGTCATGAATATCGACGCACCAGATTCTTCTATCGGGTCATTAGCAGCGACACAATACTCGAATATCTCCAGCGGGCATATTCTACGGAATGTCACTACGAACATTCAGCGTGTGAAAAGCTTGAACATGATCTCTGGCGGAAAAAAAGAAGATACATTCACAGATAACATCGTCAATGCAAGCACGAACGGATCGATCATCAATATTGGGACAAAAGTCACCAGCGATGAATATGAAACAGAACAGCCCATTGAGATTCTAGAAGACGGGATCAGGAATTTTACGAAACTAAACATCGATCATCAAACCAGACTGCTGGCTGCAGGAGGCTCTATTGTAAATGGAAATGGCGCTACAGCCGCAAATCACGGTACTACCTACAGTACATTTGGCGACGTGACGATCACAGACGGTGCAGAGCTTGGGGTCACGTCAGAAAACAGTATTCTTTCATTAGGGAAACTTTCCTTATCAGGAGAAGCTTATCTTACATCGATCCCGGGAAAAGGAATGGTCAATGTCTCAGATGTGGTTATGGCAGATGACGATACCCGGCTGAACTGGAAAAAACCGACAACCAGTGACGAAACAAAAATGGTCGACAGCAACGGTACTTGGTTCGGCAGCAATAAAGCGTTCCAAGTCTTGACCATTGATCCGGACGGAAAAAATGCCGTAAATCTGACACCTATGAATTTCAAAGGCGAAGAGACTGCTACTGGAAAAACGTACATCGGAGATAACGAACAAAGCACCTCTTCTTCTGGTTACGGCATCATGCTTGAAGGATCGGTCATTGATTATCAAGTCATAGGAACTGGATTGGCAGAGGACACAGGGACGGGCTATATCTCGCATCATGTGTCGGAAGTCATCAATGGCAACACACCATTACCTGTAAAAGTATGGGGGACAGAGATCGCAGGTACGAAAGTCTCTAAAGGACGATTAGTCATTCCAAAAGGTGCTGCAGTTTCACCTCAGCTTGATTTTGCACCCGATCAGCCAAGTGCTTCTTGGTTTTATCAAGGGACGATCCATTCAAGCGAGAGAAATAGTCAGGACACGACTCTTTCAGAACAAAAGGATGGGAAGATTGTCACATGGAAAGTACCGGATCTAACTTACAGCTATCAAGTGAAGGTGAATTTCACCAATGTGGTCAAATGGGAGGTCCATGATGCGATCATCACAGAATCTGAAGCAAAAGGTTTGATGGATAAAGAAGATGTTTCTGCTTATAATGGTTTGACCGGTGTCCCTTCTGTCACAAATGATGCAGATTTGACCGCCATCAAGGAGCCGATTCGCGCGCCAGGATATAAAGTACATCAGATTTCTTATCAAGCAGGGACCAGTCAGCAATCAAAGAAAACTGTTCATCTGATCGTTGTTGCTGATTCATCTGTATTTCCTTCAAAAGATAGGCCGTTCGCTTTACTCGCATCGGATGCTACGCTCACACTTACAGAAGCAAATCAGTTACTCAACGAAGAAGAGCTGGACAACAACTATACACAAGCAGTGGTGATTCAGGCAGATGGGACGGCAAAACTGCCGTTAATGGAACCAGCTGTATTTTCAGAAATCAAAAATGTCACAGCAGATCAGCTGCCTAAACAGTTTCCTGTGGTTTACAGCTTTGCCGATACAACTGGGAATGCTGCGAAGACAGTCGTTGTCCAAGTAGCTAACGGCACATTGACTTTGAAAGAAGTACCAGACGATATCGATTTTGGAAAACAGAAAATAGCAGCAAAGACCCAAACGATCTGGGGAAAACCTACAGGGAATTTAATAGTGAATGACTCCCGGGGTGCTGCTAAAACAGAGTGGCATTTAGCGGTAAAACAAGTCGCACCATTAACGAACCACGCGATTTCCCTTGCGGACGATTTGTATTATACAGATCATCAACAGTCCATCCAGATCGGCACAAATTTTGTCAAAGTCTTGGATCATACTAATGTGCAAGATGGAGATTATAGTGTTTCGGATAATTGGAATGACTCAAGTGATGGAATAAAACTGCAAGTGCCGGTAGAAAAACAAGCAGCAGGAGAATTCAATGGGACGATCGAATGGCAGCTGCAAAATACCCCTTAAGAGAAAAAGAGTCTATTTTTATGTATGGAGGAAACAATGAAAAAAATACAATTATTATTTTGTTCAGCAATGTTAACAGGAGGCTTCTTCTTTTCAGTAGCCGCTTACGCCGCAGATGGCGGCAACTATGTATCTAACGGGCAGGTTGAATTTGAGACATCCGACGATCCGACAGACCCAGTAGATCCTGAAAACCCTGGAGAACCAGTAGAGCCAATCGATCCGACAGATCCGAATGGGCCGAATCCCGGAACACAAGGTCCCTTGTCCATCGATTTTGCTTCCAGTTTAGATTTTGGCAAACAAATGATCACCTCGAAGGATCAGATTTACAATGTCGCTCCACAAAAATATCTAAAGCAGATCTCTGTCGATCAAAATGGCGACCCAGTATATGATACGACACCTGCTGAAGGTCCTAATTATGTTCAAATAACCGATAATCGTGGACTTGAAACCGGCTGGACGCTGCAATTGACACAAACTGCTCAGTTCAAAAATGGAACCAGCGAATTAACTGGTGCACAGATTCATTTAAAAGCAGGACAAATTGTTACAAATGCCCAATCACCCGCGCCTGCTTCAAGCACAGAAACCGATTTAGTACCGGGGACCGCATCTGTCATCATGTCAGCCAAACAAGGAGAAGGGGCAGGTACGTATTTAAATACCTGGGGACAAACAAAAGCAGATGCACCAGAAAGCATTCAGTTGTCAGTACCTGGCTCCACCACGAAATATAAAGGGATGTATACGACACATTTAAGCTGGATTTTATCGGATGTTCCGGGAAATTGATCCATCTCGTACAGAGCATGAATGCTACACCATTTATTCGAAAAAAATGAGCTGCGACAAGACGTTTGTCACAGCTCCTCTTTTCTGATTTATAAAGGAGACAAAAAGAATGAAGAAACAAAAAAAATATCTCTTGATTGCTGGCTTGATAGGCATGCTCTTCTTTTGTCAACAAACAGTGGATGCCAATGAATTCAATTTTGCGGTAACACCTGTCATACCAGAAAACCAGATCGATAAGACGAAAACTTATTTCGATTTGCTACTCGCTAGAAATGCTTCGCAAGAATTAACGATCGATTTGACAAATGATACGAATGAGAACGTGACGATAGAAATAGGGTTGAATAATGCGACCACGAATTTGAACGGGGTAGTTGAATATGGTCCCAATGAGATCACGCCTGATAAAAGCTTGAAATATAAACTGAACGACATAGTGGAGGTCCCGGAGGAAGTCACGCTTGACCCGCATTCTTCTCAAGCAGTCAACATAAAAGTCCATATGCCGAATGACGCATTCGACGGGCTGATCGCAGGCGGATTGACGTTCAAAGAAAAGAAAGAAGAAAAGATGGATGAAAAATCCGATGGCTTGGCAATTACGAATGAATACTCTTATGTCATTGCATTACTGTTGAGGGAAAATCAAACGGCGGTCGCACCAAAACTGAATTTATTAGCAGTCAAGGCAGATCAGGTCAATGCACGAAACGTCATTTCCGCGAAAATCCAGAACAGTGAAGCTACCTACATCAATCAAGTCGCTGTAGACGGAACGATCACAAAAAAAGGCAGTACGGATTCCCTCTATTCCATAAGTAAAGACGAAATGCAGATCGCTCCGAATACCCATTTTGACTTCCCAGTTCATTTGAACGGGAAAAAGCTGCAAGCTGGCACCTATCATATCAAATTAGATGTATACGGGAATCGAGCGGATGACGGGACATATACACGAAAGAAAGAGACATATACCAATCATTGGCTACTGGAAAAAGATTTCACGATCAGCGGAGAAACAGCAAGCAGACTGAATCAAAAAGATGTGACCATAAAACCAGATCACTCATGGCTGTACATGCTGCTCCTTCTCTTAATCCTTTTGATTCTATTCTTGATCCTCTTCTTGATTTTGAAGAAAAAGCGTAGGGAAGATGAATGATGCGAAAACGAAATTTTATTCTTTACAGCTCCTTGTTTTTTTCTTTGTCTTTTGGCGGGATCACTGTCCAGGCAGTGAAAATTTATGATCCTGAAGATCCGACCGTTATCGTGAAGCCACTTGAACCGGAGCACGAGGCATCTGAAAATGAACCGGCTGTTACTACAACAACAACGGATACAGAAACGAAGACAAAGAGAACTGAGTCAAAGGAAACAGAAGCAAAAAACAACAAAAAGCTGTCTGCCACAAAAGAAACTGATCGAAGACATAAAAAAATTTATCTGGATAATCATCTCTTTACAGACACCAGCGATATTTATCTGAATGAGCCAGCACAACCATTAGGCTCTGGAGGTGATCACTCTACTTGCCATACTTCCACTGGTCAAACCGCTTATTTGCTGACCGGCAGTTTACTTTTTGGTGAAGTACCTGAAGAGAAGGCAGTGATGACATGAATGTGATAAATTTATTGGAAAAAGAAGATCGGAGGAAAATCGATTTATTTTGTTATCTCGAAAATTCTCCGATGCTGGCAGAATCTAAATTAACGTTGATGAAAGAACTTGGTTTTTCTGAGTTTGTGCTGGAAAAAGTGATTCAAGGTTTGATCGATGATATCGAAAAGCAGCAGTTAGCTGATTTTTTCAAGATCGAAATCGAAGAACACCAAATCTTTTTGAGAGAATACGGAGGGGCGACTTCCGATATTCTGATCAAGAACTTATTGAGAGAATCGCTCTCGGTGAAAATCATCTTGCTGCTGTTCAAGCAGGAATTCAAATCGATCAATCGGTTTGCAAAAGATCATTTTTCCAGCTATACAGCAATCTATAAAAAAATGAAAACGATTGAGACATTTTTGATCCATTATGGTGTCCGGATCGGTAAGAAATATCAATTGATCGGAGATGAGAAGACGATCCGCTTGTTTTTCACAGAATTCTATAAAGAAATATTTGAGACAGATTTCTCAGATCTGTATTCAGAAGATCTTCTTCGAAAAAATCAGTTGTACATTGAAAAAATCGTAAATAGCAAAATAAGGATGACGAAACACCAAGAGTATCTCCTGCTGCATTATATGTGCGTCGCCGTACTGAGAGGATTGCAATGCGGAGTCGATTATTCAAAATTAGATACACACTACAGAAAATATTTTCTGGACATCATCGAAGAGTCTTCTCCTGAGTTGTGCAGTTTGATCCAGTCATGGACAGAAACTCATTTCGATAAGCAAGCAGAGGGACATTTGTTAGCTGAATTCATGCTAGTAGAAGAGATCATTCCTGATTCAAAGCAGCTTTTGAGTAAGATATTTGCGGCAAGCCAAGAAGTAGAGGAATTAACACGTATATTCCTGGATTATTTCAGAACAGAATTTCAAATGTCTGTAAAAAAGAAAGAAGAGCTGATCCAATCGATCAAACCAAGTATCGATTTACTTCATTTTAAGATTAATTATTTTTTTCTCGAGCAAATGCAATTATCGAAAAAAATGGATGTAAGCTACTTTTTTGAAGCAAATTACGAAATATTTGAATTTTGCCGTACTTTTTTGATAGACGCAGAGAAACGAGGACTGTCTATACTCGTAGAAAATCGGGAATTCCTCTTCAAAGAATATTTGTTCATCCTGACCTTATCGATACCGACCTCGATGCTGAATGAAGAAATAACTGTGTGTATTGATTTTTCTTTTGGGGAGTACTACAACCGGATCATTGAAAGAGATCTGCACTTTTTTTCGAATTTCAACATCCAAGTGGTGAATACAGTCTCCAGTCAGACTGATTTGATTTTAAGTGATTCGACGAAATTATATGAATCATCGAATATCAAACAAATCGTTTGGTTAGCGCCGCCTAGACCAGTCGATTGGTCGAATTTAGGAGATGCGTTAGTAGCGATCAGAAGAAGGAAAAATCAGGAAAGATAACTGATGTTTTTGAGGGATGGATGTAACAAGGACATTCAAGCGATTAGAACAGGAGCTGTGACAAAAGTCTTGTCGCAGCTCCTTTTTCCGAAGAAGCTACTTCTGTCACAACCTCTGTTTAAGCTGCTAGATCAGCTTTTTTAACCCACGGATCGATGCAGGGATGATCTCGCCGTTTGCTAAAGTGATCTCACGCCTTTTTTTGTTGATTGCACGGACGTTTTGCGTATTGATGACATATGATTTATGACATCGGATAAAATTCCGGTGCATTTTTTCGATCTCTTTGATTTTTTCATAAAATTGCATTTGCGCATGTGTCAGATGAACCTCCAGTTTATGTGGTGTATCTGATGATGTGGAAAAATACTGGATATCCTTGATGGGCAAAAATTTGATCTCGTCATTGAATTCGATTTTGAAAATATCTTTTTGTAGCTGAGCAGTTTGGAAATCATGAAAGATTTTCGTCAAAATCTGTTCTACGCGCTCTTTCAGATCGAAGAGATCTTCTTTGATGATATAATCAGTTGGTTCGATATTGCTTTTTAAGATAGTCAGGGATAAATCGGAATGCGAGGTCACATAAATGATTTTTCCCAACGGGTCCAGATCACGGATCCGTTTTCCAATCATCACACCATCCAATTCGCTGTCCTTCAGTTCGATATCTAGAAAATAAATGCCGAAAGAAGAGGTACGAACTCTAGCGGCATCGAAAAGTTCAAGCGGGTCAGAGGTGGCGATATGGACATAACTATCCAGGTTTTCGATCATGATTCGATTCTTGATCACAGTAGATATGACTTCTAACTGCTTTGGATCATCTTCACAAATATAAATGGGAATCATAGAACTACTCCTTTATTTTGTCTGTATATAAATCGTTTGAGAGAATCGCTGGTTTTCAATCGATGTTTCAAGAAACAGATAGGGATTCGTTTTAGTAAGTTCATCTAGTATGAATAGACCAAGTCCTTCATTTTTAGGGTTTTGCTTCGTCGAAAAGCCTTTTTGCTTCAAATGGCTCAATGGCAGCTGATTCATGGTTGTATTTACCACGCGTATGATGACTGAACTGTTTTTCTTCATCAGGGACAACTCTATTTTTTTCTTTTTCGTGACACTTGCCCCTTCGATCGCGTTGTCCAAAATAATACCGAGCATCCGCACGAGATTCACGGTATGTTTCGTATCCAGATCGATCTCATGAGGGAAAACCAGCTGTACAGTCAGCCCTTTTTCCTGTGCCATCATCAGCTTCAAAGACAGCAAGCTTCGAATCTCAGGTACTTTCATGTTATCCAGTAAACTCAGATTAGCTGGAAAATGATTCATCATTTCACGTGTAGGTAAAACATTCTCGTCATAATACGTACGCAAGCCTTCAAGGTCACCTTCTGCAATATAGCTGTGTAAGGAAAAAAGCAGATTCTGGTAATCATGTTTGAATTCCCGCAGATCTTGATAATTCTTTTCAAGGTCTTTGATGTAATCCTGCTGTAGTTTCACTTGCTGTTCCAACAGTTTGTCAGCCATCTTTTTATTGGAGATTTTCCAGTAATAAACTAAGATGATCAAGCCGACACAGAGATAAAGTATAAAGAAACTGGTATTTAATGCTAAAATATCAGGCGTTTCACCAGAAAAACGAGTATAAAAAATAATGATGTAGTATGTAAACAATACCAAAGTACCAATCGTTCCAATCATGCGGCGATCTACTGCATGAAACCAAGTATCCAATAACTTTTTAAACCCGAATGCTAATAATAAGGACAATGCTGCAGATAAAGCAAGATGGAAATATTGTAATGAATCACCAGGCTCAATAACATCTGACTGCAAAACAAAAAAATCGCCGATGCTCGTCAAATGATCTCCTAAAAGCGATGTCAGCAATCCAAAAGGAAATGCATAAATCAGCTGTTGACGCGAAGTCGAAAAGAAGAAAAAAGTAAGCATCAGCATTCCGATAGCAAATAAGGCAGTAAAGATCCCCAAATACGGGTAAATGATACCCATCAGCCAGCAAGAAAACAGAATCGTTGCAGCGAATAGATACTTTTTTCGTACCCGGTGATCAATGAGTAATACACAACTCGTGTAAATCAAGTATTGCAACGCTATAGACCATAAAAACATAAAGTACAGCTCCCATTGAGTTTTTCCAAATTATAGCACAATTAGCGTATTATTTTTTTAATTTTTCAGGGATTTTGAACTCAGAACTCATACCAAAGCAGCAGCCAGATACAAAGAAGTCAGATAGGTTTGTCAGTTGTTTAACGATTGTTTTTTTCATGAAAGATTCCTCCAATATTCATTAAGTAGTTTGTGATAGGAAGCAACGTAGCTATTTCTAAAACAATCCCGAGAAGCAAATAAGTAGAAAAGTAAGAAGCAGCGAAAAATAAAGTGATAAGGGCAAATAAAAGAAACATGCCGATTGCTTTTTTCAGTAACGCAGGACGTTTTTCCGGCTCAATGGGATTAAGCGCTGTACCTTTCGATCCATAGCGAAGCAATAATAAAAAGCAGCTGACTAACAATACGACCATCATGGGGAAGGAGATAGTCACTTGAAAATGTTTCATTACTAAAGGAACGCCCCACAAATAAAGCAGTGTCCACAATAAGCAGACGAATTCAGAATCGGAGTGCAATCCGTACGCGTATCTGCGGATGCAGATATACGAAAGAAAGGTGATACTTGTTTCAGCCCATGATCCTGTTACCAAAGAAAACACGAGAACAATCGCTAACTTTCCAAGGTTATTCATTAAGACTTCAAGAGCAAATTTCACTTGTATATACACCATATCTTCTTCAGACATTTCTCCACTGAATAAAACATCCAGCATTTTATTGACCACTTTATTTTTCATCTAATACGTACCTCCAGCTCTTAGTGTAATTCAAAATGAATCAAAGCGACGTTTTGCTTCATAAAAAGTTGTTTTGACATCAAAATCGTCATTTTTTCACTAGAAACATCTCTATTGTGAACGTTTTACTTCTAAAAATGCAACGGTTTTGACTCGAAAAGTACTTTTTATGATATAAATGTCCGTTTCTCCTGAATCTGTGTTAAAAATTTACTGACCTTAGAAAAAGGCGACGGAGGGATTCTTATGGAAAATGAACAATTATTTGAAGTAGGCGAAACATATGCATTTAAATCAGATTTGTTTGAATCACCAGTAAAAGGGATGATCGAAAAAATCTACGAAAATAGTGTAATGATCCGTGTAATGAAATGTGCGGCAGTAGACAATGATACTGCGCATAATCTGCACTGGCAGCTGATCGTTCGAAAATCAGGTGCGTTAGTAGAAGAGCAAGGGATTGGTTAAAAAAGCGATCCATCAACTATAATATTCAGATTTTACATGAAGTGATGAGACAGATCGGCATTTGGCGGTCTGTCTTTTTTATACAAACAGATGAATGAAGAAAAGCTTTTATTTGCAGGAAAGGAGTAGTAGAATAAGAAACAGATTTTATTAGAGGAAGGATGCCGATAATGTGATTATTGTTGCGGGAACAATCGGTGCAGGGAAAAGCACACTGACGGAAATGCTTGCCCAGAATTTAGAAACGAAGCCGTTCTATGAAAATGTCGAGGACAATGAAGTCCTGCCGCTTTTTTATTCGAATCCAGAAAAATATACGTTTTTATTACAGATTTTTTTCTTGAACAAACGATTTTTAGCCATCAAAGACGCATTTAGCCACGATGATAACGTACTGGACCGTTCGATCTATGAAGACAGTATGCTGTTCCATCTGAATGCGGATCTTGGCCGTGTCTCTGAAGTAGAGATACAGCAATACGAAGGACTTCTAGAAACGATGCTGAAGGAATTAGAAGAGATATCACCTCAGAAGAAACCGGATTTACTAGTCTACATCCGGGTCTCATTCGATACGATGCTCGAACGAATCAAAAAAAGAGGACGGGACTACGAGCAATTGGAGCAAGATCCTGAATTGTTTGCGTACTATAAAGAACTGAATCGGCGATATGAAGAATGGTTCGAACACTTCGATGTATGTCCCAAAATGGTGATCGACGGAGACACGTATGATTTTGTAGCCGATCCGGCCTGCGGTGAACAGATCGTTCGGGAAATCAGAACACGTGCAGAACAAATGTCTGAAGAAGCAGATGCTGGAGCGATTCGCTATACCACAGATCAGCCAAAAGCGAAAGGGATCTTTTCGAAGTAAGAGGCTGTGAAAGCAGCGCTTTGTCCGGAGTCCATGTCGAAGGTCTGCTGCTTGGACACTGTTTATGAGCCATGACAGCACACGACCCAACATCGTCTGTCGTCAATTTAAAAATAAAGGGAGGGCCTATGACAGCTGTCACAGGTCCTCCGTTTTATTATATTATCTTTTAGATTGTTTTGTAAAAACGCCATAATTGGAAACTTTGGAACAGTGCAAGAAGCAAGAACAAAATAGAAACGACTAAAATAGAGCTTGCTCCAAAGAGATGATGGCAAAAGACCAGTACGACCGCTCCTGCGATAAATGAAAGCACGACCGTCAAATAATGGAAAAATCGATCAAAATCGGCTTTTTCCTTCGAAATGAGAAAATCGTACAAATTCGTAGCGACACCCTTCAGATTCCCTGTAGTAAACAGATTCGTGTAGGCACGCCCGTTTATCTTATCAAAGGAGATCCACTGAATAGCTGCGGTAAAGGAAATCAGAATCGTGACCAATGCCGGATACACGTGGATTGGCGCCAAGCTGACCAGGAAAAAAACAAGTGCTTCATAATACAGCACGAACAGCCGCCAGAAATGCTTCTCTTTTTTCTTGAAATAATCGATCAGGTATTTTGTCAGTAAAATACCTAGGAAAAAGAACAGCGTCGAGAGTATTTTTTTTCCGACACTCACCCATTCACCATCAAATCCCTGAATGATTGCTAATACGATATTGCCTGTTTGTGCTGAGGCAAACGCATTGTACTGGATATACGTGTAGCTGTCCATGGCTCCGCCGATAAACGTCAGCAAAAGCCCAACTGTACGATCTTCATGGAATGAAGTACGCATATGTATCATCACCTTCAATTAATTATACTTGTCATCTTTTTTATTTTAGCATAATTTTCTGAAAATAAAGATAGGTTTTCTTGAAATACTTCTGGGGGAATAGTGGAGGAACGTTAGTTGAATTTTAATCATGGTCTGTTAGTATATAGAAAAATACCACAGAATAACTAATCATAAAGAAATAAAAAAAGAAAGATGGGAAAGATGATCGACCAATTGAATGAAAAGGAGATACTTCGATTGCAAAAAGAGCTGGCACACTGGGAAAAAAAGTATAAAAAGCTCCAGCAAATTTTCCGTATGCAAGAAGAGATCATTGCAAGTTATGAAGCAGCATATGGCGAAGCACCAGGCTTGATTGAAGAAGACCAGATAGAAACAGAACCCATGAACGATACCTTTTTCAAAATGATGGAAAAACGTTCCTACAATCGGTTCAACAACGAACAAAAAGCGGCAATCACTTATGATATGGAAAAAAATCTGCGTATCATCGCAGGTGCCGGAAGTGGCAAAACACAGACGATCTGTGCAAAGGCAGTCTATCTGATGACACAAAAACAGGTGGATGAAGAGCGGATCCTGATGATCACTTTTACACGAAATGCCGCAAATGAATTGAAAAAACGTGTAGATAATTTCAGCCAAAGAAAAACAGCTGTTCATATCGGCACATTCCACAGTATTTTTTTTCGGTTGTATAGTGAGATCTGCCGTAAATTTCCAGACATCGGTATTCCAGACATACAAGGCGCTTTTTCTAATGAGACCAGCCAGAAAATCAATACCTTGTTACAACAGCTGATCCGAAAATACAATCTTTATTCTTTTGACCAATACGGAGAAAAGACGATCGCAGCCCGCTTGGATTATTGGCAGAACATGAATCTTTCAGTAAATGAAATACTTGCCCTGATCAAAGAAAAATTCGACTCGATCGAAAAAAATCCGGCTCAGCCAATCTCTGAAAGAATGAGATACTTGATCGCAGAATTACAAGAGCAAAAAAAAGAACAGCAGCTGTTCGAATTTGACGATATCCTCCAAAATTTGAAGCAAGTGCTCGCAAATAAAGAAATCCGGCAATATATCGGACAAAAATACGACTATCTTTTTATTGATGAATTTCAAGATACGAATCCTCTGCAATGGGCAATCATCAAGCTTATCACGAAAGAAACAGGCATCAAACTGATCGTCGTAGGAGATGACGATCAAAGCATTTACGGCTTCCGTGGATCGGAGCCGGCATATATCAAGAACTTCGAGAAAGAATATCCAACTAAAACATTATTCCTTTTGACGAATTATCGTTCTCGGGCTTCGATCGTCCAAGGTGCGAATCGGCTGATCAGTTTCAATAAGAATGACCGTATCCCGAAGGCAATGATTCCGGCACAAAAAGAACCAGGCGTAATGGAAGCCCTCCGCTTTCGAGATACTAAAGCGGAGAGTCAGTGGCTTATCCGGCAAATCCGTTCTTTTGTTAACCAAAAGGGAAAATACAAAGAATCTATCGTGTTATACCGGTCACTTGCACAAACACAGCAGTTGGTAGAAAACTTATTGCGAACAGAGATCCCGTTTGTTCTGGAAGCAGATAGTTCATATGAAGGGATTTTTGGCATCAAACCTTTTTCTCAGTTTTATCAGAAGCTGACCAACTGGCATTTTGCCTCCTCGAGCCAAAAGAAAAGTCAGGCCTATCAGCTATTACTGCGTCAGCTGATGATTGACTGTTACTTGAAGAAAGCAGAATGCGACCAGTATTTTTCAGCTAATGCTCGTCCAAAAGACATAGCAAGCTATATTCTGCAACTGAAGCCAAGCATGAAATCATTGGAAAAGGATCTTCGCCAGCTAGTTGCAGAAATGAATTCTTTAGAAAAGCAGCCGGAAAAAGAAGTATATCCTTTGATCCAATGCTATTTGAAACTTCCAAGAGTCGCAAAAGAGATGGATCGAAGTGACCGTGAATGGTTGACAGAGCAAGTGAAACAGCATCCAACTCTTAAAAAGTTGCTGGAATTTAGTCAAGAAACACAAGCAATAGCCAAACAGTTGAAAACGCGGTTGATCGCTTATCGACAAGGAAAACTGGATGCATTATGCATTCAGAGTATCCATAAAAGTAAAGGACTGAGTTATCGCAATGTTTTTTTGATCGGCTGTAATGAAGGAACACTTCCTTACAATGGCGCTACTGAGAAAGAATCGGTCAAAACTAACGAAATTAAAGCAGAGCCCGTAACAACAGTAGAAGAAGAACGTCGGCTTTTTTATGTTGCGATGACAAGAGCCAGAAATCGGCTTTATCTATGCGTGCCCCAAGAAAAAGGAAGCAGGAAATTGAAGACCTCGAGATTTATTAAAGAAACAGGGGTTAAATTAAAAAACTCAAATAATTAAATAGAAGAAAAATCTGTATGGCATCGATTTATATCGTACTATACGGATTTTTTTTGATTACATATATGAATATCTGTTTTTTTATATTTTTTAAATAAAAGACTATACTACATACATACTATTGATAAATAAGGTTTTTTCGTGAATTTAAATAACTTTTAAAATGATACGTATACCTTTTTTCTATTTTTTGTTAGCTAATAATTGGTCTTTTTAAGCGCAATGAGGTAGAATGGGATTATAATTAAAAAGGAGTGAGAAAATGATAAAAGTATATACTTCGCCTAGCTGTACCTCCTGTAGAAAGGCAAGAGCATGGTTGCAAGCGAATCAACTTGAATTTGAAGAAAAGAATATTTTTGCAGAGCCTTTGACAGAAAGTGAAATTAAAAAGATTTTGGCAGCAACTGAAGGGGGAGTGCAAGATATTATTTCCACTCGATCGAAAATTTACGAGAAACTTGGAATAGATTTTAATGAATTAACGCTCAAACAGATGATCGTCTTATTCAAACAATACCCTTCATTATTGAGACGCCCTATTTTAATCGACGAAAAAAGAATCCTGATTGGGTTCAATGAAGATGAGATTCGTTCGTTTGTACCAAGAGAAATCCGTTGTGTCGCTCGAAACTTGATTTATCTGCAAAACAACAACATTTTGAATTCATAGAGAAAGAGAGGGACCTCGTGAAAGTGAAAGTCTATGGATCAGCACATTGCGTGTCCAGTTTGAAAGCCAAAAGATGGTTGGAAAAACAAAAGATGCCCTATCAATTTGTTGATTTGGAACAAAAAGAACTAAGCGCCAAAGAAGCAGAAGAGTTGTGCAGCTTTGAAGAAGTGCAAGCAGAACAATTATTTGCCACTTGGTCTGAGGGTTTTCACAAGATTCAGGTCGACCTTACTTCTATAGATAAATATCAATTGATTCTGTTATGCCAAAAGTATAAGGAGCTGCTGAGACGTCCTTTGATCATTATCGATGATGTCTTATTCATCGGCTATAATGAACAATTAATGGAACAACTCATATTGAACAATTGATTTTGCCACTATTCGTACTTAGCTTTTCTAAAAAAACAAAACAAACAGAGCACTTAGCAATCATTTGTTACGTGTTCTTTTTTGTTTTGTAAACTAAAAGGGAAGGGCACTATATTATTCTATTTATAGTAGGGAAATAAACGTATCCGTGAAATAGGAATAAATGATGAAAAAGTTTATTGACATGTGAAAATTTACATGATATATTCATTTCTGTTGTTCCGAACATTTTATAAATAGATGATGTTTGGAAAAACATAAAAATAGTTATTGACATGTTTATCCTTACATGATAAGATAACTAAGTCGTTTGAAAAGGACATTGAATGAAGCTTGATTTCATCAAGAAAAACTTCAAAAAAAGTTCTTGACAAATAACAAACAACGAGTTATGATAAATGAGTTGCTGAAAGATTTCGCTGAGCGAGATCGAAAAAAACTTTTAAAAAAGAGTTGACAATCGCTTGTCTCTCTGATATGATATAAAAGTTGCTACGGCAGCCAAACAGAGATTGAACTTCAAGCGTTACTGCTTTGGATTTTGATCAAGTAGACCTTTGAAACCTGAACAAAGTAAGACAAACCAAATGTGTAGGGCGTCTTGATTGATTCAAGACAACAAACATTTTTAACAAGCAAGCAATATGCTAGCAAACAAATTGAGCTTAACAATCGAAAGATTGTTCTAACTTTTATTATGAGAGTTTGATCCTGGCTCAGGACGAACGCTGGCGGCGTGCCTAATACATGCAAGTCGAACGCTTCTTTTTCCACCGGAGCTTGCTCCACCGGAAAAAGAGGAGTGGCG
>NZ_JAAKDW010000008.1 GCF_011038845.1 Enterococcus sp. ZJ1622
TAACACCACAGTGTGGTGGCGATAGCGAGAAGGATACACCTGTAACCATGCCGAACACAGAAGTTAAGCTTCTTAGCGCCGATTGTAGTGAGGGGTTGCCCCTTGTGAGAGTAGGACGTCGCCACGCAAATGGTAAAAACAGATGAGCTGTTAAAGCTCATCTGTTTTTTTTGTATATGGTAATGAGAGTCAACGTTACTTAAATGATTGATTCGATTGCTTCTATCATTTTTAATGGTGAGGTTTTCGGAGCAAAACGCTCGATCACTTGTCCATTTTTGTCGATCAGGAATTTAGTGAAATTCCACTTCACTGCGTTTGTGATCGTCCCAGGAGCTTTTTCTTTTAAATAGGTAAAGAGAGGATCTGTGTTTTCCCCGTTCACCTCAATCAGCTGATGCATCGGAAAAGTAACGCCATAAGTGGCACGGCAAGCTTCAGCTGCATCATGAGCAGAATCGACTTCTTGTTTGAATTGATTGGAGGGAAATCCGAGGATGATTAATCCCTTTGTTTGATATTTCTGATAGAGTTCTTCTAGTTGTTCGAACTGTGGGGCTAAACCACATTTTGTCGCAGTATTGACAATAATAATTGGATGGCCTGCGTATTTATTTAACGAATAGGTAGTTCCATCTTCTAACGTTGCATTGAAATCATAAATAGTCATAGTAAGTCCTCCTAATAAAATTTAAAAAAAGTTCCAAACTCAAAAACATATTCTTGTTTTCAAGTTCGGAACTTTTAGAGAATCGTGCAATAGATCTACGGGATTAAGCTTCGACTTCAGCCCATTCGTCGCGTTTTGCTAAGAATTCACGTGCCAAAGACTGCGCACCTTCCAAGGTATGGCTTGCTGCCCAGCCGCATTGTGTTTCGTTGCTTGCAGGTACTTCAGTTGCTTTTAGTACATCATTCATCGTTTTTTCTAAAACATCTAAGATATCATCATAGCTTTCATGATTTAAAACCGTCAGATAAAAACCGGTCTGGCATCCCATTGGTGACCAGTCAACGATATAATCTGCGTGATTACGAATCAATTCAGCAGTCAAATGTTCAAGGGAATGAAGACTTGGCATCTCCATGTGTTCTTTATTCGGTTGTTTGAAGCGAACATCATATTTGATGATCACATCTCCATGTTCGCCCGTTTTACGATCATCCACACGAACGTATGGTGCTTTTACTTTCGTATGATCAAGATTAAAGCTTTCAACATTCATTCTCATTTTGTAAATCTCCTATCTATTTGTTCATTTGTTTTGTAAATATGCGTGCAAAGTATTCAGCAAATTTACAAAAACATCGATTAAGCTTTTCTACTTGATTCTATCACTTATTTCTTCTGAGTTGTAGCAATCTGAAATGTTTTTTAGATTTTCCTTATAACTATTCGTACTTATTTATGTTTGACAGCTGTAAAAGCTTGAGACAGATCCTCTAATAGATCTTGGCCATATTCGATCCCGACTGAAAGACGAATCAGCCCCTCTTTTATTCCGGCTTCTTCTCGTTTCTCTTTTGGGACAGAGGCATGAGTCATAACTGAAGGAACTTCTACCAAACTTTCTACGCCACCCAGGCTTTCTGCTAAAGTGAACAATTGGAGTGATTCAACAAAAGGAATCGCATCTGCTTCGGTACGCAAAGTGAAAGAAACCATTCCACTAAACCCGCTCATTTGCTGTGCAGCAATGGGATGATTAGGGTGGGAAGCCAGTCCGGGATAATACACAGCATCGACATCAGGATGTTCGGAGAGAAACTTCGCTACAGAAAGAGCATTTTTTTGATGTTCCTCCATTCGGACACTCAGCGTTTTGATCCCTCTTTGCAGTAGCCAGCTATCTTGAGGACCTAATACTGCACCAATGGCATTTTGATAAAATCCGATCGTATCCGCTAATTTTTCATGCCGAGTCGTAACTAGACCGGCGACTAGATCACTGTGTCCACCAAGATATTTCGTGCCGCTATGCAACACGATGTCTGCGCCGATCGTTAAGGGCTTTTGGAAATACGGCGTAGCAAAGGTATTATCGACAATCGTCAATAGGTCATGCTGTTGGGCTAGTTTCACGCTTTCCTTCAAATCTGTGATTTTGAGTAACGGATTACTTGGTGTTTCTAGATAAAGTGCTTTTGTGTTTGGTTGAATCGAATGTTTGATCTGTTCTAGATTGCTCGTGTCAATAATTGTATATTCCAGACCATTTTTACTTAACACTTTGTCAAATAGCCGGAATGTGCCGCCATAGACATCGTCTCCGAGTAAAATATGATCACCATTTTTGAAAAGGGAGAATACTGCGTGAATCCCGGCAAGGCCTGATGAAAAAGCGAAACCACGCACACCGCCTTCCAAGTCAGCAATTAATTCTTCTAAAGCAAAACGGGTGGGATTTCCTGATCTGGAATACTCGTATTGCTTGGGTTGGCCCACACCGTCTTGACGATAGGTAGAGGTTTGATAAATCGGGACACTGACGGCTCCTGTGGCAGGATCTTCGCTAATACCGCCATGGATTAATTTTGTTTGGATATGCATAAATGATTCCTCCTATAAATAGATATTTTTGGAAAGATAACGGTCAGCTGCATCTGGGAAAATGGTGATGACTGAATGACCATCTGGTAGATGCTGTACTTCCTTTAAAGCTGCGGCAAATGCTGCGCCACTTGAACTACCAACGAGCAGTCCTTGTTTCTCAGCTAATTGACGAGTATATCTGAATCCTTCTTCATCAGAGACTGTTTCGAAATGATCGATTGTCAGATCTGAAAGAAAGGGCGGAATGAATTCTACCCCGATCCCTTCGATCTTGTGAGATCCTGGGAGTCCACCATTCAAAATCGATCCCTCAGGTTCAACACCGATCAAACGGATGTTTTCATTTTGTTCTTTTAAATAAGCAGAAGTCCCGGCAAATGTACCGCCGCTACCGATTCCAGCTACAAAACTGTGCAGATTTCTGCCCAGTTCGTTCCATAATTCCGGCCCTAATGTATGATAATAAGCAGCAGGGTTATCGGAATTCTCAAATTGCAAAGGAAGATAGCTGTTTCTGATTTCTTTAGCAAGTGACTTGCTTTTTTCGATTGCGCCCCTGATACCCAATTCGCTAGGTGTATGAATGATTTCCGCACCTAGCGCTTTCATCAATTGCTGTTTTTCGATACTAAACTTTTCTGGTACGACAAAGATCGTTTTTAAATGGAACTGTTGAGCAGCCAAAGCGATTCCAATCCCGGTATTGCCGGCAGTCGGTTCGATAATGGTTGTTTCGTGATCGATTTTTCCATTGGTATAGGCAGTATTTATCAAATATTCACCTAATCGATCTTTGATACTGCCTCCTGGATTCATGTATTCTAGTTTTGCATAAATAGCAGAATTTTTCGGCATGGGATAATCTTTTGCCGTGAATCGATAGAGCGGAGTAGAGCCAATAGCTTCAGTAATTGTCGATATGATCATAGGGACCTCCTAAAAAAGTATAATAAAAAAGG
This sequence comes from Enterococcus sp. ZJ1622, assembly GCF_011038845.1. Classification (GTDB taxonomy): domain Bacteria; phylum Bacillota; class Bacilli; order Lactobacillales; family Enterococcaceae; genus Enterococcus_B. The sequence continues at coordinate 3,514 of NZ_JAAKDW010000008.1, forward strand.
AGCTGACTATTAAATCAGCTCCTTAAAGACACAAGATTGTTGAGTATACGAAAAAAAATAAATATTTTTCGGCTCATTCTTATGAAGGGCAATTAATAGACATGACAAACAGTATGCTGCTTTTACGCACCATACAACAGCAACGATCCAATTGTTTTTGGCTGCTGATTGTCATGTTGGCCCCTCCAATTAAGAATTTTATTAAAAGTATCATGAAAAAGAGAGAAAGTCAAAGGGTAAATGTTAAAAAGAGAGAATCCTCTAGTTTTCTAGCCGGTTGTCTGATACAATAAAGTTGATTATGATAAAGATAAGAAGGAGCAAAAATAATGATCTCAGCAAGTGATTTAAGAGCCGGTATGACATTCGTACAAGACGGCAAATTGATTAAAGTTCTAGATGCAAGCCATCACAAACCTGGTAAAGGAAATACCGTAATGCGTATGAAACTGAAAGATGTCCGTTCAGGTGCAACGTATGATACGACATTCCGCCCAGAAGAAAAATTCGAAAAAGCGCATATCGATACAAAACCAGTGCAATACTTGTACACAATGGATGATACAGCCTTTTTCATGGACTTGGAAACATATGAACAATATGAAATCCCAGTAGAAACTGTAGAAGAAGAAATGAAATATATCTTAGAAAACATGGAAGTAAAAATCCAATTCTTCGGCAGTGAAGTAATCGGTGTCCAATTACCTACAACAGTTGTTCTACGTGTCGTTGAAACACAGCCTTCAATCAAGGGTGCTACAGTGACTGGTTCAGGAAAACCTGCGACAATGGAAACAGGTCTGGTTGTCAACGTACCAGATTTCATCGAAACAGACGAATTGTTAGAAATCAATACAACAGAAGGTTCTTACGTGAAACGCGCATCAAAATAATCTGCTGACGAGTTAGCTGATGAAGAAATACTTTTTGTTAAATTCAGTGTTGAATTTGATAAAAAGTATTTTTTTTGCGTACTCAGCGTATTCTTTTATTTAATATTAAAAAAACATTATAATTGAATTAGTATAAAAAAAGGAATGGGGGTTGAGTAATGGAAAAGCATACGACAAAAGAGACACAGCAAGAAAATGAAAAGGTCAAAAAACAATTGGATTTTGAATCGAATGAAGAATTTTTGCTTGCTAGCCAAAATTGTGTAGCAGCCTTCGATCATTTAGAAATCATTCGGGATGGGAAAGTGATCTGGAGCCAAAAAGCGTATGATTTTTTGGAAGAAGAATGTCCCAATTGTGCCAATCCAAGTTTATGGGAAAATGCACGTTGTAATCATCAAACCGGCTTATTTCGTGTATCCGATCAGATTTTTCAGCTGCGCGGTTTCGATATGGCCAATTTGACTTTGGTGTTGACACCGAACAATAATTGGATCGTTTTTGATACATTGATGAGCATCGAATGCTCTAGAGCAGCCATTGAGTTTGCTAATCTGTGGTTCAATGATCATGGGTATCCTACAGTGGAACAGAACCTGGCGGGCATCGTGATCAGTCATTCGCATGTCGATCATTTTGGCGGGATACGAGGCATCTTCCCAGACTATAACATAGATCCTTCTATCCCAATCTATGCACCTAGCGGATTTACAGAAGCTGCGATTTCTGAAAATCTGATGGTTGGAAAGGCAATGGGCAGACGGGCGGTTTATCAGTACGGCTCTGTACTGGAAAAAAGTCCATTTGGCTCTTTGTCAGTTGGAATCGGTCAAGGACAGTCTACAGGGACGATCAGTTTTGAATTGCCCACATATGAGATCACTGAAAATGAAAAAATAGTGATCGACGATTTAGAATTGGCATTCCAATTGACACCGGGAACAGAAGCGCCTGCCGAGATGAATACGTATATTCCGGCATATGAAGCATTATGGATGGCAGAAAACTGTACGTGCACGATGCACAATCTCTATACACTGCGAGGCGCACAAGTTCGAGATGGAAAAAGCTGGGCGAAATATCTCTTGGAAGCTCAGCAAAAGTATGGACAAAAAGCAAAAATCCTGTTCCATGCACATACATGGCCGCGTTATGCAACAATTGAAGCGCCAGATACCATCAATAGCTATCTGTTCTCTCAGGCTAGATTATATAAAGGAATCCATGACCAGTCACTCAAGGCAATCAATGCAGGCTACACAATCAATGAATTACACGAGCAAGTAAACTTACCGAAAGAATTGACCGAAAAATGGTACTTGCGGCCTTATTACGGAACGATTGCTCATAACAGTAAAGCTGTCTATCAAAAATACATCGGCTGGTATGATTCGAACCCGGTGAATTTGAATCCGCTTACTCCGGAGCTTGAAGCAAAACAAATGGTCAAGTACATGGGTGGTGCAGAAGCGATTTTAGAAAAAGCACACGAAGACTATGAAAGTGGCAATTATCAGTGGGCTGCAAAAATTACGAATATACTGATTTTTGCAGAGCCTGAAAATAAAGAAGCACGAGCGCTTTGTCGGCGTTCGCTGACACAGTTAGGCTATCAGGCAGAATCCGGTGCATGGCGGAATGAATATCTGACTGGCGCAGCAGAATTGAGAGAAGCATATGATCCAGCCAAAAGAGACGCGGCTGATTCCTCCGAATTATCTGCACACATGAATGGCGAAATGCTGCTTGACTACTTGAGTATCCATACTGTTTCCTCAGACAAAGAACAAAAAGGAATCGTAACATTTACAGATGATTGGCAAATGTCAGCTGGTCGTGTCCAATCGATAGATTCAAGCTACTTGCTTGATTACTGGAAAGGGATCTTGACCTACTCACCTATATATGAAACGGATAGTTTCCCTGTGATTTATGAAGGAGAGCGGTTGGACTTTCTGCAACAAATGCTGGACCCGTCAGGAGAGCCAAAAGAATGGTCTGCTCTGTTTCATGTAGAGAAAAATGACTACTTTCATATCATCGAACCATAAAAAATAACCGAACTACTTGAAGTGTTCGCTTCGTCCGTCTAGAGACGAAGACCGGCTGATAGCCGGAGATGTACTTCTTGTGTTCGGTTGTTTTTTTATTTTTCGAACTGAATAAAAATACGAATTTCTCTTTTTAATGAATTTTTTTCCTGTTTTTATGAAAAAATATTGAAATATACTAGACAATTCAGAAAATTTTGTTTAATATTATTCAAATAAAATTCAAATCTCTATCCAATCTGATTCAAATTTAAATTAGAAGAAAGTCATGTTTCGAAAAGAGGGAATAAAGGATGACAGAACTGGAAATAGGTGGTATTCCTGCACGAACGCTAGCAGAAGAATATCAGACACCGTTATACGTATACGACGAAGAAAAATTGAAGAATGGAATGAAGCGATTCAAACAAGGATTCATCTCTCATCATTTTAACACAAAAGTTCTATACGCTTCCAAAGCCTTCCAAACGATCGAAATGCTTCATTTAGTTAAAGAACAAGGTCTTGGTTTGGATGTCGTAAGCGGCGGCGAAATCTATACCGCTTTGGCGGCAAATTTTCCTGAAGAGCGAATCTATTTCCACGGAAACAATAAAACATTGGGAGAATTGACCTACGCATTGAACAACGGACTGACCCATTTTGTTGCAGATAATCTGATGGAAATCGAATTGCTGGAAGCTTTATGCAAGGAGTATTCCAAAAAGATACAGGTCATGTTGCGCCTGAACGTAGGGATCGAAGCACATACCCATGAGTACATCGTAACTGCTCATATTGACTCGAAATTCGGCATGAGCTATGAGAGTGAAGATTGTCAGCAAGCACTTCAACTCATCAAAAAAAGCAGTCATTTACAGTTGGAAGGCTTCCATGCACACATTGGCTCGCAGATTTTTGACCTGACTGCCTGGTTCGCAGAGATCGATCAGTTGATCAGTTATCTAAAGGATTTTGACGAGACACTTTCCTTGAATTTAGGTGGGGGATTTGGCATACGGTATACCGACAACGATAGGCCTCTTCCAATTGAAGATTCCCTGCGGCAGCTGATCCGACATACAGAAGAAACCTTGGAACAGCAGCAGCTGAAAATCAGTCAGCTGATCATCGAACCAGGAAGAAGCATCGTAGGAGAAGCAGGGACAACCCTTTATACGATCGGATTCATCAAAAAAACCCCACACAAGACCTACTATTTTGTCGATGGCGGAATGACTGATAATATCCGTCCAGCGCTTTATCAGGCCGAATACAGCTGTGATATCGCCACAAAACTATCGGAAGAAAAAACGGAGAAAGTAACAGTTGCGGGAAAAATGTGCGAATCGGGCGATATCGTGATCAAAGAAGTCCTTCTCCCAGCTGCGAAATTGGGGGATATTTTAGCCGTTTACGCAACGGGAGCTTATGGCTATTCGATGAGCAGCAATTACAACCGGACTGTTACGCCGGCAGTCGTGTTTGTAGGAAATGGTGAGTCGAGACTAGTCGTTCGAAGACAAGAATACTCAGATTTACTCAAGGGGGAAGTCGCCTATGAACATCCATAAATACAATGGCTGCGGGAATGATTTCCTCCTGTTAGATCATATCGAACATACGGATTATAGTGAATTGGCTAGACGATTGTGCGCAAAAGAATCATTTGATACAGACGGGCTGATCGCTGTGAAAACAGATCCTCTGGAAATGGTTTATTTCAATAAAGACGGTAGCCGAGCGCCTATGTGTGGCAATGGTATCCGCTGCTTTGCCCGATATGTCAGGGATCAGAAACTCATCGAAGCACAGGAATTCATGATTGAGACATTAGCTGGGGCGAGACAAATCCATATACTGGATCAAGATCCTTTTTATTGTGAAGTCGAGATGGGTAGACCAGATTATTCGCCAGAGAAACTTGCAGTAGATCAGCTCTATCCGATTCGAAATCAAATGCTGCAGCTCGGTGATGAAACAAGAAAAGTGACCAGTTTGTTCATGGGAACGATCCATACAGTCGTATTTGTAGAAAATGCAGATGCAGAATTAAGCAAGAAAACAGGTGAAAGAATCTGTCATCATCCTTTATTCAAAGAACGAACAAACGTCAATTTTGTCGAAGTAGTCAACGAACACGAATTGATTGTGCGTACGTATGAAAGAGGGGTAGGCTGGACACTTGCTTGCGGAACTGACTGTTGTGCGGCTTATGTAGCAGCAAAAGAAAATGGGTATATCTCTGAACAGGAGGTCACTGTCCACTTAGCAAAGGGAGATCTGGTCATTTCCGGTGAAGAATCGATCCGAATGGCTGGCCCTGCAATACATGAATGGACAAAACCAATGGAGGGATGAAGATGATAAATGGATCGATTGTGGCCTTGATTACACCGATGGATGAGGAAGGAGAGGTCGATTACTTAGGATTAGAAAAGCTGATTGATTTTCAGCTTGAGGAAAAGACAGATGGCCTGCTCGTTTTAGGGACGACTGGAGAATCACCAACCCTTACAGAAGAAGAGGAAGAGAAGATTCTCCAAATGACTGTAGAAAAAGTGCAAGGGCGTTTGCCGGTCATTGCAGGAGCTGGTACGAACAATACAAAAGAAACGATCAGAAAAGCGCAACGATTTGCTGAACTTGGTGCAGATGCTTTATTAGTGATCACTCCTTATTACAATAAGACAAGCGAAAAAGGATTGCTTGCACATTTCACAGCGATTGCCGACAACGTATCTGTTCCTGTTATTTTGTATAACGTCCCTGCAAGAACAGGTATGACGATTCCCATTCCTGTCCTGGAAAAACTGGCGAGCCACCCAATGATCCAAGGGATAAAAGAAGCCTCTGGAGAGATGGATTATGTCATGGAAGTCGCTCGACTGGTTGATGCGTCCTTCGCGCTTTATAGCGGAAATGACGAGTTGATTGTGCCGATATTGAGCGTTGGCGGAAGTGGTGTGATCAGTGTCTGGGCAAATCTACAGCCGAAGCTTGTCCATGAATTAGTGCAGGATTTCAGTGAAGGAAGAATCTTGGAGGCCAGAGAAAAACAATTAGCTGCGTTACCGCTGATCCGGGCTTTATTCAGTGAAACGAATCCTATCCCCATAAAAGCTGCGATGAAGATATCTGACATGCCTTCAGGACCTTTACGATTGCCGTTAGTCTCTCTTTCAGAAGAGAAATTGGAGCAATTGACGCAGGTTCTACTGAATGAAGGGGGAGTAGATAGATGAAAATCGGGATTATTGGAAATGGAAAAATGGGCGCTGAGCTTCAGGACGCTGCTTTGGAGAAAAGACTTGAGGTTACACTTCCTGACACGGTTCTTAGAGAGGAAGACCAGTTGTCTTTTCCAAGTCAGCCAGATATACTGATCGATTTTTCTCATCCGGACAACTTGGATAAACTCCTATCGTTCAGTTTATCGAACCAGCTGCCTCTCGTTATCGGTACGACAGGCTATACGAAAGAGCAGCTGCAAGCGATAAAAGACCACGCGCAGCATGTCCCCGTACTCTACAGTGCCAACTTTTCTTTAGGGATAATGGTCATGAATCAGTTAGTAGGCCAAGCTGCAGCGCTTTTGCATAATTGGCAGATCGAATTGATCGAAAAACATCATAGTCAAAAAAAAGATGCACCCTCCGGCACAGCAGAACAGTTGCTTCATACCATCCAAAATGTAAGAAATCTGCAGCCGATCCATAACTGGCAAGGAAAAAAAAGAGAAGAGGAGCAAATCGGCGTACACAGTATTCGAGCAGGGTCGTTTCCTGGCGAACATGAAGTCTTATTCGCTGGGCCAGATGAAGTATTTACGATCAAGCACGAAGCTTTTTCCAGCCGGATCTTTGCGCTAGGCGCTTTACAAGCGGCGAGCTGGCTAAAAGACCAGTCACCAGGTTCCTACAAGCTAGAAGATTTGCTAATCAATGAAGGAGTGTAAAAAAATGGACGCAGCAGAAATCATTCATTATATCCAGACAGCGACGAAAAAAACACCTGTGAAAGTTTATTTAAATGTGTCAGAGCCGATCCGATTCCCGAACAGCAAAGTTTTTGGTCACGAAGAGACACTGATCGTTTTTGGTGACTATGAAGACATTGCGCCGGTCCTAAAAGCAGAGGCAGAAAAAATCATCGATGTAGAAATTGAAGCTTTCGCTAGAAATAGTGCGGTCCCTATGCTTGATACTACAGCATTGCATGCTCGGATCGAACCGGGTGCAATCATTCGTGAGCAAGTAGTGATTGGCGATCATGCTGTCATCATGATGGGCGCAATCATCAACATCGGTGCAGAGATTGGCGAGAATACGATGATCGATATGGGAGCTATTCTCGGAGGAAGAGCCATTGTCGGGAAAAATTGCCATATCGGTGCCGGTGCAGTTTTAGCGGGGGTCATCGAACCAGCATCAGCAAAACCAGTCGTGATCGAAGACGGTGTATTGGTAGGGGCGAATGCGGTGATCGTCGAAGGTGTCCATGTCGGGAAAAACGCGGTGATAGCAGCCGGAGCAGTCGTCTTGGAAGATGTGGAAGAAGAGACAGTCGTAGGAGGGATGCCAGCACGCGTATTGAAAATAAGAGATGAACAGACAAAAGAACAGACAGCATTGATTACTGCGCTGCGCGAATTATAGAGGAGATGGAGAAAAATGCGTGAGATAAATACCTGTATCGTCGGAGCAACCGGATTAGTTGGACAAACGATGCTCAAAGTGTTAGAAGAATATGATTTTCCAGTAGGACGTTTGAAGTTATTAGCTTCAAAACGTTCAGCTGGCAAGGTTTGTGTATTCAAGGGGAAGAAACACACTGTACAGGAATTGACAGAAACTTCATTTGAAGGAGATGATTTAGCGCTATTTTCTGCAGGTGCTTCTGTATCCAAAAAGTTTGCGCCAATCGCAAGAAACCAGGGATTAGTTGTCATAGATAACTCCTCGGCATGGCGAGAAGATACGGATATTCCATTGATCGTTCCAGAGGTCAACTTGGAAGACTCTACATTGAACCGACTGATCGCAAATCCCAATTGTTCCACGATCCAAGCAGTGCTTCCTCTTAAAGCGTTGCAGGAAACTTTCGGGCTCAGCCGAGTGAATTATTCGACTTATCAAGCCGTTTCAGGTTCAGGACAAAAAGGGGTCCAAGATTTATATCGTACGAGACAACATGAATCTCCGCTGCTTTATCCGTATGACATCAGCCAAACCGTGATTCCGGAAATCGATGTCCCTTTAGAAAACGGGTATACCAAAGAAGAACAGAAAATGATCAACGAGACACGAAAGATTCTTCATCAGCCAGAATTGCCTGTTTCTGCTACCTGTGTACGTGTGCCAATCGAAAATGGACACGGAGTCTCGGTGGCAGTTCAGTTGAAAAAAGAATTTACGATCAAAGAAGTTAGAGAATGTCTCAATCAGTTTCCGGGGATCCAGTTAGAAGATGATCTGGCTGCACATAAATATCCGACAAGTGTCCTAGCCAAAGGCACGGATACGGTGTATGTAGGAAGGATCAGACGAGACAGCTCTTTAGAAAACGGGTTGCTTTTGTATACGACTGCTGACAATATTCGAAAAGGTGCTGCAGCAAATGCGATCCAGATCGCTTCTGCTTTGTTCCAGCATACGATGGAGGTGATTCGATGAAAGTAGCGAAATTCGGCGGTTCCTCGATGGCGCAGGAAGCACAGTTCAAAAAAGTACGATCAATCATTCTTTCTGATCCGAAACGTCAGGTGATCGTTGTTTCTGCACTCGGAAAACGAACGCCGGAAGATGATAAAGTGACTGATCTTCTTTATCTGATCTACGCTTATCTTCAGCATCACGTTGACTGGACTCCTCTTTGGCAGCGAATCTGTACACGTTTTATCCGCGTAAGAGATATGCTGGAACTCACTTTCCCCCTCGAAGAAGAACTAGCGAAGATACAAAAAAAGCTTGAGAATGAAAAAATGACGAAAGACTATCTGATCAGCAGAGGCGAGTATCTTACAGCTCAGTTGATGGGTGAATATCTCGGTTATTCATTTATCGATGCAAAAGAACTCATTTTTTTCGACTATGAGGGAAACATTGATTACGAACGGACACAACAAGCAGTCATGCAAGCACAAAAACTGCACAAGACGATGATCGTTCCCGGTTTTTACGGAGCGAATCCTGATGGGAAAGAAAAACTGCTTGGTCGAGGGGGCAGCGATATTACAGGCGCTGTTTTAGCAAAATCACTGCAAGCTGAATCCTATGAAAACTGGACAGATGTTTCCGGCATCATGATGGCTGACCCTCGGATTATCGAGTCACCTAAGATCATTGAGGAGATCTCATTTAGAGAATTAAGAGAAATGGCCTACATGGGTGCGAATGTCCTCCATGAAGCAGCTGTATTCCCAGTTCAGGAAGCAGATATCCCCATCCAGATTAAGAATACGAATGACCCTGCGGCACAGGGAACAATGATCTCAAATCAGGAAGTGGAAAAAGAAAATGGACTTACCGGAATTGCCGGTCGCAAAGACTTTCTTTCTATCACATTATTCAAACGGCATATGTCAGATGAGATCGGATTTATTTGGAAAGCGATGAGTATTTTTGCAAAACACGGCATCTCGATCGAACATATCCCTTCTGGCATCGATAACATAGGAGTAGTGGTCTTTGCAGAAGCGATTGCAGATAAGTTGTTCGTGATCACGAAAGAATTGAAAGAAACCCTTGGCGTCGAAGAAATCGAGGTGATCGAGGACTTAGCGTTAGTTTCGGTAGTCGGCGGCCCGCATAAAGAATTGATCGGATTATCTGGCAAAGTACTGTCGATCTTGAATCAGTTGGGCATACGTACTTCGATCCTGTCCCAAGGTGCACAAGAACTGAATCTGATCATCGGCATACGAAATGAGGAATACGAGACAGTTGTCAAAGGAATTTATGAAGGGATGGTGAACCGGCATGCTGGCAGAACATCGAATGGCATTACACCAAATTCCTGAAATCGGGTTTCACGAATTTGAAACAAAAAAATATTTATACGAACAAGTAAAAAACAGTGGGGCCATTATCCATGAAATCGGTGAGACTGGTCTATTATTGTACTTTGATAATCAGCAGACAGAGACAATTGCTTTTCGGACTGATATCGATGCACTGCCGATCCAAGAAGAGACGAATCTCTCCTTTTCTTCTCGGCATGAAGGATATATGCACGCATGCGGACATGATGGGCACATGGCGATGCTTTTAGGACTGACAGATTACATCTCCAAGCATAAAAAGGAGTTAATCTATAATGTTGTTCTGATCTATCAGCCTTCAGAAGAGATCTCAGGCGGAGCGCAAAGCGTCATTCAGTCAGGGTTACTGGAAACATATGAAGTGAGAGCGATTTTCGGTTTCCATCTTTGGCCAGGGCTGCCTAAAGGAAATGTTTTTTCCCGACCTGGTCCTTTGATGGCTCAAAGCAGTGAAACAGACATCATCATCAAAGGCAAGTCCGCACATATTGCTTCGAGTGAAAAAGGGGTCGATAGTCTGGAAGCAGCTGTACGATTTTTGAAGAATGTCTATGATTTTGACCGGCAGTTACCGTCAGAGTGGACTCATCTAATGAAATTTGGCCAAATCCAAGGTGGAACGATCCGAAATATTTTAGCCGGAGAAGTTATTGTATCTGGAAGTATCCGTTCTTACAGTTCAGATATGCAAGATTATTTGAAGAGGGGATTAGCACATTTAGCAGAACAGTTTCACTCTGAAGCTACTATTTCTTTCCGTTATAATGACGGCTATCCAGCTGTGATCAACCATAGAGGATTGTATGCAGCATTGTCGGACTCAAACAAACTACATGAATTAGATGAACCAGTTCTTCAAGCCGAAGATTTTGGCATATATACGCAACAATATCCATCTGTATTTTTCTTTTTAGGTGTCGGTGATACACCTGCTTTGCACGATCCGACTTTCGATTTTGACATGGATGTTTTAGAAAATGGAGTAGAATGGTACAAAACAATTCTTTTTACAGAAAATCTTCTTGAAAAAATCGACAGCAGTTCAAAAGAGGAGCGAGCAAATACTTATGAATTTATCCAATCGATTTAGTCCCAGACTTTCTAGAATAGAAGTATCGAAAATACGTCGTTTCGATCAGCAAATCTCAAGTATCCCGAATATCATCAAATTGACTTTAGGAGAACCGGATTTTCAGACACCAGCACCTGTCAAAGAAGCAGGGATCGAAGCAATCAAAGCGGACTATTCCCATTACACAGGGATGAGAGGATTAGAACAACTACGTGAAGCAGCCTGTCTGTATCAGAAAAAGCGATACGGACTGATCTATGATCCAGAAACAGAAGTCCTGACAACAGTCGGTGCGACAGAAGCCATAGCCGCTTCGTTAATGGCGATCTTAGAAGAAGGGGACAAGGTGTTGATCCCGGCGCCTGCGTATTCCGGTTATCAGTCGCTGATTGAATTAGCTGGTGCCGAACTGATTTTCCTCGATACTTCTGAGACTGATTTTCTTTGCCAGCCGGAACAGTTTGAAAAAGCATTTGAACAGTATGGCTCAAAAATAAAAGCTGTGATCCTGAATTATCCTAACAATCCGACAGGCACTGCTCTATCCAGAGAACAGCTGAAAAAAATCGCTGATGTCCTGAAAAAACAGCCAGTATTTGTGTTAAGTGATGAAGTATACGCGGAGTTGTCCTATACATTCATTCATGCCTCCATCGCTTCTTACTTACCTGAACAGACGATCGTTGTGAGTGGCTTGTCTAAATCGCATGCGATGACAGGTTGGCGGATCGGGTTTATTTTTGCACAGAAACAGCTGATCGACGAAATCGTCAAAGTCCACCAATATCTTGTCACTGCTGCCACAACCATTTCGCAAAAAGCGGCGATTGAAGCTTTGTCAAACATGGAAGATAGCGAAAAAATGAAAGAACACTATCGTCAACGAAGAGATTACCTGACTGCGCGATTACGTGCTTTAGGATTTGCTGTTTCTCAACCAGATGGTGCCTTTTATCTGTTTTGCAAGATCCCTGATAAGCTACAAAATGATTCGTGGCAGTTTTGCTTAGACTTAGCAGAAAAAGCCAAAGTCGCTTGTATACCTGGCATTGCATTTGGACAAGAAGGAGAAGGGTATATCCGTGTTTCTTATGCCAGCAGTATGGAACAGCTTCAGGAAGCATGTAGCCGGATCGAAGGATTTTTGATGAAGTGAAATATATAGAATAGGGAAGAGTCTGGAACGAAAGTAGGTTCCAGGCTCTTTGCGTTTTTTACGTTCTTACCGCTTGATGCAGAACAGCTTTTTCACAACCTCTTTTCAAAAAATTAAAAACTATTTGTTTTGTTTCGAACATGAAATACAATTTAAGTAATGGCAATCAAGGCTAGTTCCCCACACTTTTTACTTGGATAATCAGCAGAAAGGAAGGTGCTATGATGTTTTTCCTGTTTCTTATGATTTTTTATTTGTTTCTTTTATGTCTGTGGCTGTTGATAGCAGCTCTTGCATTCCCTGAGATCACTGTTTATTTGATTATCTTCTCACTTGCGCTATTCAATCCATATAAAGTAGGAGCGTGGCAATCAGAACCTTTTGCTACAGTATATACTGCAGCCGAGTACTTTCATCATAGCCTGCCTGAGCTGCATCTTGGCTTGAAGCTTGTGGTCCTTTTGAGTATTCCGTTAATCTATCTGATGCTACTGAGTCTGATTCGATATAAATCATTCTATCCGCTGCAAGTCATGGGCGTGTTCGTGAATATCCTGACCGTATTTTATTTGATGGAATCTTTTCTTGCATTCGATCAGGTTTGGACATTCGTGCTGGCAATCCCAGTATCACTGCTTACTGTCAGTGCGCGAACGCTTGTCTACCAAAAATTGAACGCTTTTTTTTCAATCGAATGGCAGTCCTCTCATTTCCGTCGAAGAAAGAAACAGCCAGATCCTGAAGAACCGCAAGAAGAAAGCCAAGAGAAAACAGTTGATGACGAACCTATACAAGAAGAGGAACCCTTCGATCCTGAAGCTTACTTCCGATTGATCCTCGGTGTCAGCGAAAACGCGACAAAGGAAGAAATCAAGCAAGCCTATCGACAAAAAGTCATGAGATACCATCCAGATAAAAGTACGGAAGAAAATGCTAAAGAAAAATACGAAGAGATCATCGAAGCTTATCGACATCTCAAGTAATGCTCGCTGATCAGGTAGCACGAAAGCAGGATCTATGTGCCTTTCTCCCGCCTTTTTTATGGAAACCCGCTATAATTGAGATATAACGAACAAGTGAGGAGAGAAAAAGGATGTTCTTTACGATAGCGCTCAAATTAGTGTTTGGCTTGATGGGATTGTTACTGGTTGTTCGGTTGTTGGGAAAAAAATCAATGTCTGAAATCACCCCGTTTGATTTGGTTTACACACTGGTATTAGGCGGGATCCTGGAAGAATCTACTTATGATGACAATGTACATGTAGGACATGTCTTGTTTGCGATCGCGTTATGGGCGCTCATGATTTTTGGGATCGAAAGGATCGTACAGAAAAATGAAAAGGTCAATCGCTGGGTCAAAGGAGAGCCATCTGTCTTGATCAAAGACGGTGTATTGAATATGGCAGAACTTTCCAAAAACCACATCGAAATGGAGCAGCTGCGGGCAATCTTAAGACAGCAAGGCTGCTTTTCTCTTGAAAATGCCAAACATGTCGTACTAGAAAATGCCGGACAAATGAGTGTATTGAAAAAATCAGAGGATGATAAAGCCTTGTCGATCTTACTGATCGATGAAGGGCAGATCCAATATTCTGTTCTTCGATCGAATCAATTGGAGGAAAGCTGGTTACGAGAACATCTGAAAAAAGAAGGACATGAAACGGTAGAAGATCTGCTTTATGTGGAATGGTCTGAAGAAAAAGGCTTTTACAGCGTCACAAAAGATGAAATCCTCCATACTGCTTATCGTATCGATGGTTGAGTAAAGGATCACGGACAGCTTGGTTCAAACCAGCCTGTCCGTTTTTTTATATAAATGAGCAAATGCGTTTCCTTTGATTTATAACAAGGTCAATGGTAAGTTTAAACTGTTTAGAATAATTATAAACAATGTTCGAGGAGGGTTTATCTATGGAAAAAACACAAGTTATTATTGTAGGTGCATCACATGGTGGGCACCAGTCAATTTTGGAATTATTGTCCCGATATGGAGAAGATGTCGAAATCACATTATTCGAATCAGGGGATTATGTCTCCTTTATGTCTTGTGGTATGGAATTATATTTAGAAGACCAAGTCACAGATGTAAACGATGTTCGTAATTTTAGACCAGAAAATTTCCCGCAACCCAATGTCCACATTTTAAATAACCACGAAGTAACAGCTATCAACGCAGAGAAAAAAACAGTCACTGTAAAAAGCGCTTCAGATGACCAGACAAAAGAATTCCCTTATGACAAATTGATTTTGAGCTCAGGCGTCACTCCAAATGCCTTGCCTGTACCAGGAACGGATTTGGAAAACGTCTATTTGATGCGCGGATATAACTGGGCAACAAAAATCAAAACAAAACTAGAAGATCCTTCTGTGAAAAATGTTGCAGTAATTGGTGCCGGCTATATCGGGATCGAAGCAGCGGAAGCCTTTCGTAAAGCAGGAAAAGAAGTCACACTTCTTGATGTGATCGACCGCCCATTAGGTACTTATCTTGACTCAGAAATGACAGATATTCTTGCCAAACATTTATCTGACAATGGGATCAAGGTCATGACAAATGCGAAAATCGAAGCGTTCACAGGGGACGAAAAAGTCGAAGCAATCAAAACGAGTGACCAAGAAATACCAGCAGATCTAGTGATCCAGGCAGCAGGGGTCAAAGCGAATACCGAATGGCTGAAAGGAACAGTCGATTTGGACGAACGCGGCTGGATACAGACCAATGAATACTTGCAGACAAACCTTCCTGATGTCTATGCAGTAGGTGATGCGACACTAGCCTATTCGATCCCGGCACGTAAAAAAATGCCGATCGCTTTAGCTACTGTGGCAAGAAGAGAAGCGCGTTATGTGGTACAGCATCTCTTTGAAAAGATCCCAAGCAAGCCATTCGGCGGAGTTGTCGGTTCTTCTGCATTGAGTGTGTTCGACTATCACTTTGCTGCAAGTGGACTGAACAGCTTTACCGCTGCGAAAGCTGGCATAGAAATCCGTTCAGCATATTATGAAGACACGTTGCGACCTAAATATGTACCAGAAAAACACGGCAATACAAAAGTGTCCATCCAGTTGTTCTTTGATCCGATGACACATCAGATTTTAGGTGGAGCAGTTTTGTCTGATTATGATATCACGGCACAAGGAAACGTCTTAGCACTTGCCGTTCAGAAAAAATTGACAGTAGAAGAACTGGCAGAAGCCGACTTCTTCTTCCAGCCAGGATTCGACCGTCAATGGAGCATGCTGAATCTGGCAGCACAGCAAGCACTAGGGGAAGAGCCATTTGTAGAATGATCGATCCCGAATGAGGATTTAAAACGAGAGGCGGAGGTGTGACAAAGGTCTTGTCACGCCTCCTTTTTCCGAATAAACGGTGTTCCATCTGCTAACCTTCGATATTAGCTCATAAAAATGTAAAATATGGGGAGCTATTTTACATTTTTTCTCTCTAATAATCAGGTCAAAACGCTGATTTCACAACCTCTGATTCACGGTGTTCCAACTGCTGCTTTTCGGTAATAAGCTCACTGAACAAGAAAATATGAGGAGCTATTTTCTGTTCAGTGCTCTTATTACTCAAAGCAGAGCGCAGTTTTCACAACCTCATACACGGTGTTCCAGAAGTAGCTTCTTCGAAAATAAGCCGAAATTTCACAAAAATTTAAGAAGCAATTTTCGTAAATTCCTTCTTATTTCTTGAAGCTGCCCACTTCTGTCACAACCTCCCTTTTTTATGCAAGATCAAACCATTTTCTGGTTTCTTTCAGCTCGATATGTCTGACATCTTCCCACATTATAGGGTGTTGGTCGATCACGAAGCAGTCATCGTAGGCTTCACCGATGAAGTTTCCCTCAATGTCATCTAGTAATCTACCGAAATCATCCTTCAGATTCAGCTGGATAGTGACGGGTTTACGGGACAAGAATGCTTCGGTCAATATATGGTCGATCTCATGAAGGGTCATCTGTGGTTTAGGGAGAGGATCTTTCTGAGCTTCTTGTTCGTTTTGTCTGATTCCTCGCATCAATTCCTCCATCGCAAAAGCAGTGCCCCATTTCAACCCAAACGGCCGGTCGCGGTATTCATTATAGTCGATAAAGATTTTCGCTGTGCGTCGTCTCATTTTGGTTCTCCTCCAATCCGCTCATCCCGCCTGCATGTCCGCCGACGAGTGAACTGCGAGCGATGGCTCTTCCGCCTTGAAGAAGACTATGTGCGTGGATGATCGATTTGAAGCCGTATTTTTTTCTGATCGTATCTACGACAAAATCGACTTTTTCGTCATTGATCTGCTTTTTTGGATCTTCAAAAAGATTCAGCTGCAGACCGGTCGCGTAAACGAGATCAGAACAGTTGACGCCCAAACGCCGGATGTCTTGTTGTCGGTAATGGTGATCGAAGAGCTGCAATAAAACAGCAGCCAGCTCTTTACTAGAATTTGTCGGTTCGATTTTCACTTGCTGATGGAAGCCTGTTTTTCCTGCGGGATCTGTGTAACCTAGCGAAAAACCGACCCAAAGGCTAACGACTTGTGCTTTGGCGCCTAAACGCCGCAGACGAGTTCCTACCTGATCTGCCATCTCTTTGATGACGATCTCGATCTCTTCTCTTCGTGTATAATCTCTGTCTAAAATCTGGCTATTGCCGATACTTTTGGATTTTGGGCTATATTCTTGTCCCAAAAAACTGCGATCGATCCCCCAAGCATGGGCGTAAAGCTGCGCGCCGATCACACCGAGACGGCTTTTCAATCGATAGTAATCAGCGTGTGCCAAATCGTAAACTGTGTGGATGCCCATTTGTTCTAGCCGTTTCGCCGTACGTTTGCCGATGCCCCAGAAATCAGTGATGTCTGCGATACGCCATAACGTATCCGGTACATCTTCGTATCGCCATTCTGCGATCCTTTTTTTTCCATCCTTCGATCCATTGTCCAAGGCTAATTTAGCAAGCAGCGGGTTGTCCCCGATCCCTACAGTCGTGTAGATTCCTGTTTGTTCCAGCACATCCTTGCAAATAAGCGCAGCCATTTCGTAAGCAGTAGACTTACCGAAGAGCGCCATACTGTTCGTCACGTCAAGAAAACTTTCATCTACAGAATAGACGTGATGATTGGATTCGTCTGCGTATTTCTTATAGATATTGTTGATTTCTCTATTTTTTTCCATATAATAAGCCATTCTTGGCGCAGCGATATGCAGGTCTTCCGGGTAGGGGAAAGGCAGATCTCTAGCTCGACTGATATTGGTGATCCCGTAAGCTTCTTTCGCAGCAGGGCTAGAGGCCAAGATCAATCCGCTGCCGCGTTCTTCGATCGAATCAGACGGGTAAGACATCACGACAAGCTTGGCTGTCAACGGATCAAGGTTACGGGCGACACATTCTACTGAGGCATAGAAAGACTTGCAGTCGATGCACAAGATATCTCTGGAAGGTTCCTTTTCATAGATAAAATAAGGATTTTTATTTGCCCACATAACAAAACCACCTCTACATAATTAGAACACACGTTCGCTTTTTGTGTCAACAAAAAAATAGCAGTTCGCAAAAGTCAGTGTAAAACCAACTCTTGCAAACTGCGGATGGATCGTTCCGTTCATTCAATGAATGCGAAATGTTTGATGCTTTTCAGTATTAAACGTGGACAGCTTCTGGATCGATCTTGGTTGTGCCGTTTCCAATATGTGCGACATAAAATTCAGGTGCATAACCCACGGTTTCCATGTATTCGTCGTATACATTATTTTTGAAACTTGGGATCTTATCTTCCTTGACGAGCGCAATGGCACAGCCGCCGAATCCAGCACCTGTCATACGTGCGCCTAAGACACCTTCTTGTTTTTGAGCGGCATCGACCAATGTGTCTAATTCGATCCCTGTTACTTCATAATCATAACGAAGCGAGTGGTGAGAGTCATTCAGCAATTGTCCGAATGCTTCCAGATTCCCTTTTTCCAATTCTGATTTTGCTTCTAAAGTACGCTGGTTTTCAGTGACTGCATGGCGAGCACGGCGGATCAATGTATCATCTGCGATCAAATCAGTGTTTGCTTCGAATTCTGCTTCGTTTAAATCACCCAATGCAGTGATGTCTAATCTTTTTTTCAGACGTGCCAGCGCTTCTTCACATTCGCTGCGTCGTTCGTTATATTTCGAATCGGCTAATTCACGGCGTTTATTGGTATTCATGATCACAACGGCATAATCGCCAAGCTTCACTGGGACCATTTCATATTTCAATGTATTGGTATCAAGCAAGATCGCTTTGTCCAATTCACCAAAGCCGATAGCGAACTGATCCATGATCCCTGAGTTGACGCCGATAAATTCATTTTCCACTTTTTTACCCGTTTGTACCAGTTCCAGACGATCCGTCGTCAAGTCGAATAGATCTTCTAATACGACACCGACAAGCAATTCTAAAGAGGCACTGCTAGAAAGTCCGGCGCCATTCGGGATCGTTCCTTCTACTAATAATTCAAATCCGTGATCGATCGGATGACCAGCTTCTTTCAGTTTCAATACCATTCCTTTGACGTAATTCGCCCAGTTGGCTTTTTTGTCATAGTCTAATTCATCTAGTGTGAAGCTGATGACGCCGATATCGTCGAAGTTGGTCGAATAAACTAAGATTTTGTCATCTTCCCGAGAAGCTGCGACGCCTTGTGTACCATAAGTGATAGAGGCAGGGAAGACATGACCGCCATTGTAGTCAGTGTGTTCGCCGATCAGATTGATACGACCAGGTGAAAAATATTGTGCAGTTGGTTTAGGACCGAAGATTTCGGCAAATTTAGTATTCAGGCTTCGTTTGATTTCCATAGTTAAAGATCCTCTCTTGTTTCGATTTTGAATTCAGTAGTTGTTTCAAAAGGTACATGTGGCAGCAAACGGATCGAACCAAATCCAGGATATTGTTCGGCTCCTGGTGCGGTCTGTGTTTCGAAAGTGATCCCGCCGTGGTTTGCCAGTTTTTTTCCATGCATAACAGGTGTATCCTCGCCGAAGTTGGCTGTGAAAATAACGACACTTGAGGCATCAGTCGACAGGATGATTCGCACTTTTTTATCTGGACTAGTCAAGCAGGCAGCTGGTTTGTCCAATCCAGATTCTTTCAAGAAGAAAGGATGGTCGATCCCCTCAAATAAATTTTTCTGCTCGAAGTCACTGGCAAATACAGTAGCCAGATTTTTTGCTTTGCGAAAATCAAATGCAGTTCCCGCTACTTCCTGCTGCTCGCCAGTAGGGATGCTGTCAGAGCGCAAAGGAGCGAATTTTTCACTGTTGACCCAAAGCTCATGCTGATCGACAGGTTGTGAAACATCGCCACACAGATTGAAATAGACATGGTTTGTCGGATTGAAAATCGTTTCACGATCACTGATTCCTCGCGTGGTGATCCGCCAAACATTTTCTTGGGTCAATGTGTATCGGACTTCGACATCTAAAGTCCCGGGAAAACCATGTTCCATATCTGGACTAGTAGTAGTGAAGAGGACGGAAGCTTCGTTTTCGCCATTCAGTAGAACATAAGACCATTTTTTTGATTCAAATCCGGGAGAACCGCCATGAAGCGCGTGACCAGTAGCTGGATCGACTGCTGCTTGATAAGTTTTGTCTCCCAAGGTAAATCGGCCGTTTTCGATTCTTCCGGCTGTTCGGCCAATCGTGGCACCGATATAGGGGTCTTTTTCCAGATATTCGCTAGCAGAATCGAATCCCAAGATCAATTCTGCATTATCTGCTTTGAGACTGACGATTCTGGCACCTAGATCAGTGACGGAGAGGGTGACACCCTGTTCGTTTTCTAAAGTGATCAAGTGGTAATCCTGACCGAATGATTGTTCTGTCATCTTCATTTATATACGATCCTTTCTTAGTGCTGAGGAACAATGAGATCATCGTGAATGTCTTCTTCGACGTGATCAGTCGTTGTTAATTTGTTTTCTAATTCTTCCACGATCTGTGCATGTTTCTTTTCTGTCAAGGTGATTTTCCAGGCAAAAATGATAGCTGAGAAGATCATCAATGCTGCAGGTGCATAAAAGGCATAAGCTTTGAAAGTAGCTACACCATGTGTGGTGATATCAGCAGCAGTCGCATTTCCAGTCATTCCAGAAGCAATGGCTACGAACCCTACGATCCCATTTGACAATGCACCGGCGATCTTGTCTAGTAGCGGACGAATCGATAATGTGACTGCTTCATTGCGGATGCCGTTTTTCCATTGTCCGTATTCAACAGAATCTGTGATCGTCATCAGTGCAGATAAGAAAATCAATTGTTGCGGGAAGTAGAACAAAACTAAACCGATGATGACGACTGGCAAACTTGAACCAGCAATTGTAAAGAAAAAGTAGGAAGAGATCATCATCGTGATGCCGCCCAGATAAACATAGCGGCGGGAGATCATACGAGTCAAAGCTGGAAACAGCGGTACAGCGACTAAACCAAGTAAAGCAGCAACCAATCCGACGATCCAGAATTCAGTTGGTTGTCCTAACACATACTTGAAGAAGTAGAACAAGACAGCAGTTGTTGCTACATTCGCGATGGCATAGGCGATATAAGCCAGAGCTAGCCACATCAACTGGTCATTTTGAGCGATGGCTTTGAACACGTCTTTGATTCCAGCTTTTTCATTTTGTTGACGGATCGCTGTATCCACTTCTTTTGTGCCTAGCGCTGTAAGGATCGCTGTTCCACCTGAAATCACTGCAGCGATCACGCCGAACCAGAACCAGCCTGAAGCGCCTTCAATATGTTTATGCGTAACAAGGTAAGTAAAGAAGGTTACGATTGGTACAACAACCAGTGTCGTCCCATTTGCGCCTAACGATGAACCGAAACGAGCGAATGTCGCATATTTTTCGCGTTCTTTCGTTTCTGTACTCAATGCAGGGATCATCGACCAAAAAGCGATATCCTTGAAGGAATAAAAACTGTCCAACAGAATGAAAACGATTGCAAATAAAATGATAAATAATGTCGTATTATGCGTAGCTAATCCAAAGAAATTGGTAAAGATGACGATCAGTAATAAAGAGCTCACAACACCGCCGATCACAAGCCAAGGCTTGAATTTTCCGTATTTCGTACGAGTATTGTCAATAATTCCTCCAATCAGCGGGTCGAAAATGATCTCCACCAGACGGATACCGACCACCAGGCTAGTAACAGTGGCGATCATTTTGGCTGTTGTTGCTTTATCTGCACCTGCGAACATCTGACTTGTGACAAAGACCATGAAATAAGTGCTCAGTGTAACGTAGAAGGTATCATGCCCGAAAGCCCCCAAAGCATAAGAGATACGCTGCATCATTTTGTTTTTCATAATTTATATTCCTTTCCTGTTAAATATACAATAAAAAGTGAACCGGTTACAATGAATAGCAAAGATCTTTTAATATCTTCAATTTACCAAGAAATCGCTTCCTTTTTAACGTATTTCTGTGACTTTTATTTAACGTTTTGTTGCATTATACTAAGAGAGGAAAGGAGTGGTTTGATGGAACAAGCGATTTTTCTGAAAAAAGAACACCAGCAATTGGATAAGAAACTGTATTTTGATTTTTGCGGCTTCTCCAAGACCTTGCCCTTTCATTCCTTTGGTCCTGCGATCCGTCAAGATTATATTCTGCATATCGTTATGGAAGGAAAAGGAACTTATCATGTCAAAAACAAACAGTACCATTTGAAAAAAGGTGATTTGTTTTTGATCCGGCCGGGAGATTCGACTTTTTATCTAGCTGATGCAGAGGAGCCGTGGATCTACTTCTGGCTTTCTTTTGGAGGACCAGAAGCAGATGAGATCATCCGGCATTCGCTATTTAAAGAAGACAAATATACGATGATCTCCTCGAATATCCAGAAATATATTGATATTATTTTGGAATGTATGAATTATTCTCCCGAAAGTTTAGCTAATGAACTTTATTTGAATTCGCTTACTTATCGTTTTTTAGCAGTTCTGCTGGAAGATGGCGGGAAAATCAGTTTAGGCGAACAAAAGGTGTACTCTCCTTTAGCCGTAGAGACGGTCAAGTATATCGGGGAGCATTATGCTGAACAGCTCACAGTTGAGGGGATCGCAAAGCATTTAGCTGTCAATCGGAGTCATTTATCTCGAGTGTTTCACAATCATATGGGCACAAGCATCAAGGAATATATGATCGGCGTTCGGATCAATCGTGCAGCATTCCTGCTTTCTCTAACGAATGAATCAGTTGAGAATATCGCCTATCAGGTTGGCTTCAACAGTCTGGTCGTCTTCAGCCGCATGTTCAAAAAAAGTACAGGAGAAACAGCAACGAGTTACCGCAAACGCATGAAAAACGAGGACCTCAAGAATATCACGCTAGAATCCCTGAAAAAGCAATTAGAAAAACAAGCGGTCGTCTCCTGGTCCACTTAACTACAGAAAAAAGCATGAAAACAAACAATGCTCAAACCGGTATGCTACACTATTGAACAAGAACTATATAGAAGAAAGGAAGAAAAAGAGATGAAGACATTGATCCTTGTCAGCCATCCGACTATCGAAGAATCGCTGAATCAGCAGTTTTTCAAAGAGGCTTCTGCCAATCTGCCTGTTACATGGCATCATCTGGAGTCGCTTTATCCAGAGGGAAAGATCGAATTGGAGGCTGAATTGCAGTTATTAAGCGAACATGATCGGATCATTTTTCAATTTCCTTTTTACTGGTACAGCGCACCTGCGCATCTAAAGATGTGGCAAGACACAGTTTTAGAGCACGCAGAAGCAGCATTGAAAGGGAAAGAATTAGGGATCGTCTTATCGACTGGCGTTTCTGAAAAAGAATATCAAGCCGGCGGGAAAGAAGAGTACACACTCTCAGAATTTTTACGGCCGTATCAGCGTATTGCCCATAAATTCCAGATGACTTACTTACCGCCTTTTGTGATGGCGCAATTCATGTACCAGACACAAGAAACACGTTGGGAGAAACTCGTCGCCTATCAGCAGTACCTCACTTTAGAAGACAAGCCGTCACTGGTGCATCGGATCGAATGGTTCATCCAGCAGCTGCAGGAGAATCAGTCACTGGAACAAGCAGATCCGCAAAGGAAAAAGTATGTCATTGATGAATTGATCGAAGCAAAAGAAAAAATTGAAGATTTGACATTCACATTACAAGAAATGAAAGGAACTTCGCTATGACGAACGAATGGCTGCAGCAGCAATTGGAAGAACTGAGCAGACAAGCAGATTATGAAAGCCGTGCCTTGCTCTATGAGACACAAAAGCTGATAGCTGAAACCGACGAACGGATTATCCAGCTAAAAGGCGAAATCGACGGAGAATCTTGGAACCATCGAAAATGGTGAATTTTTCGTCATAAATAACACGGGTAACAATGTGCAGAATCTCGTTTATTTGCTACAATAAAGGTATCATGTATTGATAACGCTATTTTACATAAATAAACTGGTGGTGAAAAAATGAATTATGACAATGAACGAGAAGAAAACGTCCGTATGACCCGCAGACGGCAGCAAAAACAGGAAGCTCGAAAACGATGGATGAAGATCGGGGCTGCAGCCGCAGTCTTTTTGCTGGCAGTCGGAGCTATCGCTGGACTGTACTTCCACGGGAAAAACACATCAAGTGCAAAAAGCGCAGTCACATCAGAGACAAAGACAGTGAAATCCAAAAAAACAGCAGATACAACTTCTTCCGAGACGAAACAGACAGAGTCATCGGACAAAAAAACGGAAGAAAAGGATCTGAAAACGCAGCTTGAAGCAGTCGTCACTGATTATTCGAAACAAATCGATGAGAAAACACCTGTGCTGATCGAAGAATACCAGGCAGAGATCCAAAACAATACGGACGGTGTTGCCGGCTTATCAGCGATTGCAAACCAAAAAGCACGGGAACTTCAAGCGATATCTGATGAAGGGATCAGCAAGTTAAGATCAGCTTATCAAGCAGCAGATGACAAATCCGGTGTCGATCTGGCTACGCTGATCAATCAGTTATCTGCGAATTATACGAACCAAGTCGCTAAAATCTCAGATATTTATCTGCGGACAAGTGCTGCTTTACAGGCAGAGACAGCCAGCAGCCAATCGGTATCTGAAACGACAGAACCATCAGAAACAGCAGAAACTACTGGATCGACTACAGCAAGCGAGACCCAAACCTCATCCAGCCAGTATGGCGAATATGCAGGAAGCGCCTCGGCAAACGAGACAACAGCTAGCAGTCAAAGCACGCAAGGAGCTTCGACTGTTGTTCTGGCAGGAGAAGGACCCAATCAGATTGCGCAACGGACAGGTGTGCCAGTAGAGACGATCTTGGCGCTGAATGGGATGAGCATGGATGATTATTTCTTGACACCCGGTGAAGTGTTGAAATTGAATTAGTATAAAAGCAAAAAATCTGAAATGAAGATTCGATCTCAAATCTTCATTCCAGATTTTTTTATTTTCTTTGCATTCTACGTTCCCGAAGAAAATAATGGAGCGTCATATAAAGTAAAAAGACGAACCCGATCAGTAACGAGATCCTTGTTTCTGGATTGATGAACATAAAGACAAGGACGACTGCTAAGAATGCTAAAGTCAGATAATTCGTATAAGGAGAAAGCGGCATTTTGAAAGGATGCTTCGCCATCTTCTCTTCATGAGCCTTTTTGAACCGTATCTCACTGAGTAAGATCACAATCCATGGAACCATTCCCGGCAGGATACTCGAACTGTACACAAATACGAAGATATTCTCGAAATGATCGAAAAACAGCGGCAAAAGGTAATTCAGAACCAGACCAATAAAAATCCCGCCAGAAATCGCAACGACCGGATAGAAGGGAACCCCATGTCGCGAAAGCTTGAGGAATTTTTTGGACATCTTTCCGCTCACCGCCAGTGTATAGATCATCCTGCTTGCGCTAAATATACCAGAATTGCATCCTGACAAAGCTGCTGTGATCACAACGAAATTGATGAGCCCTGCGGCAAATGTGATCCCTATCTTAGAAAAGGTTTGGACGAAGGGAGAGCCGATTTCTCCTAGCTGATCCCATGGATAAATGCTGACAATAATAAAAATTGCACCGATATAAAAGATCAGGATTCGTCCAATCGTCGACTGAACCGCTTCGACGATCGTCTTTTTCGGATTTTCCGCTTCGCCAGCTGTCATCCCAATCAGTTCGATGCCTTGATAAGAAGCGACCACGATTGACAACGCAAAGAAAAATCCTTTGATCCCGCCAGTAAAGAAGCCACCATTCTTCCACAGATTTGAAATCCCTACTGCCTGACCATGATTGCCGAATCCAAATAGAATCACACCGAGACCTGCAATGATCATTAAAACAATCGTCACGACTTTGATGATCGAAAACCAGTATTCCAGTTCCCCGAATGCTTTCACCGAGACAAGGTTTGCCAGCATCAAAAAGAGAACGACAATGACACCAGGGATAACAGCAGGCAAATCAGGCCACCAGTAATTCATATAGGAACCAACTGCGATCACCTCACTGATTCCCACGACAACATATTGAAAGACATTGCTCCAAGCCGTCAGATAACCAACGACTGGATGGAGATATTCGCTCGCATAGTTGGCGAACGAACCTGTCGAAGGATCAATATAAAGCATCTCACCCAAAGCCCGCATAATCAGATATAAAAAGAAACCTGCGATTGCGTACGCTACCATGACAGAAGGCCCTGTCCAGCGTATGGTAGAAGAAGCACCCATGAATAATCCAACGCCGATGGTACCGCCCAGAGCGATCATCTGGATGTGGCGTGCGCTAAGACTTCGGTTCAATTTTTTTTCTTCCATCTAAAAACTCCTTTCTTCATGAGCTAAGAGATAAAAATTAGACAAAAAATAGCTGGCTCAACGAAAAAGCAGCAAGCAATTTCTTTCTTTTTTGTCTCAATGAACTCTTGATGTGATTCTACAGAAAATTTTCATAAAATGCGAGGGGATATTTAAAAGATTTTTTAAGCTAACACTTGAAAATGCTTTCCTTTTTAGTTAAACTGTAGTTAAATAAAAAGTTAGGTAAACCTAAAAAGGAGTGAAACATGATAGACACAACAATAAAAATCCAGCATCTTTCAGCGGCTTATCAAGGGAAAACAGCCTTGAAAGATATTGATGTAGCCATAAAACCGCAAAATATCACTGGGATCATCGGCCCGAATGGTGCAGGAAAGTCGACATTTATGAAAGCTTTACTAGGATTGGTACCGAATACTTCCGGCGAAATCGTCTTTGGCGGAAAAGCAATCCGCGAAGTACGAAAAAAGATCGCCTATGTTGAGCAGCGAAGTGAGCTAGATCTGTCATTTCCAATCGATGTGTTCGGCGTGGTCCTGTTAGGTACCTATCCTTCATTGCGTCTGGGACAACGACCAGGAAAAAAGGAAAAGGAACATGCAATTCAAGCTCTGGAAAAAGTTGGGATGTCCAATTATGCGAAGAGACAGATCAGCGAGCTTTCAGGCGGTCAGCTTCAGCGTGTCTTTATTGCTCGGGCGCTAGCGCAAGGAGCAGAATGGATTTTTCTGGATGAGCCTTTCGTAGGGATCGATGCGGTGAGTGAAAAGAAAATCTTTTCGATCCTGAAAGAACTGAAAGAAGAAGGAAAAACGCTGCTGATCGTCCACCATGATTTGCATAAGGTAGAAGCCTATTTCGATGAAGTGATTTTGCTGAATCAGGAATTGATCGCAGCAGGACCGGTTTCAGAGATATTTACCGCAGAAAATCTGCAGCGGGCATATGGTGAGATCATCAGCCAGCTGAAAGGAGCGGAAAACAAATGATCCATTCATTTATAGAAGGAATCATGAATTACCAGTTTTTGCAATATGCCCTCATCACCTCCATATTGGTCGGGATTGCTTCAGGAGTCATCGGTTCTTTTATTATTTTGCGGGGGATGTCTCTGATGGGGGATGCGATCTCCCACGCGGTACTGCCTGGTGTAGCGATTTCTTATATGTTCGGGTTCAGCTACATTTTCGGGGCAACGATTTTCGGGATGCTGACTGCAGGAATCATCGGGTTCGTCACGCAACGCAGCCGATTGAAGAATGATACAGCAATCGGGATCGTCTTCAGTTCGTTTTTTGCATTGGGGATCATCTTGATCTCTTTTGCGCAGAGTGCGACTGACCTGTACCATATTTTATTTGGAAATGTGCTGGCTGTCCGAGAAAGCGACTTATTGCTGACAGCCGTGATCAGCGGCATCGTCTTGCTCTTTGTCTTCTTATTCTATAAAGAGCTGAAAATCACTTCATTCGACCCGATGATGGCAAAAGCATATGGGTTGAACACGGGATTGATCCATTATTTACTGATGTTCTTTTTGACATTAGTAGCAGTGGTCAGTCTGCAGACAGTCGGGACGATCTTAGTGATCGCTATGCTGATCACACCAGCTGCAACAGCCTATCTTCTCACCAATCATCTAGCAAAAATGATTGCTTTGTCTGCAACGATTGGTGTCATGAGTGCGGTGGTCGGCGTGTTTTTCAGCTACAGCTATAATTGGCCATCAGGAGCCACGATCGTCTTAGCTTGTGCGGTATTTTTCGTCCTGGCATTTTTATTCTCGCCATCAAAAGGAATCTTATTTCAGAAAAGGAGCAACTAAATGAAGAAATATAAATGGCTATTTTTGTTCACGATCGTCGGGGCTTTTTTCTTAGCCGGATGCGGTCAATCAAAGAAAGAAAACAAGCTTTCAGTAGTCGCGACCAATTCTATTTTGGCGGATATGGCTAAAGAAGTCGGAAAAGAGCATGTTAAGATCCACAGTATCGTGCCAGTAGGAACAGATCCTCATGAGTATGAGGTGCTACCGGAAGACATCCGAAAGGCAAGCGATGCGGATGTGATCTTGTATAACGGGTTGAATCTCGAAACAGGAAACAGCTGGTTTACGAATTTGATGGATACTGCTAAGAAAGAAGAAGGAAAAGACTACTTTGCTGTGAGTACCAATGTCGAACCGCTTTATCTATCGAATGACAAGAAGAAAACACAAGCAGATCCTCATGCCTGGCTAGACCTGTCGAACGGAATCGAATATGTGAAAGAAATTTCAAGGATTTTTTCTGAAAAAGATCAAAAACACGCAGAAGATTACAAAAAAAATGCAGAAACATACATGGAGAAGCTGCAGTCGCTAGACGAACAGGCAAAAGAAAAATTCCAGACGATCGAAGAAAGTAAGAAGCTGTTGGTCACAAGCGAAGGAGCATTCAAGTACTTCTCAAAAGCATATGACCTTCCCGCTGCGTATATTTGGGAAATCAATACAGAAAGCCAAGGGACACCAGATCAGATGAAGTCGATCGTGAATCAAGTAAGAGAATCAGCAGTTCCGGTCTTATTCGTCGAAACAAGTGTCGATGCCAGAAGCATGGAGCGTGTAGCCAAAGAAACAGGCTTAAGCATCTATGATAAGCTATTCACAGATTCGATCGCAAAAAAAGGAGAGACTGGAGACTCCTATTATCAAATGATGAAGTGGAACATCGAGACGATCCATAAAGGACTTTCGCAGAATACAGATTAGCAAGAAATGCAGAAGACTTGGCTGTGAAGCCGATTTTCTGCATTTTTTTTGAGAAAAACAAGGAGAAATTTCACTTGTTTTTTTAGCATACGGATATCCTTTTTCGTTAAATTCCGTTATAGTTAAAGGAAAGAAAGGAAGGTGACGCTATGAATTTTACACGTAAAGATAAACAGATAATCAAAGAAGCACTCTTCGACCAGATCGATCAGCAAATGAACGCAGATAAGGATCAGGACCTTCAATTTCTTGAAACGGAGATGGCTGGATTATTCATAGCAAATCAGAAAGAAAATGAAACACAGCAAGAGCCGCCGCTAGAAGAACGTTATCCGGGAAAATGGCTGTTTGACGAATTTCAGCCGTTAGATGAAGAAACGGGTATCGGCTATTTTGTCTTTCTTTCTTCAGTCGGATTTGTCCCCGGCGTGTTAGTCAAACAAGGCAATGAAACCAAAATGAATGCGTGGCCTGCTTTATTTTCAGAAATCGGCGCAGAAGGAGTCATCAAAAAAATCCAATCTGCTTACTATAAAAGTGCATTTATCGCTAACAGCAAATTAATGAATTTATTCTATAATCGACTCGTACTGATCGCACGGCCCGGTAAGATCCCGCAAACCTTTACTTATTTCCAGCAAAAAAATCTATACGAAGAAGTGCTGTATTCACGGGATATTTCTGAATTTCCGCCAAAGGAGCAGATGCGCCTGCATGAGCTTCTCCATACCAAACCGGTGTCACTTAATTTCTTCAACGCACTGGATGATCAGAGAAAACTGATCTCCACCAACTACTGGGAAGTATTCGCCGCAAGAAAACGATGGATGGAAGAAAAGAACATCACCGACCAGCAGATCCAGTTTGTACAACTCAAAAAAGAAAAATTATATTATGGAGTATACAGTCGCTAACAATAGGAACAGGTGAGAAAAGATGACATTAAAAGAAGAGATCATTCAGGAAAGCAAGCGTTTGGGCATCGATAAGATCGGCTTCACTACTGCTGAACCTTTTGACTACCTGAAAGAGTCATTAGAAGAGCAAAAAGCTGCTGGACATACTTCTGGATTTGAACATCCCGTGATCGAGGAACGAATCTATCCAGAAAAAACGTTTGATGAGCCGAAATCGATCATCTCGATCGCATTGGCCTATCCGACAAAAATCCATCAGGAGATCCCGAAAGATGAGAAACGTGGACAATTTGCCCGTGCTTCTTGGGGAATCGATTACCACGATATTTTACGGGATCGTTTGAATCGGCTGATCGGATTCATCCAAACGAGAGCAGCATACTGGCAGCAGGAAGAAGAATGGCGTTTCGCGCCTCAAGTAGATACAGGAGAGCTGATCGATACCGCAGTAGCCCAGAGAGCAGGACTGGGTTTTATCGGAAGAAACGGACTGCTCATCACCGAAGAATTCGGGTCCTTCGTTTATTTGGGCGAAATCATCACGAATATCGTCTTCGAACCGGACAAACCCGGGGAGTTCGGCTGTGGTGACTGCACTCGATGCGTGACTGCCTGCCCGACTAAAGCATTATTGGGGGACGGACGGATGAACGCCCAGCGCTGTTTATCCTATCAGACGCAAACCAAGGGCCTGATGCCGGAAGAATACAGGAAGAAGATGCGAAATGTCGTGTATGGCTGTGATATCTGTCAGCTAGTTTGTCCTTATAACCAAGGCAAAGACTTTCATTTTCATGAAGAGATGGAGCCAAAAGCTGATGAAGTCTATCCTAAATTAAAGCCGATGCTTTCGATGTCAAATAAAGAGTTCAAGCAGCAGTTTGGACATCTGGCAGGTTCTTGGAGAGGGAAAAAACCGCTGCAGCGTAACGCACTGATAGCCTTGGCGAATTTGGGCGATCGCAGTGCATTGCCGGAAATAGAAGAATGCCTGACAGATATCCGCCCAGTGATCCGTGGAACAGCGGCATGGGCAATTGGCCGTTTAGGAACGAAAGAGCCTGAAAAATGGCAAGCGGTATTAACTGATTCGTTAGAAAAAGAAACAGAAGAGGAAGTCAGAGAGGAATTGCAGCAGGCAATGCAGATGCTGCAAACGAAAAACAGACGTAAAAACAAGTGATATCTTTCATGGTTTCAAATATTTGTCCAGTAATTGTTGTAACAATTACTGGTTTTTTTTTATTTTTTACACTTTTTTAATAAATTATGAGAGAAATAAATAAAAAAAATCGAGTTTTTTTACAAGAAATGAGGAGAAATATTACAAAAACACATGTTTTTCATGGAATATAAAAAAACGTGAAAAATCGTTTCCTTTGTTGATTTCATTAGGTTCTACGACTTTAGTCTGATTTTTTATCCGTCTCAAATGTTACAAATATTAAATAATGCGTCATTTTGTCATCAAATGTCATACTTCTTTTACCTATGAAATATTTCTAGATGATAAAGTTAATGACGTTGAAAGAAAACATGAGAACATAAAGGAGCTTACTATGAATTCAATTAAAAAAATCGTTTTAGGAACAACTTTTGCTGCTGGTGCCACTGCAATGTTTGTAGGAACTACAGATGCTCACGCTGATGAAGTATATACTATCCAATCAGGTGATTCATTATCTAAGATCTCACAAAAATTTGCAGGCGACAATTCATTGATTCAAGCAATTGCTGAAAAAAATTCAATTGCAGACATCAACCGCATTTTTGTTGGCGAACAATTAACGATCCCAACTTCAAGCGAAGCTTCAGCACCTGCACAAAGCACAACAGCAACTGAAACAGCAACGAACGAACATACATACGTTGCCCCAGTTGAAACAGTTGAAGTAGCACCTGCTGCCCCAGCTGCTGCAACAGCAACAACTCCAAGTACGACTAATTCAGCAAAAGAATGGATCGCACAAAAAGAATCAAGCGGTTCTTACACAGCAACAAACGGACGCTACATCGGCCGTTACCAATTAGACGCTTCATACTTGAACGGCGACTATTCAGCTGCAAACCAAGAACGCGTAGCAGATCAATATGTAACATCTCGTTATGGTTCATGGGACGCTGCTAAAACATTCTGGTTAGCAAACGGCTGGTACTAAGCCGATTGTCATCCATCATCATTATTCCGGGAGAACTGTTATCGGTTCTCTCGGTTTTTTTGTGTTCTTTTTGTCCGAAACTCCCCAAATGAAACATAAATAGTCGTAAAGAAGAGACTGGATAAGTTATAATAAGAAAAGAAAACGTTTTATATATAATGACGGCATATCAAAGAACGAAGGAGAAATCATGACGACAAAAGCAATGTTTCAGAAAACTGAGATCAATGAGAAAAATCCAGTGTTTTCCAGTATTCGCTCAATCATTGAGACGGCTTTTTATGGAAACAATGTTCAGGAAATCAAAGATTTGACCGAAGCCTATCAACTGGCAAAAGAAAGTGCAGGGACGATCGAGACGGATCTGCCGATTGCTCATGTAAACGAATTGGGATTGCCTAGTGAAGCGAAAGTACTGGTTTTCAATGACGGAGAGATTGTCGGACGAACGGCTTCAGCTAGGCGGATCATCGGGAAGCCAAACGTCGATTGCGCCACATATGAAAAGATCCTGCGGGAAGCTGTATATCAAAGTCGAAACCGCAAATTTTATTCGGGAAAAGTGTTCGTGGGATTGGATAAAGCATTCTCTGCTCAGAGCCATCTGCTCATCCCGGAAGGTTTCGAGAACAATCTTTATTCGTATTTGCTGAATTTTCAATTAGCAACGGCCGCAGAAAAGGAGAAATATCAGCAATCCACTGCTTTTTCAGAAGGCGATTTTTATCTCTTCTGCGACCCTGAGTGGACAAATGCAGATTATCCAGACGGACTTGTGCTGCTCGATCCGCTTCATAATGCTGCTGCAGTACTAGGACTACGCTACTTCGGTGAACTGAAAAAAGCGACATTGACACTTGCCTGGGCAATGGCGAACCGGCATGGATTCGTTGCCTGTCACGGCGGCATGAAGCAATATCGTTTAGAGGATACAGCTTATACGATGGCTGTTTTTGGACTATCAGGTTCAGGCAAGTCGACCATCACCTTAGCCAAGCATTCGGAGAAAATGCCAGTGACGATCCTCCATGATGACGCCTTTGTGATTTCGCGGTCAGATGGTTCTGCCACAGCGCTTGAACCTGCTTATTTCGACAAGACACAAGACTATCCGGCAGATGACCTGTCAATCGATTTCTTCCTTACATGCCAGAACGTAGGGGTCACACTTGATCCTGACGGGAAAAAAGTGCTAGTCACTTCGGATATCCGTAATGGGAATGGCCGCACAGTGAAATCGAGATTTGTGACGCCAAACCGGACAGATCACTTAAAAGAAAAAATCGATGCTGTTTTTTGGCTCACGAAAGATGATTCGCTGCCACCTGTTCTTCGAATCAATGATCCGATCTTATCCGCCGTTTTCGGATTGACACTTGCTACGAAGCGATCAAGCGCAGAAAATATCAGAGATACACAGCTTGATCAGTTAGTGATCGAACCCTTCGCGAATCCGTTTCGAGCATACCCGCTGCAAGAAGATTATCAGGCATTCAGGGATCTTTTCAGCAAACAACGCACGCAATGCTACATCTTGAATACGGGACATTTCAATGGGGAAAAGGTGACGCCTGAAACAACGTTGACGAGCATAGAAAAAATCGTTCATCAGACCACTCAGTTCGAGCCTTTTGGACCATTATCAGAGATCTCTTATTTGCCGATTGCAGGTTTTTCACTCCCGCTGGAAGAAAAACAGTATATCGACTTGTTCAAACAGCGTTTAGCAGTACGCCTTCGATTTATCGAGGAGCAAGAAGGCTACGATCATTTGCCCGCAGAAGCAGGAGAGTGTCTAAAAAGCTTGCTGGAAAAATGGCAGCAGGGATTTCCATAAAAAGAAGAAGCTGCGACAAGTCTTTTCTCGCAGCTTCTTCTTTTCCTGTTTTTTTAGACTCGAGTAATATAATTTCCGATCTCTTTTTGATACATCGTTCCTTGCCAGACCCCGCTGTTTACATACGATGCTAAGAGGTAACCGATATAAGGGCCTGTCGTCAGACCAGAAGAGCCAAGTCCGCTTGCTGCCAAGATACTTGCGTCATCAGGCAACGGACCGAAGAATGGCGCAAAATCAGAAGTATAAGCTCGTGTTCCGACACGCAGATGATGCGGCCATTGATCCAGTTGTGCAGGTTCAGCCATAAAGTGCTTTGTCCCTTCTGTCAGAGAATGATAAGCCTCTGGAGTAGGAGTCAGATCCCAGCCTTCTTCATTTTCATGAGTGGCACCTAACAAAATCTTTCCGTTAATAAATGGGATAAAATCTGCTTCGCCGTCAAGCATCGCCACTGGCCATTCTTGGCTGACAGTATAAGGTGTGTCAAATACGACTAGCTGTCCTTTTTGCGGACGGATATCTGCTTGATAACCGATCTGGGCTAAAAGTAGTTTTAAAGAAGGGCCAGGTGCTAATACGACACGGTCAAAGAAACGTTCACCAAATTCCCCTTGAATACACCAGGTATCCTGAGATTTTTTCAAGGTCACGTGTCCAGCTACTAGCTCTACTTTCCTATTGGCAGATCGAAGGGCGAGATGTTCCAGATAGGCTTTGCCATCCAGACGTCCGCCTCCGCTGATACGCAAAGAATCTGCTGGTTTCAGTAAAGGAAGTGCGTCTGCCGTCTGCTCAGGTGACAGTAAATCGATATGTCCGATTTCCGGAGCTTCCTCCCGGCGTTTCTCAGCTAATTCTGCTAAATCCGTCAATGTTTCTTTTGGACGGAGAAGAAGTGTCCCGCATTGGGCATAAATCGACTGATCGAGTGCAAAATCTTGGATCAGTTTAGGGAAAAAGGCAGCGCCGTCTTTAGCCAGCTGATACCATTGCTTGTTCCTTCTTTTGGATAACCAGGGAGAAATGATTCCTGCGCTGGCTTTTGTTGCCTGTCCTGTCTGATCATCGAATAACGTCACAGCAAATTTAGACGTATCCAGATAATTTGCTAGTGTCATCCCGATGATCCCACCGCCGATGATGGCGATTTTTTCCATAAAAAAGCCTCCTTTTTTTCGCTATACATTCTCACACAAAAACACGGCAGATGCAACCGTCTGCCGTGTGTCTGTTACTTATGATCTGCTGGTGCGAGTACTGTAGCGGATAAAGCTAATGAAGCTAGCTAGTAATAAAAGAAGCAAAACGCCTAAAGCAGCTTTGGATCCTAAGGTAGTAGAGAATTCATAGCTGTAATCAGCATGACTCTGAACAAGCCCGATGATCACAGCCACAAGAGAAGTCGCCACTGCCCCGGAGAATTGCTGCAGCGTATTGAATACCGCATTGCCATCTGCCTGGAACTCATCACTTAAGGCATTCATCCCAGTGGTCATCATGTTACTGTAAGAAAGCCCGATACCGATCATATAAACGACATGACAAGCAATCAGCCAACCAAGAGAAACATGGCCCAAAAGCAAAACGAGTGCAGACCAGCCGATAAATGAAAGAATCAGCCCAGCCATGATCGGTTTTCCAGGACCATATTGATCCAGCAATTTACCAGATACTGGCGAAAGCAAAGCACCTACTGCTGCGCCAGGAAGCATAGACAAGCCAGCGACAAAAGGACTGTTTCCTTGAACGATCTGGATAAAATTCGGCAAGACAAAAGATACACCCAGCAATAAAAATTGATAGACTAAGAAACTGAACAGAAACAGTCGAAAAGATCGGTTCGAAAAAATCGAAAACTGGATCAGAGGATCATCGATTTTTTTGGTTCTGCGATAAAAAAGAATCACCCCGATTACCCCAATCGCAAGTCCGAGCCAGCTTGTCCATGTGCCTAAAGTACTTAGAAAAGTCAAGCTGCCGCTAAAGAACAAGAATAAAGTGAAAATACTCAGTACATCCAAGCGACCGCTTTTGTGAACAGGCATTTTCGGGATAGCGAACAGGCCAAGCACAAGAGAGACGAGTAAGACTGGTACGAGAAACAGAAAAATATGATTCCAAGTAAAATTAGAAGTCAAAAGCCCCCCATAAGTCGGCCCGATCGCAGGTGCGATTGCAGTTGTCAGCGTACCGACGCCCATCATCGCTCCCCGGCGGCTCATTG
Organism: Enterococcus sp. ZJ1622; assembly: GCF_011038845.1. Taxonomy (GTDB): domain Bacteria; phylum Bacillota; class Bacilli; order Lactobacillales; family Enterococcaceae; genus Enterococcus_B. The sequence goes on from NZ_JAAKDW010000008.1 coordinate 39,422, forward strand.
GTGCGAATGTCAAAATAATATGGAACATCAGTGGTAAAGCGATCCCAGTTGCAGCCCCCTGTAGCAGACGACCAAAAAGTAGGATCATAAAGGTCGGCGAGAAGAAATCAACTAAAATACCAGCCAGAAACAGCAAATTGGAAAGTAGAAACAGATTTCGGATACTGAAATTCCGATTCAAATAGGTGGAAAGCGGTACAACGATGGAGATCATCAGCAAGTAAATAGTCGTTACCCATTGGACTTGCGATGTGGTCAAATGGAATTGTTCGATCAATGTAGGGAACGTGACGTTCATCGCGGTTTCGATCAGGACTCCCGCAAATGACATCATCCCCGTTGCGATCACTGCTGGAACTAGCAGCAGTTGTTTTTGTTTTGTCATAAGATCACCTCTAAAAAATTTCGTAAAAAAAGAGAGAGATTTCTATTTGTCAAATAGAAATCGCCTCTCTCTCGACACGTGATTACGTGTTATCTGTACGATTTATTCATCTGCATTCATTCTAGCATAGACATAAAAACAGTGTCAATAAGATTAGCCAAGGCATCACGAAAGAGTTATTATAGGAATAAATAAGAGAAAAATGGACGTTGGAGGAGACACATGGAAAAAATCGAATGGCGAAAATCAGATCCTAGCTACAGTGCAAAAAAGAAACCGCAGATTTTAGAATTACCCACCCAGCAATTCTTCAGCATCAAAGGCATCGGTGATCCGAATCAAGAGGACTTTCAAAGACGTGTTGCCTGTCTGTATGCTGTCAGTTACACCATTCGTATGGCTCCCAAAAAAGACTGGCAGATACCCGGTTATCTGCCATACACGGTTTATCCGCTAGAAGGGCAATGGGGACTCCAGGAAAAATTCTTACAGGAAAAGGTGATGAAAAAAGAACATTTTTCTTATCAGCTCATGATCAGACAGCCTGATTTTGTGACCGAAGACATCGCACAAGAAGCACTTGTACGCGCTGCTGCAAAACTCCCGGCAGATTTAGCAGATCAGGTAGAATTTCTTTCGATAGAAGAAGGAAGAGTAGCGCAGATCCTGCACATCGGGCCGTACGATGATGAACCGGAAACCTTTGAAAAACTGGAGATGTTCATCCAGCAAGAAGGTCATGAGAGACTTTCGAAAGAGCACAAAGAGATATACTTAAGTGATCCAAGAAAAGCAGTACCTGAAAAAATGAAAACAATTTTACGCGTAGCGATCGACTAAAAGAAGAAACAAAAAATAAAAGTAAAAAATACCAAAAAAACCGCAAAATTTATTTTTTTTTGCTATAATTAGTTACGAGAGGTGTCTATTATGAAAAAAAACCAGCGTCAGGCATTGATTCGCCAAATTATCACAGAATATCCGATCAGTACACAAGAAGAACTGCTGGCACGTTTACAAGAAGCCGGTGTGCGTGCGACACAAGCAACGATCTCACGTGATATCCGAGAGCTTAAACTAATCAAAACACAAGATGAAAATAAAAATATCCGCTACTCACTCTTCAGCCAGCCTTCTGTATCTTTGACTGAAGATCGTTTGCGCAGCTCTGTAAAACGAGAGGTCTTACGGATCCAAGTCGTCCAGTTCATGATCGTTGTGCTGACCGAAAAAAACGGTGCAGATGTTGTCACCAACTGGTTAGATGAAGCCCAATATCCAGAAGTAGTAGCGACGATCGCTGGTGTGGATACCTTCATCATTATTTGCCGATCGGAAAAAGAGGCGGAAGCTTTTGCAGACAAATTGGAAAATATGAGGGAATAAGGAAAGGAGAATGATGACATGACAGAAATGAAAGCGTTGCAAAATGGATCAGACATCCGCGGGATCGCTATTGCAGCAAAAGAAAGGGCCGCTGATTTGACTATCGAAGCAGTAGAAAAGATCGGATGGGGCCTTGTCAGCTGGTTAAGAAAAGAACAAGAAGAGGCTTACCAAGCCGGTAGTTTGACCGTCGGAATAGGCAGAGACAGTAGAATAAGCGGTCCAGAATTAAAGGAAGCACTGATCCAAAGTCTGATTTCGCAAGGAATAAATGTAATCGATTTCGGATTAGCGACAACTCCTGCTATGTTCATGGCAACACAGTTTGCAGAATTCAAGTGTGATGCTGCTGTCATGCTGACTGCAAGTCATTTGCCGTATGAGTTCAACGGGCTGAAATTTTTCCGGCCAGCTGGAGGAGCAGAAAAAGAAGATGTCGCATGGATTCTTTCGGCCGAAACTGCCAGCAGAAACGAGAAAACTGGGAAAAGAAAAATGGCAGATATCCTTAAACCATATGCGAAAGATCTAGTTGAAAAAATCAGAAAAGGAATCGGGAGTCAAGAAACAAAACCATTGGCGGGCTGGCATATCGTAGTGGATGCTGGTAACGGTTCAGGCGGTTTTTTCGCAGAATACGTATTACAGGAACTCGGTGCAGATACGACGGGTTCACAATTTCTGGAACCAGACGGCTATTTTCCTAATCATATCCCCAATCCCGACAATAAAGAAGCGATGGCAAGTATCAAACAGGCCGTTTTAGAAAATAAAGCAGACCTTGGTGTGATTTTTGATACAGATGTCGATCGTTCAGCAGTAGTCACAGCTTCTGGACAAGTCATCAACCGGAACAATCTGATTGCCGTTTTGAGTACCATGGTTTTAAGTGACTATCCAGGTGCAAGAATCGTTACCAATTCTCCGACTTCTACGCACTTACAGCAATTCATCGAAGCAAAAGGCGGTATCCAAGTCCGTTATATCTCAGGGTACCGGAATGTGATCAACAAAGCGATCGAATTGAACAAGGCTGGACTGGATGCACCATTGGCGATTGAGACAAGCGGACATGCTGCATTCAAAGAAAATTATTTTTTAGATGATGGCGCATATGTCATTGCAAAGATCCTGATGATGCTCCCTAGTTTGAGGGAAAGAGGACTTTCTCTTGATGATCATATCAAAGAACTGGCACAACCAGTGGAAGTACAAGAAATCAGACTGCGATTGAACGGAGACGATCCTAAACGAGAGGGACAGCAGATCATTGCAGGGGTAGCTGAACAATTAGAAGGAAAAACGGGTATAACAGCAAATACAGACAACGAAGAAGGAATACGATATGATCTGAGCAGTCCATATGGAAGTGGCTGGTTCTTGCTTCGCCTCAGCTTACACGAACCACTACTTGTCTTACAGATCGAAAACGATGAAGCTGGTAAAAATCCCATGGTCTTAAAAGAGTTGGCGCACGCATTGGCTGAATATCCGACAGTCGAGCCTTTGATCATTGACAAGCAGGAATAATTTGAAAAGCAGTTGCTTGAATAACATAAGTAATGTTATGTTTATTGCGGATACTGACGAAATGTCAGCTGAAGGAGGAGAAAAAATGGTGACGAATATGGTCATTTTTTTGACTGTGTTAGTATATGGGGTCAATTTTCTGGTATATATGTATATTAAAATCAACCATATCAAAGATTATTTAGAAAAAATAGCGATCTACTTCGGTACGAACATGACCTTGTTGTTTACAAGCGGGATATTTTTGTTTTTCGGCAAGCTAGTAGAGGACGGGATACTCGCTTTCGAGTAAGCAGAATCGTTGAATAAAGCGCTGAATATGCTTACACTGGAGATGTAGTCAGAAGTGAAGGCATGATTGAAAGGAGTAGTACAATGAAAAAATTATACGAAACAGCAATGATCAATCATGGTGGGCGTGAAGGAGAAGTAGAAGCGCCAAATGGTTCGATGCACATGAAAATCACCCCTCCAGGAATCCATGCGGAAGGAACGAATCCGGAACAACTGTTTGCAGCAGGCTATGCTTCTTGTTTCAATGGTGCGCTCCAGCACATGATCAAAGAAGCTGGACTTACTGCAGACTCCACAGTCAAAGCACGTGTTTCCTTATATACGCTTGACGACGGCGGGTATGAGATCGGCGCGATCCTGGAAGTGCATATTGACGGTGTAAGCGAAGAAGAAGCGAAAAAACTAGCAGAAGATGCGCATGATTTCTGCCCTTATTCTAAGGCAACAAGAGGAAATATCGACGTTCAGGTAACGATTGTTTAAAAATAAGAATCACTCTCCAGACTAAAGCGCAGGATAATCGATTTAGTCTGGTTTTTTTTCAAAAAGACAAAACACTTGCGAGATGGCGCGAAAAGAGTTATCATATTTTTGTACCAATCGGTAGGTAAAAAACAAAGCGAGGGAATAGCGATGGAAAAATATCAGAATATTGTTGTCGGCTTCGGAAAAGGCGGGAAAACATTAGCAAAAGCATTAGCAGCAAAAGGCGAATCAGTGTTAGTGATCGAGAAATCTAAAAGAATGTATGGCGGAACATGTATCAACATCGCCTGCATCCCATCGAAATCTTTGATTACCAATGGGGAGCGAGGCGTGGCATTTCCAGAAGCGGTGGAACGAAAAGAAAAACTGACAGGAATGCTTCGGGCAAAAAATTATCATATGATCAGCGATGAAGCGACTGGAACAGTGATGGACGGCACAGCGCGTTTTATCTCCAACAACCAAATCGAAGTCACACAAGATGGCAATAAGACAATCGTTGAAGGGGAACGTATTTTTATCAACACAGGATCAGAACCAATCATCCTGCCAATCAAAGGATTGCAAGAAAGCCGTTATTTGCTAGATTCAACGCAAGCGATGGATCAGACAGCACTCCCAGAAACACTAGTCATCATTGGTGCAGGATATATTGGATTGGAATTTGCATCGATGTTCAATCATTATGGCTCAAAAGTAGTCGTCCTTGACTCACATCCTGAATTTCTTTATCGGGAAGACGAAGACATCGCACAAATGATTTTAGATGATTTGACCAATCAGGGAGTCGAATTCCATTTAGGCGTTTCCGTAGATGAAATCAGCGATCAGGCAGATTTTGCAGAAGTCAGCTTTACTGAGAACGGGGAAACAAAAACAGTGAAAGCATCAAAAGTACTAGCTGCAACTGGCCGAAAAGCAAATACAGAAAACCTAGGACTTGAAAATACTGATGTGAAGCTAACCGATCGTGGTGTGATCGTAGTCGATGAATTCTTGCGAACAGACGCAGAGAATATTTGGGCAATCGGTGACGTAAAAGGCGGCTTGCAGTTCACGTATATCTCCTTGGATGATTATCGGATCATCATGGATCAGTTGAACGGACAATCGAAACGTACACTAAATAACCGTCCAGCTGTCCCTTATAGCGTCTTCATCACTCCGCCATTATCTAATGTCGGTTTGACAGAAAAAGAAGCAAAAGCACAAGGCGTCGAATACAAATTGTTCAAATACATGACAAGTAGTGTTCCTAAAGCCCAAGTGCTGGAAGATCCAAAAGGGATGTTCAAAGTGTTAGTAGATCCTAAGACAGACAAAATCTTAGGTGCAAGTATCTATGCAGAAGAATCCCAGGAAGTCATCAATCTGATTACTTTGGCGATGAATGGAAATCTGCCTTATACATTGCTGAGAGATCAGATCTATACACATCCGACAATGAGCGAAGCATTGAATGACGCATTGAAATAAAGAGAAGAATGGAGCTTTTACCATGTTTAAAAATACCAACACAGCGATTGTTTTAACTGATCCACAAATCGAATTCTTGAAACCAGCAGGTGCGGGGTTCGGTTTGACAAAAGATGTTTTAGAAAAATACAATACGATTGAACACATGATCGAACTAGTTCGACAAGCAAAGGAAAAAGGCTATAAAGTTTTCATCTCTCCTCATTATTTCTATCCGCATGACCATAAATGGCAATTCGGTGGCGCAGGAGAACACATGATGCTTGAACAGCAGATGTTTGCCAGAAATAGCCAGTATGAACCTGTTGTAGAAGGCTCAGGCGCAGATTTTATCGAAGAAATGAAGCCTTATCTAGATGAAAATACAATCATCAGCTCGCCGCATAAAATCTTTGGGCCAGAAAGCAATGATCTGGCACTCCAACTAAGAAAAAACGGCATCGATACCGTGATTTTGGGTGGAATGAACGCAAATCTATGTGTGGATTCTCATATGCGTGAATTGATCGAAGATGGCTTCAATGTAGTAGTAGCGACAGATGCCATCGGTGCTCCTGGACAAGAACCGATGGACGCAGCTTTGACGAACTTCGGTTTTATTGCTGATGAAGTACTGACAACTGAACAAGTACTTGAACAGCTATAATTGAATGACAAAATGATTTGGATCAGTGCTCACCCTCTGGATAGTAAACGGGAAAAGAGCAGATCCAGTAATCAGAGCTGTGTTGGAGATGATCGGCACAGCTCTTTTTAGCAATAGTTGGAAGAAAAGAAATCTTAAGATATAATCAATGAGTATAGGTGACAAAAAAAGGGGTTCATAAGGTGAAAGCAAAAGAAAAGATCATGACAGCAACCAGAGATCTTATCTACCAGAAAGGATATCACGAAACTTCTATCCGAGATATCTTGGCAGCTTCCGATACAGGAAAAGGTCAATTCTATTATTATTTTGATTCCAAAAAAGCGGTTTGTCTAGCCGTGATCCGTTCTCATATGGAAGAATGGCAGACAGAGCTGTTCGATGGGATCCTAAGTGCTGATATCCCTGCCAGAGAAGCACTAGAACAAATGCTGGACTGGATTTACGATAGTCATAAAGTGCAGGAAATCTATTACGGCTGTCCTGTAGGGAACCTCATTATCGAATTGAGCGTGGTAGACGAAGATTTCCGAGCACTTCTGCTAGAATTGGTATCTGAGTGGTCCAAACAAATCAAACAGCGCCTTCTGGAACTGACAGATCATGAGTTGTCAGAAGAAGAAGCGAAGATCAAAGCAAATGCGATGATCGCAGAGATACAAGGAAGTATTCTCTTATTGAAAGTGACACAAGATCTATCTATCCTAGAAAATAATTTTCAAATGATCCGAACGAACTTATAACTGGAAAGGCATAACAACCGTTTATTCGAATGAGGATCAGAAGAGTCAATTCAGCAAAGCGTATAACGATCACCTGCTAAGTACAGCCTTTTGTTCGCTACTTTCTTTCTGATTGGTGTATGATAGAAAAAAGTAGAGAACATCCTAGGAGGCGGTAAAGATGTGTGGACGTTATTTCTTTGATCTGGAATCTGAAAAACTGCGGGACTATTATGAAGCTGCAAAAAAGAGTCAGTCTGATCCTTCTGAAAAAATTGCATCTGGCGAAGTGTTCCCTTCAACCCATGTCGTGACTTTAGGGGCAGACAAAGAAAAAAAGATCGTTGCCGGGCGTACGAAGTGGGGATTTGAAGGATTCAAAAAAGGACAGTTGATGATCAATGCTCGTGCGGAAACCGTCGAGGAGAAAAAAACATTCAGAAAGCCATTTACTGAAACTCGCTGTGTCTTCCCTATGAGCGGTTTTTATGAATGGAACACGGAGAAAGAAAAATTTTTGTTCACGGATAAGGATGATATTTTGTATGTCGGCGGTTTTTATCGGATCCATCGGAAAGAAGAAGGATTTGTGACAGAATCGATCATTTTGACGACAGCACCGAATCGCACTGTTGCTTCTGTCCACGATCGTATGCCTCTGATCTTAGAAAGCGACCAGATCGAACCATGGATTTCAGATCTTGGATTTGCACGGACGATGTTGACTGAAAAAATGCCGGAGTTAGTGATGGATAAAGTTTAAAAAATAGAGACAGCACTCGAAAAGAGTGCTGTCTCTATTTTTTTTTATTTAAATGGAGGCGTACCGTACATTTTTGGTGTGACAGGTTTCAATTTAGGTGCCGCACCTTCGATTTTCGGTTCTTTCAGCCATTGGTATTCGCCTTCGCCATCCAAGGCTTTCCCGCTAGCCCATGAGCCTTCGCTACTTTGATCGCCTTCTGAGAAATTATAGAAATCATAAGCGATATCTTTACGCTCGTTCTCACGAGGGAAAGTACTTGGAACGAGGATCCCTTCTTTTTCTTCTAATTCTTTGACCGCACATGCCCATTGATTTTGGTGGTAGCTATCTCTAGCAAGAAGGACAGAAAGCATGTCTTTCACGCCACGGTCATCGATCATTTCATAGATTCGCGCAACTTGGAGTCTTCCTTGAGACTCTGCGTTCAAGTTTGCTCTGAAGTCAGCAAGTAGGTTACCGCTAGCGATGATATAAGCACCACTCCAAGGATTGCCTACGCTATCAGCAGGGCGAGGTCCTAAGCCAGCCACGATCGCATGCTGCGGGTTCATGCCAGAAATGATCGCGCCGATTGTTGGATCTTTTTTCATTGCTTCTTCTTGATCTTCTACTGGTGCGCCTTCTAACAGACGTGCAACCATCGTCGCCAGCATTTCCACGTGGCCGATTTCTTCCGTTGCAATATCCATCAGCATATCTTTGTATTTTTCTTCACCACGGCAGCTCCATCCTTGGAACAGATACTGCATCGCAACACTCATCTCACCATATTGGCCTCCGATAAGCTCTTGCAAATATTTGGCGATCAACGGATTCGGACGATCGGGTTTTGCTTCAAACTGCAATTCTTTTTGGTGTCTAAACATCAAAATTCCTCCTAATCATTTTTTAATACACATTTATTCTCCTACGAATGATTAAAAAATTCAAAGAAAACGCTCGCTCATTTATTTAAGTTGGTTTAACAACTTTTTTTGAGATTATATGTCTTAAAAATTGTTATTTTGAGAACAAAATGATATTTTTATATTAAAGCCGTTATCGGTTACATTAAAATTTGGAGGTATAAAATGAAAAAAATGTTATTTACCGGCTTGCTGGCAAGTGCAGCGCTTTTGGTATTAGGGGGCTGTAGTTCAGGCAACGCTACAAATGCCAGCTCAAGTGCAGCTAATTCATCTGAAAAAACAAGCGATGGGAAGAAAAATATTGATTTCTGGTCTTTTTGGGGCTCAGGTGCACGAAAAGAAGTGATCGAAGAAATCATCGAGGACTTCAATCAGTCGCAAAATGAGATTCATGTCAACTACAAGTATCAGCCTTGGGGAGATATTTGGACAAAATCGTTATCTGCCATAACAGCCGGCAATCCACCTGATGTTATTGTTCAAGATATCAACTCTGTCGCGCAAAGAGCAGAGGCCCAGCAGGCAACGAACTTGTCGAAATATGTGGACGCAGATTTGTCGAAAGAATTCTATCCGCAGCTTTGGGACACAGTAGAGTACAAAGGCGATCCATACGCGATTCCTTTCAATACAGATACACAAGTAATCTTTTATAACAAGAAATTATTCAAAGAAGCTGGCATCAGTGAACAGGATCTGCCAAACACATGGGAAGAACTGGAAGAAACAGCGCGCAAGCTTGATAAAAAAGAAAACAAAGAATTCACTCGAATCGGTTTTTATCCATTATGGAATCTAGGTGCAGATGTTTGGGCATTGAACGCAGACAATGGGACAAGCTGGTTTGACAAAGAAGACAAAGTAAAAATCAATACGAAAAACAAAGTAGAAGCATTAGAATGGATCCAGGACTGGCAGGATTATTATGGGAAAAATACTATCAATAAATTAGAAGCCGAATTTGGTTCAGGAGTATCTGATCCGTTCATTTCGGGATTAGTCGCGATGCGGGCACAAAACATCAATTATTATTCCAGCCTAATGGAAAATGCCCCTGAAGATTTTGATTTCGGCGTGATGCAGCTTCCAGAAAAAGAAGAAGGTTCCGGACACTGGTCTTGGGGCGGAGGCTTCGTGTTAGAAGTTCCTTACGGGGCAAAAGACCCAGAAGCTTCGTACGAATTCATCAAATACTTGTCTTCCCCAGAAGTCCAAGAAAAATTCGGTGAAAAGAGTTTCGATATCATGGCAAGTAAAAAAGCCAATGAGAACCTAGTCAAAAATGATCAGTTGACGGAAAAAGGCCGGATGATCTATCAAATGGCAGATGAAAACTTCAAAAACACAGTGATCACACCAGTGCCATTGGATGCACCAGACTACACAACATTGGTCAACGAGCAAATCGATCAGATCCTTTTAGGGACAAAATCACCGAAAGAAGGATTGGATGATGCGCAAAAAGCAGTGGAAAATTTAGTCAAACAAAATAAATAACCTGTTTTTTTGAATTATCAGCTGCAAAGGAGGCGTATCATTTGAAACGTTTGTCGATACGAAAGAAAAAAGAAGCCAGATGGGCCTATTTGTTTATTTCGCCGTTCATCATTGGCTTTACGGTATTCATGCTAGGACCGATGCTGTTTTCAGTCATCGGCAGCTTTACCGATTATAATTTGACTTCCAAAATGAATTTTATCGGGTTTGCAAATTTCAGACGAATGTTTCTGCATGACGATCTTTTTTGGAAGTCGTTATACAACACTGTTTATTTTGTTCTTTTCAATGTTCCGCTGACGACAGTTTTCAGTGTATTTCTAGCAGTCGTTCTCAATCAGCGGATGAAAGGGATCAGTATTTTTCGAACCGTCTTTTATTTACCGGCAGTCTTGTCTGGAGTAGCAGTCTACATCTTATGGATGCAGCTGCTTTCTCCATCCGCCGGGCTGATCAATACTTTTTTAGGGTGGTTCAATATCACGGGACCGGCTTGGCTGTTCGATCCGGAATGGACCAAGCCAGCTTTGATCTTGATGAAGATCTGGAGCTCTGGCGGTGCGATGCTGTTGTATCTGGCCACGTTGCAAAACGTACCTCGTGCGCTGTATGAATCGGCAGAGATCGATGGCGCAGGGATCTGGGGAAAATTCAAAAGTATCACGCTTCCGCTGATCACTCCGATCATTTTCTATGATGTGATTACTTCAACGATCGGTTCCTTCCAGATTTTCCAAGAAGCGTATGTCATGACGAAAAACGGGACAGGCGGACCTGCCAATTCCTTGCTGTTTTACAATCTCCATATGTGGAACAAGGCGTTCGTAGCTTTTGATATGGGGTATGCGATGGCAATGTCCATGATTTTGTTCTTGATCGTCTTAGTACTGACATTCGTCAATTTGAAACTTGCGCCAAGATGGGTCTATTATTCAGGAGGTGAGCGTAAATGATCGATTATTTCAAGAAGGCAAGTGTCAACCGAAAGTCTAAAAAACTGTTGAGTTATTTGCTGATGACCGTTATCGGGATCGTGCTGATCATCCCGTTGTTATGGATGGTCTTTACTTCTTTGAAACCAATGGAAGAAATCGTTCGTTATCCGCCTACTTTCTTTCCTGAAACGATCGTCTGGCAGAATTACTTTGATACGATCGCTGCTTTTCCATTTTGGCGTTATGCTAGAAATACGTTATTTATCACAGTTTTAGTTGTTATTGGAAATGTATTGTCCAATTCGTTCATTGCATATGGATTCGCCAAATTAGATTTTCCAGGGAAAAAAATCATGTTTGCGTTGGTGCTTTCGACCATGATGATCCCAGGATTTGTGACGATGATCCCGCAATATGTCCTGTTTTCGAAAATCGGCTGGGTGGGGACGTATCTCCCGCTGATCGTTCCTTCCTTTTTCGGCAATGCCTTCAATATCTTTTTGATGCGTCAGTTTTACCTGTCGATCAATAATGAATTGATCGAAGCCGCTGAGATCGATGGCGCGAATCATTTGTATATCTGGAGCCATTTGATGTTGCCGCTGACAAAACCTGCGCTGATCACAATCGCGATCAACTCATTCAATGCAGCGTGGAATGATTTTTTAGGTCCATTACTCTACATCCAGGATCAGGAAAAATATACGTTGCAGATCGGATTGCAAGTCTTCCAAAATCAGGCAACGACCCAATGGAATTATCTGATGGCTGGTGCGACACTCGTTTTATTGCCGACGATCCTGCTTTTCTTTTTCGCACAGCGCTACTTTATTGAAGGGATGGATCTGACAGGGGGCTCGAAAGGATGATCAGGAAGAAACATGCAGATCGTTTGAATCACTGGGTATTGGATATGATAGAGTGGATTCCGCGCTTGGCAGGCTTACAGCTTCTATGGTTTGTCTCTGTACTGCCGCTTTTGACGATTGGCAGCGCGAGCAGAGCGGTGATCCATGTGATTTATCGGTATAAAATGCAGGAAGAAGGACTTCATCTTTTTTCTTCGTTTTTTTCCGAGGGGTATCATAGTTTCAAAAAATATTGGAAACAAGATCTTTTATTTAGTACTTATTTCTGGCTTTTACTCATCGATAGCCGAATCTTCCACTATCAGGGTGGAGGGGTCGCTCTGTCATTGATGTATGCTACAGTGATCCTTATTTTTTTGAGCGTGATCGTTTTCTTTTACAAAGTACTGCTGCAGCTAGAGACTAGTTCGAAAGTGACAGCACTCTTGGCATTTGTCCAGCTGTTCCGGTTTCCGAAACTTGTATTGGTCCATTTTTTAGGTACGATTGGTCTATTAGTTATTCTTTCTTGGCTGGGACCTATTTATCTTTTTGTGTTGGGTATGAGCGTGACGATCTATTTCCAGGTAGTTCTTTTTCTCAATAAAAAGCGTATAGCTTAAGTCTGGAGAAGAGGTGATGAGATGCTGCGTTTTATTAGTAAAATCGATGACAAGATCATCAATCGAATCGCGAGCAAAAGACGACCGGATAGTCAGATGATCGATTTTTTGAAATTTATCAGCAAAATCTCGAATGGCGGGTTTATCTGGCTAGTCATAGCTGCTTTTTTGGTTCTTTTGCCTTCAACAAGAGAATATGGCCTTGCGATTCTGGCAGGCAGCGTGATTTATTTTGTTGTCGGGTTACTGTTCATAAAGAAAACAACCAGACGAAAACGCCCGTTTGAAAAAAATCGCAGTCTGATTTTATATACGAGCAAACCTAAGACTTCCTCGTTCCCGTCTGGACACACGGCACTGGCGTTTTTGTCTGTTGCAGCTTTGTTCGAGTTGAGTCCGGTGATCGGTATTTTGGCTTTTTTATTTGCTTGTCTGATCGCTTATTCCAGAATATTTTTACTGCTTCATTATCCTACAGATGTGATCGGTGGCGCGCTTTTAGGGAGTGTTATTGGAGTGATATGCGCCCTTGTTATTTGAATAAATAGTTCATTATTGAGTGATACTCGCATTTTTTGCAGTATTGCTCATTTTTTTGTGTATTTTTTGTGGTGAGAAGCAATTAGAAACTTATTTTTACCGTTTTTATACTTATTGTTTTTTGAATAAAATGAGAAATATAATATATGTTATATTCGAATTCTAATAAAACTTAAATAAAAACGTTGATTTGTAAGCGTTTAGGATATCGTTTGATTTTAAATTATAAATAGATTAAATTGTAATTAGAGAGAGGTTGTTTTTGTTTGTTGTTGGGGAAATGTTGTTTTTTGATGTTTAGAGAAAGGAGTATAAGAATGTGAAAGGGTTAAGAGCAAAAATTTTGCAGTTTGCAGCTCTCAGCATGTTGTTCGCTCCGTACATCCAAGCTGTGTATAGTATGACAGCTTTGACGGCTACGGCGGAAACGATCAGTGGTGCAGAGACGGAAGTTTTTTTGGATGAAGAGTATGCGAAAATCGAAGGGAGATACGTAGAAAAAGAAGACACGTTCGAATGGACCCTCGAGTTTGAAAAAAAAGCAAGCTCAAACGAAGGAAGGATCCGCTTAGCCATCGATACAGCTGCGGCTGGGATCGGGACAGTAAAGAATGTAAGAGGAACAGGTCTCGCCTCCTATGACGATGAGGGAGAGGAACTGAAAGTCGAAACGATCGATGACCAAGAGTGGTACGTCGGAACGATTTATTCAAAGGATTCAGAAAAAGGGACATTGCATTTTGAAACGGAAAAGATCCAGGATGTCAAAGAAGGGGAACTTCCGCTTCAAGTGGTCGTGGACGAAAGAGTGGAGACAAATGACACAGAACTTGCCGAAAGCAGTCCTGAGTCAGAGGAAGAAGCAAAAGATTCCGGTGAAGATCAGCGAGAGGATACCGAAGAGAGTTCAGAAGAGCCAGTTATTCCTACAGGACAAGCACTTCAACGCATCCAACGTCGATTATTTAACGGAATTTTAGAGCGCCTTGGACCAACAGCTACACGTGATCCATATGAATATGTCTATCCTTCTGAAACAGGGGATAATCAGCATCGCTATCCGACATTCACGACGAATGACTACACGAAGGTAAACACAGAATGGCTTTCTCAGAGCAATGAAACGTATCAAGGTGAGAAAGGTTCGCCATATGATAACGACAATCTGATCGATGATAGCGATTACTCGATCGGCGGCGCGAATTGGCGGAACTATAATTATGCCGTGGACAATGGATCGACTGCTGCTGAAGAAGATGTCAATGTGCCAGCTCAAACCGTTCAACTTTGGGGAGACGAACGGACTTTTGAGAACAGTTACTTGGATTATAATGGCGCATATATCAAAAAATGGGTAGAACCAGTTCTTTCTAACAATCCGACATCTGACTTACATCCTGAAGATGCAACGACACTTTATAATGTCTATCTGGATGTGATTGGAAGCGAGAAAGAGGAAATCAGCCCGATCGATATCGTTTTTGTTCTGGACAAATCTGCCAGTATGAATGAGGGGACACTTGAAGGAGGCGGACAAAGCAAAAACGCTGCGCTGATCGAAGCGGTGACAGAGATCAGTGAGAATCTGCTTTCTGCACCAGGTATGGATATCAGGATCGGTATGGTGAATTTTTATCACAATAGTACAGTGATCAATAACCAGGAACAAATCAGTTCGGATATCTTCGAATTAACCAGGGACATCAATGCGTTGACAGGGGGAAACAATAATGCATTGAATCGTGTGCCAATCGGTGGGACTCCGCTTACTTTAGGTCTTAAAAACGGATATGAAACATTGTATAAAGACAATGGTGGAGAGGATAGAGATCCTGAAAAGATCCTGATCGTCGTAGGAGATGGTACACCGACATTCAGTTATGCGCCGATCCAGACAAGAACTCGTGTTGCGGGGGGGTGGAGTAGCTGGGGTGTGATGGGAGACAGAATCGCTCAAGACAATGGCGAATTGTTCAGAAACTTTGAGACTTTTCCTGAAAATGCTTCTAATGCAGGATTTGCTTATCCAGTCACCTACGCGTCGGACTTCAATCGTCCGGGAAACACAACGAACGCGGAGTATCGTTATGGTGAGGTAAAAGAAGGAGATAACAAAACTACGCATTGGGTAGGGAATGGCGCATCTAACAATGATACAGATGGCAGTCCAAGTTCACCAGAGAAATCAGCTGCGATCAATACAGTCGCTTATCATCATTGGCTGAAAAACCAGCACGATAATCCGCCAAGTATCTTCTCGATTGGTTTAGGGATCGATGGAAGTATTGCCGGAAGACAGCGATTGGATGCGATCGGACGGAATGTATTGAAAAATATCGCTGATCTAGAAGACGATGGGGAAACCCCATGGTATTACGATGCAAACAATAAAAACGATATCATCGCTGCTTTAGAAGACATTTCTTCAACATTCAAGAAGACGATCCAGCAAGCAACACTTTATGATGAAACAGGCTTCAATGTTTCGCCATTTGGGGCTGGAAGTGAGGCTGCTATTCAGTTTTATCATCTAGATCCAGGAGAAAACGGCTTGAAGTATCAAGAACCGCAAAAATGGGATAAAAATCGTCACGGCGAAGCACCGCCAGAAGTAGTAGCGACACCGACAACTTATGTCGGCCGTGACAATCAGGCTTATAAATTCTCTCCAATCTCTTTAGGGGAAGGAGAAATGGTCCGGATCAAGTATCAGGTAAAACTTGATGGTGGAGCACAGGACGGGAATTTCTATGCTGTAAATAATCAGGCATATATCCAGAACCTGGATGATTATGAGAACGATATCACATCTGGTCGAATGTATTTCCCGACCTCATCTATTCGTTATGAGCATAAGGATCGTAATTTCCAAATAAGCAAAACAGGGCAAAATGGGGAACCTTTAGCAGGAATCGAATTTGCTCTATATGACCAAGACCTGGATATCGGGGATGTGGAACCGATTGAAACGAGTACAACTACCGGTGATGGACTCGCGATCTTTGAAACGAAGATCCCTGTATTGGGTGATGAAACAGGTGCTGTCAGTGATGTTTTCTGGATCAGAGAGATCGCTGGGCCGCCACGTTATCAGTTAGTGGATGACACGTATCAATTCCAGATCCAAAAATATATGTCTGGCGAAGATACAGCACTAGGACACTACGAGCTTGTAGACGAAAACACCTCTGGAACAAGAGTCGGTGGGGCAGAAGGGACAGACCCAGCTTCTTATTATGAAGGAGAGTATCACAAGCTTTCTATTGTGCAGAACATCAACGAAGACGGAACAGATTACGAAGATCTGTATGTCAAATTGGAAATGAGAAATGAATTCAAGCCAGTCCACATGAACATCAACAAATTGATCGCAGATAGCACGATGCCGATCAATGGCGCTGAGTTTGAGCTTTATGAGACAGATGGGGCAGGCGTTGCGACAGGAAACCCGATCGCTAAAGGGATTTCTGGTGAGAACGAGAAAAGCGGAGAAAAAGGAACACTCACTTTTTATACTGTCGATGACAATGGCGATTATTTGCTTGTAGATGGAGAAAAAGTCGTCCATCCTATCGGTGAGCCAGATGCATTTACCCATCTAGATACTGAAGAAGAAGCAAATTATGTCGAATATCGGATCATCGAGAGTGAAAGTCCGGAAGGGTTCAAAGACCCTAGTGACGAAGACGAGTGGATCTTGCGGTTGTATGACAATGATGAAGGCACCATACAAATTCGACAAGTAAATGTAGAGGATTGGCGTTATTTGAGTTATACGACGGATAGTGAAGGGCGTTTGTGGGTAGAGTTTACTGCTTATAATACCTTTGACTATCGAGAGGTCAGCGTAAGAAAACTGGATCATAATGGCGATCCTTTAAACGGTGCAGGATTTGATATCCGGAAAGTAAATGATTCTTCTTTCCCGCTGTATCGTGCATATACTGGCAATCCGTTAGAACCAGATGAGTCGAGACGCTTAGATGGAATCGGTTACTTCTATCTTTATACGGTAGGCGTAGAGAAATATATCGATTTAGAATACAGCCAGCCACTGCGTTTGTCCATCGGCGAATATGAAGTCTCAGAATCTGTTGCCCCGAATGGTTACCAGCTTTCTGATCAGATCTTCCGTTTTGAATTGAATGAAGAAGGAAAATTCGTGATTGACGGAGAAGTGATCGAAGATGAAGGCGCAGTTCTGCCAGAAGGATTTGCGATCATTGACGGCGTACTGCAAGTGACACTGCAAGATGAACTAGCTCCAGTCGATCTGGAACTGCTGAAACTCGACAGCATGACCAATCGAAGACTGCAAGGCGCAGAGTTCTCGATTGAAAAGCAGAACGAATCTGGCGAATATGATCTGATCGAAAATGGATTAGTACCGGACCAAGAAGATTCTGCACGATTTTCAGCTCTTGATCTTACAGAAGGTATGTATCGGATCAAAGAAGTGAAGTCACCAGAAGGCTATATGAAATTGCCAGGACACTTTATTATGACCATCAGTTATCGAGAAGAAGCAGAAACAGATGATAACGGACAGGTGATCCCTGGAAAAGAAAAGGGTAGTTTGAAAGCAGAGATCGCTTACTACCCAAGTGGTGATTCAGGAGATCCTGCAATGACTCAGGAATTAACGTATGAATTACTAGACAACAATCGGATCAGTATCCAGTTGGAAGTTGGAAATGATCCGGAAAGACCATTGCCAGCAACAGGAGGACCAGGAAGACACCTGTATCTCTTTATCGCGGCAATTCTAGTTGCGATTGCTGGAATCACTGGTTGTGTCTTGGCATTTCGGCATTTTAAGAGGGAGGGAGTAAAGTAATGAAAAAACTGATGTGTTTTGCTCTTCAATTACTTGTGCTGTTACCTGTTGTGACGCTGCTCCTTCCACAACAAAATCGCGCAGCAGAACTACCAGAAGACAGTGTGGAGTTTATTCTCCATAAACGAATGATACGTGATATCGACTATGATGATGAAAACTTCGAGTTTTATCAAAACGATGGTCTGGCAATCCCGGAGTCCGACTGGGAAACCACGGATATCCTGTCACAAACAGTTCCTTTGAATGGTGCCACATTCAAAGTGTACGATCTGACAGATTATTATGAGAAAAAAGTGAGCGAGGAGCAGTTGTCATCTGAAACGTTTGTCACACAGATTGCCGAAACCAGCAGAGAAAATATCCGCAAACTGATCACTGAAGAACGATTGCAAGAAATCGGTGCTCCAGTGACGACAGGACCTGATACAGTTGGCGGATTAGGCGATGGGATCGCAAGACTGCAAGCACCGAGAAGGAGTCAGGGAAGAGATGCTGTATATCTGATTTTTGAAGACAAGATCGATCCGGAAGTCGGTTTGAATGTCGATCTGGATCAAAAGGCCATCCCGATTGCCGCAGTCCTGCCTATCGTGAATCCTCTAAATCAGAAAGAAGAACTGAAAGAGATCCATATCTACCCGAAAAACATCGGCTATTTACGTGATCCTTACTTCTTCAAGTACGGAAGAGAACAAGGAACGAACGAAAAAGGAAACCCGCTGGAAGGTGCGGTCTTCGCACTATATCAGATGATCGACGGAGAAAAATATTATCTGGACATGGCACCGGCGAATGATCTGAAAAACAACTGGATCAAACCGAAAAATAATGATCCGTTGACTGATCAGAATGTCAGCAAGTTCACTTCAGACGAAAATGGACTTGTGACCACTGGACAGCGCTTCCTCCCATCAGGCACTTACTATTTCGAAGAATTGAAAAGTGTTCCGGGCTATGAGATCGATGAAGCAAGCAAAAGGATCGAAGTCGTGGTTCCTGATTCTTGGGTAGACGAAAATGGACAGCCAAGATACGTCACAGTCGCGGGTCAGGAAATGGCAGAATTGGAATCGGGGAAAGTTCCAGAATCTGCCTATCAGAAAGCCACACCAAGAGTCTATAACGAAACGAAGGAGAAAGAAACTCCGCCGGATACACCGAAAGAGCCTGGAAAAGGCGGCACGGACCATCCAAAAGGCAGCACAGACCAGCCAAAAGGCGGCGGATTTTTTCCACAGACAAATGAAGCAAAAACGATGATCTCATTGTTGGGGTTGATCATTGTTGTAGGAACGATTTTATCAATAAAAAAAGAACGGGGAGAGAAAAATGAATAAAAAAATGATGACCATGGGGATGAGTGCACTGTTGCTCGCTGCTGCAGGATTAGGAAGTTTTGGAAATGGGAAATTAGTCCACGCTGATGAAGTCACGGAAAAACCAAGTGAAGTGACGATCACACTTCATAAAAAAGCATTCTCGACTGTGCCTGAAGAACGACCGAATAGCGGGTTGATATCAGATGATTTTGGCAATGAGAATCTTCCAGGTGTCGATTTTGAAATGTTTGATGTTACAGATGTCTATTATAATTTGCTGAAAGATGACCCTAGAACAACTGACATAGATGATGATGGGTTAGAACCTGCCGATGCGATTTCCTTGATCCAATCAGATCACACAGCAGCATGGTTCGTGTCTTATGGTCTCGAAAGTATAGATAAGCAGACGACTGGCGAAAATGGTGAAGCTGTTTTCGGAAATGTACAAGTAACTGAAACAACTGGAGAATTAAGAGATAAAGTTTATCTCTTCTTAGAAACATATTCACCAGCTCATATTTCAAGAATCGCGTCTCCAATGGTTGTCATGATGCCTGTGATGATGCCGGAGATGGAAAATGAGA
This sequence comes from Enterococcus sp. ZJ1622, assembly GCF_011038845.1. GTDB lineage: Bacteria > Bacillota > Bacilli > Lactobacillales > Enterococcaceae > Enterococcus_B. The sequence goes on from NZ_JAAKDW010000008.1 coordinate 59,210, forward strand.
CATGGGACGGAAAAACTTGGAAGAATACGTACAACAACGATGTACACTTGTATCCTAAAAATGAAATCCAAGATTCTTCTAAAGAAATGAATGTAGATGAAGCAGACGTTAGAACAGTGACGATTCGCCATGAAAATGGTGAAACTGAAACGATCCGATATGTTGACTTGGAAAAAGGAAAAACAGTTTCTTATACGATTACTGCGCCAATTCCTTACTTTATTGATGAAATCAACGATGACAATACAACAGTCATCACACATTTCACAATCACAGATACGCCAACAGAAGGTTTGAGTTATTTTGATCAGGAACTCCTTGTACAAGCAGGAGATACAACGCTGGTAGAAGGTACTGATTATACAGTAACGAAAGTAGGAAACGGGTTTGTCGTGGAGATTATTCTTGAAAATGATGGTATACCGAATACAGAAACACTTACAAAATTAGGGAATCATCGTGGTGGAAACTTGACTGTTACCTATGACTTGCAGGTCAATGCAGTAATCAATGCAGACGAATTCCATAACAATACAGCGTTGATCGAAATCGGTAGAGGTGACCAGTATGACTACAACGAACGTCGTGTACCACCAGAAGAAGTAACGACTGGCGGAAGAAGATTTGAAAAATATGATGCTTCAAGCAATGGCTTACTATCTGGTGCAAGATTTGAATTGTGGAACGCTGACAAAGATGCTTATGCTGTTTTCTATAAAGATGGCGCACGTTTACCTGTTTATGAGTCTGGGGCTGATGCAGAAGAAATCACAATCGTTTGGGTAAGCGATAATAGTGTAGACGCAACAGAATTTGTCTCGGGCGACCGAGGATACTTCGAAGTTGTTGGACTAGATTACGGAACATACTTCATGAAAGAAACCGTGGCACCAGAAGGATATGTTCTGCCAACAGGCGACGCTGCTTTCACAGAGTTCAGTGTAGAATTGGGTAGCTATGATGATGGACTTGTGATTGTGGATTATGAGTATCCAGGAGCAGCACAAGTGCCAAACGTACGGCAAGGATGGCTTCCTTCTACAGGTGGCAATGGGATTTTGGCATTCTTACTGATCGGGCTGAGCTTGATGCTTGGTGCCTATTCTTGGTACCGTAAATCAAAAATGAAATCTGAAGTGTAAGAAAACTGTTAGCTGCAGCAGCAAGGTCATTCTATGCTGCTGCAGCTTTTTTTATCAGGAGGCGCTGACAATGAAGAACAAAAACAATCAAACCAATCGAACAAAAACGACGCTTCTATTGAAGGTTTTTATGGCGACCATGTTTCTTCTTGGTGCAGCTATTTTTACATATCCATTCATGGCAGATGCCATCAACAATTACGTGGACCAGCGAAAGATCGAGCAGTACCAGAAGAAAATAGCAGCAGACAAAAAGAAAACGCACGAAAGGCAATTGAAAGAATATGAGCAAAAAAATCAGGAACTTGCCCGATCCTCTGCGATTCCCGGAATGGGAACAGTCGAAGATCCTTTTGAGAATGCGGTCAGGAATGTCAAGAACCCAGATAAGACCTATTATGAAAAACACATGATCGGCGCTATCTATATCCCCAAAATCAATGTCAGTTTACCCTTATTCGATGAGACCAATGACTTGCTGCTTGATAAGGGAGCGACGCTGCTTCAAGGAACCTCCTTTCCCATAGGCGGAGAAGGCACCCATTCGGTCCTCACTGCCCACAGCGGTCTGACCGAAAAGAAACTATTTACCGATCTTGAAAAAATGATACCAGAAGATTTATTCTTCCTAGAAGTCGCAGGGCGAAAACTGGCGTACCAAGTAACCGATAAAACAATCGTTTTGCCTCATGACATCGACAGGCTGAAAATCGACCAAGAAAAAGACTTGGTAACGTTAGTGACTTGTACGCCATATGCGGTGAATACCCATAGACTGCTAGTGACAGGAAAACGGGTCCCCTTTCCGGAACAGGCAGACAAGCAAATCAAACAGACAGCAAGACATCATCTGCTCCGTTTACTGCTGTTATTGCTTGGCTCACTGCTCGTTCTCTCCCTAGTCGGTTATTGGATCTATCGAAAGATCAGATCGTTGCAAAAGGTAAAGTCTTCTTTAAAAGAAAACAAGTAGTTCTTAAGAAAGTGATAATTTATCTTATCAGAAAAAAGAGAAACATCTGGAAACGATATAAAATGATCCGTTATTTTACGCCTTTTTAGCTAGCAGAGACAAGAAAGAGCCAGACAAGAACCTGCTTGTCTCAATAAGTCTTCTTTGATATTGTAGTAATAAGAAGAAAGGTGGAGAAATGAATATGGCAAAAATCATGATAGTCGAAGATGAAGAAATTATCCGCCAGCTGATGATGGAAGAACTTGAAAAATGGCAATTCGAAACCTATGGCACGACAGATTTCAATCAAGTGTTCGCAGACTTCGAGCAAGAAGAGCCGCAGCTTGTTTTGCTGGATATCAACTTGCCCGTGTTTGATGGGTACTACTGGTGCCAAAAAATCCGTGAAGTATCGAAAGTACCGATCATCTTCATATCAAGTAGAAATACCAATATGGATATGATCATGGCAATGAATATGGGGGCAGATGACTTTGTGACAAAGCCATTCCAAATCGATGTGCTGATTGCGAAAATCAATGCCCTGCTTCGCCGTTCTTACAACTATACAGAGCTGTCGAGCGAAATGATGAGCCATAACGGAATCACGTTGAACGTCGACAATGGCAGCATGGAGATCAATGGCGAAGTGATCGACCTGAGCAAGAATGAATATCGGCTTTTGTTCATTCTGATGAAGCAGCACGGAAAAATCTTGAGTCGTGAAAAATTATTGCGTGCGTTGTGGGATGATGAACGTTTTGTCGATGACAACACATTGACGGTCAATATCAATCGTCTTCGCAGAAAAATCGAACAGGCAGGCATCAATGGATATATCGAAACAAAAGTTGGACAGGGATATATCGTTCCCTGAAAGGATGAACAGCTGAGATGAATTTCTTTAAATATATGAAAGATCAATGGTCACTGATCCTTGGATGGCTGTTTTTTATCGTATTAACTGTGTTTGTGATGTGGTTAGCCCCGAATATCAGTGTGGACTGGGGAACAATCGCTTATTTGATGCTGATCGAAGGGGTCTTTCTGATTTTTTACTTAGTTGGCTGTTATTTGAGTAAACGAAGATGGTGGGGAAGACTAGCGAGTTTCCAAAAGGTGTCTCCGCTGCAGAACTACTTGGAAGGCGGTCATACCGAAGAGGAGAAGCTGATAGAAGAGTATATCAATCAGCTGATCCGGGAACACCAGGAAGTGATGCAAGAAGCGATCAGCAGCCAGCAGGACCAAAAGGACTACATCGACTCATGGGTCCATGAGATAAAAGTACCTTTAGCCGCATCTGAATTGCTTGTCCGGTCGATCGAGTTCGATATTGATGATCAGAAATACACACTTTTAGAAAACGAGTTGGCCAAAATCGATGAGTATGTCGAACAAGTCTTGTATTATGCTCGTCTGGATAGTTTTTCCAGAGACTACTTGATCCAGGAGTACGACTTGAAAGGGATCATCCAGCCGGTGATCCGCAGTCAGGCGAATTATTTCATTCAAAAAAATCTTCGTTATGAGATCATTGGCGAAGATGTATCGGTGTTGACCGATGCGAAATGGGTCGGGTTTATTTTCAAACAGATTTTGAGCAACGCAATCAAATACACACCAGATAACGGTCAGATCGATATGATCATTGAAAAAGGGGCACAGGGCGTCGCGTTTTCCATCAAAGATTCTGGTATCGGCATCCCGGAAGAAGATGTGAAGCGGATTTTTGACAAAGGATTTACCGGCACCAACGGACGGTTGAGCAAGACGCATTCGACCGGTCTGGGGCTTTATCTGGCAAGGAATCTTGCAGAAAAACTGGGCATCCATTTAACGGTGGAATCAGTCGAAGGAAAAGGGACGACAATGACTTTATTTTTCCCAATCTTAAATTTCTACAATGAGAAACGTTAGAAAATCGTTAGAAACGAAAAAAATTACTTGTGTTGTTAACGTTTTCCCTGATAAGTTTCTTATCATGTGAAATAAAAGGAGATTGGTTATGGAAATTTTAATAGCATTGGTCCCTATGTTAGCATGGGGTAGTATAGGTTTAGTAAGTGGGAAAATTGGTGGCGATGCCAATCAGCAAACATTAGGAATGACGATCGGTGCCTTCCTGTTTTCTCTCGTTGTCTTTTTCGTGGTGAACCCAGCGATCACCCCTTGGATCTTTCTGATCGGGTTTTTATCTGGTTTAGCATGGAGTGTCGGTCAAAATGGTCAATTCCATGGGATGAAATTCATGGGTGTGTCTGTCGGATTGCCTCTTTCTACTGGTTTTCAATTAATTTTGAATACGATTGCGGGCGCGGTTTTCTTCCAGGAATGGACACAAACGAAAGATTATGTATACGGTATTATTGCGTTGATCCTTCTTGTAAGCGGTGCGTATTTGACAGCTCGTCAAGATGATGAAGGCAAAGTAAATGCAGACAATAAAATGCTTGATTTTGGAAAGGGCTTCAGAGCACTGATCTATTCAACGATCGGTTACGGCGTGTATACGATCATCGTCAACTGGGCAAACTTGGATGCGATGTCAATCATTTTACCGCAAAGTATCGGGATGATCTTAGGTGCAAGTTTCTTTGCTTTCCGCAAAGTAAAAGTGGATCAGTTCGTATGGAAAAACATGATATGCGGATTGCTATGGGGTATCGGTAATATCTGTATGCTTCTAACCGTGAAGTCATTAGGATTAGCGGTCGGTTTCTCACTTTCACAAATGGGGATCATTATCTCTACATTAGGCGGAATCTTCATCTTAGGTGAAAGAAAAACGAAAAAAGAACTTGTTTATGTGATTGTCGGTTGCCTTTTAGTCATTTTAGGTGGTATCCTTTTAGGGTATATGAAAACAGTTTAATCACTGTTTTCCAACCTAAAATGGGGAGGAACTTCAATGGATTTGTTTCGTAAGAAGGAAATCAATCTCAATCAGGCAAGTGAGATGAAAAAAGAGCTGAAAACGTCTGATCTGATCATGCTTGGAATTGGCGCGATCATCGGGACGGGAATATTCGTAGTGACAGGGGTTGCGGCCAATCAGAATGCTGGTCCGGCACTGTCACTTTCGTTTGTCTTAGCTGCAGTCGTCGTCGTTTTATCAGGATTGAGCTTCGCGGAATTTGCTTCGCGCATTCCAGTAATCGGTGGCCCTTATGCTTATTTGTATGTTGTATTTGGAGAGTTTGCTGCTTGGCTGACGGGCTGGCTGTTGATCGGCGAATTTTTATTGGCGGTCTCATCTGTTGCTTCTGGCTGGTCGGGCTATGTGAGAGGATTTCTGGAAAGTACAGGTATCCGATTTCCGCAAGCGCTGTCTGGCGGTTATCACCCGGAAAATGGCACATATGTCGATTTGATCGCCGTGCTTGTCGTGATTTTCGTCACCTATGTGGTTTCGCTAGAGGCTAAAAAAGCTTTGCGGCTGAATAACATCATGGTTTTCGTCAAATTCGGCATCATTGCATTGTTCATCGTGGTCGGAATCTTTTTTGTCAAACCTGATAATTGGCAGCCTTTCATGCCTTTCGGTTTTTCTGGTGTGTTAGACGGTGCTGCGCTGGTCTTCTTTGCTTTTCTGGGATTCGATGCAGTAGCGATGGCAGCTGAAGAAGTCAAGAACCCGCAAAAGGACGTACCGCGCGGAATCATCGGATCGATTCTGATCGCAACTATTTTGTATATTATCGTGACATTGATCTTGACTGGGATCGTTCCGTTCACAGAATTAGGTGTGACAGATCCTGTGGCTTTTGCTATGCGCTACATTGGACATGGAACGGTGGGGGCAGTGATCGCAGTTGGTGCGATCTTGACGTTACTGACTGTGACGATCTCGATGATGTATTCACTGGCTCGCTTACTGTTCGCTGTCAGCAAAGATGGTCTGTTGCCGAAATTCATGACGGAAATCGACAAAAAACACCGGACACCTAAAAAAGCAACATATGCAGCAGGAGTTGCCGCTTTGTTCTTTGCGGGCTTCTTCCCGTTGAATATCTTAGCGGAGTTGACGAATATCATGGCGTTAGCCTATTTGATGTTAGTGAGCTTAGGGCTTTTGAAAATGCGGAGGATGTTCGGGAAACCGAAAGCCGGAGAATTCAAGGTTCCATTTGTCCCAGTATTGCCAGTCGTTTCGATCCTTACATGTATCGTATTGATGCTGCGTTTGCAGGCAGTCACATGGATCGTGTTCGGGATCGTCATGGTGATCGGATTAGTCATCTATTTCAGTTATGGGTATCAGCACAGTAAAATGAATGAACACTGAAAATAAATAATAAGAAAGAACCCTCCTTCGCCTGCGAGAACAGGTGAGGGAGGGTTCTTTGTACAAAAGAAACATAAAAAGCGTCTTATTGCGTCAAATCCAAAAGCTTCTGCTTCAGATCTTCTTCCATATGCCCCAGTTCCACTTCGGCATGGCGACGTTTTTCTTTTCCTTCTTTTTGGATACGCAAGGTTTCCTGGATCGTTTCGATCAAGTCGTTTTGCGTTGTTTGAAGGGTCTCGATATCGACGATTCCCCGCTCGTTTTCTTTTGCAGTTTCGATCGCAGAGATTTTCAGCATTTCTGAATTTTTCTTCAATAGATCATTCGTTGTTTCAGAAACTTGACGCTGTGCGGTTACCGCATCTTTTTGACGAAGCAGCGTCAAGGCGATCACTACCTGGTTTTTCCACAAAGGGATCGCTGTGGCGATCGAAGCTTGGATTTTTTCGGCAAGTGCCTGGTTCGTATTCTGGATCAGGCGGATTTGCGGCGCTTGCTGGATCGTGATTTGTCTTGCTAGACGCAAGTCATGCGTACGTTTGTCTAAACGGTCAAGGAACTGCGTATAGTCATTGGCAATCTGGGCGTCCATTTGATCGCCGGTTTCTTCGGCTTTTTTCAGTGCTTCTGGGATGATCGTCGTTTGTAATTCTTCCATCTTGAGTTCTCCAGCAGCGATGTAAATATTCAACGCATCAAAATAATCCTTGTTCTTTTGATAAAGCTGTTCAAGCATCAGATTGTCTTTCAGCAAGCCGTCTTTCTCTTTTTCCAGTTTGACAGAGATTTTGTCGATTTGTGCGCCGATCTTCTGGTATTTGGCCGTTACTTCATAAATAGACTGTTTCACTTTGCCGAATACACGCTGGAAAATATTGCCTTCTCCTGCCCGCAATTCATCAGGATTTGCTTCTTGCAGACGATACATCAGCTCAGTCAGTGAATCGCCGACAGGGCCGATGTCTTGTGCTTGTACGTGGTTCAGCATCGACTGAGAGAATTCACTTAGTTTTGTTTGTGCAGCGGAACCGTAACTGATGACTGATTGTGCATCTGTTGCGTCGATCTTTGCTGCAAGCTGTTTCGCTTGTTCTTGTCTTTCTGCCGGCAGCTTGTCGATCAGACGTGTCGCTGATTGCTGTTCCTGCAATGCATTGATTTCTGTCTGCTGCGTCTGTGTCAGCTGGTCAGTAGGTGTAGTGAACGGATTATTGAGTAAATCATCTAACGTATCGTTTACTGGTGTTACTTCTTTCAGGTCATTTGGTTTATGATCCATGTCAATTCCTCCTATCGAGTTTGGCACTTCGGTTTTGCTCAACTAAAATGCATTGTTTAGAAAAAGTACTCGAAACCTCCAGACATGATCTGAGTGCTTCGAGTCGATTTTTTGAACGTCAATGTTTAAGATTTTTCTTCAGGTTCATGTTTATTATCTCGCTTTAAGCTTTGTTTCGCAACAGATATCTCTACATCCAGATCCTCTAGATCCTCAGAGACGAACTGCTGGTAGTCCTGGGCGATCAAACGCGCCAGCTGATCGATGATCTGTGCGCTTTCTTCCAGCTTTTCATAGGTTTGTTTGTTTTTGATCTCATGGTCATTGATTTCATTATACTTATTCGTAAGATCCACCAAGTTCGGCAAATGAGTATAAAGAAACTGACTGGCTTCGTGCAGCCGATTCGGTTCTTTGACCAGTTCCTTGAACAATGCTTTTGCTGCTTTGACCGGATCATGACGAAGGTCAATAGCTTTGAGTTTTGCTGTTTGCTGCATGTTTTCCTGCAGTTGCGTGATCTCGTTTTTCGTCTGATTCATCGTTTCTCTAAAAAAAGTGATCTCACTTGAAGACATCCCGCTTTCAGCATAATGAGATTCAAGCTCGGCTGAAAGGTCAGGCACTTCGGATCGCGTTTTCTTTTTCTTCCGTGAGCCTGAAAGTCCCCATACCACTAAAATCACCCCTAGCAAGAGCAGACCTGTCACGAAAGAGATGCCATCGTAACGGACAAAGAAAAAGAGTAAGACCAGACCTAGCAACCATGGCCAATTTCGTTTTATCATAATAAGCCCTCCAAATATATTCATTCGTTGAGTAACTAAACTTTTCTTTTCGTTTACATCCTTATTTTAGCACACTGTCCTTAAGAAAGAGTATCGGGCTAAAGATGGATTTTGAAGATTTAGAGAAAATCTAAGGTTTATCTATGGTAAACTAAGCATGAGATTTCAACAAAAATTGAAAAAAACAAGGAAAGCAGTTATTATTACAAAAGAAAGCTGGTAGAAAAGATGCTGGAATATGAACAGTTTGAAGAAAAAACGATCAGCCGCAAAGAGATCTTCAAAGGAAAGATCATCGAAGTCGCCTTGGATGAGGTACGATTACCTGATGGCACGACAGCACAAAGAGAACTGGTCTTCCATCCTGGCGGTGTAGGAATCATCGCATTTGACGAAGAAGACCGTTTGCTGCTGGTGAAACAGTTTCGAAAACCGTTAGAAAAGGTGATCTTAGAGATTCCTGCTGGGAAAATCGATCAGGGAGAAGGAAGCATGCCTGAAATCACTGCGGCTAGAGAACTGGAAGAAGAAACCGGGTATCGGGCAGAAACGATGACTCATTTGACTTCCATGTATCTTTCACCAGGATTTGCGAATGAAGTGCTTCATATCTACCATGCAAAAGGATTGACGAAAGCAGAAAATCCGCTGGCACAAGATGAAGACGAAGTGTTGGAACTTTATCGACTCACCTTGACAGAAGCGAAGCAGGCAATGGCAGATCAGGTAATCTGTGACGCAAAAACGATTTTTGCGATTCAATACTGGGAACTATTGACCAAAGGAAAGTAGAGGGATCGGCTTATGGCCAAGGGACCGCTGATTACACGGAGCGAACTTCGTAAACGGCAGCAGGCGCAAGCAAACGAGTCGCTGAGAAAGCAGAGAAGAGAAGAATCTGCTTATCAGCAGGAAGAAAAAAAGATCGCGAATTTTTATCGCAAAGAAAATAAAAAGAACAAGCCTGTCACGAAAACACGGACAGGTGAACGAGAAAAAACAACAAAGTGGAATTCTTTTTTGATGAAATCACTCATTATTGTTATCCTAATGTTGTGTGTCGTATTTTTAGCAATCGCATTTATTTAGAAAGAAGGAATAATATGAAAATCGGTATTATCGGAGCAATGGAAGAAGAAGTAAAAATCTTGAGAGAAAACCTAAGTGAACCTCTATCATGGGAACGTGCAGGTGCGTTATTCATTTCCGGTTCTTTAGGCAGACATGAAGTAATCGTCGTTCGTTCAGGAATCGGCAAGGTGCTGGCTTCGATCACGACAAGTTTACTGATCCAGCAATACGGGGTCAACATGGTCATCAATACAGGATCAGCTGGCGGAATCGGCGAAGGATTGAAAGTCGGAGATATCGTGATTTCTGACAAGGTCGCGTATTTTGATGCGGATGCGACTGGATTCGGCTATCAACCAGGCCAGCTGCCAGGCATGCCTCTTTATTATGAAGCAAGTACGTATTTGAAGAGCGAGATGGCAAAAGCAGCGAAAGCTACGGACCTGAATGCAAAAGAAGGGTTGATCGTCACAGGGGATACATTCGTTGATTCACCAGACAAGATCAAAGAGATCTTGACGAATTTCCCAGAAGCATTAGCTTGTGAGATGGAAGGTGCAGCAGTCGGACAAACTGCTCGTCAATTCAATATTCCTTTCCTGATCGTTCGGGCAATGAGTGATACGGCAGACCATGCAGCTACGCAAAGTTTTGATGAATTTATTGAAGATGCAGGGAAACGTTCAGCAGAAATGGTGATTGAATTTGTAAAACATCTAGTTTAAGGAGAGCGTCTATGAAAGCTTTGATCTCGATCGATTATACGTATGATTTTGTTGCAAATGACGGAAAATTGACAACTGGAAAAGCAGGACAGGCAATTGAGCAGGCAATAACTGCGCACACGAAAGAATTTATCGAACAAGAAGAATTTGTGGTCTTTGCGATCGATGCCCATGATCCAAATGACCACTTCCATCCGGAAAACCGGTTGTTCCCTCCTCACAATGTGATAGGGACGGATGGACGCAAACTTTACGGCACGTTAGAAACGGTCTATCAGGCATATCAGGAGCAAGCGACAGTTTATTGGATCGATAAGAGACATTATTCTGCTTTCAGCGGAACAGATCTGGATATCCGTTTGCGGGAACGAAATATCACTGAGCTTTATCTAACAGGAGTATGTACGGATATTTGCGTACTGCACACCGCAGTAGATGCCTATAACTTAGGCTATAAACTGTTCATTTATAAAGATGCAGTAGCAAGCTTCGATCCCGCAGGACATGAGTGGGCATTGCGTCATTTCCAAACCGCTCTGGGTGCTGAGATCATTTGAATTCGTAGAACCATTAGCAAGACTTGAATAAGATAGAAGGGGAGCTGTGACAAAAGTCTTGTCGCAGCTTCTTTTTCCGAATAAACGGTGTTCAAGAGACAGCCTATCGGCAATAAGGCACGATTTTGTAAAATATGGGAAGCTATTTTTCTCTGATCGTTCTTACTGCTTGATGCAGAGCAGCTTTTTCACAACCTCTCCGCTAAACGGTGTTCCAACTGCTGCTTCTCGGCAATAAGTTCACTGAACAAGAAAATATGAGGAGCTATTTTCTGTTCAGTGTCCTTATTCCTTAAAGCAAAACGCAGTTGTCACAACCTCTGATTCACGGTGTTCCATCTGCTGACCTTCGATATTAGCTCATAAAAATGCAAAATATAGGGAGCTATTTTACATTCTTTCTCTCTAATACTCAGGTCAAAACGCAGTTGTCGCAACCTCTTTTTTGTTATTTAAAATAACTAATTAACATAGCTTATTAAATGATGTACGTTATATTTTTTTGGTTATGAAACACATTTTTTATATTTTTTTGTTTTTTATTGACAGAAAAAAGAAAGTAAGAGATACTTTTTGTAGCAAGCGTTTTCTTAAAAGTAGGAGGAATGTTAGTGAGAAAAAAACAGATCAGATACGGTGCAGTGTTGCTCAATGTTTTTTTGCTTGGTACTCCGGTTTTTACGTCCGCAGCTGAATTATCGCCATTTGACAGTCCGTTAGTTTTTGAAGAAAATGCACACGTGAACATTATGGATCAGGAAGCTTCCAGACAAGAAGATCCCGCAGAAAATCCAAAACTGGAAAAAGAAAACAATCAGATGGAGGAAGAAAAAAACGTCATGACAGGTCAGACAAACGATCTTTCGAACAAGGAGCTGTTCGAAGAAGAATGGAAAGGTGTCGTCTTTGGCGAAAGTACCAGTGCCAGCAAGTATGCGATCGAACCTTTCGAAAACGGTGTCCGCTTAGCTTCGACGAATAACGGCGGGAAATTCCAGACGAGCGGTTCTGATGGAATGACGTATTACTATCAGGCGATCCCGAAAGAGAAGAATTTCAAATTGCGTGCTACGATCGAAGTAGAATCTTGGACGTACACGAATGCCCAAGAAGGATTTTCATTGATGGTGCGTGATTCGGTGCCGGAAAACCATTTGTTCGGCCAAGCCTATTATTCAAATTCCTATGCTATCTTGGGTAGTCGGATCGAGTATCTGTGGAATTCGGACACGCAAGAAGTAGTCAGTACAAACGGCAGCAAATACACGATGCGTTTAGGTCTAGGGACACGGACGATCACAGGCGTTTCCCCAGATACGCCAGAAACTGCTCCAGCCCCAGGGAGTGTAGTATCAGAATCAACGCCACTTGAGACCTCCGCTGGAAAGCAGGAAAAAGAAGCCGGTTCTTATAATATTTTCGGCAACGGCAACGGCAATTTATTCCCAGCAACCGATAATATCACAAAGTTAGAATTGGAATTGAGGAAAACCAACACCGGATTCGAAGCATCTTATTATGATCCGGAAACAAAAGAAGAGCTAGGTTGGGATATCATGTATGATTGGGAAAAATTGTACAGTTCAAAAGATCCGTATGTTTACGTCGGTTTTTCAGCTGCTCGAAATATGACGATCAAGGTAGAAGGGATCGATCTTTCCTTCTCTGATCCTGCGACCGATCCGCCAGCAAAAGAACGGCCGAATAAAATCATCGAGCCGGTGTACAATGTGACATCTAGCCGCTATTCCGGCAATGAAGACCATACGATGACTTTCAGAGCAAATGCAGACGGTCTTTTGACCATCAAAGACCAAGAGACAGGTGAAGTATTAGCAGGCGCTGATCGATTAGCAGTCAAAGCGAATCGCGATTTCACGTATCCAGTGAAACTGAGACTAGGAGAGAATCGTTTTATTTTCAGTTTTACACCTGACGAGAATTATCCACCGGAAGAATATACGGAAATGGCGAGTTACGAGACACAAGAGATCAGCCACACAGTTGATTATCAAAAGCCGCAGTATTCGACTGTCTATGTGACGCCAGATGGGCAAGACAGCGGAACGGGAAGCAGACAAAGCCCGTTATCTTTTTCTCAAGCTTTGAGATATGCCTATGCGGGTCAAACCATTGTTTTAGCATCGGGCGTCTATGAATTCGATCAGGGATTCACGATTCCAAAAGGGGTCAATGGAACAGAAGAAGCACCGATCCGCTTGATTGCGGAGAAACAAAACAAAAACAAACGTCCTGTGCTGGATTTCAAAGGTACAGGAAGTGGGATGACCTTATTCAGCGATCACTGGATACTTAGAGGCTTTGATGTAACGAATAGTGCAGCGATGCAAAAAGGACTGCAGATTTCAGGAAGCTATAATCTGATTGAAGACATCCAGGCTTATCGCAACGGGAACACCGGGATACAGATCAGCGGAAGCTCCAATGATCCAGCTGAAGCATGGCCTGCGCATAATCTGGTGAAGAACTGTACCTCGTTTGAAAATGCAGATCCTGGATTTGAAGATGCAGACGGATTTGCAGCCAAATTGACAGTCGGAGAAGGAAATGTCTTCGATGGCTGTATTGCCTACCATAATGCAGATGACGGATGGGATTTGTTCGCAAAAAATGAAACAGGATCGATCGGCAAAGTTGTCATCAAAAACTCTGTTGCTTATCGTAATGGCTGGATTTCTGGAATGGAAGGAGAAGGGAACGGGAACGGCTTCAAAATGGGTGGTTCTTCCTTATCTGGTCCTCATGAACTGATCAACAGCCTTTCGTTTGAAAACTTGGCAAAAGGAATCGATTCAAATAGCGGGACGGATATCTCTGTAAAAAGCAGTACCAGCTTCAATAATGGATCTTATAATATCGCGCTCTATACTTCTTCTGCCGGACAAACAGATTTTGATGCATCAGGAATCTTGTCCTACCGCACGGAACATTTAGGGATGCGGGAACAGATCCGTCCGTTGAACCAAGACGAGCGTAAGATCTATCATCCGCTGAATTATTACTGGAATGAACGAACAGGAGTCTCGGAGAATTCTGAAGGACGTCAAATAGAAAAGCATTGGATCCAGTCGCTTGAACCAGCAAAAGGAGACAAACAGCCAATCTCTCGTTACGGGAATGGCAGTATCCATGTCCATGGGCTGATGCAGATCAAAGCGGAATTTCGACAGCCTGAGAGCAGTAAAGCTGAAGGACTCCCAGCGTCTGTCGGTGCGGTATTTGATGGTCAGACTTCCCCTTCTTCTGATTATCCTGAGTATGAGATCGAGGAAGACCGGGCACCGAATCGGGCGAAACCCAATGAAGAGAATAATCCGATCGTGATCAAAGAAGCAAACGGTGTGACTGAACAGGCCGCTGATCGGATCATCGAATGGAAACCGTTCACGGTCTTTGTCGCTGAATTTACACCGAATCCAGAGGCACCTATTCTAGAAGATCTCCGTTACATCCCGGAGAAATGGCAGATCAGAGAAAACCAGACGAGTGGTGTATTTGCAGGTGAGACGGCAGTCATCACTGCACCAGCAAGAGGAAACTACACACTCGAAGTGACCTACCGAATCGAACAGTTTGACGGAGAGAACTGGATCGACTACACCGAAACAGCCAACCAGTCAAAAAGGATCACTGTTTTAGCGAATACAAAAGAAGAATCGGGATCAGACAAACCGGCACCTGAGCAGTCGGGGGAAAAAGAAGACGTGAAGGAAGCAGGAAAAGACGTACCTAAGCAAGATCAAAAACCGCAGCTTCCAGAAACAGGTGCTTCTGGCAATCCTTTGTTCGCATTTGCAGGAGTGACGCTTTTAGCTGGGATAGCTACTTATGTGCTGAGACAACGTAAAAAATAAATCTGTTTCATCAAGCTAGACTTCACAAAAAATTCACGTGATTTGGGTGGCATACAGAAAAAAAGGAGGAGCTACGACAAAATTCTTGTCGTAGCTCCTCTTTTTCGAATAAACGGTGTTCCAGAGATAGCCTATCGGCAATAAGGCTGAACATCTCTGTCACAACCTCACACACGGTGTTCAAAAGCTTGCATCTGCGGCACTAAGCCCAATCAGATGAAAAATATGGAGAGCTATTTTTATCTGATTGTTCTTACTGCTTGATGCAGAGCAGCTTTTTCACAACCTCCTCTTTTCAGTCATTTTTACCAGATATGCACTCTTTTTTCTGGCGCAAGGTACATTTGGTCTTGTTTCGTAATCCCGAATGTTTCATAAAATTCTTCAAGATTTTGCGGTTGGACATTTGCCCGAAGCTTCGTTGGGGCATGGACATCGATTTGTAACAGAAGCTGCTGGTATTCTTTTTTCGCTTTTGTCCGCCAGATCGTTGCCCAATTGACAAAAAATTCTTCCATTGAAAGATCCTTTTCTGATCTTGCCGCTTCTAATGCACAACTCAAACCACCCGCATCTGCGATATTCTCCGAAACGGTGAGCTTTCCATTGACTTTTCCATCTGCGAAAGGCAGTCCGTCAAATTCTTCAATCATGGCAGCTGCTTTTTCCTGGAAGTGGACAAAGTCTTCTTCTGTCCACCAGTTGTTCAGATTCCCGAATTCATCGAACAGCGCACCGTTATTGTCGAATGCGTGAGAGATCTCATGTGCGATCACGGCACCGATTCCGCCGAAGTTAGCTGAGCTTGACTGATCCAAACTGTAAAATGGCGCCTGCAAGATCGCTGCTGGAAAGACGATGATATTGCGGAATGGATGATAGTAGGCATTCACTGTGTCTGCGCTCATTTCCCATTCTGTACGATCGACAGGCTTGTTCCATTTGGCGAATTGGTCTTTCAATGTTTCTTTGCTGAAGTTGAGGGCATTAGACAGCAGGGTTCCGCCCTCCTTTGCAGGGATCGTTTTGAAACGATCGAAAAGGGCAGGGATCTTGTCAGGGTAACCTACTTGGATACCTAGTTTGTCCAGTTTTATGATGGCTTTCTCCCGAGTGGCATCACTCAGCCAGCTGTTTTCCTCTAAACGTTTTTTGTAGACAGCGACCATTTTTTCCACCATTTGCTCGACGTCTTTTTTCGCCGCTTCACCAAAATATTTCTTGCCGTAGTAATCACCGACTACTTGGTCGAATTGTCCCGAAGCTAAATAATACGCTGCTTTTTTCTGCGGCATCGCTTCTTCTGCGCCTGAAAGCGTACGTGAGAACACACTGCCGGTTTGACGGAATTCTTCTGATAGATAACCGCTGAGAGAATAAACTGTTTTGACGATCATCCAGCTTTTGACTAACGAAAAATGAGCATCGGTCAAAAGATCTGCCAAATGATCGAAATAAACAGGATCTGTCACGATTACTTTGTCCGGTTTTGCACCGATCAGACCTGTGATCAGTTTTTCCAGATCTAGTTTATCTGTATGCTGGATAAATGTAGCTAGAGATTGCGGATTATACGTTTTGCTATAGTCCGCGTTTTCTTCTGCACTTTTTACATGTGGTGCGATCAGTTTATCGAATTGGATCGCTTGTTCCACGATCGCTTCTGCCTGGCTTTTTTCTTTGCCGGATAATTCTAGCAGTCGCACCATCATCTCGAAGAAGACACCTAATAACTGCGCACCATTTGGATGATCCGGCGTATAGTAAGTCTTGTCTGGCAAGAAAAGAGAAGGGGAATAGGCAAAAAGCGCATTTGTCTGTGCATGCTTCATATCAGCGTCTACATCAAAATGAAAAGGTAAAGGCAGACTATCCAATGTCCATTCTGGGAACTGCTGATTCAGCTCTTCGAAGGAGTGCAGATTCTCGATTCTTTCAAGCAGAGGAAGTAATGGTTCTGCATGCAGCTGATTTCTGCGATCGTAGTCATTTGCCAACTGATAGTAGGCGAGGAAATGGTTCATTTTTTCCGAACGGACAGCTTCAGGATCAGCTAACAGATGATCGAACTCTTCCATGAGAAGATTGTCGATATCGTCTACCAAATCTGTAAAACCGCCAGTTACCGGTTTATCCGCAGGTATTTTTGCTGTTTTCAGCCAATCTTCATTGACTGCCTCATAAAAATCTTGTTTCAAACGTTCTCTGTTCATTCATTGATCGCTCCTTTTTATTCCGTGTGCCCATTATCTTACAAATTTCTTAATTAAACAAATAGAATGGCAGTTTTTAAAAGAAACAGCCCCAGTCCTTGGGTAATCAAACCGATTTGTTTTTTTCACCGCATCACTTATAATGAATAAAAAGGAGGCGTTCGAATCCGTGCAAACAGTGGGAAAACCTGTATATTTCAAAGTAGGGAAAGAGAAAAAATGTGCTGTCAGCATGCAGCAGTTACGCTCAAAAGAAAATGGACAGCGTCATTTAGCCATTGTTTTTGAAGATCAAAGCTATGTGATTGTCGATTCTACTGGAAAAGCGGTCGAGTATTGTCCAGCAACGCAAGGTTATTCTGAATGGATGAAAAATCCGGCAAAATGGGAACAAACAGAAGCAGATAAAACGTTCGACTGGAAAGATTGGATCAACAAAGACGGATCGATCCCTGTATTAATAGAAGAAAAAAGAGCTGGGCAAGAACTGACCGAATGCTGGGTAGGGTTGCCGGAACAGCGATTTTCGAACTATAAGGATTGGAAAACACCAGTTGGTTATCTTTGCGGGACTTATGCAGCAGCTGTCTTATTGGCTTATTACCAAGATTATCGAGAAGACGTACGCATACCGCAGACGATTCGTGAGAAAAACGCAAGTGATCCTCAAAACCTTGTCCCTGTTTTACGACAAACGATCCAGCCTCATGGTTTGCCGACTGTTCCTTTTCAAGTGAGCGCAGGGATCACGGCTTTTTTGAAAGCAGCTGGAAGCAATACCAGCGCACGAAGTACAGTGATCGGCTCTTGGCAGCGGGCGACTAAACGGATCCGCCAAGGAAAACCTGTAATGATCGGGATACTGCGTGCTTTGGGCAGTCCTTACGGCAATCATTGGGTCACGGCATACGCGTATTTCGAATCAGCTTCTGGCGAACGTTATTACAAAGTCCATGATAACTGGGGCGATTTCCACCGAGTCATTCCGGCAAGCTGGAGCAACGGGACAGTCTCACTTCCTTAATAATTTGCTGAAATTAACAGAAAATCTTGAGAAAATATGTTAAACTATCGAAGAATAGAGAAGTTTGGGGAGGACTACATGAGTAAAAAGTATCAGGATGACACGTTGAAGATTTTTAGTTTGAATGGAAACCGGCCGTTAGCAGAAAAAATCGCCAAGGTGTTCGGGACAGAATTAGGAAAAAGTGTCGTAAAACAGTTTAGTGACGGGGAGATCTCGATCAATATCGAGGAAAGTATCCGAGGCGATCATGTATACATCGTGCAGTCGACGAATGCGCCCGTCAATGATTATTATATGGAATTGCTCATCATGATCGATGCGATGAAACGTGCAAGTGCCAAGACGATCAATGTGGTTCTGCCTTATTACGGCTATGCCAGACAAGACCGGACAGCAAAGCCGCATGAACCGATCACAGCAAAACTGATCGCCAACCTGATCGAAGAAGCGGGGGCGACTCGTGTGCTGACATTGGATCTGCATACAGTCCAAGTACAGGGATTCTTTGACATTCCAGTCGATAACTTGTTCACGATGCCCTTATTCGCTCACTACTACCGTCAGCTTGGTCTGACAGGCGATGATATCGTTGTTGTTTCGCCAAAAAACAGCGGAGTTCAGCGGGCACGAAGCCTTTCAGAGTATCTGAACAGTACACTTGCTATCGTTGACCACGCAGATGATGCATCTGCTGACAGCGGCTATGTGATCGGAGACGTCAAAGGAAAAACATGTATCATGGTCGATGATATCTTGAATACCGGCGCAACGCTTGCACGAGCAGCGAAGGTATTGAAAGAAAATGGCGCAAAAGAAGTATACGCGTGTGCTTCCCATGGATTATTGTCTGATTCTGCTAAAAGTATTCTGGACAATGCACCAATCAAAGACATCTGTATCACTGATTCTGTCTACACAGAAGATGAACGTCATCCAGAGAACTTGACGATCGTCACTTGCTCTGAATTAATGGGTGAGGCAGTCAAGCGGATCCATGAAAATACACCGATGAGTCCTTTGTTCCGTTTAGAAACAAAAGAGTTTGAATAAACGAGCGACCGCACCATTTATTCGGATTTAGGGAAAGGAGGCCGGGACGAAAGTATGTCTCGGTCTTTTTTTGTTGTTCTCTCGTTGAGGAAATCAGGAAAAATAAAGGAAAAAATCACTCTTTTTGGTATGTCAGCCATTTTGTGCTAGAATGTGCCTAGCTATAAATGAGAAGGGATGAAACAAGGTGGAAAAAATATATTTGGATCACGCGGCAACAACGCCGATGCATCCGCAAGTAATCGAAGCAATGACAGCAATCATGCAAGAAACATTTGGGAACCCGTCAAGTATCCACGGATTCGGACGAGCAGCTCATGAAAAGCTGGAAACAGCAAGACAGATCATCGCAGACAGTCTTCAGGTGAATGCTCACGAGATCATCTTCAATAGTGGCGGGACAGAAGGCGACAACACAGCGATCCTTGAAACAGCTTATTCTCGCCAGAATGAAGGCAGACATCTGATCACTACTACGATCGAACATCCAGCTGTATTGAATACGATGAGATTTTTAGAGACAAAAGGATTTGAAGTTACATATCTGCCTGTGGATGAGAAAGGGAATCTTTCGATGGAAGATGTTCGTTCTGCGTTGCGAGAAGACACGATCTTAGTTTCTGTGATGTATGGGAACAATGAAATCGGCAATCTGATGCCAATCAAGGAAATCGGTGAGTTGTTAAGAGAACATCCGGCCTATTTCCATACCGATGCTGTCCAAGCATACGGCAATCAAACAATCCGTCCAGAAGAAGCAGGCATCGATCTACTGAGTGTCTCTGCTCATAAGATCAATGGACCAAAAGGCGTAGGATTCTTGTACAAAAAAGATGGCGTCAATATCCCATCTTTGCTTTTAGGCGGCGAACAAGAAGAAAAACGTCGTGCAGGTACAGAAAACCTTGCTGGGATCTGGGGGATGGCCAAAGCCGTTGAGATCTTGACACCAGAAGAAAGAGAAGCAAGAAGCCAGAAATATCATGGCTTCCAACAGCAAATCCTGGATTCCCTCAAAGAAAACGGCATTGAGTATCAGGTAAATGGTGATTTAGAAAACAAATTACCTCATGTCTTGAATCTGCGCTTGCCAGGTGTAGTCAATGATCTGCTTTTGATGAAACTGGATCTTCGTGGTCTAGCGATCTCCACAGGTTCTGCATGTACGGCAGGAAATATCGAACCTTCTCACGTACTAGAAGCGATGTATGGAAAAGATACACCTATTTTGAAAGAATCCATCCGAATCAGTTTCGGATTTGGGAATACGGAAGAAGAAGTCCAGCGTTTTGCCGATCAGTTGGTCGAATGTGTGAAAAAATAACTGAGAATCTGATCTGTTTTTATCAAGATGACATAGCTGTTTTTCGAAAATCACGGAAAAAACCTAGTAAAGCTAGCCATAAACTTTTATAATAAAAGAGAAAACTACATTTACCGAGGTGAAGATCATGGCATTTGAAAAAACAGCATCAGTTCTTGGATCAGACGTCAGCTACCGCTTACATCCCAATGCAAAAAGATACACATTGCGAGACAATGGCTTTACAGAAACGAACGGAGGCAACTATCAGCTGATCCGTCCATTAGACGCAACGCCCCAAAGCAAAGAAGGCTTCAAATTGAAGATCACTGTTTCAAAAGATATCGATACACTGAAGATGTCGATCACCACAGCTAATGGTTTAAAAGCAGTGAATATTTTCAAAGATCCAAAGCAAAAAATGAGCCAGGAAAAATTTTATTTTCTGATGGATGGAATGATCAGCCGAGGATTATTCGAAAAAGTGGAATGAGCTGTAATCGTGTAATTGATTATGTAATTGAATAGTAACGAAAAAAGACAACTAGTGATGGATCGCCCTTGACAGTCAGATGAAAAACTGACTTCATGAAGACGATTCAGACAAGTTGTCTTTTTGTTTCAATAACAGTGTAGGGAGGTAGTTGTTCTCATCTGAACAGCAGTTAAACCTTCGTCCATTCATCCATGGATTTTCCGCGTTCGTCTACTAATTCCAACCAGCTGTTCGTTCCGCCGAAATAAAGAAGGAGACTGGCTTCATTCACACTTTTTACGATGATGTCATCCGTCGTTGTCGCACCAGAGATTTTACCTTTGTGATCGTCTCGAAGTTTTTCGCCGTATTTGGCTGCATAGCCCAATGATCCGTCTTTATTCAATGGTGCATCTTTCAGTAGTTTCGCTCCTCGTTTGATCAGCATCTCATTTCTGCTGATCCAGTAAAGTGTTGCTTGGCTTCCTCTGAAATTGACCGTGAAGGGGATTTCGCTCACTTCTTTTGTCCAGCGATGCCGAGCTTTCGCTGGTTTCTTTTTTGATTTTTCGGTACTGCTTAGTTCAGGTCGAGTGAGCAGATAACCGAATGCGTTCAGCACGGCCGTCAGTTTTTCCGATTCTTCTGTCAATTGTTTCCTGATATTCTCAGGAATAGCTGGCAAAGGATCTTTTTCGATGGTCATTGCTGCTTCTTCTGCTTGCTCAATGAGTAGATACATCAGATGATCGGCTTCTATATCCCAAGGAAGCTGGACCATGATCACGGTATCCTTTGTTTTGGGACGAACTGTTTTTCCGATTCCGGTACATACTCTCTGGCTGTAAAAAAGATAAAAAGCATTCTCAGCAAGTTCTGGGACGGTATGACTGATCAGCAGCGTTTCTTTTGACTGTTCAAGTTCGATTTTCACTGTTTCTGGCGTAAGCGTGGTGTGGAAGCTGATTTCCATCACTGATACACCTCCTGTTTTTTCTTAGTGTAGCATTGTTTGCTGCTTTTTACCGCTTGTTTTGCTTGGTGAATGAAACAGCAAATATATAACAGTGGTATTTGAACAAACAGCTAGGTTTCAAACAGAAAATCCAGTATAATTCTAGCTACGTAAGCGCTATAAGAAATGAGGAGAGCATATGGGAGAAGAAAAACAGCCGATCTTACATTGGCGTAAAAATATCAATTTATTTTTGACTGGTCAGTTTTTGTCCGGGATCACAAGTATGATCGTGCAGTACGCAATCATCTGGTATTTGACGAAAGAAACGGGATCAGCAACGATTTTGAGTTTTGCCACATTATTAGGGATGATCCCGATGGTTCTTTTGAGTCCGTTTGCCGGACCGCTAGTCGATCGCTGGGACAAAAAACGACTACTGATCCTGACAGATGTGATTGTGGCTTTGTTTGCAGTGATTTTAGTCATTGCCGGAACGATTGCCGCATCATTTCCTCTGTGGCTGGTATTCGTTTCTTTGTTCGTGCGAGCGATCGCACAAACTTTCCAGATGCCGACGATCCAATCGATCTTGCCTACGATGGTCCCTGAAGAAGAATTGACCCGTATCAATGGGCAGTTGGGGATGGTCCAGTCGGCGAACTTCATCATCGCTCCCGCGTTAGGCGCATTCTTATTTTCGGTGATCCCGATCAATTGGCTGATCCTGCTCGATGTATTAGGTGCGATATTCGGTGTAGGGTTATTGATTTTCGTGACGATCCCTAAAGTAGTCTCGCAAGGAGAAACAGTTCACTTGCTTGCCGATACGAAATTCGGCGTAAAAAAATTATATGAGAATAAAGGGCTTTGGTATATCATGATCAACGGAGCGGTGTTCACCTTGCTGTTCATGCCGGCTGCCAGTCTGTATCCTTTGATGACCATGGGCTATTTTGGTCAAAATGTCGGACAGGCAGGACTT
Source organism: Enterococcus sp. ZJ1622 (assembly GCF_011038845.1). Taxonomy (GTDB): domain Bacteria; phylum Bacillota; class Bacilli; order Lactobacillales; family Enterococcaceae; genus Enterococcus_B. The sequence goes on from NZ_JAAKDW010000008.1 coordinate 81,901, forward strand.
GTCGAAGTGGTTTATTCGGTGGGGATGCTTGCAGGAGGAGCATTCATCGGATTTTTAGGGAACTGGAAAGATCGGATGAAGCCGATTTTTATGGCGTACTTGGTCGTCGGCGTGACGATCGGCGCAAGTGGCTTGCTGCCGGGAACCGCACAAGGATTCTTTTATTTCATTTTGCTGAATGCAGGTGCCGGTTTTGCGACCCCTTATTTCAATACATTGCTGATGGCGATCATCCAGCAAAGCTATGAACCGAATATTTTAGGGCGCATCTTAGGAGTATTCAATTCTCTGATGACCTTGCCGGGACCGGTTGGCCTCATCTTTGCCGGACCATTGACCGATCGGATCGGTGTTGAGAAAATGTTCCTGATTGCAGGAGTCGGTACGTTATTATGTGGACTTGCCTTGTTCTTGACACCGTCTGCGCGAAATTACGATAAGAAGCTGCAAGAACGATTGAGGCAAAAAAGGTCCGCAGAAGGGGATCAAACCGAGTAAAGTAGTAGGAGCAAGAGTCATGAGTTGCTTGCAGACCGGATTTTGTTTACGCTAGAAGAAAAGAAGAGCAAGAAGGGATAACGATGAATTTTTTTATTAGTGATATGCATTTTTTCCACGAACGACTCTTAGGAGAAAATGATTTTGCGCCAAGACCGTTCCAGACAGTTGAGGAGATGAACCAGCAGCTGATCACAAGCTGGAATGCGGTAGTGAAAGAAACCGACCACGTCTATCATTTAGGTGATCTGGCCATGCATCCGCAGTATGAGAAAGGCAGCGGAGATATCCTTGAGTTGGTGGCACAATTGAATGGAACGATCCATTTCATCAAAGGAAACCATGACAGTCGAGCGTTTTTCCGTTATTTAGAGAAACATGACCCTGGACTTTCTGATGGACGTAACAAGTTTTATTTTTACGACGTAGGAGCGATCGTCAAATTCGATCATCAGCAATATTATCTGACCCATTATCCGATGCTGCTTGGTCCCAATGATACGATCCGAAACCTTCACGGGCACATCCATCGCTACAGCGTGCCGATCGGAAACGATGTGAATGTTGGGGTAGATGCACCAGAACGAGCATTTCTAAAAGAAGAACTGCCATTCGGGACACCATTATCGGAGCAGCAGATCAAAGAAATCTATGAAGTGAAGAGGTTGTGAGCCTGCCGTCCAACTCCGCGTTACAAGGAAGAAGATGGAAAAACAGTTCTCCGCATTTTATAAAATAATTGAAGTATCTGATTTTCAAAAAAAGTATAAAAAGTCGCGCCGAAAAGGGTACGACTTTTTATACTTTTTTTAGTAATGCATTCATATTCGATCAAGAGGAACTACAAAATACAGTATACGAATTTTCCTTGATCATTGACTGCTTTTCTGACAGTTGCAGTACCGTTATTCAGTTTTCTGAGATCATTGTCTATATCATTGGAATAAACGATCAGGGTTTTTTCTTTCGTGTACTGATTGAGCCAGTCGATCACATAATCCACCGATTGATTCACGCCGATATGATAGAAATAATTCCCATAAATCGCTTTTGCTTCATCCGTCATCGTGAAATCGTGATTGAAGCCATAACCGTTTCTTGCAGAAGCAGCATTCATGAACGAACCGTGAATCCTTAAAATAGATGATTGTAATAATTCGAGGTGAATTCTTCAAATGTCTGATCAAAGGAAGCGTATTTATTTTTGAATTCTTCATAATACTCCTCCAATATCTGCTGGGTATCTGTATCAGCATGTACAGTAGTGATTGGGATGGCAAATGCGACGGCGAGTAAACAGGTAGTCAGAAGCAATTTAATTTTTGATTTCAATGTAATCCCTCCTTGTTTTATGCTAAAATAATAACATATGAATAAGTATGATGATAGCTTAAAAATAAAATATATTGGTTATTTAATCTAGGCGTATATTGCACATAACACCAAAGAGTAAAATCAGCTATATCGATGATTGAGAACTGTTATCTTTAATGGAATAATTAGCGGTTAACTTAGGCTTTTTACGAATAAAATCAAAGATGTTATATTTTATTTGGGGTTAGATAGTCTACAGAAAATACAATTTATTGGTAGGGATAAGTATTGAATAGGCGTGTTGATTTGTATATCTATTTGTTTTATTACGTTATTATATTTTTTATTTGTTTATTTTTAAATAACAAATTGTGAGATTTTTGTTTAGAGTTTTTTTGAAGATAGACAAGTATCAATCAATTAGAAAGGAGATGTGTGAATGTTACCATTAAAAAGTAAGACGTGTACGATCATTTCAATAAGTTTGTTGTCGATTTGTTTCATTTCAGCTAGTTTTTATTTTCATCCTTCTATAGAAAATAATCTTCAGTTCTTAGTGTTCATAATATTTTGTTGTTGGAGTACTGGCGGTTTGAGTTTGGTTTTTTCGACAAAGATCAAGTCCGTGAAGTGAAGATGGCTGTTGTTAGTTATCAATTATCTATTTGCTACATATTTTAATGTTTTCCAATTTCTATTTATTTTGTTTCAAACTTTTTGAAGTCAGCAATGAAGCAAACAATTAAAAAGGAGCGAGTTGGATGTTGTCAATAGAAAGTAAGAAAAGTAAGTGGGTATCGGTGGTTCTGTTAGTATTCTGTATGATTTTGCTCAGCAGTCATTTGTATATTCGTCATGAAGTGATAGGGTTTCTAATTGTCCAGTATTCATGTTGGATTTTAAGTGGTATCAGTCTAGCTTTTTCAAGAAGAATGGGTTCCCAAAAAGTAAATGGCTAGTGATTGCTCTTCATTTTCTTTTGACTTGCGGAGTAGGGCTTTTTTTCATCATCGGGTGGATCATCGGGTGGCTAAGTTTACCTAGGTGGGAGTTGTTGTTAGTATGTGTGTTGTATTTTGGAGCAGTCGTAACATTAGATTATCAAAAAAAGAAAAAAACATTCTATCTGTTCGGTCTAGGTCTACCGATGTTGATATCGATCAGTTCGCTTATTTGGATCCATTACCTGTTGGCTTTCCATTTAAATACTATTAAATCTTGGCTTACTATCCCTTTGTTGCTTTTCATGATGATTTCTGGCTTGATGGGTCTGTATTTCTCTACAAAACTCGAAGATAGTCGAATAAAATGGCTGCTTTTAGGAATGAACTATCTATTTGTTACTTATTACAATATTGTTCTATTGTTTTTCTTATGAATCAAAAGCCGCTGTTCGCTTGTGATCCCAGGAATCATTGGAGTAGGTGGAAAACGATGTCTTTTTCTTCTACTATGTTATGTATTCGAACTCTGAGAATTAAGGGGTGAAATTTTCAGAAATATGACGTATAATGTAAAATACTGAAAAGTTGCGACCTTCAACTCGTAGATGTTTCAGAATCTAATTGAAATGATGGTGATACCATGACAGACAACAGCAAAACACGCGTTGTCGTTGGGATGAGCGGCGGTGTCGACTCATCTGTAACAGCACTTTTATTAAAGGAACAAGGATATGACGTCGTTGGGATCTTTATGAAAAACTGGGATGATACAGACGAAAACGGGGTGTGTACAGCGACAGAAGACTACAAAGATGTAGCAAAAGTTGCTTCACAAATCGGGATCCCTTATTATTCCGTGAATTTTGAAAAAGAATATTGGGACCGGGTATTTGAATATTTCTTAGCTGAATACCGCGCTGGACGTACACCGAATCCAGATGTGATGTGCAACAAAGAAATCAAATTCAAAGCTTTCTTAGACTATGCGATGGATCTTGGGGCTGATTATGTAGCTACTGGACATTATGCACAAGTCACTCGGGATGAAAATGGCGTTGTCCACATGCTTCGCGGCGTAGACAACAACAAGGATCAAACTTACTTCCTTAGCCAATTGTCTCAAGAACAACTTTCAAAAACGATGTTCCCTCTAGGCGGCATGGAAAAATCAGAAGTACGTGCGATCGCTGAACGTGCGGGACTTGCTACTGCGAAGAAAAAAGATTCTACTGGGATCTGCTTCATCGGAGAAAAGAACTTCAAACAATTTTTGAGCAACTATCTGCCAGCGAAAAAAGGAAACATGGTGACACTTGACGGTGAAGTAAAAGGTCAGCATGCTGGCTTGATGTACTATACGATCGGTCAACGCCAAGGACTAGGGATCGGCGGCGGTGGCGCTTCACAAGAACCTTGGTTTGTTGTCGGAAAAGATCTTGCTACAAATACATTGTACGTAGGTCAAGGCTTCCATCATCCTGCATTATATGCAACTAGCCTTGATGCAAGCGAAATCCACTTTACAACCAATGAAGCGATGCCAAAAGAATTCAAATGTACAGCGAAATTCCGCTATCGTCAGCAAGATGTGCCAGTGACTGTCCGTTTATTAGATGGAGACCGCGCAGAAGTGATCTTCGACGAACCAGTACGTGCCATCACTCCAGGACAAGCCGTTGTATTCTATGATGGAATGGAATGTTTAGGTGGCGGTTTGATCGACCATGCATACCAGGAAACAAAAGTTTTACAATATGTATAATCATTGATCACCAAAAATGACGAACGATATCAAACAGCTAAGACAAGTAAAAAGAAATGTATTTTTCTTTTGAACGTCTTGGCTGTTTTTTTGTACAAAAAAACAATAATTGATTTTTATTCATTTTCACCTTGAAAAAACGAATAAAAAGGCGCATAATATTCGTTAATCTGAATAAGTATATATTTAGAAAGGCTGTGAGAGAGATGTTCAGCCTTGAGCGATAAGAAGCGATTTTGAAAAATAGCTTCCCATATTTTACAAAATCGTGCCTTATTGCCGATAGGCTGTCTCTTGAACACCGTGAATCAGAGGTTGTGAGCCTGCCGTTTAACTCTGAGGCCAGCTTCTCATGTTTTGTGAATATTGTGACTTGTGCCCGAGGAGTTGGCAGGAGAACACCGTTTGGTGGAGAGGTTGTGACAGAAGTGGGAAGCTTCAAGAAATAAGAAGGAATTTACGAAATTTGCTTCTCAACTTTTTGTAAAATTTCGGCTTATTTCCGAAGAAGCTACTTCTGGAACACCGTTTAGTGGAGAGGTTGTGACAACTACGTTCTGCTTTAAGGAATAAGGACACTGAACAGAAAATAGCTCCTCATATTTTCTTGTTCAGTGAACTTATTGCCGAGAAGCAGCAGTTGGAACACCATTTATATCAAGAGGTTGTAAAAAAGCTGCCCTGCATCAAGTAATAAGAACAGCCAAACAAAAATAGCTCTCCATATTTTTCGTTTGGTTGGGCTTATTACCGTAGATGCAAGCTTTTGAACACCATTTATTCGAAAAAAGGAGGACGACATATTTTTCAAGCAAACAATCAATCGAAAAGGTGTGAGGTAAATGGAACAAAAGAAAACAGGTATCAGTAAGTGGGGATTAGTTGCACTGGTCGTAAGTTCATCGATCGGCAGCGGCGTGTTTGGGATCACGAGTGATTTAGCGAATGCGGCAGCGCCAGGCCCCGCGATTCTTTCTTGGCTCATCGTAGGGATCGGGATCTTGGCTTTAGTGTTGTCGCTGAATCATCTGGGCGAAAAGAGACCGGATTTGGACGGTGGGATTTTTGGGTACGCAGAAGCGTCGTTTGGTACATTGGGCGGTTTCATCAGCGGCTGGGGATATTGGCTTTCGGCATGGCTTGGGAATGTCGCTTTTGCAACGATGCTGATGAGTGCGATGGGTGAGTTTTTTCCTTTATTCAAAGGCGGACAAAACATCCCTTCGATTCTATTCGCAAGTATTTTTATTTGGGGATTGACTTTATTAGTAAATAACGGGATCGAAGGCGCGAGTGTGATCAACACGATCGTGACGATCTGTAAATTAGTACCATTATTCTTATTTTTAGTTTTTGCCATTATTGCGTTTAAAGCAAATATTTTCACAGCCGATTTTTGGGGAAATGTATCAGCAAATCTTGCACAAGATCCCAAGAATCAGTTAAGCATCTGGACACAGATCAAAGGCTGTCTGATGGTCATGATGTGGGTATTTGTCGGGATTGAAGGCGCAAGCGTCTTAGCGAATCGGGCCAAAAAACGGTCACAAGCGCAGCAAGCTTCCATTATCGGGCTTTTCTGCTTGCTATTCATCTATATCTTAGCTTCTCTTCTTCCATATGGTGTTTTGTCCCAAAGTGAATTAGCAACGATCTCCCAGCCTGCGATGGCTAATATTCTGAAGGGAATCGTAGGAAACTGGGGTGCAGCGCTGATCAATATCGGGTTGATCATTTCGATCATCGGTTCATGGCTTTCTTGGACGATGCTGCCAGCAGAAACAACGATGCTGATGGCAAGAGATGGCTTGCTTCCGAAAAGCTGGGGAAAAGCCAACCGAAAAAAAGCGCCGACGTATTCACTCGTCATCACAGCTGTGTTGACAAATCTGTTTTTACTGACCTTTTTAGTAACAGACTATGCGTATCAATTTGCGTATTCATTATGTACGGCTGCGATCTTGATCTGTTATCTACTGGTCGGAATCTATCAAGTCCAGTTTTCTTTAACTGAAAAAAACAGCAAGCAAGTCGTGATCGGTGTCATTACTGTCGCTTTTGAGCTGATGGGGATCATTCTAGCAGGATTTTCCTATGTGCTGTTGTGCAGTATCGCCTATATACCGGGATTTTATTTTTACTGGGTCGCTTGTCGAGAAACGGGGCATCAAATCACTGGAAAAGAAAAGGTCATGATCACAGTCATCAGTATCGCGGCAGTGATTTCGATCGCATTGCTTGCAACTGGAACGATTCAAATCTGAGGAGGACGAGAACATGGAAATCGCAAATTTTGGTGTAGAAGAATGGTTGAATAAATGGGAAAAGCAAGCAGTCTACGATATTGCGCAAAGCTCGATCGAAGCACTGACATTAGAGGAGTTGATTGGACTGGACGGGACAACGGTCGAAACCTTTTTTGGAGAGCGCCGTCAGATGCCATTGGATTATGGCTGGATCGAAGGATCGGATGCATTTAAAGAAGAAGTGGCTTCGTTATATCAAAATATCACACCAGAAAATATCTTACAAACAAATGGTGCAACTGGCGCAAATCTGCTATCGCTCTATGCGTTGATCGAACCAGAAGATCATGTGATCTCGATGCTGCCCACTTACCAGCAATTATATGATATTCCGAAATCTCTAGGAGCAGTAGTCGACTTTGTCCACTTGAAAGAAGACGATTGGCGATTTGATTTAGAACAACTGTCAGCTCTAGTCAAACCTGAGACAAAAATGATCTGTTTGAATAGTGCGAATAACCCTACAGGTACGTTACTTGATCGAAAGACACTAGAAAAAATCGCAGAAATCGCACGTACGGTTGACGCATATGTCTTAGTAGACGAAGTTTATGCACCATTGACAGCTGACGGCGAATTCGTATCGATCGTAGATGTCTATGAAAAAGGCATCGCGACCAATTCACTTTCCAAAACATATTCGGTTCCCGGGATACGAATCGGCTGGACCGCTGCTAGTTCCGAATTAACAGAATTATTCCGGAAATATCGGGATTACACGATGATCTGCGGTGGGGTGTTAGCAGATGATTTAGCTGTCCATGTGTTGAAAAATAAGGACAAGATCGTTGCCCGCAATAAAAAAATCGTTTCTGAGAATCTTGCGATATTAAAAGAATGGGTCCTAAATGAACCAAAAGTCGAACTAGTGATGCCTAATTACGTATCTACTTCCTTTATCAAATTAGCGATCAAAGAAGATGATCGAGTATTCTGCTCTGAATTATTAAAAGAAACGGGAGTGCTGCTTGTACCCGGCAGTGCCTTTGACTTGCCGCAACACGCGCGTCTAGGGTACTGCTGTAAAAAAGAGACCTTGGAAAAGGGATTATCTCTCTTATCTGAATTCTTGAAAAAACAGGCCTAAACAAAAACACTGCGTGAACAGTTGTCACAGAACTGTTCTTGCAGTGTTTTTCATTTATTCTTATTGTCTATGAGAAGGAGAGTGTTCTGAAGATATGGATACTCCTGAAGCTTTTTCTTCTGCTGTTTCTTGCTGATGGATCTCTTGTGTATTGTGACGTACTAACAGGAAGTTGACGAACACAAGCAATGAAGTCGAAAGAAAGACTCCGCGGTAACCAAACATGCTAGAAACACTGGAGCCGATCATCGGACCGACCACATTCCCTGTTGCCTGGAAAGACTGGTTGTAACTAAATATCCTTCCTGCTGCTTGATGTGGTGAGTATTTCGTGATCAATGCTTGGACAGCTGGAAGCAGACAAGCATCAGAAATACCGATCAAAAAGCGCAACACTGCCAGTTGCCATACATTCGTCACAAAGGCCATAGGGATATAGACAAGAATCGCAAAGCCCAATCCGATAGCAAGGATACGTTCACTGCCGATCTTATCTCCTAATCGTCCAAATCGAGGAGCAGCAATCAGTGTGGCGATCCCTGGAATCGAAGCGATGATCCCGCTGATCAAGGTGACATTGCCATGACCGTTGAGCAATTGACGGATATAGAGACTGATAATCGGACTGATCGAGTTGTTTGAAGCTTGAATGATCATCGTTGTCACGAACATACCGATCACGACATGCGGATATTTCAGGTCTTTAAAGATCTGCTTTGCTGAGACCATGTCTTTTTTCTCCACTGGGACAAAAGTTTCGTGAACGAAAAACAGGCTAAGTAGAAAGACGAAGAACAAAATGATCCCCGTGATAAAGAAAGTAGGGCGATAGCCGAATGCTGAAGCAGAAATCCCCCCAAGCAATGGCCCAAGCAGCGTACCAGTCACAGAACCAGTAGCTAATGTACCGAGTACTTGCCCGCTTTTTTCTTTAGGTGTGCCAGTTGCGACAAGCGCAGTAGCGTTACTGATGTAGCCGGAAAAAATCCCTTGTAGCAAACGCAAGGCGACCAATTGATAGACGCTTGTAACGCAGCCCATCAAAGCGATGACAATAGCCATCCCTAATGAGGCCCGCAGAAGCATCAGCTTCCTGCCTTTTTGGTCTGCTAGCTTCCCCCACCAAGGAGAGATCAAGGTCGTCACTAAAAAAGTGGAAGAGAAGGTCAATCCGCTCCAGAAATTCAATTGCGACGTACTGTAATTTCCCAAAGTATCTATGTAAAGTGACATAAAAGGCATGACTAAACTAAAACCGATCCCTGCCATAAATGTGCCAAACCATAATACAAATAAATTTTGTTCCCACGGCTCCCGTTTTTTGAATAAGCGTTCCTTTATTCGTGCAGCCAAGTAAATTCCTTCTTTCTGAAAATTTTCATCTACGATAGATTATTATAAACTACAATCTGTAGTTTATCAATGAAAGTCTCTTTTTTATCTGGCTTATTCGTGGTAAACTAAAATTGTCAAGGATCTATTTTATGAGAGGAACCACCAGAATGAAAAAAAGAAATCTGTCTCAAGAAAAAATCGTCGACTGCCTTCGTGAGCTGGCAGAAGAGATGGATATTCAGCAAGTTACTTTTCAGCATCTAGCCAAGCGTTTGGATATCAAATCACCTTCATTATATAATTACTTCAAAAATATTCGAGAAGTCAAAACAGCATTGACTGCTAAACTCCTGCAAGAATTGAATGACCAGCTGCGCCGGGCACTTGTCGGCAAGAGTGGGGGCGACGCCTTACGCGTGTATGCCAAAACTTATCAGTCTTTTGCTTTTGCCAATCAAAGTGTGTACGAACTGCTGATCAGTGTGCCGAATACAAAAGAAGAGATTCTATTAGAAGGAATACATGAGACCAATCAAATCATCCTTCAGATCTTCGAATCATTCCAATTGACGAAGGAAGAAAAGATCCACAGAAGTAGAGAACTCAGAAGTATGATACATGGCTACCTCTCTTTACGTTTTCTAGGCTATTTCACGAAAGAGCCGAAAGTGGATCCGGAAGAAAGCTATCTTTGGATGATTGAAGACTTTATCACGACATTATCAGGCAAGCATCCAGACTGATCTTATTTGTTTTCTAGGAGATTCATTAAATGACCCTTTTATAAGAGAAATTTCTTGCAACTTTCTTGAAAAGTGACTAAGATAAGTCTAGAAAAAAAGGAAGAGAAGGGGCACGAGTATGTATCAAGTAGTAACCATGTTCGGTGACAATGAGCCATGGTGGTTCTTTGAAAACTGGGAAGACGATATCGAACTAGAAGATTCATTTGAATCTTTTGAAGAAGCACGCCAAGATTATGAAACAAAATGGATGGCGATCCATCAGCAATACGAATATATCAATGCAAAAAGCAACTTTCTAAGCGCCTTCTGGAATGACGGAGATGAGCGCTGGTGTGAAGAGTGTGATGATGATCTGCAGCAGTACAAAGGACTTGCTTTATTGAAAAATCATCAGCCAGTCACAATAGAAAGCGGAAAGGAATTTTATGAAACAACTAATTCTAGCGGAAAAACCAAGCGTTGCGAAAGACCTAAGCAAGGTGCTTGGTGCTAATCAGAAACATAAAAATTATTACGAAGGACCCAAGGTGATCGTAACTTGGGCCCTTGGTCATTTATTGGGATTGAAGATGCCTGAAGATCTGAACAAGGAATGGCAAAGCTGGCAGATGGAGACACTGCCGATGATCCCGAAAAAACTGGGGATCAAGCCGCTGCCTAAAACCGGGCATCAGTTAAAAGCGATCAAACAGCTGGCAAATCGAAAAGATGTTTCTGAAGCCGTGATTGCGACCGATGCAGGAAGAGAAGGAGAGCTTGTCGCTCGCTGGATTCTGGAATATGTCCATTTCAGCAAACCTGTGAAACGCCTTTGGATCTCTTCACAAACGGACAAAGCGATCAAAACGGGCTTCAAGCAGTTGAGACCGGCGAAAGAATATAACGCCTTATATGAATCAGCATTAGCCAGAGCAAAAGCAGATTGGCTGGTCGGGTTGAACGTGACACGTGCATTGACAGTCAAATATCAGGATAATTTGTCTGCCGGACGTGTCCAGACGCCGACACTCGCATTAGTGAGAGAACAGGAAAAGAAAATCGACCAGTTCCGTCCGCAAACATATTTCACGATCTCTCTTCAAGCTGGAAAAGAACAAGCGAAAATGGTCCAGAAAAACCAGTTCGCCTTGCAGAACCATGACGAAGCACAAGCACTTGTCCAGGAAATGAGCAAAATCAAAGGTACGGTAGAAGAGATCCAAGAAAAGCAGAAAACAGAAAGTGCACCACTGCCTTACGACTTGACCGAGATCCAGCGAGAAGCCAATCAGCGTTATGGTTATTCTGCAAAGAAAACATTAAGTGTCGTCCAAAGCTTATATGAGACCCATAAAATCGTGACCTATCCTCGAACAGACAGCAAGTATCTGACAAATGACATGAAAAGCACGATGAAAGAACGTCTGCAAGCAGTCAGCGATTTTGCACCAGAAGTGAAAACTTATTTGAAAAACGGCGCAGTCGTACGCCAGACAAAGGTGTTCCAAGACAGCAAAGTAACGGATCACCATGCGCTTTTGCCGACAGAAAACCGTGCTCGTTACGAAAAATTGAGTAATGAAGAACAAAAGATCTATCAAATGATCGTCACTCGGTTCTTAGGATTATTCGCAGAACCGCATAAAGTCAGTCAGACAAAAGTCACTGTGGCTTTTGGTAAAGAACAGTTTGTCTTTCGTCATAACCGTGTCATAGAAGCAGGCTGGAAAGCCTCAGTAGAAAGTGAAACAGAATCTTTTGACTGGAAGAAAGGCATGCGTATCAATCCTGACTTTACGATCAAGAAAGAATTGTCCGCACCGCCGAAACCATTGACTGAAGCAAGTTTGCTGGGACAAATGGAAAAATACAGCTTAGGTACACCAGCTACACGTGCAGAGATCATCGAAAAACTGATCAAATCAGAATTGATGGAACGGACACCGCAAGGCTTGCAAGTCTCGCCAAAAGGAAAACAGCTATTAGTGCTAGTCAATCCTTCTCTGGTCACGCCTGATCTGACAGAAAGCTGGGAGAAGGACCTTGAAGCGATCGCCGCTGGGAAAAAACAAGCTGAAAGCTTCCTCCAAAGCATCGAAAAAGAGACCAAACGTTTAGTCCAGGAAATCAAAACAAGCAAACAAGAATATCAGGACTTTTCGATTACTCAGAAAAAATGTCCGGATTGCGGATCGAACTTGCGTGAAAAAAATACCCGTGATGGCAAGATCTATGTTTGCACGAATAACGACTGCAGCTACAGACGACGAAAAGATCCAAAAGTATCGAACCATCGCTGTCCGCAGTGTCACCGGAAAATGGAGATCATCGAAGGTAAAAACGGTGCCTATTTCCGTTGTAAATATGACGGTACGACTGAAAAGATGCTTGGCAAAAAAGAACAGAAGAAAAAAATGACCAAGCAGGAAGAACGCCGTCTCGTGAAAAAATATGCACAAGCAGAAGAACCAGAGGAAAGTCCATTAGCAGCAGCTCTGAAGGCGGCAATGGAAAAGAGCTAGAATAAAAGCAGCTGCGACAAGCCTTTTGTCACAGCTGCTGCTTTTTGACTGGCTTATAGTTGTTCATAGACAGGGGTATAACCGAGATATTCCAGAATTTTTTCGAAATCTTCAAATTTCATGATCAGCGTAGCAGTATTCACATTCGGATGGAAACCCACTGTATCCTTTCGGTCGATTGCTGCATCGATCACGACTTGGATCTTCTTTTCCTGATCATGCATCAAGGCAAGTGGGGTAACTGTGCCTGCCGAGACGCCTAATAACTGGTTCAGTTTGTCCTCAGGTACGAAAGACAACCGTTTTTCATTCAGCTGTTCAGCTAAAAATTTGAGATCTGCCTGTTTTTCATCAGGTAGGATCACCAAATAGACCTGTTTGCCTTTACGGGACTGGAGGACTAGATTCTTTACTTGGGGACCGGGAAGAGCGAACGGGACGTTTTTGACCGAAGTGATTGCTGGGTGTTCGACTTTTTCATAAGAGATATCCAAGTGTTTCAGTAGTTCATAGGCTTCTTGTTCAGTTGCGCAGACCATTTCATGAATTCCTCCTTTTTACTTAGTTTATCATAAATAATAGTTGACAAAAGGAAAAGAATCATGTAAATTACACCTAAAGTTAAAATAAACGACATCGAAAAGAAGAGTAGCAATTAGATGTTTTTAGAGAGTCTCTGGCAGGTGGAAAGAGGCAGCAGCTAATCGTGAAACACATCTTGGAGTCGATTTTCTGAAGCATACAGTAGGGAAATCCGGGAAGCCCGTTACAGCTGCGGTCGTTGCTTGATGACCAGATAAGGTCGGTTTTTCCGTGAGGAGCCGGCAAAAAAAGGTGGAACCACGTTATTGACGTCCTTTGGTCTTCGGACCAAAGGATTTTTTGTTTGCCTGTTTCTGTTAGCTGCGACTGCTGGAGGTTTTTTCTGCGAGGAAAAAACAAACAGAGGTGGAACCACGTTGTGAACGTCCTCTTGGCTTAGGCCAAGAGGATTTTTTTTATTAAAAGGAGGAAGAAGAAATGAATTATCTGATTGAAGTCATGCCGCAATTATTAGCGGGCGCACTTACCACTTTGAAATTATTTATGTTTACCTTGATTGGGTCTTTGCCATTAGGGATCATCTTAGCATTGGGACTGTCCCTGCATTTTAAACCGATCCGTTATGTACTTCAAACATATGTCTGGATCATGCGCGGGACTCCTTTATTGCTCCAGCTGATTTTTGTCTTTTACGGTCTGCCGACGATTGGCATTGTATTTGATCGTTTCGAAGCGGCGCTGATCGCTTTCATATTGAACTATGCCGCTTATTTTGCAGAGATCTTTCGAGGAGGGATCCAGTCCATTCCACAGGGACAATATGAAGCAGCCCAAGTTTTGCAGCTTAGCCCTTTTCAAACTGTGACCAAAATCATCATCCCGCAAGTGACAAAGATCGTCCTGCCTTCTGTTGGGAATGAGGTCATCAATTTAGTCAAAGATTCTTCACTGATCTATATCTTAGGACTAGGTGACGTGATGCGAGCAGGAAAAATCGCCATGGAAAGAGATGCTACACTTCTGCCTCTTCTAGGAGTGGCGATCATCTATCTTGCTTTGACCGGTATTTTGACTTTGATCATGAAACAAGTCGAAGGAAAATTAAACTATTATCGCTAAACGCTAGGAGGAGAACACATGATTGAATTAAAAAAAGTGAGTAAAGCTTTCGGTGACAAAGCAGTCATCAAAGAATTGGATCTAGTCATTCCAGATGGACAAACACTGGCAATCGTCGGGCCTTCTGGAGGCGGTAAAACCACGCTTCTGAGAATCCTTGCAGGCTTGGAAAGTTCAGACAGCGGCGAATTTTATTTAGATGGTACGCCGTTCAATCCATTTGAATTAAAAACAAAGGAACAAGTAGTGGGAGTCGTATTCCAGGATTTCCAACTTTTTCCGCACTTGAATATTTTTGACAACATCACCCTTGCACCGAAAATGGTCTTGAAGCAAACGAAGGAAGAATACACCAAAAAAGCAGAATCCCTTGCTCAATCGTTAGGAATCAGTGATTTGCTGAAAAACTATCCTTACCAGCTGTCTGGCGGACAAAAACAACGTGTAGCCATTGCACGAGCCCTTGCCATGAATCCTCGGGTACTCGCTTATGATGAACCTACGAGTGCATTGGACCCTGAATTGCGCCAGCAAGTAGAGAACCTGATCCTTACATTGAAAAAGGATGGAGTCACCCAGATCATCGTGACCCATGATCTGGTATTTGCTGAAAATATAGGGGATCAGCTGTTGAAAGTGACCCCGAATAATCAATAAGGAGGAAAGACAGATGAAAAAAATCAGCTTGTTGCTTGCAGTAGTTGCAGGTCTTATCCTTCTTTCCGGCTGTACGAACAAAAAGACTGATGAAGACAATTGGGCAGCTATCAAGGAAGAGAAAAAAATCACGATCGGTCTTGATGATACCTTTGTTCCAATGGGATTTCGGGATAAGGAAGGAAAACTGACAGGCTTTGACATCGACCTTGCAAGAGCGGTATTTAAACAATATGGTATTACTGTTGACTTCCAGCCAATCGACTGGTCGATGAAAGAGTTCGAATTGAACAATGGGACGATCGATCTGATCTGGAATGGCTATTCCAAAACACCCGCCCGAGAAAAAAAGGTGCAGTTCACCAAACCGTATATGGAAAATGATCAAGTACTGATCACGCCTAAAGCATCCAATATCACTAGCTTCGAGCAGATGAGAGGAAAAGTGCTAGGCGCACAGAATGGTTCTTCCGGGTACGATGTATTCCAGAAACAGCCCGATATCCTGAAAAACATCGTAAAGAATCACGACGCTGTTTTATATGACAGTTTCAATGAAGCACTGATCGATTTGAAAAGCGGACGGATCGATGGTCTGCTGATGGACCAAGTATATGCGGATTACTATTTGAAGCAAAGAGATGAGCTAGATGATTTCAACATCACGAGTGGGGATTACCAAAGTGAAGATTTCGCTGTTGGTGCCAGAAAAAATGATGATGAATTAGTAAAGAAAATCAATGAATCCTTCGAACGATTAGAACAAACAGGTGAATTCCAGAAAATATCGAATAAATGGTTCGGCGAAGATGTTACGCCGAAATCTTGATTTTTTTAATAAAAACGGGAAAAGACACTCATATGTGCTGGTCCGCTAAAAATCAATCCGTAAATCATGAAAATTTGCGATATAATTAAAAAACATCTCTCCATCACCTGAATGGAGAGATGTTTTTTTCAGGACCAATGTCCAAGAGTTTGTGACAGAGCCGTTCAGATTTGGAGGATAAGAATAAATTAATGGAATTGCATCCCGCCATCGACGATCAATGTCTGTCCTGTCATATAATTTGAATCATTTCCTGCTAAAAATGCAACTGCATTCGCTACATCTTCTGGTTCAGAAAGTCGTTTCAAGGTGATGTCTTTAGCGAATTGCTGCATGCCCCATTCATCATCTTTTCCGGCGTTTTTCCCAACATTATGGGCAATATCCATCATCATAGGTGTGCGAACGATCCCAGGTGCAAAAGCATTGACGGTGATGTTTTTTTCCGCTAAATCTCTGGCAGCAACTTGTGTGATACCACGTACAGCAAATTTAGTGCCTGAATACAATGCAAGATCCGGATTCCCGACAACTCCTGCTTGAGAAGTCGCATTGATGATCTTGCCGCCATGTCCATACCGCTCAAATTGCTGCAAAGCTGCCTGAATGCCCCAGATCACTCCGCCGACATTGATATGGTATACTTTGTCAAATTGTTCTGGTGTGATTGTTTCTATAGGCGTAGTAGGCCCTAAACCCGCATTGTTTACGATTACATTGAATTCATGGAAATGATCCGATACTTCTGTTACAGCACGAATAACATCTTCTCTATCACTTACATCGACCCGTACAGCCAGCGCATCACCGCCTTGTGTATTCACTTCTTCGGCAACAGCCTGCGCTTTTTCTATATTTAGATCCGCTATCCCGACTGCAAATCCGTCTTTGGCTAAACGCTTCACAATTGCTTCGCCAATCCCTTGAGCTCCGCCAGTAACAAATGCCACTTTCTTGTTTTCCATATAGACATCTCCTTGTAAAAACGATTTCAATTACAATTGTTATTATACTACTATAAAAAATAAAGTAAAATCTTTCTCTAAAAAATCAGTGAAATAACTATTCTTTATCTTTTTGAAGCTCAAAAAGATGAGACATTCAAAAAAACTGGACGATTGGAAACGAAGTGCAGCGATTTTTTTGTTTCTATTTTGTAATGAAAAGGGTTTCGTGTTATTCTTAAAAAGAAATAAGTAGGCATAGGAAAGGAAGAGCTGGATGGAACATCAAAAACGAACTTCATTCCCGAAAAATTTTTTATGGGGATCTGCTTCTGCCGCATACCAAGTAGAAGGTGCTTGGCAAGAAGATGGGAAAGGCGAATCGGTTTGGGACCGCTTCGTTCGCATTCCTGGGAAAACATTCAAAGGAACGAATGGCGATTTAGCGGTGGATCATTATCACCGATATAAAGAAGATATTGCACTGATGAAGGAGCAAGGGCTGAAAGCCTATCGCTTTTCAGTCGCATGGACACGGATCTTTCCTGATGGACGCGGAGAAATCAACCAGGCAGGCCTTGATTTTTATCACGAGCTGATTGATGAATTGATCAGAAATGGGATCGAACCGATGCTGACTTTATATCACTGGGATCTTCCGCAAGCGCTTCAAGAAGAATATAACGGCTGGGAATCCCGCCAAATCATCGAAGATTTCACGAATTATGCAGAGACTCTGTTCAACGCTTTTCGCGGGAAAGTCCATTATTGGATCAGTTTGAATGAACAGAATATTTTCACTTCTTTAGGCTATTTGTTAGCCGTGCATCCGCCAGGTGTCACAGATCCGAAACGGATGTATCAAGTAAACCATATTGCCAATCTGGCAAATGCTTCAGTCATCAATAAATTCCATGAACTGGAAATGCCAGGGAAAATCGGACCAAGTTTTGCGTATACGCCAAATTATCCGATCGACAGCGATCCTAAAAATATTTTAGCAGCAGAAAATGCAGAAGATCTGATGGCTCATTACTGGATGGATGTTTATCTGTGGGGCAAGTACCCGATCGCCGCGATGAAATTCTTGGAAGAACAAGGCTGGGCGCCGCAGATCGAACCAGGGGACGATGAACTGCTCCAATCGGCTAAACCGGACTTTTTAGGAATCAATTATTATCAGACAGCAACGAATGCATTCAATCCATTGAACGGCGTAGGCGCAGGAAAAATGAATACAACCGGTAAAAAAGGCTCTTCTGAAGAAACAGGCGTGCCGGGGATGTATAAGAAAGTTGAAAATCCATTTGTCGAACGCACCAACTGGGATTGGGAAATCGATCCAGAAGGTCTGCGGATCGGGCTTAGACGGATCACTAGCCGTTACCGGATTCCTGTGCTGATTACTGAAAATGGTCTGGGAGAATATGATCAATTGACGGAAGACAAGAAGATCCATGATGACTATCGGATCAGCTATCTGGAGAATCATGTCAAGGCAATCAAAGATGCAATCTCCGATGGGGCGGAAGTATTAGGCTATTGTACGTGGTCTTACACCGATCTGTTAAGCTGGCTGAATGGCTATCAGAAACGTTACGGCTTTGTCTACGTCGATCAGGACGAAACACAAGAAGGTACACTTGAACGTTATAAAAAAGACAGTTACTACTGGTATCAGAAAGTAATCGAAGAAAACGGCGAAAATCTATAAAATAAAGAAGATGACGTGAAAAAGGGAGATGACGGAATTTTGTCACTCCCTTTTTTAGTGACGCTCTTTTTCATCCCTCTTAAAGTATTCTTAAGGATCATTCGACAATCCATTTAAATATGAAAGAAAAAGAAAGAACTTTCAAACAAAACTTTTGTTCCCTTGCTTTTTTTTGTATAATGGAACTTGATGAAATGAGGGATAAATATGGCACAGAAGAAACGTCCTGCGAAGAAAAGGAAAAAGACCAAAAAGCAAAAACAGCAGCAGGAACAAATGCTGACGATCGGTGTGGGATTTGCCTTGATTTTATTTGCCGTTTTCGGTTTTTTGAAATTGGGCTTTTTAGGTATTCTAGTTGCAAACGGCTTTCGGATCATTGCAGGAAATACCTATCAGATTCTCTGTCTTTTGTTAGCCATCTTGGGATTTTGGATTGTGATCAAGAATACGGAATTTTCAATAGGAAAAAATCGGCGCTGGTTTGGCGGGCTCCTTTTTTATCTGGGGATTTTACTTGTCTTACACGCGCATTTATTCGGGAAAATGCATAGCGGAGAACCGAACATCATCGGAACGACCTGGGATCTGCTAGCTAGCGATATCAAACAAAGCCAAGTCGATAACAATGTAGGCGGCGGTATGCTCGGTGCAATTCTTTATCATTTTACGTATTTTCTGATCGCACAGCCTGGCAGTTATCTAGCGGCACTCCTGTTATTGGCAGGAGGCGCATTCTTATTCAGTAATTTAGAAGGTTATCAGTTACTGAACGGTATCCAGACAATCGGCGAACGCTTGCAGGAATTACTAGAAGGTGATCCTGCGAAACAGGCACGTAAGCAAGAAGCCAGAGAAGCACGCCAAAAGCAGCGGGCAGAAGCCAGAGAAGCAAGACGACTGGCGGCAAAAGAAGCAGCAGAAGCGGAAATAGCGGAGCTGGAACAAAAACGAGCGTCAAGGAAACAGCAAGTAGAGGATAGACCAACTGGGGATAAAGATGAACCTGAAGAAGCAGAACCGGAGCAATTAAGTTTTGTTCCGATCGACAGCTTCCAGGAAAAGATAAAACCCGTCGCAAGTCCTCCAGCAATGCCGCAGCAAGATCTGGCACCACTGTCAGAGACGCAGTCAGATGAAGTGGTAGAAGACGATGGGACTGCTCTGGAATTTGAGATCGAGGCAGAGCAGGAGAATCATGATTATGAATTGCCGTCGATCGATCTGCTCGACTCCATCCCAACCGTGGATCAAAGTGATGAATATAAGAAGATCGAAAAAAATATCGGTGTACTGGAGCAGACGTTCCAAAGTTTCGGTGTGGATGCCAAAGTGGTCAAAGCTAGCTTAGGCCCTTCCGTCACTAAGTTTGAAGTACAGCCTGCTGTAGGAGTGAAGGTAAGTAAGATCGTCAATTTGACGGATGACATTGCCCTGGCTCTAGCAGCTAAGGATGTCCGGATGGAAGCACCGATCCCCGGGAAATCATTGATTGGTATCGAAGTGCCGAATGGGAAGATCAGTATGGTTTCGTTTAGAGAAATCATTGAGGCTCAGCCCAACCATCCTGACAAGCTGCTGGAAGTGCCATTAGGTCGAGATGTCTCTGGACGTGTCCAAACAGCGGATCTGTCCAAAATGCCTCACTTGCTTGTGGCAGGTTCTACCGGTAGCGGGAAATCGGTCGCGATCAATGGGATCATCACAAGTATCCTGATGCGGGCGAAACCACATGAAGTGAAACTGATGATGATCGATCCGAAAATGGTCGAACTGAACATGTACAATGGGATACCGCATCTTTTGACGCCCGTTGTAACCAATCCGAGAAAAGCGGCACAAGCTTTGCAAAAAGTCGTTCAAGAAATGGAAGAACGTTACGAAAAATTTGCAGCAACAGGTGTCAGAAATATTTCTGGATATAATGAATTCATCCAGCAGAAAAATCTGGAAAATGGGACGAAACATCCTACCTTGCCATTTATCGTCGTTATCGTGGATGAATTGGCTGATCTGATGATGGTCGCAAGTAACGAAGTAGAAGATGCGATCATTCGGTTAGCGCAAATGGCTCGTGCTGCCGGTATCCATATGATTTTGGCAACACAACGGCCAAGTGTGGACGTTATCACCGGGATCATTAAAGCCAATGTACCATCACGAATGGCCTTTGCAGTTTCCAGCGGGACCGATTCTCGTACGATCATTGATTCAAATGGCGCCGAAAAACTACTAGGTCGAGGAGACATGCTCTTCTTGCCTATGGGAGAAAACAAACCGATCCGTGTCCAAGGTGCGTTCATCTCTGATCATGAAGTGGAACGTATCGTAAGCTTTGTGACCGATCAGCAAGAAGCGCATTATGAGGAAAAAATGATGCCGACAGATGAAGTGGAATCGACTGGAACGACAGAGCAGCCACAAGACGATCTGTTCGAAGAAGCAAAAGCGCTCGTCATCGAAATGCAGACAGCAAGTATCTCTTTATTGCAGCGAAGATTCCGGATCGGCTACAACCGTGCGGCACGTCTCGTAGACGAGCTGGAAGCCCATGGAGTAGTGGGGCCATCTGAAGGAAGCAAACCAAGAAAAGTCTTTATCGAACAAGCAGAGGAATCAGAGACTATCCCTGAAGATGAAGGGATGTAAGTCCTCCAGTTCCTTATACGATAAAAAACAAACAATCATGTAAAAGACAAGACATGGCGATACCAAAGGGGGAAAGCTGAGCTTTATCCTTTTGATACGCGGTCTTGTCTTTTTTTATTTTGTTAGATTAAAGTTCTATTCGATTTATTTGTGAAGTATTGCATTAACTAACTGAATCAGGTATAGTATGTAGCGAAACTTTGAGAAAAAGAGGGAAAATATTTTGGAAAAACAATCCATATACGGCTTGACGAATGAAGAGTTAACAAATTGGTTTTTAGAAAACGGTGAGAAAAAATTCCGAGCTGCCCAAGTTTGGGAATGGTTGTATCAAAAGCGTGTCAGTGATTTTTCAGAAATGACGAACCTGTCCAAACAGCTGATCCAGAAACTGTCTGATCATTTTGTGATCAATCCTTTGAAGCAGATGGTGGTTCAAGAAGCTGCTGACGGGACAGTGAAATATCTGTTCGAATTACCTGACAAGAACATGATCGAAACGGTTTTGATGAGACAGGAATACGGGTTATCAGTTTGTGTGACGACACAAGTAGGATGTAACATCGGCTGTACTTTCTGTGCGAGTGGTTTATTGAAGAAAAACCGTGATCTGACCGCAGGCGAGATCGTGGCGCAAATCATGATGGTCCAGCATTATTTCGACGAACGAGGTCTAGGAGAGCGAGTTTCTCACGTCGTTGTGATGGGGATCGGCGAACCATTTGACAACTATGATAATGTAATGAATTTTCTTCATATCATCAACGATGCAAAGGGATTGGCAATCGGCGCACGTCACATCACCGTGTCAACAAGCGGTTTGGCACATAAAATCAAAGAATTCGCTAATAACGGATTACAAGTGAACTTGGCGATTTCTTTACATGCACCGAATAATGACGTTCGAACATCGATCATGCGGATCAACCGCAGTTTCCCGATCGAAAAACTGATGGAAGCAGTAGATGAATATCTGGAAAAGACAAATCGAAGAATCACCTTCGAATATATCATGCTGAACCAGGTGAATGACCGGCCGGAACATGCACAGCAATTAGCAGATCTCTTGAAAGATAAGAAGAAGCTTGCTTATGTGAATTTGATTCCTTACAATCCAGTGAGTGAACATGACCAGTATTCCCGCAGTCCCAAAGCCGATGTACTGAAATTCTATGATGTATTGAAGAAAAACGGCGTGAATTGCGTTATACGAAAAGAACACGGAACGGATATTGACGCAGCGTGCGGTCAGCTGCGGAGCAAACAGATGAAAAAAGAAAAAGCAGCAAGATAAAAAGGGGGGTGTGACAATAATGTTGTCACATGTCCCTTTTTTACTGCTTGATGCAGGGCAGCTTTTTCACAACCTTTTTTAAGCATTATTTTTTCGCTTTTTTCCCCCAGACTGTTAGAATAAGCAGGAATGGAGGGAAACAGATGATTATCAGTGAATTCGATCGCAACAATCCAGTTTTGAAAGATCAGCTTGCTGACTTATTGAGGTTGACTTGGCCAGAGGAATACAGTGAAGATTCTTTAAAAGCAGTTGAAGAGCTGATGAAGCCTGAACGTGTGGCTGTTTCTGCAATTGATGGGGATCAGCTTCTAGGGTTTGTCGGAGCGATTCCGCAATACGGAGTGACTGGCTGGGAGCTTCATCCTTTAGTTGTCGAAAGCTCTCGTCGAAAAAATAAAATCGGGACTCGTCTTGTGGACTATCTGGAAAAAGAAGTAGCTTCAAGAGGTGGGATCACCTTATACTTAGGCGCAGACGACTTGGATCATGCGACAACATTAAGTCAAGCAGATCTATTTGAACATACATTTGACAAAGTAGAGGCAGTCAAAAATCTGAAAGAGCACCCTTATGAGTTTTATGAGAAATTGGGGTATAAGATCGTGGGTGTGATCCCGAATGCGAACGGTTGGGACAAACCGGACATTTGGATGGCTAAAGGAATCGTTTCCCGGCCGGAACAAATTGAATAAGGGGATTGATTCACAGGGTGAGTAAAGAGCATCTAATCATCCTTTTCTAGAATAAACCTGAAGAACTGTTCGTATGAACGGTTCTTCAGGTTTATTATTTTATTTTCTTTATTTGTGAAAGAAAATCCTTATTAAATAAAGAATTTTCAGAAAAAAGTACGTAACAATTCACGAAAAAAGCATTATTTTTTGGAAAAAGAGAAAAAAAGTGTTGCTTTTTTAATAATTATTCATTAAACTCTTATACAACTTCAGAAAATATTAATTATTCTGAAAATTCCAATAAAGGGGTACAGAAAATGAAAAAGAAGATGACATTTGGTTTGGTTGCAGTATGCGGCCTTGTACTTGCCGGTTGTTATGGCGGTAGTTCAGCAACAAGTAACAGTAGTTCTGCAAGTAGCGGTTCAGCAGATGGAGGTGGCGTATTCAATCTAGTTGTACCTCAAGAAATGCCGACAGCTGATCTGTCTGTAGCAACCGATACCATCAGTTTCACCGCATTGAATAACGTATATGAAGGGATCTATCGTCTGGATGAAGACAGCAAGCCTCAACCTGCAGGCGCAAGTGAGATGGCTGAAGTCAGTGAAGATGGATTAACCTATAAAGTCAAATTGAGAGAAGATGCCAAGTGGTCTAACGGCGAACCTGTGAAAGCGGCAGACTACGTATATGGCTGGCAGCGGACAGTTGATCCAGCTACAGCTTCGGAATATGCGTATCTTTTTGCTCCAGTCGTAAATGCAGAAGATATCACAGCTGGCAAGAAAGACAAATCAGAATTAGGGATCAAAGCAGTAGGCGACTACGAACTGGAAATCACGTTGAACAAACAAACTCCGTATTTCCAATACTTGCTTGCCTTTCCATCATTCTTCCCACAAAGTCAAGCTGTAGTTGAGAAGAATGGAGATGCATATGCTTCAGCAAGTGACAAAGCCGTCTACAATGGGCCATTCACATTAGAGGACTTTGACGGACCAGGAACAGATACAGAATGGACATACAAAAAGAACGATCACTATTGGGACAAAGACACAGTGAAACTCTCAGAAATCAAGGTCAGTGTCGTCAAAGAATCCTCTACTGCATTGAATCTGTTTAAAGACGGACAAGCAGACGATGTGATCTTATCAGGTGAACTTGCTCAGCAAAATGCCAATGATCCTGCGTATACTTCCGTGAAAGAAGCACGTACAAGTTACATCGAATTCAATCAGCGTGAAAAGGATTCGCCATTCAATAACGTGAATTTGAGAAAAGCAATCTCTTATTCGATCAACCGTGAAGCTTTAGTCAAACAAGTAATGGGTGACGGTTCAGTTGTTTCGACTGGTCTGATCCCGTCAGATATGTCAACGAATCCGGAAACGAATGAAGACTTCGCAAAAGAAGCTGGCGAATTGGTTTCCTACGACAAAGACAAAGCAAAAGAACACTGGGACAAAGCGAAAAAAGAATTGGGAATCGATTCATTGGAATTCGATCTGATGGCTTCCGATGATGATTCAACGAAGAAAGTGATCGAATATATCCAAAACTCGATCCAGGAAAATCTAGATGGTGTCAAGGTAAAACCTACACCAGTACCGTTCTCTGTACGTCTTGACCGCTCGACTTCTGGTGATTTCGATGCTGTATTAGGCGGATGGGGTGCAGACTATGCAGACCCAAGCAGCTTCACTGATCTGTTTGTTACAGGGAATTCTTATAACCGAGGCCAATGGAGCAATGAAGAATACGATAAAGCGGTAGCTGCGGCTGCTTCACAAGATGCTGGCGATGAAAAAGCACGATGGGATGATTTCCAAAAAGCGAACAAGATCATTGCTGATGACATGGGCGTCGTTCCAGTTTTCCAAAAGGCTGAAGGACACTTAGTCAATGAAAAAATCAAAGGGATCGTTCACCATGCGGCTGGCGCTTCTTGGGATTACAAGTGGACTTACGTAGAAGAATAAGCGCATGAGATGAGGATGAGAAAAAAGGGGCTTGACAAGATCTTTGTCACGCCCCATCTCATACTCAACGATTATAAAAAAGAAAGAAACATCAACACGATAGAAAGAACAAGCAAGATTCCGGCAATGATCAGCCAAAAGCTGTACATACCGTAGCTAGCAGACGAGAGTGAAGAAAATTCCGGTTTTTTCTTTCGGTTTCTTGTTCGGGCTAAATGGATCGATCGTTGAAAATGATCAAAGAAACCCGAAGAAAAGACCCATAAAAATCCGCCGATAATCAAAAACGGCAGCGCGCATAAAAATAAATCATTCGATAATTGGATCAGGGTGAATTGGTTAGTCAAACCGTTTTTCAGTAAAACGAGGAGAATCAACGCACCGGCAAATGTGTAAGGAAGAGAATTCTTTTTCATTATTTTGCTCCTTTATCTTTGGTTCTTTCATTAAATGTAGCGAAACATTTGTCAGAAGTCAAAAGCTAGGGGGAAACATTCGTGAATAGTTATATCAAATATGTATTGAAACGTGTCTTCTTTATGGTCATCACACTATGGTTAATTGCGACCATCACTTTTTTCTTGATGCAGTTATTACCAGGCACGCCTTATACCAATCAGGAAAGATTAAGTCCTGAAACGATCGAGATGCTGAACAAGCAAGTCGGTTTGGACAAGCCAGTAATCGTACAGTACGGGATTTATCTGTCAAACCTTCTTCAAGGAGATTTTGGTATTTCCTTCCAATTTAAAAACCAGCCAGTCGCAAACCTGCTTGCAGGAAGGGTTGGTCCTTCTTTACAGCTAGGATTGCAGGCGATTATTTTCGGAACAGTGATCGGGACGATCTTAGGAACGATTTCTGCCATGAAGCAAAACACATGGGCAGATACTTCTTCTACATTAGTAGCGATCTTGGGACGCTCTATCCCAAACTTTGTATTTGCGGTATTACTGCAATATATCTTTGCAATCAAATTACAAATGCTGCCTATTGCAAAATGGGATGGGTTCGCCTATACGATCTTGCCGACGATTGCGTTAGCCATGTCGCCGTTAGCAGATTCCGCACGATTCATCCGAACAGAAATGGTAGAAGTTTTACACAGTGATTATGTAGAATTAGCCAAAGCAAAAGGACTCAGCCGATGGGAGATCGCTTTCAAACATGGACTCCGAAATAGCTTGATTCCATTGATGACGCTGTTAGGGCCACTTGCTGTCGCATTGATGACAGGTTCACTTGTTGTTGAGAATATCTTTGCGATCCCAGGTATCGGCGAACAGTTTGTCAAATCGATCACTACCAATGATTATCCAACGATCATGGCAGTAACGATCCTTTATTCATTCATGCTGATCTTCGTGATCTTGGTAGTGGATTTACTGTACGGGTTAGTTGACCCGAGAATCCGTGTTTCAGAAGGGAGCCGAAGCTAGATGGAAATGATACCGAAACGTTATGAAACGATCGCAGAGATTCCAGCTGATGAGTTTCTGCCATTACAGAAGAATACGGAAGAAGAAAGAGAACAGATCACAGCTCCGTCTTTGAATTTTATCCAGGATTCATGGCGGCGCTTGAAGAAAAACAAAGCAGCAGTCATTTCGATGGTCTTACTGCTGATAATTATCTTTGTTTCGATTATCACGGTGTTTGTTTCACCACATGACCCCACTGCACAAAATGTAGCGTATATCAATCTGCCGCCTCGTATCCCTGGGATCAACATTGATGGTCTGAATGGGAAAGCCATGGTCGGCGGCGAATTAGTCGATAAATATGCCCAAGCGAATATCCCGGCAAATGTGAACTTCTTTTTAGGGACAGATGGTTTGGGACGAGATGTATTGAGCCGATTGTTCATGGGCACGAGGATCTCACTGCTGATCGCTTTCATCGCTGCTTTACTTGATGTGACGATTGGTGTTGCATATGGGCTGGTCTCCGGTTTATTAGGCGGACGGATCGACAATGCGATGCAGCGTTTTTTGGAAATCTTATCTGGTATCCCCAATTTAGTCGTCATGATCTTGATGCTAGTGGTATTTGAACCAGGGATCTTCTCGATCGTAGCTGCAATGGCGATCACGAACTGGATTCCCATGGCGCGGATCGTCCGTGCACAAACCTTGAAATTGAAAGATCAGGAATATGTATTAGCCGGGATGACCTTAGGTGAGTCGAAAATGAAGATTGCCTTCAAGCATATTTTACCGAACATCTCCAGTGTGATCATTATCCAAATGATGTTCAGTATCCCGTCAGCGATATTCTTTGAAGCCTTTTTGAGCTTTATCGGTCTGGGTCTGACCCCACCATCTGCTTCCCTTGGAACGATGCTGAGCGAAGGATACAAAACCTTCCTGTACTTGCCGTATCTTCTATGGATTCCGGCAGTGACTTTATCGGTCATCATGATCGGCTTCAATTTGCTGGCTGACGGTTTGCGTGATGCCTTTGATCCTAAAATGAAAGAGTGAGACTTATGACGAAAATTTTGGAAGTGAAAAATCTAGAAATCTCCTTTGATACGTATGCTGGAAAAGTCCGGGCGATTCGCGGTGTCAATTTTCATTTGAATAAAGGCGAAACATTAGCGATCGTAGGAGAATCCGGAAGTGGGAAGTCTGTCACGACAAGAAGTATCATGCGGCTGCTTTCAAGCAATGCCAACATCGATTCCGGTCAGATTTTATTCAAAGGAGAAGATATCGTTGGAAAAACGGAGCGGGAAATGCAAAAGATCCGCGGAAAAGAAATCGCAATGATTTTCCAAGACCCGATGACTTCTCTGGACCCAACGATGCCTATCGGTAAACAAGTAGCGGAGTCTCTTCGTAAACATAACAAAGTATCGAAAAAAGAGGGACAAAAGGCAGCGCTGGAACTGTTGAAATTAGTAGGAATCCCTGAAGCAGAAAAACGGATCAACAGTTATCCGCACCAGTTTTCAGGAGGACAACGGCAGCGGATCGTGATTGCGATCGCACTTGTTTGTTATCCAGAAATCCTGATTGCTGATGAACCTACGACCGCATTGGACGTAACGATCCAAGCACAGATTCTGGAATTACTGAAAGAGATCCAAACGAAAATCGACACTTCGATCATCTTTATCACCCATGATCTTGGCGTAGTAGCCAATGTGGCTGATCGTGTAGCTGTCATGTATGGCGGGAAGATCGTGGAGGTAGGAACCTCAGAAGAAATCTTTTATAATCCGCAGCATCCGTACACATGGGGATTACTGGGATCGATGCCGACATTGGATAGTGCCAGCGACCGGTTATATGCGATCCCAGGTTCTCCGCCTGACTTGTTGAATCCGCCAAAGGGTGACGCGTTTTATCCGCGAAATGAGTATGCGATGAAAATCGATGCGGAACAAGAACCGCCATTTTTTGAATTATCGAACACACATCAAGCAGCAACTTGGCTGCTTGCACCACAAGCGCCAAAAGTAACGCCACCAGAAGAGATCCAACGCCGCTGGGCTATTTTCAGAGAAAAACAACACCATATTTACAGCCAAGGGGGAATGATGGATGTCAAAGAAGCTACTCGAGGTTAAAGGTCTGAAACAATACTTTAATGTAGGGAAAAAGAATGAAGTCCATGCAGTGAATGATATCAGCTTCCATATCTATGAAGGCGAAACATTTGGCTTAGTAGGAGAATCCGGAAGCGGAAAATCGACAACGGGACGTACAATCATCCGATTGAATGAGCCAACAGCTGGCGAAATTTTATTCGACGGAAAAGACGTAACACAAATCAAAGGAAAACAAGAAATGACGAAATTCCGTCATGATGTCCAAATGATTTTTCAAGATCCATATGCTTCTTTGAATCCGCGTATGAAAGTTCGTGATATCATCGCAGAAGGAATCGATGTGAATGGGTTGGCAAAGACGCCGGAAGAACGTGCCAGAAAGGTAGACGAACTGTTGAAAACAGTAGGATTGAACCCCAGTCACGGGACGCGCTATCCGCATGAATTTTCCGGAGGACAGCGGCAGAGGATCGGGATTGCCCGAGCATTGGCAGTCAAACCTCGTTTCATCATCTGTGATGAGCCAATCTCAGCATTAGATGTTTCGATCCAGGCACAAGTCGTCAATCTGCTGCAGGATCTTCAGAAACAGCATCAGCTGACGTATCTGTTCATTGCGCATGACTTGTCGATGGTCAAACACATCAGTGACCGGATCGGCGTGATGCACAACGGACTTTTATTAGAGATGGGCACAAGTGACGAGATTTATAATCACGGGGTTCATCCTTATACCGAAAGTTTATTGTCTGCGATCCCTTTGCCTGATCCAGATCATGAAAGACAACGCCGACGTATCAAGTATCAGCCGGAGCCGGAAGATGGACAGGTACGGACGCTTCGAGAGATCGCACCAGAACATTTTGTTTATGCAACTGAACAAGAAGTTCCTTATTACGCGAAAAAATTGAAAAAACAAAAGGAAGCCATGCTCGTTGCAAACTAAGAAGTAAGTGGAGGTGAGTGATTATGCTAAAAGCCTTTAGATTCCGGATATACCCGTCAGAATGTCAGAAACAATGGCTGATCCGTAATTTCGGTTGTGTCCGTTTCACGTATAATCACTTATTGCACGCACGGCAAGTCTCTTATAAAAAAACAGGTGTCATCGACTATACGCTGACACCTGCTTCGTTAAAAAAAGAATATCTTTTTTTGAAAGAAGCAGACAGCTTGGCTTTAGCCAATGCACAATTGAATCTGGATCGTGCCTTTCGGAATTATTTCAAAGGGCGTGCAGGATTTCCCAAGCTGAAAAGCAAAAAGAACATGTGGCAATCCTATACGACAAATAATCAATCCCATACGATTTACCTGAAAGGCGATCGGTTAAAATTGCCGAAGCAAAAAGAATTGTTCAAAGTGGAGCTTCATCGGCCTGTGGAAGGGAAGATCCGTTCAGCGACCATTTCTGCCCGATACAATGAACAGTTTTATGTTTCTCTGCTCTGTGAGGTTCTGCCGGTGGATCGAACCGGTTCAAATAAAAGAATCGAAATCGCGTACGATCCTGAAAAGCTGGTCAAGACTTCTTTTCCTGTCCAGCTCCCAGTTCCTCCATTTAACCAAACCGCGAAAAGGCTTGAAATCGCAAAAAGAAAACTAGTTATCAAAGGAAAGTCGGCACAGCAGCGAAAAGAACCTGTGTATCGAGCCAAGAACTATCAAAAGCAAAAAAGAAAAGTGATGGATCTGTATCTAAAGCAAAAGTGTCAGAAAGAAGATTACTTGGAAAAGATATCTGGGCTATTTATCAGAGAATATGACTATTTGCTTGTCGAAGAGACACCGGTCCACTTAGCGTCCGCTGAATTTTCACTCCATGATTGGCATAAGCTACTGATGAAGCTCCAGTATAAAGCAAAGTGGTATAACAAGACGGTCTGTTTGATCGATCAGAAGGATTTCTCTTCTCATTTATTGGAAAGAAGCCAAAAAAGGGAACAGATCGGCAGATTGAGTGGTTTTTGAAAACAAAAAAACTGGTAGGAGCGCCAGGGATCGCCTTGTTCATAAAAAATGAATCCGTTTTTGTTTCTAGGAATTTTCTTTTTATAAGAAAAGCTCACTAATTATGATAAACCAAAAAAGGAATGACACAGGAAATCAGTATTGATTTCTTGTGTCATTCCTTTTTTCGGTTCATCAAGTTAACAGACATGATCCGTGCTTTAAGGATCGGAAGCTGAACGCCTCTGTCACAACCTTATTCATGATGTCCAGGCTTCAACTGATAGATCTTCGAAGGCCGACCGATTCCCACTGGCCGCTCGCCGATTTCATCGAAATACTGCAGCATCGCTTTTTTGAAATTCGAATGATCGATCGTTTTATAATCGATCCCTAAAAATTTGGCAAATACTTTCCGTGCTTCAGTGATCGTGAAATCTTTGCCTAGGACCTGCAGGACTTGTGGTTCATGTTCCATCTTATTGACCACCCGATTGAATGCTTTGAGTATGATCTCGCTATGGTCAAAAGCCAATGTGTCCTTTCCGGAAGATTCACCTGTCAGCAAATCAAGAGAAATTGCCACATCACCGCTCGACAGATTGATCTTGTTTCCATGACGTTCTAAAGTGAACCATTGGACTTCTTTTGCGTCATCTCCTGCGATCAGCGGTTCTTCGCCAATAAACGCCAAGTAGCTCACCGTCACCACCCAGCCGCGCGGATCACGGTTGGGGGTACTGAAAGTATGAAGCTGTTCAATGTTTTCCTGAGAAATGATCACGCCTGTCTCTTCTTGTGTTTCTCGCAAGACACTTTCTCCAGTAGATTCGTTTTTCTGAACAAACCCTCCAGGCAATGCCCATGAATTCCGATATGGATGTCCTTTTCGCTGGATCAGCAGCACTTTCAGCTGATCTTCTTCTTTGTTGTAGCACATCAGTACGATATCGACAGTCAAGGAGGGTTTGTCATATTCTGGACGTTCTTGTTTTTGGTACCAAGCAAGAAAATCTTCCTCACTTGCTTCGTGCTCGTAATATAATTTTTCTTCTTCTTTAGAAGCAAATTGTTTCATTTATGCCACCTCCACTGACTTTAAAAGTACTTTTTA
This sequence comes from Enterococcus sp. ZJ1622, assembly GCF_011038845.1. Lineage (GTDB taxonomy): Bacteria > Bacillota > Bacilli > Lactobacillales > Enterococcaceae > Enterococcus_B. Next base: position 113,422 of record NZ_JAAKDW010000008.1, read on the forward strand.
CCTTATTGTAGCAGACTCTGGAAAAAAACCAAGAATTTGCATGAAAAAGCGGTGCATTCACTTAGATATGGAACAAGAAAGGCAGAATCAAATTAAATAAGAAGAAAAGCAGATAAAACGGCAGGATTTTCAATCTTTCTTCACGGATGGCATAAAAACCGCAGATGATGATATACGCATCAATGGCAAACCGAAAAAGTCGAGCCGCCAGTAAAAAACTGCTTAAGCTGCCAGTCAAATTAAAATATCCGTACATTCTTACATAAAAATAGCTGAATAATAAATGTAGTAAAGAAAGCAGCGCGATACTGATCGTAAAAAACAAATGTTTCTTTTGCATGAGCATTCCAGTCCTTTTAATAAAATAGATAGTTCTCATTATAACATGTTTCCGATGAAAAAAATCAAGGAGTAGGCAATCAGTTTCAATCGTGAGATTCGAAAAAAAGCCAACAGCCAATCCGTTTTGTGGTATACTAGCAAGGAAACGAATTCGCATCATGCGATAAAGGAGGAAGAGCCCCGTGGCAGAAAAGGAAACTTTTTATATTACTACGCCAATCTATTATCCAAGTGGCAAATTGCATATCGGCAATTCTTACACAACGATTGCCTGTGATGCAGTTGCCCGTTACAAACGGTTGATGGGCTTTGACGTGTTTTATCTAACTGGGGTGGATGAACACGGTCAAAAAATCGAGAAAAAAGCAGAAGAACTAGGTGTCAAACCTCAAGAATACGTAGATAAGATGGCCGCAGATGTCAAAAAACTGTGGAAAACGCTTGATATCAGCTATGATAAATTCATCCGTACAACAGATGATTATCATAAAGCCGCTGTTCAAAAAATCTTTGATCGCTTATTAGAACAAGGTGATATCTATTTAGGCGAATATGAAGGCTGGTACTCCGTTTCTGATGAAGAATTCTTTACAGAAACACAATTAGCAGAAGTGTATAAAGATGATGAAGGCAATGTCATTGGCGGGAAAGCGCCAAGCGGACACGAGGTAGAATTGGTCAAAGAAGAGTCATACTTCTTCCGTATGAGTAAATACGCTGATCGTCTGCTGGAATATTACGAAGAACACCCGGAATTCATCCAGCCAGAATCACGTAAAAATGAAATGATCAATAACTTCATCAAGCCAGGATTAGAAGATCTTGCTGTTTCAAGAACGACTTTCAGTTGGGGGATCCCAGTGAGAAATGATCCGAAACACGTAGTATATGTCTGGATCGATGCATTGTCGAACTATATCACAGCTTTAGGCTATGGCTCAGAAGATGACCAGCTTTTCCAAAAATACTGGCCGGCAGACGTCCATATGGTAGGAAAAGAAATCGTTCGTTTCCACACGATCTATTGGCCGATCATGCTGATGGCTTTGGACTTGCCTTTGCCTAAGAAAGTATTTGGACATGGCTGGCTATTGATGAAAGACGGAAAAATGTCTAAATCAAAAGGCAACGTCGTTTATCCTGAAATGTTAGTCGAACGTTATGGATTAGATGCCCTTCGTTACTATTTGCTTCGTGCGGTGCCATTTGGGTCAGACGGTGTGTTCACCCCTGAAGATTTTGTCTCACGCGTGAATTACGACTTAGCAAACGATCTGGGGAACCTGTTGAATCGTACGATTGCGATGATCAATAAATATTGCGAAGGAATCGTGCCTGATTATGCTTCATTAGTGACACCATTTGACAGCGAATTGTCAACTACAGCTGCAAACGTCGTAGGTCGTTATCATGATGCAATGGAAAAAATGGAGTTCAATACAGCTTTAGCTGAAATCTGGGTATTGATTTCCCGTGCGAATAAATATATCGATGAAACAGAACCATGGGTATTGGCAAAAGACGAAGAGAAGAAAAAAGAATTGGATAGCGTGATGATCCATCTAGCGGAATCATTGCGTATTGCAGCCATCTTGCTTCAGCCGATCATGACTGAAACACCAGTGAAGATCTTCTCTCAACTAGGTTTGGACCCAGAGACCATGAACCTTGAAGGACTGCATTTTGGCGAGTTTCCATCTGGAACGAAAGTCGCTGCAAAAGGGACACCGATCTTCCCGCGTTTAGATATGGAAGAAGAAGTGGCTTATATCCAAATGAAAATGTCTGAAGGCACACAAACCAATGAGGACACTGTCAAATGGGACCCAGAAGAAACAGAACTTGTTTCTACCAAAGAAAAACAGATCAAGTTCGACGTCTTTGAAAAAGTGGAATTAAAAGTCGCAGAAGTCATCAATTGCCAAAAAGTGGAAGGTGCAGACAAACTGCTGCAGTTCCGCTTAGATGCTGGTGACAGCCAAGATCGTCAAATCTTGTCTGGAATCGCTGAATTCTATCCTGACCCAAGTGAGTTGATCGGGAAAAAAGTAGTGATCGTCGCAAATCTGAAGCCACGCAAAATGCGCGGACAGATCAGTCAGGGAATGATCCTTTCAGCCGAAGCACCAGACGGCTCTCTGCAAGTCATCGAAGCACCAAAATCCATGCCAAATGGCTCAGAGATCGCATAAAATCGAAAGAAAGGGATTGTGACAAAAGTCTTGTCACAGTCCCTTTTTTCGAATAAATGGTGTTCCAACTGCTGCTTCTCGGCAATAAGTTCACTGAACAAGAAAATATGAGGAGATATTTTCTGTTCAGTATCCTTATTCCTTAAAGCAGAACGCAGTTGTCACAACCTCTTTTTGATTCCTGTCAATTGCCCCAGTGAGGATTATGGAAGCCAATCATATAATAAAGACACATATAACTATATAAAATGTATCCTAGAAAAAGGAGTACGACCTTTATCCAACGAGGAAATCTATAGCTTCCTAAAAACAAAAGAAAAAGCGGCTGTGAATAGTTGAATAAAATATTTGTGACCCTTTCACTTGTCTGCCAATTAAGAAAAAGGCTGATAGGGATCGTAAAGACAGAAAGAAGCAGCATAATGAGAAGTGGACGAGCGGTTTTTAAGTGATTCATCTGGTACTCCTTTTTATTTATTCAAAAGATCACACTGTTGCTTGAGTCGTGCTGTTTATATTATTAATAGGAAAGTGTGCACTAACAGTCATACGCGCTCCACCAGCAGATCGTCCTCTATTGATCCATAGCTTTATATCTCCAGCTCCTTGGTCTAACCTAGAAGCCAATAAACTAGATCCAAAAAATCCAACTACAGCACCTAAAACACCACCAATCATTGCTCCATATAAAATTCCGTTTAATCTAAACCCCATAGCATTCAATCCTAAAGAATTTCTAACATTCGCTAAGCCATTCCTTGAAGTTGCATAGACATTGTATCCACCATTTACAAGTCTTTCGGACCAACCAGAACCAGATCGAGTTGTATAAGTAACTTCAGCTCCATCATATTTCAACATAATATTTGTCATTATTTCTTCAGATGATACCGTTTTTGATTGCATAGCAATTCTAAAATTCGCACTATTTAGTTCTTTATCCAATGCTAACATCTTTTCGTTAACTTCAACTTTAGTTATTTCTAACTCACTGACCGGTGTGGCTACTTCACTAGCATAGGTTAAAGGAGTAAAAAAATAATTCAGTGTTAAAAAGAATATAATTGTACAAATGTTGACTGCTTTTTTCAAATAACTCTCCATCCTTTCGTTTTCACAAAACTTAAAATCTTAACAATAAAAATTCGTCAACCTCCTTTCTACTGTCATGTTCTACTAAAAGTAGAGATTTTAAAAGAACCAATTTGTTTACATAGCGTTTACATCTGCCGTAGCGTTACTTGCGCTACCTTGGATCTCCATCATTTATTTTAAAAATATTGTTATTAAATAGGTTTTTCAAATCATTATATGTATAATTTAAAATAAAAAGGAGAAGTGCCAATGAGTTTAGGACAGCGACTTAAGTTCATCCGAGAAAGAGAAAATTATTCACAAAGAGAAATCGCAGAAAAATTAGGCATCTCTAGGCAATCCATATCAAAATGGGAAAACGATCGTGGGTTCCCTGACTATGATAATTTATTAAAACTCAGTAGTTTGTTGAATGTCTCGATTGCTGAATTATTGGAGAATGAAACACTTCCTCGAACAAAAAAATTAATATCAGAAGTATGTGACAAGGAAAGAACGATGACAATAGAAGTTTCTAATGGAAAAAAAATCTTGATTGAAGATTGCCAGATTCTTCTATTTTTATCCGTGCTAAGCTGCGTCGTATTTCCTACTGGATTTATTGTTGTACCTTACGTCTTACATGAAATCGAAAGGATAGATCGGTACTATGGATTAACTGTGTTGATTTGTGTTGGTTCTTTACTGGTCAATTTATATTATGCTTATTTTCACGTTACTTTTTTCTTAGATCTTATTCTCTTATAAAGAATAATAAAAACAATCGCCGTAGAATTGGCGATTGTTCTCTTCTTTGACACATAAAAGCTGGTCAATTGTTTTTATGATATACCTTTAGTTTCGTTTTCAACCGACTTGGTAGAAGTGCTGTGAGTAGAGCAAACGGAATGGAAAAAACGTACCAGAAAATCGTTCGTCCAATACCATAACGCTGATACAGTTTCGTCAGCATCACATGAAGCAAGACCAAACCTAACAGCAATGCCCCAGCAGAAAACCAGACATTATCCCAATGAACGAACTGACGAAGGATCATCACGCCTACCGGATAAAAGTAAAAATAGATTCCAACTAACGTCATCCGCCAATTCTTGGTAAATGTTCCGATATTCAGCAAAAAGAATATAGCAGAAAGCAAAATCCCAATCGGCGGGAAAAGTCCTACTAGAAAGGAATAGAGCATCCCCCAGAAAATCATGACAGGACCTTTGATCACTGCGACAACTGCGATAAAAAGTGTGACTAAGATCAGCTGTTGAGAAAAAGTCGCAACAGTGAGTAAACCAAATAAAATCAGCGTCAGCCAGTGCCAGCGGGATTGCTGCTGCTCTTTGCGGGAGATATCGACTCGTTTCGTCAATAAATCGGCTAATTTTGGATAATTATGTTTGAAATCCATAGAGAAAATCCTCCTTATTGTAAAGGCTTAGTCCTATTCTACGCAATCAAAGACAAGAAAACATCCGTCTTAAGAGGGATATTTTCGCTAAAAATTTCTGAAAATAATGGTAAATCAAAAAAATCTCAGTTATACTGAATCTTATATCAAAAATCAATGGGAAAAGAGGAGAGAGATGAACGGTAAATTAAAACGTGAAATTAATTTATTTGGTGCATTGGCTACAGTAATGGGAACGGTCATTGGTGCAGGGGTGTTTTTCAAGACAGCTTCTGTGACGGCAAGCACTCAATCGACGAGTTTGACACTGTTAGCTTGGCTACTGGGTGGTTTATTGACGATCTGTGCAGGACTGACTGTCGCAGAATTGGCGACAGCGATACCTGAAACGGGTGGCGCAGTCAAGTATATCGAAGCGGCATACGGGAAGCTTCCTAGCTTTTTATTAGGCTGGTCACAAAGCCTGATTTATTTTCCGGCAAATATCGCAGCTCTTTCGATCATTTTTGCTACCCAGCTCACGAATTTACTGCAGATTTCTGCCGATTATCTGCTTTTGATCGCAGTGATCACCGCGATTTCGATCACCGGGTTGAACTTGTTGGGAACTAAGGTCGGGGCCTATGTGCAATCTGCCACACTGATCGTCAAGCTGATACCGATCGCGGTCATCGTAGTTTGGGGGTTATTGACGCCAGGTAGCGGTGCTGTTCAGCTTTTCCCGATTGAAGCAGGAAAAGATACGACATTTGTCGAAGGGTTGAGCAGTGCATTGCTAGCGACCTTATTTGCTTACGACGGATGGCTCGGTGTAGGTGCGATGGCTGGAGAGATGAAGCGGCCTGAAAAAGATCTGCCTAAAGCGATTATCTTAGGATTGAGCTTCGTGACTTTGGTCTATTTACTGATCAACTTTGTTTTTCTGAAGACACTTCCTGTTGAACAGATCGCAGGAAATCTGAACGCAGCATCAGATGCTTCATCCGTGATTTTTGGAGAGTTAGGCGGGAAGATCGTTACGATCGGGATTTTGATTTCCGTTTACGGTGCCTTGAACGGGTATACTTTGACTGGGATACGTGTTCCTTATGCGATGGCACTGGAAAATGAACTGCCGTTTAGTAATTATCTGACAAAGCTATCCAAAAAATTCACAGTTCCTTATGTGCCAGCCCTCTTTCAGCTAGTCATCGCCTGTATCATGATGAGTCTTGGTTCTTTCGATTTCCTGACTGATATGCTGATCTTTGTGATGTGGTTGTTCAGCTTATTGCTTTTTGTCGGTGTATTCGTTCTTAGAAAAAAAGCGCCGGAATTGCCTAGACCCTATAAAGTACCATTGTATCCAGTGATACCTGTGATCGCGATCCTTGGAGCAGTCTTCATTTTGGGAATGACCCTGCTGACTCAGACAAATCTAGCTTTGATCGGGATTGGCGTCACCTTGTTAGGAATCCCTGTATATTATAAAAAAAAGCATGATAGTCGAAAAAACGGTTAGAATAACAAAAAAGTGCGGAGGACATTTCTTGTCTCTTCGTACTTTTTCTGTTTCAGTAAGAAAAGCAGGGGACTTATTTTTCTTTTTGGTTTTTGCTACTTCTGAAAGCCGTCCATCTGTGCTAAAGTAAATGATGAAAAGGAGCGATAAAAATGATATTTGATTCTCATACCCACTTAAATGCGGAACAATTTAATGAAGATATCCCAGAAACAGTGAAACGGGCGCAGGAGATGGGCGTGACTAAAATGGCAGTTGTCGGATTTGATACACCAACCATCGAAAAATCGTTGCTGCTAAGTCGCGAGTATCCAAACATATACAGTATCATCGGCTGGCATCCCACAGAGGCTGGCAGCTATACGAAAGAGATCGAGCAGAAACTCCAAGAACAGCTGACCTTACCGAAAGTGGTCGCTTTAGGCGAAATCGGCTTGGATTATCACTGGATGGAAGACCCGAAAGACGTACAGGACAAAGTATTTCGCAGACAGATCGCGATCGCAAAAGAAATGAACCTGCCAATCAGCATCCATACACGAGAAGCGCTTGAAGATACGTACAAAGTATTGAAAGAAGAAGACGTGCGGGACATCGGCGGGATCATGCACAGCTTCAGTGGAGATTTTGAATGGGCAGAACGCTTCCTGGACCTTGGGATGCATATCTCTTTCAGCGGGGTCGTGACCTTCAAAAAAGCACTGGATGTCCAAGATGCAGCAGCAAAAGTTCCAATTGAACGGATGTTAGTAGAAACGGATGCGCCTTATCTTGCTCCAGTACCTTTCCGGGGCAAAAGGAATGAACCGGGCTACACACGGTATACCGTCGAAAAAATCGCAGAGTTACGCCAGGCACCAATGGAAGAAATTGCCGCTCAAACATGGAAAAACGCCCATCGGTTATTCGGACTAAATGAAGATGAGTAAGCTGAAGATCCAAGAAATCATTGTCGTCGAGGGCAAAGACGATACAAGAAGATTGCAGGAAGTAGTTGAAGCCGATACGATCGAAACAATCGGTTCGGCGATCAATGAAGAAATCCTGATGCAAATCGAGCACGCACAAGAAACAAGAGGGGTGATCGTTTTTACCGATCCTGATTTTTCCGGAGAAAAAATCAGAAAAACGATCATGGAAGCTGTTCCCCAAGCCAAACACGCCTTTTTGCCCCGCAGTCAAGCCAGACCAAAGAAAAAAGGCAGTCTTGGCGTCGAACATGCAAATGATGCAGCGATTCTGGAAGCCTTGAAAAAAGTGGTCACACCTGATTCAGCAGAAACAGATACACCTGAAATTTCTAGACAAGAGCTTCTGGATTATGGTTTAATAGCTGGAGCACAAGCAAAAGAAAAACGGGAAAAACTGGGGGATGAACTGCGTATCGGTTATACGAACGGCAAACAGTTGGCCAAACGTCTGAAAATGTTTCGGATCGCCCCAGATGAGCTTGCACAAGCAATGAAAAAAGTGGAGGAACAACATGAGTGAATATCGTGAGATTGCGACACCCTCTCGAACAAAGGAAATCTTATTGAAACATGGTTTTTCATTTAAAAAAAGCCTAGGACAAAATTTTTTGACTGAACCGAATATTTTAAGAAAAATCGTAGAGACCGCACAAATCAATGAACAGACAAATGTCATCGAAGTAGGACCGGGTATCGGCGCATTGACTGAACAGCTGGCCAAACATGCCAAACAGGTCGTCGCTTTTGAGATCGATGATCGACTGATCCCGGTGTTGGCAGACACCTTGTCGCCTTATCCTAATGTGACAGTCGTGAACCAAGATATTCTGAAAACGGACTTGTCCACCGCAGCGGCTGAATACTTCTCAGAAAAATTACCGTTGAAAGTAGTCGCTAATCTGCCTTACTATATTACCACGCCGATCATGATGCATTTTCTGGAATCTGACGTGGTCGTGGACGAGATGGTCGTGATGATGCAAAAAGAAGTGGCTGACAGGATCTCCGCTGCACCAGGAACAAAAGCATACGGTTCGCTGTCGATTGCTGTCCAGTATTATATGGAAGCAAGTCTGGCCTTTATCGTACCAAAAACAGTATTTGTTCCGCAGCCGAATGTCGATTCTGCCATCTTGAAATTGACAAGAAGGGAAACACCCGCTGTTGAGGTCACCGATGAAAAAGCATTTTTCCGACTGACAAAGGCTGCTTTTCAACAACGTAGGAAAACATTGCGGAACAACCTACAGCATGCTTACGGAAAAGATGAGCAGACAAAAGAATGTCTGATGAAAAGCTTAGAAACTGCAGGAATCGATCCGAAACGTCGCGGTGAAACTTTATCCTTAGAAGAGTTCGCGGCATTGAGCAATGCAATGAAAGAAAATCAATTTTAGGAATAAAAAGCAAAAAAGAATGGAGTGGAAGAGAGGATCTGTCCGCTTCATTCTTTTTTATCGGACAAAGTGTCTTGACACATAAAATGAATAGCGATAGAATGAAGCGACATTAAGATGTCAAGACAGTTTAGGAGTGAAAAATGATGAAGAAAAACTCAGTTCGAAAATTAACCATCTCCGCATTATTGATCGGTATGGGCGTGATCATCCCGATGATCATGCCGAAGATCATGATCCCGCCAGCTTCCTTTACACTTGCTTCACATGTGCCATTATTTATTGCAATGTTTTTTTCACCGGGAGTAGCAGTGGCGGTCGCTTTAGGTACAACATTCGGTTTCTTTTTGACAACGCCTGTGATCATTGCGCTTCGAGCGTTATCACATATCGTATTTGCGTTGATCGGTGCATGGTATTTACAGAAAAATCCGAGTCTAGTTCTGAAAAACGGCCAATTTACTTTGGCAAATTGGCGATTCCAAGGATTCAATTTCTTGATTGGTGTGATCCACTCTCTTGTTGAGATGCTAGTCGTGAGTGCCTTTTATTTCATGGGGAACATGCCGGATACGTATTATTCGGAAGGCTACTTTTATACAGTTTTCATTTTGATGGGGATCGGTGGTTTGATCCACAGCTTGGTAGATTATAATATCGCTTATTTCGTCGCAGGAACATTGAGCAGATATTTTGATATTCCAGTATTTACGGAAGCAAAGAAACGCAGCCGGAAAGAGACACTTCATGGATTTTCAAGTAAAGCAGCTAAGTAGAATCGACGAGTCATCCCAGAGAAAGAGGTTGTGATCCTGCCGTTTAACTCTGAGGCACAAGGAACAATTTCAAAAAACAGCTTCTCATGTTTGATGAATATTGTGACTTGTGCCCGAGGAGTTGGCAGGAGAACACCGTGTATGAGAGGTTGTGAAAAAGCTGCCCTGCATCTAGTAATAAGAACAGACAAACAAAAATAGCTCTTCATATTTTTCGTTTGGCTGGACTTATTACCGCAGATGCAAGCTTTTGAACACCGTTTATAGAGAGGTTGTGAAAGAGACGTTTAGCCTTGAGTGATAAGAAGTGATTTTGAAAAATAGCTTCCCATATTTTTACAAAATCGTGTCTTATTGCCGATAGGCTATCTCATGAATTCCGTTGATTCGAAAAAAAGAGCTACGACAAGTCTTTTGTCGCAGCTCCTAAAAGGGGGCTTATGGAAGTGTGATGACTTCTTCTGTTTCTTTATCAAAGAAATGGCCTTTGTTGATATTGAATGCAAGATCGACCATTTCGCCTGGCTTATGGAAGTCACGTGCATCTACTTTTGAGATGAATTCGGTCGTTCCAGTTTTAGTATAAAGCATCGTTTCAGCACCTAATAATTCGGAAACAACGACTTCAGACTTCACTACAGCCTCTGGAGAAGCTTCGAGTGCTACTTGTTCGCTATGGATGTCTTCTGGACGGATACCGAAGACCACTTCTTTTCCTTCGTATCCTTTTTCGACCAATACTTTATTCTTGCCTTCTGGGATCTTGAGCTTCAAGCCGTGACCGTCAGAAATGACGCCGTCTTTCAGTGTCACATGGAAGAAGTTCATTGCAGGAGAGCCGATGAAGCCGGCAACGAACATATTGACTGGTGTGTCATAGACTTCCTTTGGCGTACCGATTTGCTGGATGAATCCATCCTTCATGATGACGATCCGGTCTGCCATCGTCATTGCTTCTGTCTGGTCATGGGTCACATAGATCGTGGTGGTTTCCAGGCGTTGATGAAGCTTCGCAATCTCCGCACGCATGGCTACACGCAATTTTGCATCCAAGTTTGACAAAGGTTCATCCATCAAAAAGACTTTTGCATCCCGAACGATTGCCCGACCTAAAGCGACACGCTGACGTTGTCCACCTGATAGAGCCGCAGGTTTACGTTTCAAGTATTCAGTCAATCCTAAGATCTCTGCTGCATTGTCCACACGTTTTTTGATATCCGCTTTATCATATTTTCGCAGTTTCAACCCGAAAGCCATGTTGTCGAAAACAGTCATATGAGGATACAATGCGTAGTTCTGGAAAACCATTGCGATGTCCCGATCTTTTGGTGCAATGTCATTCATGACTTTGCCGCCGATGTTCAATTCTCCCTCAGAAATATCTTCTAATCCGGCGATCATCCGTAGAGTCGTCGATTTACCACACCCGGAAGGACCGACAAAAACGATAAATTCCCGATCTTTGATTGCCAGATTGAAATCCGTTACGGAATAGTTCTCAGCGTTGTCATATTTTTTGTATACATTTTTCAGAGCCATTTCTACCATGAGCGATACCACACTTTCTATTAGTTTTATTACTTGTTTTAAGTATAAATGAAAGCGTTAACTGTGGGCAATGGCAGAATGAACAAGAATTTCAGCCTTTTTTTGTCAATATGCCAGTTTTGGTGGACGAAGCATGTGAATAGCCATGAAATTTGGTACACTGGAAGAAACAATTTGCACAAAAAGTGTGGAAGAGGAGTGTCATTTATGAAAATTGCATTGATTGCCCATGATAGAAAAAAACCGATGATGGTCAAATTAGCGACAGCGTACCAGACGATACTGGAAAAACACGAATTATTTGCCACTGGAACGACTGGTCAAAAAATCACTGAAGCGACTGGGCTGAAGATCCATCGTTTCAAATCAGGTCCTTTAGGCGGGGATCAGCAGATCGGCGCGATGATTTCCGAGGATCAGCTGGATCTGGTCATCTTTCTTCGCGATCCGTTAGCTGCTCAGCCGCATGAACCGGATGTGACCGCACTGATCCGTTTGTCAGATGTTTACGAGATTCCTTTAGCAACAAATATCGGAACAGCAGAAGTGCTGTTAAGAGGGCTGGAAGCTGGTTTTTTGGATTTTCGGACGATTGTCCATGAACTGGAAAAGCGGCCGCTGTCATTTTGAGTAAATAAAAAAATTTAATTATTGTTCGTTTTTTATCTCAGTGATTCACGTAATAGTGTTTTGCTATGCGGTTATTCACGAACATAAAACGGAATAACTTGTTTATCATTAGTTTTCTTTGTTTGCAGCAGATGGAAAAATGTGCTATAGTTCATCTGGGAATTGTTTCCCAAAATAAATCAGAGTAGGAAATAAAGCGTTAAGTGCTGAGAGGATGGGATGTTGCCTCTCGGACGAAGGACAAATTGTTCGCGGTTTTATTTTCGCATTCGCTGCATGTATTGTGTAGCAGCTCTTAAAGGAGATGCTAAAAATGAAGAAAAATCGATTAGATGCACGTATGATCGCTATCATGGGACTATTGATCGCTTTGATGGTCACATTATCTCGTCTGGTATCGATCGAAACACCCTTTGTCAAGATCAGTGTTACTTTTATTCCACAAGTGATCATGGGGATCCTCTTTGGGCCGTTCTGGTCAGGAATAGGAGCTGTACTAGCTGACTTGGTAGGCATGGCATTGTTCGCTAAATCCACATTCTTTCTTGGATTTACGCTGAATGCGTTCATTGAAGGAGCGATTTACGGGTTCTTCTTTTACCGAAAAGAGATTACTTGGAAAAATGCGATCCTTGCAACGTTGAGTGTCACACTGATCATCAATCTGATTCTGACACCGTTATGGCTGGCTATGTTGTACAACGTGCCATTGTTCAGCTGGGTCGTCTGGGCGCCTCGCCTGTTAAAAACAGTGATCTGGCTGCCACTGCAATCGATTGCTACCTATTATGTCGGTAGAAGTATCCCATATAAGAAGATATTAAGAAGTTTAACTATTCATGCAAAATAAAAAACAAGCAGTCTTCCCATCCCAGAAGACTGCTTGTTTTTATTGTGCGGTGAATTGTGCTTGATAAAGCTGACGGTAATATCCGTCTTTTTGCAATAGTTCGTCATGAGAACCCATCTCGACAATGGCTCCTTGATCCATGACTAATATCTGATCCGCATTTTTGATAGTAGATAGCCGATGGGCGATGACGAAGCTGGTTTTTCCTTCCATCATCGCAAGAAAGGCTTTTTGGATCTTTTTTTCTGTCAAGGTATCTACAGAGCTGGTCGCTTCATCTAGAATCAGCATCGGTGGATTGCTGATCATCGTACGTGCGATGGTCAGAAGCTGACGTTGCCCATCTGAGATTTTCAATCCTTGTCCGCCAATCTTTGTCGAGAGCTTTTCCGGAAGTCTCTGAACGAATTCATACATATAAGAAGCTTTCAGTGCTTCATAGATTTCCTCGTCAGTTGCTTCAGGATTCCCGTAACGGAGGTTTTCACGCAGGGTACTGTCGAACAGCCAAGTATCTTGTAGGACCATCCCGAAGCTTTTACGCAGTGTATCACGTTTGATCGTCCTGATATCATGTCCATCGATCGTGATAGTCCCGCTAGTCGTATCATAAAACCGCATCAGTAAATTGACAAGCGTTGATTTACCAGCACCGGTTTTTCCTACGATCGCAATGGTTTGACCAGGATGTGCCACAAAATTGAAATCTTCGATCAACTGTTGCTGAGGGACATAAGAAAAGGACACATGATCGAAAGCGACTTCTCCATGGATCGTTGCCGGCTCCAATGCATACGCATCTGGTGCGTCTGGTTTTTCTTCTGGCTGATCGATCAGTTCGAATGCACGATCCAAACCGGCAAGAGCCGTTTGCAGCTGGGTCGTGATCCCTGACAATTCAATGAAAGGTTTCGAGAATTGACTGGAATAGATCGTGAAGCTGGAGATCACACCTACAGTGATGTCAGAGCCTGATCTCAAGGCTAGCAATCCGCCAACCAGTCCGATGGAAAGATAGGCCATGTGATCCACAAATCGAGAAGAAGGGTTCGTCAATGAAGAAGAGAATTGCGCCCGTTGTCCTTTTTCATAAAGATCCCAGTTCAAATCTTCGAATTGCTGCTGGTTCATTTCCTCTTGCTGGAATGCTTTGACGATTTTCTGGTTCCCGATACGTTCTGTGACGAAGCCGGAAATGTGACCGATAATCTTTTGCTGTCTGTCGAAGTTTGCTTGTGAAGCACGTGCAACGATCCAGCTGACAAGAAATATGATCGGAGTAGAACACAAGACGACAAGTGTGAGCAGCGGACTTAAACGCAGCATGAAAACAAACGAGAGAACAATGATCGCTACACCAGAGAAAATCTGATTGAACGCCGCAGAGATTGCAATGGAGATGTTGTCCATATCATTCGTGAAACGGCTGACGATGTTCCCATGTGAGTTTTGATCATAGTATCTGAGTGGTAAACGGTTCAGATGGGCGAACGCATCTTTTCTCAACTTTGCGACGGAAAGGTAAGCTAGGCGATTGCTCAATACTTGGATCAGCCATTGACTGACGACGTTGATCAGTACGATCCCGCCGAATAAGACGAGCAAATGAAACAGACGATCGAAATGGACTTGCCCTTCGCCGATCATTTGGTCGATGCTTTGACCGATCTGCAGTGTCATAACGACCGTAGCCACGCCGTTGATGATTCCTAAAACTACAGCTAGCCAGATATTTTTGGAATAAGCAGTCAGATAAGGGACGAATCGTTTGAGTATCTGCCAGGATAATTTTTTTTGTTTCATTCTTCTTCCTCCTGTGACGAGACGATTTCGCGGTATTCAGATGACTGGCGGAGCAGTACTTCATGCGTTCCCTGTGCGGCGATACGCCCCTGATCCATCACTAGGATCGTTTGGGCTTCTTGGATCGAACGGACTCTTTGCGAGATGATGATAACAGTAGTATCCAAAGAAGTCTGCAATGCTTTTCGCAAGTCGAGATCTGTCTGGTAGTCCAATGCGCTGAGCGAGTCGTCCAAAATCAGCAGTTCAGGTTTAGCAATCAGCGCGCGTGCGATCGTCAATCGCTGTTTTTGACCGCCGGAGAAGTTTTTCCCGTTTTCCATCACTTGGGTATCCAAACCTTCAGGAAGTTTTCGGACGAATTCTTCTGCCTGGGCAATTCTCAAAGCTTCCCAGCATTCTTCATCTGTAGCGTCTTGTTTTCCCCACTGCAGATTTTCTCGGATCGTGCCGGTAAACAACACGGCTGTTTGCGGAACAAGGGCAATCTGGTTTCTCAACCGGTCAAGCTTCCATGAACGGACATCCAGATCGTCTAATGACACCGATCCCTCACTCACATCATAGAAACGCGGGATCAGCTGGGTCAAGGTCGTTTTCCCGCTCCCAGTTGGTCCGATGATCCCTAGAACGGACTTTCTCTTCAACTGGAAAGTGATATCTTGCAAAGCCAGACCAGATTCTGGTGTATAACGAAAATCAACGTGATCGAACTGGACGATCGTTTCAGAATCCATCACAGGTTTTCTAGATTCTTTTGAATCAGTGATCGTGTTTTCTGTGTCTAAAACTTCCTTGACACGATTTCCTGAAGCTTCTGCTCTCGTGAAGATCACCACGAGATTCGAAACGACGATCAATGCTAATAGCATTTGATTCATGTAATTGATCAAAGCCAGCACTTGTCCTTGCTGCAGCCCGCCAATGTTGACTTTGATGCCGCCGACCGTCAGCAAGCAGATGATCCCGATGTTCATGATCAAAGTAGTTGCTGGTGACAGCAATGCAGAGATATTAGAGACCCGAAGATAATTTTTAGCTAATTCATCGGTCTCTCCATCAAAAGCATGAACTTCTGTTTTAGTACGGGCAAATGCGCGGATCACCCGTACGCCACTTAGATTCTGACTGACCGTTTCATTCAAGCGGTCCAGCTTTTCCTGTACTTTTTGATAAAGGGGAACGGTCTTTTTGATGATGAAAAACAAAATGACCGAGAAAACAGGCAATAGTGCCAGGAAAAACAATCCGATCTCCCAATCGATCACAAAAGCCATCACGACAGACCCGATACTTAGGAAAGGAGCACGGATCAGCAAACGGATGACCATAGCAAGAGCAAGCTGCAGCTGGTTGATATCATTAGTCATCCGGGTGATCAGAGTATCTGTCCCGAAATAGTTCAACTCATTGTGCGAGAACGAGTTGATCTTTTTGATTAGCTGGTTTCTTAGTTCTGTTCCGAATCCTTGAGATGCAACTGATGCATAATATTGACAGATAATCGCACAAATCAAACCGATGACTGACATCGCGACCATCCATAACCCCATTTTGATGATCACGCCGAGGTCATTCATCTTTAGACCATTGTCGATCAAAGAAGCCATCAAAAGCGGCAGGATCAGCTCGAAGACCGCTTCAAGGAATTTGAAAAACGGTCCTAAAATGATCTGCTTACGATAGTCTTTTGCATAACGTAACAATTGAATCATATGATTCCTCCTATTATTTATTTGTATACTCACAAAATAAGCAAATCCTCTTCCATTGTAGCGGATGAAATTTAGAATGAAAAGAGAACAAGCCTTTTCATAAATGAAAGTTTTATTAATAGTAGACAGTTTGGGGGAAAAGTGATTCTGTTTTCAAAAAAAGAAGAGAGTAGGGCAAAATCAGCCCCAGCCTCTTCCTAAACAAGAATGTCCTGTTTTCTATCTGCTTATGATGGATAAGTTTGCCTAGATGAAAATTAACTGACGATGACAGCTATTTATCTCTTGAGAATAAAAAAGTGGTGATGCTACGGTTCAAGTAGAAGATCGCAAGGATCAAACAAATGGTATTTGTAATAAATAGGATCTCATAAAACGGTGAAGGTGAAGCTTCATTCTCCATAAGAACTAGTGTTATTTTTTGGTGAATAAATTAAAATTATTGACGTTATTAAATCTAATAATATCTTTTTCTTCATAAAGAATTATCCTTTTTTTGGATGTTATTGAATTATTTTTATATTTATTTTATAAGGTTATTGTAACAAATTGTTTACGGGAATTCTAATAAATTTTGAAACAAGTGAAAGCGGAAATTTTCGAGCAATCAGAAGAATTTTACGTGTAGAAATGATTCGAGGATACAACGGATTGTCTAAACAATTTGGAGGAACTGTTTACGTTCATTTAGAGGATGCTAACCGCATTTTTTACATTGTGAACGGTGACTTTTTCAATAACGGAACGACGACTTGGAATGCGGGTGTGAATATCGGGGTAGGGAAAAACTCGTCTATCAGGTTTGGCGTAACGAATACAACCTCCCATTATCAATATCGTTATGTCGAAAGTCGGTTGAGATTTTAAGAGAGGTTACGGAGGCTGTTGCTTCATTTGAACAACAAAGAACAAATTCAGAAACACAGTATCTTATGGTTTTTAACGATTGAGATTTGGATTTCCAAGCTGGCAAACAGGTACGCTGATAGTATGTAGAAGCACCAAGCTGAACCCAAGAAAAAACGAAAGGAGCTGTGACAAACATCTTGTCCAACTCCTTTTTCCAAATATACGGTGTTCCATCTGCTGCTTTTCGGTAATAAGCTCACTGAACAAGAAAATATGAGAAGCTATTTTCTGTTCAGTATCCTTATTCCTTAAAGCAGAACGCAGTTGTCACAACCTCACACACGGTGTTCTCTTGCCAACTCCTCGGGCACAAATCACAATATTCATCAAACATGAGAAGCTGTTTTTTGAAATTGTTCCTTGTGCCTCAGAGTGAAACGGCGGGCTCACAACCTCTGATTCACGGTGTTCCAGAGACAGCCTATCGGCAATAAGGCACGATTTTGTAAAATATGGAAAGCTATTTTTCAAAATCGCTTCTTATCGCTCAAGGCTGAACATCTCTGTCACAACCTCTTTCTAAATGGGAAAAAACAAATGATGGTTGTAATCAATAGAAGAACGGGGACAACATCCTCTTTCATCTCTATAGCAATCATACTGCTGTTTCGTTATTTTTTCCAATAATGAATATTTATATCCTCTATAATGTTTTGTAATGGCATCATTATGTTCATTTTGAATGAAATGCTTTGTAAAAAGCGTAGATCAATACAAAGAAAAATAATACAGTGATCTGCACCAGATAGTGTACATCGATCAGCTGGACACGTGTCTGTTCAGTGATCGCCATGTATAGCAGCGGTAAGAAAAAGACAACGGCAAGATAAGAGCCGACGATTTCTCTGAAGGTTCTCCAAGCCTGTTGTTTTTTCGCCTTCTTTTTGCTCATTTCTCTCAGTCCTCTCATCAGATGTATTTTTTCGATATGTACATTGCTTGTGAATGAAACATTTATTTTTCGAGTAAGAATTATAATCGAAAGAAGTATAAGTGTCTATGAATAGAAAAAAACATAAAAAACTATTTAAAAAATCTTATTGACAAAATGAATCCGTTTTCTATGATTGAATGGAGGTGAGTAAGATGTTAAAAAAGGAACTTTTGGATTATTTGGAGAATCAAACCGCTTTCATGGATCTAGAAAACATCAGTGAAGTGTTCACAGCAACTAAAATGGCAGCTCATTTTGAAGTCAAAAGAAACACGGTCAGTCATTATCTCAGCCAATTGAATGATGAACAGCTTTTAGTCAAGATCAATTCACGTCCAGTCATTTACTTTCATAAAGCCGCTTTTGAACAGCAGTATTTTCCGCTGGACACGACTTTTTATCTCTCTGTGGACGAAATAAAAAAAGAACAGCCATTTTTTGGTCGGCAAAATGATCTGTTTTCTCTGATGATCGGACACAGTGCTAGCTTGAAAGAAAGTATCGAGCAGATCAAGACCGCGCTTTATTACCCGGAAGGCGGGCTGCCTTTGCTAGTCACAGGAGAAAGTGGCACAGGGAAAAGTTATCTGGTCCGACTAATCTACAATTATTGTATCGAGCATGATCTTCTGGAAGAGTCGGCGCCATTCGTCACCTTGAATTGTGCACAATACGCAGATAACCCTGAACTTTTGACGAGTAATTTGTTTGGACATATCAGTGGTGCTTATACTGGAGCTGTCCATGATAAAACAGGAGCCTTGGAAGCAGCAGATGGCGGGATTTTGTTTTTGGATGAGGTACATCGCCTCAGTCCGGAAGGCCAAGAAAAACTTTTTACGTATCTGGATCAAGGAGTCATCTATCGCATGGGCGAACCGGATCGTCCGAGAAAGATCAGGGCCAGATTGTTTTTTGCTACGACCGAGGAGATCAGTAGTCATTTCCTCACGACGTTCATTCGACGGATCCCTATACGAGTCGAGCTTCCGCCTTTAAGTGAGAGAAGCCGGGATGAACGATTAGAATTGATCTATTCCTTTTTTCTTGAAGAGCAAAGAAAAATAAAACGTCCGATAGAAATCAGCGGACAGGTATTGTCTTTACTGGCAAACCAGCATTTTTCGGGGAATATCGGTGAATTGAAAAACAATGTGAAAGTCACGGCTGCAAAAGCTTTTTCTGAACAAAAAGACCAGGAAGAGGTGAAGATCCGTATCCAGCACTTGCATAAATCGATCCTTCGTCAATCGCTGACGAATAGCAAAAACACGTCCCAGCAAACGATTCGGATAACGGATACGCATTCGCTGGAACAACTGGCACAAAAAAACAAACCGGAGCAGCAGCGAATCATCCAGAGCTTCGAACAGATCTTGCTTGAATTCAAGAAAAGCGGTACTCAATTAGCCAATTGTGAAGAAAGACTGAAACAAGAAGTCGTGCGGCTCTTTGACTTTTTATTATTCGAAACAAGTCGGGAAGAAACGCATGAACTCTTGGTTTACTGGACGCATTATATCCGAGAGACGTTGAAACAAATGGAAACAGCGTACCAAATCAAATTTGACGGGAATAGTGTATACGCACTAAGTTATTATCTTTATCAGAGAAGTACAGTCAAATGGGTACCAGAAGATGAAGAGATCAGCCAGCTGATCAAATTGCTAGATCAGCAGATCGGAGAAGCCTACCCGGCGAACGATCATTATGCCCAGCGGATCCTTGAACTTAGTCAATCGAAATTAGATTTGGAAATCACTCCCATCGACCATATTTTATTGACGATCTATTTGAGACGTACGAAATGGACGAAAGAAAAAAGAATGCCCAAAGCGATTATTGCTGCCCACGGCTATGCAACGGCAAGCAGTATGGCCAATGTAGCCAACCGTTTACTTGGAAATGATCTGTTTGAATCATTCGATATGCCGTTAGATGTCACGCCTCAGCAAATCGCAGAAGAAATCTTAGCATACAGTAAGCATAATGACCTGTCGAACGGACTAGTCATTTTAGTCGACATGGGCTCATTGAAAGAGATCTATCAGTTCTTCAACAACCAGCTGTCTGCACCGATCGTCATCTTGAACAATGTCACTACTCCACTAGCGATTGCGGTAGGAGAATTACTTCAAAAAGGCACTGATTTAGAATCACTTATCCATAAGGCAGTTTCTTCCATCGAATCAGAATGGAAAATCATCTATCCAGAAGAGAACAAACCGAAAGCATTGATCACTACCTGTTTTACTGGTATCGGAACAGCGGTACATGTGAGTGAACTTCTGGAGAAAAGTCTGCCGCCTGGCTGCACCCTCAAGATCATTCCATATGAATACCATGTATTGAAAAATAAAAAATTGTCTGAATCGGTCTTTTCGATGTACGAGGTAGTCGGGATCATCGGCACAGCAGATCCTGGAATCGCGACCATGGATTATCTTTCTTTAGAATCACTGATCTCAGGAGAGCAGATGCAAGTATTGTCCCGATGGTTCGAGCCGATCATGACAGATACGGAAAAGGAGATTTTCAATCAAAAGGTCATCCGGAATTTTTCTCTTGAGAAAGTACTGGAATCTGTGACGATACTTGATACAGAAAAAGTGATGTCAGAGATCGAATTATTTATGCGGGAATTGGAGATCCGAATGAATCGACCGATCAGCAACTCAAAAAAACTAGCACTCTATGTACACGTCAGCTGTCTGATCGAACGGTTGATCCGGCAGATGCCGATCGAGACGTATCAGGATCATGGACAGCAGTGTCAAAAAGATACCATCGAGCTCATTAAAGAAGCATTTAGTGTCATAGAAGAACATTATAGTGTCGTCATGCCTGAATCAGAGATCCTATATATTTATGATATTTTGGTAAAAACAGCTGATACGGCAGAAAAAGAAGAAGAATTTTGAAAGAAGCAGGATACTGCCACTATTTTTGGCACGTATCTTGCTTTTTATTTAGTGTAAGTAAAGGAGAGGTGGAAAAGTGGAAAGAAAAATCATTTTAGCATCCCATGGACGATTTGCGTCGGGCATCCTGGATTCCCTGGAAATCATTTTTGGGAACAAACATCCGATCACAGCTTTAGACTGCTATCTTAGCGAATCGTTCGATCTGACAGAATCAGTCAAACGGCTGCTTGACGAAAATCAGGGAAAAGAAATCATTGTGATCACCGATCTGTTTGGCGGCAGCGTCAACAATGAATTTTTACAATATATCGACCAGGCGAAGCTTTATCTGATCGCAGGACTGAACCTGCCATTACTGATCGAATTGACCGCACAGATCGAACAAGCAGAATCGATCCCTCAACTGATCGCAGATACCTTGAGATCTTCGAAGGAAACGATCCAATTCTGCAATGACAGTATCAATAAAGAAATCGAAGAAGAGGAATTTTAGGAGGAAGAAACATGATCGTATTAACAAGAGTAGATCACCGGCTATTGCATGGACAAGTTGCATTTTCCTGGACGCAGACGATTGGTGCAGACTGTATATTGATCGCAAATGACGATGTACCGGTCAATGAGATCCGTAAAACGACGATCAAGCTGGCAAAACCGCAAGGCGTCAAGCTTGTGATCAAATCGATCGAGGATTCGATCGCAGCACTGAAAAGCGGCGTCACAGAGAAATACAAGCTGTTCATCGTCGTAGAATCGATCCAAGATGCTTACAAGCTGGCTGAAGCCTGTCCTGAAATAAACAAAATCAATCTGGGAGGGATCAAATCAAAAGAAGGGGCACGAAGTATCGGCAAAGCTGTAAATGTTTTACCGGAGGAAGAAGAACTGCTGAAAGCATTAGTCGAAAAAGATATCGAAGTAGAGATTCGTCAAGTGCCGGCAGACAAAAAGGTGGATGTAAGGGAAGTTTTGTAAGAAAGGAAGAAAGACGATGATTGTACAAGCAGTCTTATTAGGGGTCGTTGCATTTGTTGCACAGTCGGAGTATGCGCTAGGAACATCGCTGCTGTCCCGGCCGATCGTCACAGGGTTATTCACAGGTATCGTTTTAGGCGATGTGAAGACGGGGATCATCATGGGCGCCACATTAGAATTAGCATTTATCGGTTCGTTTTCAGTTGGTGCATCGATCCCTCCTGATGTGGTGACAGGCGGGATTTTAGGAACAGCCTTTGCCATCACAGCAGGTGCCGGAACAGAGACCGCACTTTTGCTTGGTTTGCCGATCGCTACACTGACTCTCATCCTGAAAAATATTTATTTAGGACTTTTGATCCCGATGATGAACCACAAAGCAGATAGTTATGCAGAAGAAGGGAACTATAAAGGGGTAGAACACATGCACCTCATTGCCGGATTTGGACTTTCACTGATGCTGGGGCTTGTTGTGATGATCTCTTATATGGTAGGGAGCAAGACGATCGGCAACTTATTAGATAAGATTCCAGATTTTGTCCAAAACGGGCTGACTGTAGCCACTGGTCTGATCCCTGCACTTGGATTTGCTATGTTGGCGCGGTTATTGATCAATAAAAAAGTAGCACCTTATTTCTTCTTAGGTTTTGCTTTAGCTTCTTATCTGGATATACCAGTAACTGGTATCGCTATTTTTGGGGCGATTTTAGCGGTTGTCGTTGTCAATATCATGAATGTTCGCCAAGGCGCAGTGCAGACGACTGCAGGGGAGGTAGACGAAGATGAAGATTTCTGAACAGGAAGAAAACAAGATAACCAAGAGAGAACTGAATCGGGTGTTCTGGCGCTCGTTCCAAATGGAGTTTTCGTGGAATTATGAACGTCAAATGAATATGGCCTATGTGTATGCCATGATTCCGATATTGAAGAAACTGTATCACACAAAAGAAGAGATGGCCCAAGCACTGAAAAGACATCTGGAGTTTTTCAATACCACACCGCATATCGTCACGCTGATTTTAGGGATCAATGCAGCGATGGAGGAAGAAAACAAACATGATCCGGCTTTTGATGTCACGGCAATCGATAGTATCAAGACGTCATTGATGGGGCCATTAGCTGGGCTTGGTGATTCTTTTTTCTGGGGGACACTTCGCTTGATCGCAACAGGGGTAGGAACCTCTTTGGCCATGCAGGGGGATATCCTAGGACCGATTCTGTTTATTCTGATTTTCAACATCCCGCACATCTTGTTCCGTTATCTGGCAACAGGCTGGGGCTATCGGTTAGGGACTGGATTTTTGAGGAAAATCCAGGAAAATGGCATGATGGAAAGCCTGACGCTAGGTGCTTCGATCATCGGATTGATGGTGGTAGGGGCAATGACGGCAACGATGATCAGTATCAATATCCCTTTGAAAATCGGTACGGGAGAAAATGCAGTGACTGTCCAAAGCATCTTTGATGATATCGTTCCTAATATTTTAAGTTTAGGCGCATTTGGCGCAGTCTTCTATTTACTGAAAAAAGAAGTGAAACCATTGATGATCTTGATTGGACTGGCTTTGTTCGGTATCGCTGGGTCATGGATCGGTATTTTTTAGAAAAAGGGGAAAGAAAAAATGATGACGATGCTGGATTATATATACGAGGAGAAGGAATCTCTGTCTTCGATTTTAGCTTCGAGAGTAGAAAAGAATGATCTTTTACCGCAAAAACGATTCGAGAAAGTCTCTCATCTTCTGATTTTGGCAACTGGCTCTTCTTATAACGCCTGTCTGTCTGCAAAAACAGCACTTGAATCTTTAGGTGATGTGTTTGTGGATATCCAAGAACCTGCTCATTTCGAGCATTATGGTCGCTTATCTCCAGCTGTCGATCTAGTCTTAGCGGTTTCACAAAGCGGGAAAAGCGCATCGACGATCGAAGCCGTGAGAAAAATGAAAAAACAGGAAGTTTCCACGATTGCACTGACAAGTGATCCGACGAGCCCGCTTGCTTTAGAAACTGATCAGATCATTGATCTGGGGATCGGGATCGAAACAGTCGGTTTTGTCACGAAAGGCTATTCGGCAACAGTCTTGCAGCTGATCCTATTAGGAATAGACATCGGTAAAAGCAAACATCAGTTGGATGAAGAACGTGAAGCTGCTTATCTGACCGAACTGCAGCGAATCATTGATGATTTACCTAGGATCATCGAACAGACAGAACGTTTTTTCGAAGCAAATCAGTCTTTGTTCCGCTTAGCTAAGCGTTTTATCGCAATCGGCTACGGTCCGAACTGGGGAACCGCAAAAGAAGTAGAGACAAAATTCACTGAAACGATCCGCGAACCGTCCCAAGGCTTTGAGCTAGAAGCGTATATGCATGGACCATATTTAGAAGCAGATACTTCACACCTTCTGTTTTTCATCGATACGAATAGTGAAAACAGTGAACGCTTGGAGAAATTGAATCGTTATATGAGTCGATTCACAGGAGAGACATTCATGGTCACGACGAAAAAAAGCTCGAATGAAAAAGATCTCAGTCTAGACATCTCGTGCGAAGAAACAGTATCAGTTCTAGCATTGATCGTTCCATTTCAATTGCTGGCTTATCGGATCGCTACAGCTAAAGGGATTGATTTGAATACAAAGATTTTTGAAGACTTTGATGAAGTATTGAAAAGTAAAATTTAAGAGGTGGAAAACATGTTGAAATTCAATGAACAAAAACAGATCGATGAAATCAATGGGGCATTGGCCTTACGTCCGCAAGTAGAGAAGATCATAGACAAGTTGTATGGAGAAAAATTTGATAGTATCTATTACCTGGGGATTGGCGGGACCTATGCCTCAGCGATGCAAGCAGTCACTTATATGACGGGAAAAAGCAAACTGCCAGTCTATGTGCAACATGCAGCAGAGTATTATACATCGGGCAACAAACGATTGACAGAACGTTCGATCGTTGTTCTCTCCTCCGTCACGGGCACCACGCAAGAAGTCGTTCAAGCTGTCGAAGAAATCAAAAAGATCGGCGCAACGCTTGTTGGTTTTATCGATACAGCAGATAGCCCGCTGGCACATTTATGTGATGAAGTGATCACTTATCCGGCTCCAGGAACCGAGCAGATCAAATTCTTTATGGTAGCCGATCGCCTCATGCATCTGCATGGAGAGTTTGATGATTACGAGGATTATTATGAGGAATTAGAGAATCATTTAGCAAAAGGATTGACAGAAGCAGAGAAACAAGCAGATGCATTTGGTTTTACTTTTGCTGAAAAGCATCGGCATGATCCTATGCACTATTTCATTGGTGCGGGGAATCAATGGGGCGCTGTGTACTCTTATGCGATGTGTTACTGGGAAGAACAAAGCTGGCTTCCTTCAAAATCGATCCATGCAGCAGAATTCCTGCATGGAACACTTGAAATCGTCGAAGAAACAACCCCGGTTACTCTATTCTTAGGAGAAGACGAACAACGCGGATTATCGGAACGGGTAGCGGCACTTTTACCGAGGATCTGCAGCAATTACACATTGATCGACACAAAGGATTACCCAGTAAAAGGAATCAGTGAGAAATATCGCGGACGTGTTCTTTCCTTCTTGCTGATGCATGCAGTGACACAGCGAATCGATGCGCACGTGGAGCAGCTGAATTGCCATCCGCTGGAAATCCGACGTTATTATCGGCAGTTTGAATATTAAGAAGAGGCCGTGAAAAAGCTGTCCTGCATCAAGCAGGTACGTTGCATCATCGTATCACTGACGTTTTCCGTGACTTAACGCAATAGGAAAAATTTTATGGGTGTGGTTGTAACAATACTACACACTTTCATCACCAGTCATCCAAAGAAAAAAGCAACGGCGTGCGACTTCATTGTCGTACGCCGTTGCTTTTTCATTTATTTAATTTCCAAATCAGTAAGCACGTTTCTATTTTGTACATTGACATCGATCACGTTGTAAAAAGCATTGTTCGTATCCGCAACGTCCCATACTGCTAAGATCACATGATAGCCTAGACGGTCGCTTGGTACATTGACGGTATTCGTGATGCTTGTAGGAGGTGTTTTTCCACCATAATTCACTTCGCCGATCAATTGAAGCTCGTTACGAGAAATCGGCTTATTTGGATTCCAGCCGTTTTTAGTCATATAATAGTGCCATTTTGCCGTAGAGTGTGCCGCAGTAAATGTCCATTTGAATGTGTTTGAACCAGTTGAGATCGTACTTTTTTTCCACATAGAATCAGTTTGTTTATCTAAAACGAAATCGCCTACTGCGCCATTCGCTGATGCAATACGTCCATCTGCGGGCCCTGCTGAAGGAAATCCTTTTGGTGCTTCCAAGGATTGAGGTTCATTGATGACTAGCCCATATTTTTCAAATGCGGCATTCCAGTTGCTGTCTTTTTCTAGCGATCCTTTGTAGCCGCGACTTGCAGGCTGTTCGACATATCCATGTGCGAATGCGTCAACTGATGATAATGCAGTAAAACCAGTTGTAGCAAAAATGAGTCCCAATCCTAATAATGTGCTTTTTTTCATGATAAAATCCCTCCAGTTGATAAATATAGAATTGAAAAGGTTTTCTTTTCGTTGATTATCATAACGTGATTTATTGAGAAAAAAATATTTTGTATGTTATTGCAACAAAATATTTCAAAGTGAAAAAATCACACCGTTTTATTCAGCTTTTTTTCTTGGTAAATCTCCAGAAGCGACTCTTTCAACTCTAGAATATATTCCTTTGTAGAAGTTAATCCAAGCCATCCAAAAAAATCGATTCCCTCATCGATTTCACAAAGCTCAGATTTATCGCCGTCTGCTAATTTGTCCAAAGCGGTAAAAACTTTATAATGAGCAATATCTAAGGCAATCTTATGTGCTTGCGTCAGTTTGTGCAATTCAGATAGAAAGAGTTTTCTAAGGAACACAGATTCTCTATTAAAAGAAAGACGGATTCCATTCAGAATGAAATTAGATAACAATTCTGGATAATGTGTCGCATCTATGTATGTTTTCATTTTTGTTATGCTGTTCCTGAATGAATGGATGATATAGTCATCCTCAAAGATAAATAGACAATTAGAAAAAACCGTTAATTCAAAATGCCCCCAAGTATCGATTCCTTCAAGATAATGCTTGACAACGGTGATTTCTTCGTTCATGGATGCAGTAAAAGAAGTGCTGTATAAATAGCTGTTGATCAGCTTTCTTTGGGCGTAGAGCAGACGATAGTAGATGTTTCCAGTTTTTTCGAATTCATTGAGTAATTCTTGTTCTTGCGCTTTCGTGAGAGTTTTCGAGGTGACAAGATAACTCGTCAGCTTTTGTTTGTTAGAAAGGGAATTATTATTTAAAAGAAATTGGTATTCTTCTAATGTGACGTTCATTCGTTCGAGGTAGCTAACTAATAGTTCAAAACTGATTTTTGTACCTCTCGATTCGAATGCAGCCAAAGTACCACGTTGAGAAATACCATCGGTGAGCTGCTCTTGTGTCAGTCCCCGTTCTTTTCTCAACCTGCGGATTAATGAAGCATGTTTTGTCATAAGTAGGTTACCTCCAAAAAAACAAATTATGATTTACATTAAACATAGCATAATAACCTATTGACAACCGGTAAGATCATTTTTGTGTGATTTTGATGAAAAAGTGTGTTTTTCGATTGTTGTATTGATAGACAAAAAGCGCTCCTTCACTTTTGATATGGTTTACTAAGTCTTGTAAGACCAAATATGAAATGGAGGAAACAAGATGCGCACAAAAAGATTATTATTGTCTGCTGGTATTTTAGGAAGCTTGTTGGGAGGTGGTACAGTTTTTGCCGCCGATGCCGCCGATAAGATGCCTGATATCTCAAACAAACAGATTGCTGTAGGATATTATCACAATTGGGTGCCAGAACAGGGAGCGGGATATAGAGGAGGAATACCGGCAGCGACTGATTTGGAAAAAATCAATTCGTTTTATAATGTGATCTCTGTCGCTTTTATGAAGGGTGATGGGATACCTACCTTTGAACCTTATGACATCAGTGACACAGAATTCAGGAAAAAAGTAGCTTCTTTGAATGAAGAAGGTCGGGCAGTATTGATTTCTCTCGGAGGTGCAGATTCACATATTCAATTACATAACGGGCAGGAACAAGCCTTTGCAGATGAGATCATCCGGCTAGTCGAACGTTACGGATTTGATGGGTTGGACATCGACTTAGAGCAAAGTGCGATCACAGCAGGAGACAATCAGACTGTCATACCGAAAGCATTGAAGATTGTCCGTAGTCACTACGCTAAACAAGGGAAACATTTTATTATTTCTATGGCACCGGAATTCCCATATCTTAGAACTGGCGGAAGTTATGTTCCTTATCTGCAAGCATTAGAAAATGAATATGATTTCATCGCACCGCAATTATATAATCAGGCTGGTGACGGTTTAAGTATCGGCCACGAATGGATTGCGCAAAATAATGATAGTAGAAAATATGAGTTCTTATACGGGATGTCACAAGCCTTCGAAACTGGCGGGAGCGGATATGTAAGAATCCCAGCAAACAGACTAGCATTAGGCATCCCAGCCAACAATGATGCAGCGGCTAATGGATACGTCCAAGATCCTTCTGTCGTGTACCAAGTATTTGAACAAATGGAAAAAGAAAAAACCCCATTAAAAGGGCTGATGACTTGGAGTGTCAATTGGGATGAAGGGAAAAATTCAGCGGGTGTTTCTTATAATGAATCCTTTGCGAAAGCTTACCAAGGTCTGTTTAAAGAACAAGTCCCTGACAATGAAAAACCTTCACGTCCGACAAACCTGAGAGGAACAGCCACTACTTCATCGGTTACTTTATCATGGACGCCATCGACTGACAATGTACGAGTAGATCATTATAACATTTATGAAAATAATCGGCTTATCGGGACAAGTAATACCGCAAGTTACACACATCAGGGATTGAGACCAGATACGACTTATTCTTATACAGTTGAAGCGGTGGATCCATCAGGAAACCGATCGGATCGCTCAGCAGTATACCGTATCAAGACAAAAGAAGGGTCACAATTGCCTGCACCTTCGATCCCAGCTGATCTGGTCGTCAGAAATGTGACACAAACGACGATCCAGTTATCATGGAGAGCGAATGATTGGCAAGAAGAAGTCAGCCACTATGAAATCTATCGAAACAATCAGAGAATCGCTACTTCTGAGATGCCATCGTTTGTCGATACGCATCTCATGGCAGTCACGACCTACACTTATCAAGTCAGAGCTGTGAATGCAGCAGGTATCTCTGGCTTAAGCCAGCAAGTAGTAGCAACGACAAAAGACGACAGCAGCCAAGAAAATGCTTGGGTAGCAGGGACAACTTACAAAGTAGGTGATATCGTTACTTATAGAGGCAATCAATATCGTTGTCTGCAAACTCATACAGCTATTCCTACATGGGCTCCTGATTTAGCTCAAGCGTTATGGCAGCTGATCCAGTGAAAAGAGAAACACGTAGTTTAGATAAATGAATGAAGGAATAAAAAAGCAGCTGGGATTCAGTTTTCCCAGCCGCTTTTTTAGCAGTAAAGACAGTTTGTCCGCTTGTTCCATAATAAAAAGAGCCGGCAGTTTGCATCGGCTCTTTTTATCAAGATCGTTCTATGTAAGTTATGTCAAACTTGCATTATTTCATTGGGCTTGGGGGTGTAACATCCCAAGTACCGCCAGAAAGAGGTAATGGTAGCATATGTGTGCCCTCCCTTCTTTATATGTTACAAATGAAGTATAAAATAAAAATAGTTAGTTGAAACAAAATGTATAGTATTACAACAAAATATTATATTTTGTCAAGCGATAACTAACGTTTTTCTATGAAAAGAATGTCATTTTATAGTAAAATGGCTGCTTCTTGTTATTGAAGTTTAAACAAACACTTAAAACGCAGAAAATACAGACAATCTTCAAGCAAAGTGTACTATAATGGGAAATATCAATTATTTATTTGGAGGAATTTCCATGAGACAAAAAATTGCAGTTCTTGGCCCAGGTTCCTGGGGCACTGCTTTAGCACAAACATTAGCAGAAAATGGACATGAGGTACGCATCTGGGGGAATGTTCCTGAACAAATCGATGAAATCAATACGTACCATACCAACAAACACTTTTTGCCTGAGTTGAAAATTCCTGAATCGATCGTTGGATACAAGGAACTAGCAGAAGCAGTCGATGGTGTCGATGCGGTTTTGTTTGTAGTGCCAACAAAAGCGATCCGCTCAGTTGCACAAGAATTGATTGTAAAATTGAACACGAAACCTGTGATCATCCATGCGAGCAAAGGCTTGGAACAGGATACGCATAAACGCATCTCAGAAGTCCTTGCAGAAGAGATCCCAGAAGAGAAAAGACAAGCAATTGCTGTATTATCTGGCCCAAGCCATGCAGAAGAAGTAGCTGTACATGATATCACAACGATCACTGCAGCAAGTATCGACCAAAAAGCTGCTGCGTATGTGCAGGATTTGTTCATGAACGATTACTTTAGAATCTATACGAACAATGATGTGATCGGAGTCGAGACCGGAGCAGCATTGAAAAACATTATCGCGATCGGCGCTGGGGCAATTCACGGACTAGGCTTCGGAGATGATGCAAAAGCGGCGATCATGACTCGAGGATTAGCTGAGATCAGCCGTCTAGGTGTGGCGATGGGCGCCAATCCACTGACGTTTATTGGACTGAGTGGCGTCGGCGATCTGATCGTGACTTGTACAAGTGTCCATTCACGTAATTGGCGTGCAGGAAATCTCCTAGGACAAGGACATAACCTAGAGGAAGTCCTAGAAAACATGGGGATGGTCGTCGAAGGAGTCGCAACTACGAAGGCTGCTGTCGAATTAGCGAAACAGCTAGGCGTGGAAATGCCGATCACTGAAACGATTTACAATGTTTTGTATAATGGAGAAGACATTCGTCAAGCAGCAAAAGAAATCATGCTGCGCGACGGGAAAATGGAAAATGAGTTTTCTTTACGTTAAGATAAAGTGAACGAACAGGTGAAAGGACGAATGAGATGAAGGTCAGAAAAGCAGTGATTCCAGCAGCAGGTTTAGGTACACGTTTCTTGCCAGCAACAAAAGCGATGGCAAAAGAGATGCTCCCGATCATTGATAAGCCAACGATTCAATTCATCGTAGAAGAAGCACTGGAAGCAGGAATCGAGGATATCTTGATCGTGACAGGAAAAGCAAAACGGCCCATCGAAGATCATTTTGATGCCAATATCGAGCTAGAAACCAATCTTCGTGAAAAAGGAAAGACAGAACTGCTGAAACTAGTGGAAGAAACAACAGCAGTCAAGCTTCATTTTATCCGTCAGACTCATCCAAATGGACTGGGACATGCCGTTCTCCAAGCGAAAACGTTTGTAGGTGATGAACCTTTTGTCGTGATGTTAGGGGATGACCTGATGGTGGATGAAGTCCCATTGACGAAGCGATTGATGAACGATTACGAACAAACCTTGGCTTCGACCATTGCTGTCATGAAAGTCCCTCACGAAGAGACGTCGAAGTATGGGATCATTGATCCGAAAGATGGCGGACAGAATGGATTGTACGAGGTGAAAAGCTTTACCGAAAAGCCTGAACCTGACAAGGCCCCCAGTGATCTGGCGATTATCGGTCGTTATCTTTTGACACCAGAGATATTCGATCTTTTAGAGACGCAAAAGCCTGGTGCCGGAAATGAGATCCAGCTGACAGATGCGATCGATGAATTGAACAAGACACAAAACGTATATGCGCGGGAATTCAAAGGGAAACGTTATGATGTCGGGGATAAATTCGGCTATATGCAAACAAGTATCGAATATGGCTTACATCATCCTGAAATCGGAGAAGCATTGAGAGATTACCTTATCCGATTGAGCAAAGAACTAAGTGAAGAAAATCGGAAAAACGACTGATGTAGAGGTTGTGAGCCTGCCGTTTAACTCTGAGGCACAAGGAACAATTTCAAAAAACAGCTTCTCATGTTTTGCGAATATTGTGACTTGTGCCCGAGGAGTTGGTAGGAGAACACCGTGTGTGAGGTTGTGACAACTGCGTTCTGCTTTAAGGAATAAGGACACTGAACAGAAAATAGCTTCCCATATTTTACAAAATCGTGCCTTATTGCCGATAGGTAGGCTGTCTCTTGAACACTGTTTACTTGGTAAAAGAGATTGCGACAAGACTTTTGTCACAGCTCCTTGGATGATTGTCGCAGACTGCATTTTTTCTTTTTTATTGACAGTTTTTTTCATTCAGATTATGGTTAAAAAGGCACTCTGCCGGTCGGTAGGACCATTTAAGTTTTGCTTAAGGTATATAAAGGAATCTGAATACATAAGAAAAGGAACGACTTATGCAAAACGGAATACCTATTTCAATGACAGAAAATAATAAAGGTGTGTATCATTTATGGGAAATATAATTACAATAGCTCAATCGCTTCTTGATGGATTGAAGTGGCTGATGGAAGGCAGTAACTGGCTCTTTTTGACACCAGTACTCCTTATCAGCGGATATATCATGGTGCAGATGGCCAAGAAACGGGAGACCTTCTTGATCTTCATCTGGTATTTAGCTACAATCGCGATCGCAAGTTTGATGATCGAACTTGCTTGGGGCGGATGGGAAGCACTTATCTTTGCAGCTATATTCATTGTGCTGTATCTCTTCGTCTGCATCCCTCATTTCTTAAGAAGGTTGCATGTAGTAAAAAAAGGAAAGCATGCTGCGCCGTTACGTCCAACAAGAAACCAAATCAAAGAGAGAAAAACCAGATCATGAGTTCACGAGCTAGTTTGTGTAGCTTCGAACAGTAAAAAGATCAAGTAATATTACTCATCGGCGGTCAGACATAGGGATGTTCTGCCGCCTTTTTTGTACGCAAAAAAAACCAAAAAAAGTGAAATCATTTTTGAGATATAAGATTATTTAATTTGCTAGTTTAGGTAAAAATCGATACTAAAGTGTTATGTGGTTAGAAAAAAATGGCGAGTAAATAAATGTATTGTAAGTAGGTAATGGTGTTATTGTTATGTAAAGAAAACATACTAATGTTTTTTATCCGTTTCGCACTTGCGCTTAGGAGGGAGATTCCTTACAATGGGTTCAGATAGAAACAGCTGAATAAAAAAAGGCTCCCCGATACTTAGTTGGCGCTAAGTATCAGGGAATGACCAGTCACCTAGTACACCCTGACCGATCATTTTGCCATAGTCAATGCTGTGCATCGACCTTATTTATTGTACCTAATCTAAGGGGAGAATTCTACCCCTGTGTAGATATTTTCTAAGGTTGCGCGCTCGTTTATTTGCTATGTCAAGGTATTGGACAGATTGTCCAATACCTTTTTTGCGTGCAGCAGCGACTGACCAATCGCTTACTATCCATCTTCTGTTTTTTGTATATCCCTTAGGTTAGGCAGCTGTTTCTATTCATTGCAAGTAGAAAGACGTAGGAGAGAAAAATGAGTTTACGTTATTTTGATTACTATTATCAGCTTGAAGAAAAATTAAGGATAGAAGAACCTTTGATGGCGCAAGCAGGGAACTGGATCGCCCAGCAAATCGTTCTAGGCGGCAGGCTACAGATTTTTGCCAGTCGTACATTGAGTGGTGTGGCCTTTGAATTTTGGGAGCAGTTGCCGGAACTAGTACCTGGCATCTTGATCGAAAATCCGGCATCAGGTATTTATGAGACCCTTGAAGGAGCTGGACAAGCAATCATCAACCAAATCTCATCAAAACCGGAAGATATATTTTTACTGCTTTCCAATGAAGGGAGAAATCCAGCAATCATCGAACTTGCTCAATGGATCAAGGAACAAGGGCATACCTTGATCATCGTGACAGGATTTGACTTATCCAGAAGCATAAAATCCCAGCATAGCAGCGGTCTGCGTCTGTTTGAATTTGCCGATCTTGTATTGGATAACCACGCAAAACTGCATGATGCAGTGCTAACACTGCCTGAACTTGATCCGGCGATTTGCGGAACAGCTTCTGTTGCCACGATGTTTTTGCTTCAGCAGGTTTTGTATTTTACTGCGGCACAACTGATTCGGTAAACAACGAGCAGTTTTCCACAAATGAAATCAATGCGTCAGGTCAATTAGAGGTGTTTCACATAAAAAATGATGTTTTTGAAGGAAGAAAACGATTTTCTTTGACTGATCGTTTCTCTTGGTTTTTGTATAGTCGTTATTTAATAAGTGTGGATAACTTTGCATATAAGGGTTTTGTATGAGATAGAATGTATTATTTTTAGTTTGTTTCACAAAAGATCTTTTTCTGTGGAAGACAAAAAAAACAGCGGAAAAAGAGACAAGAAAGAATCAAGGCAGATTCTTTCTTGTCCCTTCATACACGTTGATGAAAGAGTCTTCCCCAAAACTCTTTACAGAGCAATTATAGTACATTTGTTATCATTATTGCAATGAAGATTACCTATCAGATAAAAAAAGTCTCCATCTATCCCTGTACTTTTTATGTTTTTTATACATAAAACAAAAAAATCACCTGTTTCGACAACGAGGATCATTGGATATTTATTACCTTTTTTCAAAAAAATAGAAAAAAATTCAATCTTGATGGCAGCTAAAAATGAAAAAAACAGATCAACTTTTTTGCGAATCTAAAAATAAAAAAAGAATTTTAATGTAAAATTCCAATAAAAAACAGATTATTTATTGAAGAAAAAACAACTTCAAAAGAATTTCTGAAATACTAGCAAAAAAATACAAAAAGTTATTTTCTAATAAAAAATTCATGTGTGGATGGAATTTTTCCTGTATAATTCGACATGATTATCCATTTTTTATTCATCACATTTTTTGTGGACAGAAAGGAAGAAATGCTTTTGAAGAAAAAAAATTCTTCGGGAAAACCTAAACGCGACCTCACAAAAATGACGACCCCTCATACGTACGTCATTATTTTTGGAGTCGTGGTTTTAGCATGGCTGTTGACGTTCATCGTCCCAGCTGGGAAATTCAGCACGCAAGATATCGAATATAAGGATGCGAATGGAGAGACGAGCACGCGTACGGTATTGCGGCAAGATTCTTTTCGTTATGCATATGAGTTAGATAAATCTTATGTATTCGATCAATTAGAAGAGCTTCAAGACAATCCAACGGAAAGAGAAAAATTAGATGTACCGGAAAAAGGATTGGAAGAAGTTATCGCCGATGGGGAAAAAAATCTGACGCAGGAGAAATTAGATGAGATTTCTTTGACGGATGATGTCCTTTACGACCATTACGGTGAGAATATTTATGATACATCGAAGAAATTGCATAAAACAGCCAAAGTTTGGGGAACAGATGATTTTGGTGGATTCGGGTTCTTGAATTTCGTGTTCGAGGGATTGGTTTCTGGTGACAAATACGGATCGGCTGTAGGGATTGCCGCACTTATTTTAGTGGTAGGTGGTGCATTTGGTATCATTATGCGTACCGGAGCAATAGATGCAGGGATCTATGCATTCATCAGTAAGACTCGCGGACTTGAACGTTTAGCTTTGCCCTTATTATTCTTTGCTTTTTCATTTGGTGGTGCCACATTCGGAATGGCAGAAGAAGTCATTCCATTTTCGATGGTCATGGTGCCGTTCGTTATCGCTTTGGGTTATGATTCCATTGTCGCAGTCACTGTGACCTATGTGGCTTCACAAGTCGGGAATGCGACATCCTGGATGAGCCCGTTCAGTGTGGCAGTGGCTCAAGGGATCGCCGGCATCCCCGTCTTGTCAGGGGCTACTTTCCGTTTGATCATGTGGGTGGTTGTCACCGCGCTTTCTGCCGGCTATTTGATGTTTTACGGCGAGAAAGTGCGGAAAAATCCGGAAAGCTCTTTGACCTACAAGTCGGATGATTATTTCCGTAATCATCTGAAGAAGACGAGCGATGAGCAAAAGGCATTCACTTTAGGGCACAAGCTGATTTTGGCTGAAATGCTGATCGTACTGATCTGGATCGTTTGGGGAGTGACGCAAAAAGGATATTATATTCCAGAAATCGCTTCTCAGTTCTTCGTCATGGGGCTTGCTGCCGGAATTATCGCAGTCATCTTCAAACTTGATGGCATGAAAATCAACGATATCGCTTCTTCCTTCCAGTCGGGAGCAGCAGATTTGGCTGGAACGGCAATCGTTGTCGGGATGGCAAAAGGGATCTTGCTTGTTTTAGGTGGTTCAGATGCGTCGGTACCATCCGCATTGAATACGATCCTTCATGGAATCGGTACTGCTTTGACAGGAGTTCCGGCGGTTATTGGTGCCTGGGCGATGTATGTATTCCAAAGCTTGTTCAATCTGGTCGTTACATCAAATTCCGGACAAGCTGCATTGACGATGCCGATCATGGCACCATTGGCAGATTTAGTTGGTGTTTCAAGACAGGTGGCTGTATTAGCTTATCAGCTTGGTTCAGGATTCATGGACGCATTCACCCCTGTTTCTGCAAGTCTGATCGGTGTACTTGGCGTGGCTCGTATCGAGTGGGCGAAATGGGCTCGTTTCCAAATAAAAATGCAGGGATTCTTTTTTATCTTAGGAACGATCTTTATCATGATTGCCATTGCGATCGGCTTACAATAAATTGATCATAAAAAAACTGCTTGGACAGTTTGAAAAAAAGCAGCTGTGCCGGAACAATGGCACAGCTTTTTTCAAAAGAAAGAGGGAAAAAGATGAAAATCATTCGTCAAATCGAAGTATATGCACCAGATTATTTAGGAAAAATGGACGTATTGCTTGCTGGAGGGAAAATCATCGCTTTAGAAGAGCAGCTGTCAGGAGGATATGGAGAAGTTGAAGTAGAGGAGCTGTCAGGTGAAGGCAAAATCTTGACTCCAGGTTTCATCGACTGCCATTTCCATATCTTAGGCGGTGGCGGAGAAGGCGGCTATCAGAACCGTACGCCGGAAGTCACGCTGAGTCAGTTGACGACAGCTGGCGTAACGACAGTCGTGGGGTGCCTAGGCACAGACGGAGAAGGACGAGACATGACCGCTTTGATCAGCAAAGCAAAAGGGCTTGAAGCAGAAGGGATCTCTACTTACATTTATGAAGGTTCTTATCGACTGCCTGTAAAGACTGTAACAGATTCGATCATCAAAGATTTCTTGACGATCGATAAAATCATCGGAATCGGTGAAATCGCGATCTCGGATCATCGGTCTTCTCAGCCAAGCTTTGAAGAATTCGCACGGGCAGTAGCTGATGCTCGCGTAGGCGGAATGTTATCAGGAAAAGCAGGGATCGTGAATGTCCATCTGGGCGGAGGAAAGAGAAAACTGGAATTACTGATGCGGATCATCGAAGAAACAGAAATACCGATCACACAGTTCTTGCCGACTCACGCCAATCGAACAGCTGAATTGTTCGAAGCTTGTATTGAATTTGCTAAAAAAGGTGGTACGATCGACTTCACAGCAAGCGAAGATCCGGATTTCTGGGAAAAGACAGATGGCGAAGTTCGTTTCAGCAAAGCACTGAAGCGATTGATCGAAGAAGGAATCTCTCTTGATAATTTCACTATGACTTCTGATGGCCAAGGAAGCTTGCCCTATTTTGACGAGAACAATCAGTTTATCGGATTAGGCGTAGGCAGCGCCAAAGCATTGCTTGTGGGAATCAAGGAAGCGGTCCAAAAAGAAAACATTCCTTTAGAGATCGCGCTTCGGGCTGTCACTTGCAATCCGGCACGCATATTGAAACTGGAACAAAAAGGAACAGTCAAAGTCGGAAATGACGCGGATCTGTGCATCCTTGACAAAGACACATTGGCTATCGATACAGTGATTGCTAAGGGTCAGATAATGGTTCAAGAAAAAGAAATAAAGACTTGGGGAACCTTCGAACGCACAATTTGATCAAACGTTTTCTTGAAAGGAGCGTTCTATTTGTCTGTTTATTGAGATGATGTTAACCTGATAATAGTTAGACAAACAAAATAAGGGAGGAAGTATGATGGCAGATTTAAAAGGACGTTCCGAAGACATGAAAGACAAAGTAGTAGGCGAAGGCAAAAAAGCTTACGGGAAAGCAACAGATGACAAGAGCAAAGAAACAGAAGGAAAAGCACAATCACTAGGTGCAGACGTCAAAGAAAAAGCGCGTGATCTTGGTGATGACATGAAAAAAGGCTTTGAAGATGTCAAAGAAAAATTCTCTCGAAAAGACGATAAAAAATAAAAAATGGCAGAAACACCGTTTATCTGGTGTTTCTGCTTTTTTTTAACCATCGAGTCTTTCAAACTTTTTATTTTTCAGTTCAAAGATTTCATCACAACGTCTGGCTACGTCCATTTCATGGGTAACGATAATGATACAGCGATTTTGTTCATGTGCGATCTCTTGGAAAAAATGAACGATATCTTGTGAAGTCGCTTCATCGAGATTTCCTGTTGGTTCATCTGCAACGATCAATTGATGCTCACAGCAGATGGCTCGTACGATCGCGACACGCTGCTGCTGTCCGCCTGAAAGTTTCGTCACTGGTTTTTTGACCAAGGCCTCATCGAT
Organism: Enterococcus sp. ZJ1622; assembly: GCF_011038845.1. Lineage (GTDB taxonomy): Bacteria > Bacillota > Bacilli > Lactobacillales > Enterococcaceae > Enterococcus_B. The sequence continues at coordinate 151,947 of NZ_JAAKDW010000008.1, forward strand.
TCCGACACGTGCCAGTCGATCCAAGGCGACCTGCCGGTAATTTGACTGTTTCGTTTTTGTGATCTCCATTGCTGTCAAGACATTATCGAGAGCGGACAAATAAGGTAATAGATTATAGGCTTGGAAGATGATCGAGACATCATTTTTTCGATAATTTCTCAAACCTATTTTAGAAAGTGGCTGTTCTTCATAATAAATCGTTCCTTCTTTTGGGGTGTCAAGGCCAGCGATTAGCGACAAAAATGTTGTTTTTCCCGAACCACTCGCTCCTAAAATAGCATACATTTTTCCAGCTTCAAAATTCAGGTCCACCTCCTGATAAAGCGCATCTTGCGGTTCCTGATACCAAAATCCTAAATTTTCTGTTCGTAGCATCGAATGCCTCCTTTAATTCAATAAAATTTTTCTTGGATTCAATCTCAAAATGCCAATAGATGCTAAGAAGACTGAAAGCAAGCTGATACCAAATGCCATCCCGGCTAATAATCCAAGCTGAGCAGGCTGTACATTGATTTTCAATTCGCTGACTTTGTCAGAAATAGTGAACGGATTGATGTTTTCGCCTTTTTGTCCGCTAGGTGATTGGTTGCCGCCAGCCATCTGTTTTCCGCCAGGTATTTGTCCCTGGCTGGGCGTTTCTTGATTTTGAGCCGCTGTTTCTGTTTGCTGATCCAGCAGTTGTTGCCCCACCGCATTAGCCACGACATTCCCGCTGAAAGAAGCGATACCCAATGCGAAGATCATACAAAGAGCGACTTCTGTAAACAATTGCAGGATGATTTTACTCCTTGACTCGCCTAATGAAAGTAAAACACCCAATTCATGCCGGCGTTCTCGGATCGTGATCATGATGATCAAGGTCAAAATGATGATACCGGCTACTGCTACGAGCAAGACGACATTTTTAGAAAAACTAGCAACATTGTTCAAAGGTTCCAGCATGGATTGATACATGGCATCATTCGACTGCAGACTGAAAGTATCTGTATCGATCAGCTTTTCTGCCTCTGCAGTAAATGAAGACATCTTGTCTGGATCAGCTAACGTATAAACTGCTGAGTCAATGGTCTCGTCATCAGAAGTGCCATTCAATTCATTAGCAAAGGTATAAGAAGTGTATAAGGTATTCGAGGGATTCATGAAATTGAATCGCATGCCCATACTGCTACTTGATTCACTTGATTCGTAAATCCCTTTTATGGTCATTTCATAAGTCGTATCCTCATCTTCAGAACTTGTGATCGTGAAGGTATCGCCAACAGCTAAGTCGTTTGCTTTTGCCAATGTAGCATCGATCACGACATTGTTCGTTGTTTTATCACTAGCATCGATTCCTTTGCCCTCAGTGATTTTTGCTGTGCCGTCCGTAAAGCTGCTGGTTTGTGCAGTAGCCGAAACACCGCTGATCTGAAAATCGGCTTGAGTCATCGGTTTCCTGCTATCCATAGTGCCAGCTGGCTGATCGCTTTCTTCGGTTCCAGTGCTGTCTGAAGAATCTGATGTTTCGGAACTGGAAATCGGAGTGATCCCGCTTTTAGCCATAGCTGATGCAGAACTTTCAAAAGAATAGCTTTTGACATTTGCTAAGGAAGCAATTTTTTCTGCATCGCTTATTGAGACTGGTGTCAGTGAAAAGCTCCCCGGATCCGGCCGTTCGGTAGATGTCGTGCCCTCTGAAGCATCTCCTTCCTGTTTTTTAAAAGAAGCTTCCCGATTGGCACTTAAAGTCACTGTGGCACCAGCCTCTTTTTTTGCCTGAGCTGCTGCCTGTTCAGCAGCACTTCGTATAGTGAGCCCAGCAAGCACAAAAATGAGGATTGCTGTAAAAACGGCAAACAGCAAGAACGAACGTCCCCATTTCGCTTTCGTGCTTTTCAACGCACGCTTTATAAAATTCATCTGTTGCATCCCTCCTAGTCAATGAAACAAAGGATAAGGCCTATAACTTAAAGCTAACTTAAAAATATTACTTTCTAAGTCACTTAGGCGTCCGATCTATCTTGTATAAAATCGAGCTATAGTTATTGTGGAAAATGTGGTAGAATGGAAGAAGTATGTTTCTGATCGGTGATGAAGAATCAAATACGCACAGTTTCAACAAGGAGCTGCTGTCGTATCGCTCAAAAAAGCGCTGATACTAGCGATTTGTTTATTTTGTTGTATAATAATGAAGAACAGCCAATTGGGAATTTTATCCGATCCGGCTCTAGTGTTGGCAAAAAGATTCGGCCTGCATGCCTTGTTCGAAGGAAAAAAGTAAAGACAAGGGCAGCATTTGAACCGTGTTCCTCATTTTTTGCTGTGATAGATAAAAATAGGACAACTGTTTATTGGCTCGAATCATATAGTTAGTGAAAGAAGAGAATCGACGTTTTTAAACTTAAACGTCATAAGAAGAGGTGAAATTTGTGAGTACCATTAAAATTATCCCATTAGGCGGCGTACGTGAAAATGGAAAAAACATGTATATCGCAGAAGTGGGAGAGGATATTTTTATCTTAGATTGTGGTCTGAAATATCCGGAAAACGAGCTTTTAGGAATTGATGTCGTCATTCCTGACTTTACGTATCTTGAAGAAAACATTGATCGTGTAGCCGGTGTCTTTTTGACCCATGGACACGCGGATGCGATCGGCGCATTGCCTTATCTGTTATCGAAAATCACTGTGCCGGTATTCGGTACGGAATTGACGATCGAACTGGCAAAATTAAGTGTGAGCCGAAATGAGGCAGCAAAAGGGTTCAAAGATTTCCATGTAGTAGATGAACATACGGAGATCGATTTTGGTGAAACGATCGTCAGCTTCTTCCGCACGACGCATACGATCCCCGATTCTGTCGGGATCAATTTGAAAACCAAAGAAGGCAATATCGTCTACACAGGTGATTTCAAATTTGATCAGACAGCGATCCCGATGTACCATACGGACTATGCGCGTCTAGCAGAAATCGGAAAAGAAGGTGTTCTGGCATTATTAAGTGAATCAGCAAACGCAGAAAATGCGGTGCCGGTTGCTTCAGAATTACAGATCGCCGATGAAGTCTTCGATACGATCAAATACTGGGAAGGACGGATCATCGTCGCCTGTGTGGCAAGTAATCTGCAACGTGTTCAGCAAGTATTGGACGCTGCGGCAAAAGCGCAAAGAAAAGTCGTGCTGACAGGACAAGATTTTGAACGGATCATCCGAACAGCGATGCGTTTGGAAAAACTGCAGCTGCCTAGTGAGGATCTGTTAGTCACGTTGAAAGACATGAAAAATTATGATCCAGAAGAACTGATCATTTTAGAGACTGGACGGATGGGTGAGCCAATCAAGTCTTTACAAAAAATGGCAAACGGCACGCATCGGACGATCAAGATCGAAGAAGGGGACCTAGTGTATATCACTACGACACCAAGTATCGCGATGGAAACAATGGTCGCTAAGACAGAAGACATGATCTATCGGGCAGGTGGGTCCGTAAAACTGATCTCTGAGAACATGCGTGTCTCCGGTCATGCTAATCCACACGATCTCCAACTGATGCTTAATTTGATGAAACCTACTTACTTTATTCCTGTCCAAGGAGAATACCGTGAGCTAGCGGCACATGCGGATTTGGCGCATGCCGTCGGGATTCCTTACAAAAACATCTATATCACCGGGCGAGGAGATGTTTTAGAGTATAAGAACCAACGAATGAGTGTCGCTGGATCGATCAGTGCAGAAAACATCATGATCGACGGACTTGGTGTAGGAGATATCGGTAATATCGTTTTGAGAGATCGTAAAGTCTTATCAGAAGACGGGATTTTCGTTGCAGTAGTGACCATCAGCCGACGTGAGAAGAAAATCGTTTCGAAACCTCAAATCACTTCAAGAGGATTTGTCTATGTCAAAGCAAGTCGTGACCTGATGAAAGAAAGCAGTAATATGATCGAAGCAATCGTCGAAAAACATCTTGAAAGCAGCGACTTCGAATGGAGTAAGCTGAAACAAGATATTCGAGATCAATTAGGCCGTTATTTGTTTGAACAAACGAAACGCCGACCAGTGATCTTACCAGTTATCATGGAAGCAACACAAAGACGTGGGAAAAGGTAATCACGAAGGTTAAGAAAAACTGTTCTGCAAGGAGCAACAAAGTCATCATCCAAGAATATCTAAGAGACTAGGACAGTACCCTAGTCTCTTTTTGCTTGTTGGAATTTCACCAAAACAAATCATTTTCTGTCCATACGCATGTAGGCATATAATGAGCAGAACATGATTGATAGGAGAGAAGAAAATGGAAAAAACAGCAGTAGAAAAATATCTGGATCAGCAAAACATCGCATATGATCCAATAAACTTTGGGGACATCGTCGAAGAAGCCTTTGAATCAGAGTTGAGAAAACGAAACATCGATCCAGAAATCGTCTGTAAGACATTAGTCCTTAAAGGCAACAAATCGGGCGTGATCGTGGCGTTGCTTCCTTTAATGAAGCATTTAGATTACAAAAAAACCAGAAAGATCACCAAAGACCGTAAAGTCGGCTTTCCTGGAATGGATTTTGTGATGGAACATACAGGATATCCTCATGGAGCAAATACACCGATAGGGATCAAGATGCAGCATCCCAACTATATTTTTTTAGCGGATCAGTCGTTGGAAGAAATGAAAGAAATCGTCGTTTCTAGTGGAGAAATCGGACGGAGCATCAAGATTTCAGTCAAAGATCTGGAAGCAGTCGTCCAGATGCGATATGCGGATATCTTAATAGAGAACGCCTAGAAGCAAATCCTTTTAAATGATTCGTCCGTGAATAAAAATATATCTGCTTAGTACTTGGTGCAAGCTGTATTATCTGTTACAATTATCTCGTATATACTGTACTATTATTTGGAGAAAATAAAATAGTGTCGGCTATTTTTTTCTTAAATTAATCAAGTTGGAATCGGTTTATTTTAGTAAAGATACAGCATGAAGAAAGTGTGAGGAGTGAAAAAATGAAAATAACTTATCACGGACATTCTTGTCTAGCCCTTGAGATGGAAAACGGGCAGCGTGTCATCATCGATCCGTTTATCACAGGAAATCCAATGACGGACTTGGACGCTGAAGAAGTCGAAGCAGACTGGATATTGGTGACTCATGGACACAGCGATCATATAGGTGATATGATCCCTATCGCAAAAAACAACGATGCAACGATCATCAGTATCGTGGAAATTGCAGATTATGCGCAAAGCCGCGGAGTGAAAGCTTTTGGGATGAATATCGGCGGAAAGCACGAATTTCCTTTCGGCACAGTGAAGTTTGTCCATGCACAGCATAGTTCAAGTTATGAAGTAGATGGAATCGTTCAGTACATGGGAGAACCAAGCGGGATCGTCCTGCAAGCAGATGGGAAGACGATTTATCATGCCGGAGATACAGCAGATTTTAGTGATCTGTCTTTATTGGCAGAACAGTTTTCTATCGATGTAGCCTTCTTACCGATTGGAGACAACTATACCATGGGGCCAAAAGACGCAGCTAGAGCAGCCAAACGGATCAAGGCAAAAAAAGTCGTACCGATCCATTACAATACGTTCCCTGTGATCGAGCAGGATCCGCAAACATTCATTGAACGATTGAGTGGCAGTGAAGGAAAAATAATGAGCGTTTCTGAAACGCTGGAAGTGTAGGGGAAAAATGGCAACGAAACATGACTTGATTTTAGAATATATCGAAAGTCTTCCAGTCGGGAATCGTATTTCTGTTCGCAGCATTGCCAAAGAATTGAATGTCAGTGAAGGAACTGCTTATCGTGCGATCAAAGATGCAGAAAATGCCGGGCTAGTCTCTACGATCCAGCGAGTAGGAACGATTCGTATCGAACGGAAACTGAAAAAACACATCGAACGCCTGACATTCGGTGAAGTTGTGCGGATCATTGAAGGAGACGTATTGGGCGGTGCTTCTGGATTAGACAAAGTACTGAACAAATTTGTCATCGGTGCGATGACAAAGCATGCGATGGAACGCTATATCACACCCGGTTCCCTGATGATCGTCGGAAACCGCGCAGATGTACAAAAACTGGCTTTGGAAGACGGCGCTGCGGTATTGATCACTGGAGGATTTGATACAACTCCGGAGATATCGCAGCTGGCTGATGAGCTGGAAATGCCGATCTTACGGACAAGCTATGATACATTTACGGTAGCCACAATGATCAATCGGGCCCTGAGCGATCATCTGATCAAAAAAGACATCATGCTTGTCAGCGATATCTATATGTCCGCGGAAAAAACACATTATCTGCTGCAGACAGATACAGTCGCTGATTATCAGCGCTTATCCGAAAAAACACAGCATTCACGTTTTCCTGTAGTCAACAGACACCAGCGACTGATGGGGATCGTTACAGCAAAAGACATCTTGGGGAAATCGCCTACGCAAATCATCGAACGCATCATGACCAAAGAACCGATCAGTGTGAAAAAAACGATGAGCATCGCATCTGTCAGTCATCAGATGATCTGGGATGGATTGGAAGTAATGCCGGTAGTATCTGACGACTTGACTTTGGAGGGGTTGATCACGCGGCAAGATGTGATGAAAGCCATGCAGCTTGTTCAAAGGCAGCCGCAGATCGCGGATACCATTTCGGATCAGATTTCTGGCGGTATCCAGACGATCGAGACAGATCGCGAAGGAAATCGGCTAGCTGATCCAAAATTCAAATTCATGGTGACGCCGCAGATGGTCAATGGTGTCGGAACCATCTCTTTCGGTGTGTTGAGTGAGATCCTCTCTGATGTCGCCCAAAAAACAATGATCATGAATCAGAAGAGGAATATCTTGATTGAACAGATCAACTTACATTATCTTCGACTGATCCAGTTAGAAAGCGAGCTAGATATTCGTCCGCGTGTTTTAGAGATCGGTCGCAGATCTGCTAAACTGGATATCGAAGTATTTATCGAAAATACGATTGTGACAAAGGCAATCGTTGTGTGCCAAGTAATGGAACGCTCCTAAAGAACAAGAAGAGCTCAAGAAAGCAGGAAAAAAATGACAGTACAGCAAGAAATAATCACCGAAATCAAAAAATATGACCGAATCATCATCCACAGACATCAGCGTCCTGATCCTGATGCGCTCGGATCTCAAGTCGGTCTAGCAGAGATATTGAGAGCGAGCTTTCCGGAAAAAGAGATCCATCAAGTGGGGGAAACAGTCGAAGGACTTCGTTTTCTAGCTGAAATGGAAAAAGTAGAAGATGCATTTTATCAAGGTGCACTAGTGATCGTTACCGATACAGCAAATTCTCCAAGAATCAGTGACAAGCGCTATGACCTTGGCGACAAGCTGATCAAAATCGACCATCACCCGAATGATGAGCCTTACGGTAATCTTGTATGGGTAGATACGACCGCAAGCAGCTGCAGTGAAATGATCGCAGAATTCGCCTTGATGTTCCCAGAAGAATTGACGATCAATGCGCATGCCGCGCGTCTGCTTTACGCAGGGATAGTAGGGGATACTGGCCGATTTTTATATCCTGCTACAACGCCAAGGACATTACAGATCGCAGCTGTTTTGATGACTTATCCATTTGATGCAAGTGCTTTGAATCGGGAAATCGAACAAATGCCTATGAAAGTGGCGAAGCTTTCAGGCTATCTCTACCAGAACATCGAAGTCGATGAAAATGGTGCTGGCCGAGTCATTTTGTCTCAAGAAGTATTGGATCATTATCAAATAGATGATTCTGAGACAGCGTCGATCGTTTCATTGCCTGGAGTGATTGATGAAGTGATGGCATGGGGGATATTCGTGCAGCAGCCAGAAGGATATTATCGCGTGCGCTTGCGTTCAAAAGGACCTGTCATCAATGAATTAGCCAAAAAACATCATGGTGGCGGGCACCCCTTAGCAAGTGGAGCAAACGCAAAAGATATGGACGAAATCAACGAAATCTATGAAGAAATCCAACTGCTTTGCCAACAATACAAACAATAAATTACAAAGCAAGTAGAGACTGGAGAAAATGAAACTCCGGCCTCTTTTTGTATTAAAAATCACAAAGATCTCTTTTCAAACTCGTTTTTTTCCGTTACAATGATGCTCAATCAAACATTTAAAGGAGAAAGAAGATGACACTACCTAATTGCCCGCAATGTGGCTGCGAATATACTTACGAAGATCGGGGATTGCTTGTCTGCCCAGAATGTGCAAATGAATGGACAGCCGATGAACAGGAAGAAACAACGGAAGGCCTCATCGTACTTGATGCAAATGGCAATCGCTTAGCAGACGGTGATAGTGTGACAGTGATCAAAGATCTGAAAGTAAAAGGAGCCTCAGGTGCGATCAAACAGGGGACCAAAGTGAAAAATATCCGATTGGTTGAAGGGGATCATAATATTGACTGTAAAGTCGAAGGGTTTGGCCCGATGAAATTGAAATCAGAGTTTGTCAAAAAGAATTAAAAAACATTCAAGGTCTCTTCACATTCTTTTCTGACCGCTCGTGTTAAAATGAAAGTAAAAGAAGAAGGAGTGAAACGACAATGTATGGATATGGGATGTATGGCTTTTTTGATCCGACATTCATTTTAGTGATCGCCGGACTTGTGATATCCGGTATTGCTTCTGCGTACGTCAACAGCACATTTCGCAAATATGATAAAGTAAAAAGCAAAAATAACGTGACAGGGACACAGGCAGTACAATATATCCTCCAAAGCCAGCAGATCGATAACGTCGGTGTGCAACAGATCGCTGGTGATCTGACAGATAATTACAATTCAGGGAATAAGATGCTGAGCTTGTCACAAGCGACTGCTCAGTCGACTTCGGTAGCTGCCATTGGCGTTGCTGCCCATGAATGTGGACATGCGGTGCAGGATGCTTCAGGGTATGCACCGTTGAAGATCAGAGCAGCACTTGTACCAGTAGCTAATTTTGGCTCGATGATCTCTTTCCCATTGATCATGATAGGGGTCTTGTTCAGTTGGAACTCTACATTGATCAACATTGGTATCTTTGCTTTTTCATTAGCGCTTCTTTTCCAGCTGGTCACTCTTCCAGTAGAGTTCAATGCTTCGAGAAGGGCAATACAGATTTTAAGTGAAGGCGGTCTGTTAGCAAAAGAAGAAGTACCGATGGCAAGACACGTATTGTTTGCCGCAGCACTGACTTATGTAGCAGCTGCGTTATCCACATTTTTACAATTATTACGTCTGATACTGATATTTGGCGGTAATCGTAGAGATTAGAAGCTTAATTTTTGGAGAAAGGAGCTGTGACAAAAATTGTCACAGCTCCTTTCTTTGCATCATGCAGTCTGCCTATTTTCTTCATGATGGCAAGTTTGCTTTTTCATTTGAGGTTGTGACAACTGCGCTCTGCTTTAAGGAATAAGGACACTGAACAGAAAATAGCTCCTCATATTTTCTTGTTCAGTGAACTTATTGCCGAGAAGCAGCAGTTGGAACACCGTTTAGTGGAGAGGTCGTGAAAGAGACGTTCAGCCTTGAGCGATAAGAAGCGATTTTGAAAAATAGCTTCTCAAATTTTTGTGAAATTCTGGCTTATTCTCGAAGAAGCTACTTCTGGAACACCATTATTCGGAAAAAAGGACTGGACGATATTTTTGTCACAGTTTCTTTTTCATGGCCAGTTCTTGGATTGATTTTACCAGTTCTATCCACGATTCGTTTTCTTGGTTCGGATCAAAATAAAGAGTCGGGACAGACGGATGGAGCGCTTCGAACCAGTCGGTGATGATCAGATCAGCTTTTTCCGGTTTCTCTGTGATCTGTAGGGTTTCGTGGCTGAATGTTTGATGTAATTTGCTTTTTAAATGATAATTCCCGGTTAGTGTCTGGTTCATCTGTAAATAGACCAGAAGCTGCTCTTTTGCTTCAGACTGCAACAAAGTATAAATCAGACCGCAAAGATATTGATTGAACCGTTCGTTTTCAGCAGGGAAAACACTACCGACGATCTGCTGGATCTCAGTCATTTTTTTATCTGCTATATCTGTATCTATAAGGAGATTCGGAAAAAGAAGCGTATAAAATCCAAGCATCATATCTTCTGAAACCGTGACAAGGATCGTTGCTAATGCAATAAAATAATGATACATATATTTTTTCTCTTCTGAGGCGATGACAGGATAGGCATCTGTTAATCTCTTTACCAGTTTTCTGGCCCTTTGACAAATCGGATTGCTGCTTTTTTCAACCGCTATACCAAAATCGATTTTTTGCTGCGAAGCGATTGAATGAGGCAAGAAGCAGCAAATCAAAAAATTGGCGTAGGCTGCTTCATTGATCCGTCAAGCTCTGACAGGAATGTTGAAATTCGTTGCTTGAACGTTCCAGAAAAATCCTGGACCTTTTGGAGTAGGCAGAGCACTTCCATGATCTCAGTCGATGCTGGAGGAATAAGCGAATGCTGATCGAGTCGGATCGTGAACAATGCAAGTAGCAGATAGATGCTCTCCAGCTGTTTTTCAGATTGATCTGTCAAAAGGAACGCAGAAGAAAGCTGATACTGCTTTTTTAGCTGAGAGATGCAGATCGTTGTAAACGGCCATTCGAGGCCTTGAAAGGCATCGGTCAGAAACAAGTACAGATAGATACGGATAGATAGCTCGTTTCCTTCTAGAAAATAACGATTCTGAGAAGAAGTGATTTGTAACTGGTATTTTTTAAGGATTTTATTGATCTGTTGTGTCAATTTCTCCAAATAAGAAGTAGAGAGATACAATTGTTTTGCTAAATAATCTTTCGAGACACCTGCATGAGGCGAATCAATCAGCAGCAACAAGTAATTGAAGCGATTCGATTCTTTTAGATAATGCAGCTTTAATTGGCAGAAGATCATCCTTCTGTTTTCGTGGTAAAGATCATTGAGTTTGATTTCTCCTTTTGGCGTAGAATAAATAAACGATTCGATGCCAAACAGATGCGTGATCGAAAGGTTCAGCTTTCGAATCAGTTCTTTGATCGTTCGTTTAGGGATTGCTAGCTCATCAGATAATTTTTGCAGTGAACAGTCATTTTTCTGAGTGATAGCGTAGAGGACAAGAAGTTCTTTCTTTTTTGCATCGATTAACATGGCACACTCCTTTTTGTTCAATTGATGTACAAGGGATGACATAAAATGTGAGTGGAAACTGGGTTTGGTGTATGTTATTCTCAAAATGTAACAGATCTTGTTTATATAACTTGTTATTTAAAACAGATTATCAGATTATTAATTCTATTGTTTCTTGCCGATTGGATTTTGTCAAGTTATCCCAAAAATGACACTCATTTTATAAAAAATGTTAATAAAACAACGATGTTATTTATTCTGGATTGTTTTCATCATGAAAATAGATCCGGATGACAAGTCTGATACGTATCGATAGATTTAGTGTTCCCTATAAGTTATTGATGTTATTTATAATGATGATCATCGGCAGTGCTGTCACTTATCTGCTTTCCCCTCATAAAAGATACGCAAAGGAAACGAAATGATCTGTAATCATTCAAAAAAGATGGAAGAAAAGGATTGATAGAGAGGTGGCTGCATCTATGGGTAGAGTAACAAATTTCAGCAAAGAATATTTGCTGTACAAAAGCATGGTATATGCGAGTGAATATGGAATGGCCTCGATCACAGCAAGAAGACTTGCTAATTTTTGCGGTTGTTCCACTTACCCTTTTTATTCGCATTTCAAATCGATCAGTGTATTGAAAGAAAAAATAGTTGAAGAGATCAGTGAGTGTTTTGATCGCTACTTGGCAGAATACAAAGTTGATGATTTCTACAGCATAGTTTATTTATTCAATGAATTTTTTGCGATCCATGAAAGTATCTACGGTATCATCATGAAATCTGAATTAGATATGGCCTCTTTATTCAAACGGACATTTACCGAATATATCAAAGAAAACACCGAAATAAACGAGAAATATCTGTTGGACCTGCTTTGGCTGAATGCCTTAGGAAGCTTGAATTCAGATCAGAATTCCGGTGATTTTTTTGAGATGATGTCTTCTATCTGGAGTAAAATCGCTGATTTGGAAAAGGAATTACCAGAAATCTTGAAAAGGATCGAGTACTCTTCTTTCAGATGAATCTGCTGGCTGTTTCTCTTCTTTTCTTTTCTGAAAAAAAATTGTAAAATAGCTATCGAAAGAAATGGAGAAGGAGAGATCAACAACGTTACCACAGCAGTTTATCGATAAATACCAGCTTCTTCTAGGCGAGGAAGCAAGTGAGTTTTTTTCAGCCATTGAACATGGAATAAGCCAAAAAGGATTTCGCTGGAATCCATTGAAGCCTGCCGGATTGGAAATGGTCCGCAAATATCATGAAGAAAAGAGTCAGCCAGCACCATACAGCAAAGAAGGTTTTTTGAGTCCTGTAGATGGAAAAACACCGTTGCATCAAGCTGGGTACGTGTATAGCCAAGAACCTAGTGCCATGCTCCCAGCAGCTGTCGCAGATCCGAGACCAGGAGAAAGGATCTTGGATCTATGCGCAGCGCCTGGTGGGAAAACGACGCAACTAGCTGCACAGATGCAAGGAAAAGGTCTATTAGTATCTAATGAGATTTTCCCAAAGCGGGCAAAAATCTTATCTGAAAATGTTGAACGTTGGGGAATAACGAATGCAGTCGTAACCAACCAGGCACCTGTTGAGTTAGTGCCTCATTTCAATGGGTTCTTTGATAAGATCGTTGTTGATGCACCTTGTTCCGGGGAAGGGATGTTCCGGAAAGATCCTAAAGCCATCGCAGAATGGACAGAAGAAACACCTCTGCAATGCCAAGAACGCCAAAAAGATATCCTTCAATCAGCGATGAAGATGATCAAGACAAATGGCACATTGATTTATTCGACTTGTACATTTGCACCGGAAGAAAATGAACAGATCATCAGTTGGCTCGTGGAAAACTATCCAGTGTCTATCGAAGGAATCGACATGGCGCGTGTCAGTCACGGACGTCCAGAATGGGGAAGCGTGGATGGATTGGAAAAAACGGTCCGTTTATGGCCTCATAAAGGGCAGGGAGAAGGACATTTTGTGGCTAAGTTAGTGTTTCACGGAGAAACAGAATCTCCAAGTGAAAAGAAACCGGCAAAAAAACAACGAAAGCAGCAGGATAAGACACGATTGACGAAAGAGCAGCAGTCGATCTGGCAAGCATTCGCTGCTGATTTTCAGTACGAAACATCTGGCGAGTTGCGGGTGTTCCACGATCATCTCTGGGAGTTGCCAGCAAATGCACCTTCTTTATCCGGTTTGAAAATATTGCGGGAAGGACTGCATCTAGGTGTATTTAAGAAGAATCGATTCGAACCCAGCTATGCTTTAGCACTTGCGATGAAAAACACTGAGAATATCCCTTCTTTGCAGATCAGCGAGGCAGAGTGGCGGGCGTATGTCGCAGGCGAAACCTTTCAGGCAAAAGGCAATGCCGGATGGGTATTGCTTATGAGAGACCAGATACCAGTAGGGTTCGGCAAACAGGTGCAGGGAGTCGTGAAGAATTTCTTCCCCAAAGGTTTGCGGTTCCATTGAACCTTGAGAGTGTAATAGTTCGTTTATTTTTTTGTCTATGCTATGATTGAGATAGATGAAAAGGAGCTGATACTTATGAAAACATCAACAAAAGTGACAATCGGATTAAGTGTAGCAGCAGCAGCCAGTGTCGCTACTGCAGTGGTTGTTTCTGGAAAAGTGATCGAAAAGATCCATCACATGACGAATCGTACAAAAGTAAAAAAATTCGTGAACGATAAATTTGACGGGAACGAAAAATTACTGGATGTGGTCGATCATTTATCTGATAGCGATTTGGATTCATTGATGGGTATCTTGGCAAAAATCAAATCTGGCAAAAAGAAGATTTCCGTTTATGGCGATTCCTTGAAAGGATCGACCGAAGATGTACGGGAACGCTTGATGCACTTAGTGGAAAAAATGGTGTAAGCACACGAAGCAACCAGAAGCGTTTAAGCGCGTAGTCGATCGTATATATGCAAAAAAAAGCGAGAAGGCTCTTAGTGAGAGAGCTTTTTCGCTTTTTTTAGTCAACGATGGAGTAGGAGAAGATAGCAGAACAACAGATCATCTGCTTGTTTTAAATTGAGTCCTGTTTGTTCCTGGAATTTCTCGATGCGATATTTCAACGTGTTCCGGTGGAGAAACAATGTTTTTGCTGTGGAGCTGATATTCCCCAGATTTTTCCATAGCTCAAGAATGATTTCATCCATTTCTGCGTCTGCCAATCGTTCCTGGTAACTGGAAATCAATGCATTTTCTTTTATGCTTTCTTTTGTATAGTAGTGTAATGCGATCTCTGTCATGGAGAAAGTCCGTCCATGGGTATACATATTTTGTTGCTCTGCTAGAAAAATTTTCCGTTCTTCTGCGAATAAGGTAGTGAGGTCTTGACCTGGTGAATGAAACGAACCGACAAATGCCTGAGTAGTCGTATCGAAATCTGCATCCAAAGACAAGAAAATACCACTCAATTCTTTTGAATCGAGGAAACTGCTGCTTTGCTGTTCGACTAAAAGGGCATCATTTTTCGTGTAAAAGAAAAAATCGGCAGCATCTGGAAAGATTTCCAGCATCGTTTTTTGCCACTCGTTTTTCAAAAACTCGCCTTTTGACTCGATGTGCAGCTGGATCATGCGATAACTTTCATCCATTATACAGGAAGAATGATCGAATAAGTGACCGTACCATGGATGCTGCTGCTGATTGTTCGTTTCGGAGAATAACGCTTTCAAAAGCGCCGATTCTTGCGAAGACAAGACAGATTTATGTATCCATAAAAAATGATCTTCTACGGCTAATGATAAAATATCGTCATCTGAAGATGGGAACTCTTTTTTTTCTGCTGTTGGATAGAGCTCGAGCAATTGATTCATTCTCATTTGATTCACCTCTTGATTATTTTACCATAGATAAAAAAGTTAGTTACAACCTTTTTTGCTTATGCTAAAGTTAAACCAGAAAATTCAAAGGCAGGGAGATCAATTGGAAAATAAAACACAATCGCTGGATGAAAAAGAAAAATGGATGCGAGTCGCCATCGCGGAAGCAAAAAAAGCAGAAGCATTGGAAGAAGTCCCAATCGGTGCGATCGTCGTCTTGAATGATGAAATCATTGGGAGAGGATTCAATCTACGTGAGACCTCTCAAGATGCTACGACCCATGCAGAAATGATCGCCATCCAGCAAGCGTGCGAAGCAGTTGGCAGTTGGCGATTGGAAGAGGCTCAGCTCTTTGTGACTTTAGAACCATGTCCGATGTGTAGTGGTGCGATGATTTTATCTCGTGTAAAAGAAGTCTATTTCGGCGCTTACGATCCAAAAGGAGGAACAGCAGGCACTTTGATGAATCTACTGGAAGATGAGCGCTTCAATCATCAGGCATTTGTTGAAGGCGGCATACTGGAAGCAGAGTGTGGAGAGATATTATCCGCTTTTTTCCGGCAATTACGTGAAAGAAAAAAGAAATTAAAAAAAGGCTAGTCAAAAAACAAAAAATGCGGTATACTATTCTTTGCCGAAAGGCTAGGACAATGGCGGGCTTGTGAAGCGTGTCAGATCCGGAAGGAAGCAGCACTAAGCAGGATCCGTCATGTGTCTGATTAAAAGAATAAAAATGACCGTCAGCAGGCTCTCGAGCCTGCTTTTTTTATTTTTTTCTAGGAACAAACAAAGAAACGCCGCAAGCTGCAGCAGTTTCTCAGACCTTAAAATATAAGAAAAGATTCAGCCTAGTTTCTTTTTTTTGATCACTGACCGATAAAAAAGCCTGTTTTCTGGAAGATGACGCAGGCTATGGTATGATAGGAAAAAAGAGAGGCGAGAACCTATGGAAAAAATTGTTTTATTACATACGAATGATCTGCATTCACATTTAGAAAACTGGCCAAGGATCAGACGGTTTTTGGATCAGCGAAAACGAGAAAACGAAAAGAAAGCCAATACTACGACGATCACAGTAGATCTCGGGGATTTCGTCGACCGATGGCACCCTCTATCAGAAGCAACGAACGGACAGGCGAACATCGAACTGATGAATGAAGTCGGCTATGATGCTGCAACCATCGGAAACAATGAGGGAGTAGGGAACTCCAAAGATGACCTGAATCATCTGTATGACCATGCGTCTTTTGATGTGCTTCTTGACAATCTTTTTGACAAGAACACCTTGCAGCCGCCTACTTGGACCAAGCCTTATAAAATCATAGAGACCGCTCAGCAGACAAAGATCGGACTGATCGCATTCACAGCACCTTTTCCGCTTACCTACAGTCCGAATGGCTGGGATATCCGAAATCCTTATGACATCTTGCCGGAACTGGTCGAAGAACTTCGCCAAAAAGTAGATGTTCTAGTTTTGATGAGTCATTTAGGTATCCAAGATGACATACAGATCGCCAAAGAGCTTCCGGCAATCGATGTGATTTTAGGCTCACATACTCATCATCTGTTTGAGGAAGGGCGTGTGGTGAATCAGGTACAGCTTGCTGCAGCTGGCAAATATGGGCGGTATGTCGGTGAAGTCCATTTGACATTAGATGACAAGAAGAACATCATCAAACACTCAGCCAAAGCGATCCCTACAGAAAACATGACTGCATTCTCAGAAGACGAGCAGGAAGTCAACGGCTATCTGGAAAAAGGGCATCAGCTTCTGCAGGAAAAACGAGTAGCGAAACTTCCTTATGAGCTGACTCTCGATGTCTTTGATGAACATTCATTTATTCGAGAAGCGCTCGAAGCGGTCAAAGAACGTGGGAAGACTGAAGCGGCGATCTTGAACAGCGGCTTGTTTTTGTCAGGGATTCCTGAAGGGATTGTCAATCAGGATCAGCTGCACACAGCTTTGCCGCACCCGATGCATTTACTGAATGTATCATTAAAAGGGACTGATCTTGTCCGTTTGGTTTTGGAAATAGAAAAAAACAAGAATTTTTTGCGTAATTACCCTATGAAGGGGATGGGATTTCGGGGGAAAATATTCGGACAGATCATTTACAGCGGGATCGTTTATGACCCAGTCAACCATCATGTCCTTTGGCAGAACAAGCCCGTCGATCCTGAACGAGTGTACACATTGACAACGGTCGACCATTTCATGTTCGTACCGTTTTTCCCGACCATTGAAATTGCCGGAACAAATGAATTCTTGTTTCCCGAATTTATTCGAAGCGTGGTAGGAGATTACTTAAAAGCTCACTACCCAATCAAATAAAAACAAGGTATAATGAAAAAGATAGGTGGTGAAAGCATGTCTACGAAACAAAAAGAGAAGCATGGTGTCGACAAAGAGAAAGACATCGTAAAAAAACAGCCGGAAAAAACAGCCCAGCCAACAGTTACAGAAGAATTGACGGCTGCATTGGAAGAGATCATCGATGAACCGAAAGCAGAGAAGGTCAAGGGAGAATTGGTAACGCCGTTGGATGACAGTAATTTTTTGATCGGCGAACGACAGTATCGGTTAGTAGCTGATCACCGGGAAGGCTTTGATGCAGAGAAGCTCGGTGAAAGATACAGCGACGTATTAGCTCGATATGATTACATCGTTGGCGACTGGGGATATGAGCAGCTTCGCCTGAAAGGATTTTTCAGTGCAGAGAATAGACGTGCCCATCCGGATCAGCGAATTGATTCTTTAGAAGATTATCTTTACGAATATTGTAATTTTGGTTGTGCATATTTTGTGATCGAGCGCATTGGCGGGAAAAAAGAAAAAACAGCCCAGCGTAGACGAAAGAAGAAAAATCAGAATCGTGCGTACATCGAAGAGAAAAAAGCACCAGTCTCTTCGAATCGTAAAAAACCAATAATCAAAAACCGCAAACCTGCTCAGCAAAAAGCAGAAAAACCAACAGAAAAGCATGCAGACAAGAAAACGCAAAAATCAAAAACGAATTTTACGATAAGACAAAGGGAAGAGTAGTGGATATATGAGTTATAAAGGATACCTGATTGATTTAGATGGAACGATTTATCTCGGCACAGCGCCTATACCTGCAGGAAAACGATTTGTTGAAGAACTGCAGAAAAGAAACCTTCCATTCCTGTTCGTTACGAACAATACGACAAAAAGTCCGGAAACTGTAGCCGCACGTCTGGCCAATGAGTTCGATATTCATGTAGGCCCTGAAACTGTTTATACAGCAACGCTTGCCACGATCGACTTCATGAAGTCGGATGCAAAGGGGAACAAAGTGTTCGTCATAGGTGAAGGCGGGCTGATCGACCTGATTTTAGAAGCCGGATTCGAATGGGAAGAAGAAAATCCTGACTATGTAGTGGTAGGCTTAGACAATTATCTGACTTACGAAAAAGTGGTCAAAGCAACATTAGCGATCCAAAAAGGAGCAACATTCATCGGTACGAACCCTGACAAGAATATCCCGACAGAACGTGGTTTGCTTCCAGGTGCGGGCTCCGTTATTTCATTTGTCGAAACAGCGACACAGACACCTCCGATCTATATCGGCAAGCCTGAAGCGATCATTATGGACAAAGCAGTCGAGCTACTAGGCTTAGATAAAGAAGAAGTGATCATGGTCGGTGATAATTATGAAACGGATATCCAAGCAGGGATCCGTAATGGCATCGATACGTTGTTGGTGTTGTCCGGTTTCACAAAAGAAGAGGATGTTCCTCATTTGCCGACAGCTCCAACATTTGTGAGTCATTCACTTGATGAATGGGGATTCTGATATGCATAAAAAAACGTGGCAGTGGCTGGAATATGCGGGGTTTCTCAGTCTGTTTTTGACATTGATCAGTTTGGCAATCGGGATCACGATCAACTTTCGGCCGTTGTATGTATTTGATATCGGTCATTTAGGGATTTTGGATTATACCGATCTGGATCAGAAAACATTATTGGAGAACTTCAGTCAATTGATGGGTTATTTGAACAATCCTTTTCAGACAGTCCTTAGTTTGCCTGATTTTCCAGTATCCGCAAGCGGCGCACATCATTTCTATGAAGTGAAGATTCTGTTTCTAGTAAATTATGCGGTTTTTATCCTTACAGTGTTACCTAGCATTCTATTCATTCGCCATTTATGGAAAAACAATCGTTTCTGGCGGCTGATCCGACCTTTTCAATGGGGAATGCTGATCCCTGTCGTTTTTGGTTTCTTTATGCTGATGGGGTTCGACCGTTTTTTCATCCTTTTCCATGAAACGTTTTTCAACAATGATGATTGGTTGTTCGATCCTGTGACTGATCCGATCATCAACGTACTGCCAGAAGAGTTTTTTATGCACAGTTTTATCTTTTTCTTTGTCATCATCGAATTATTTTTTGCCTTTTTTCTTTTTTTGGGGAAAAAAGGCTTCAAAAAAACAAACAAGAGCTAGGGCCACATTGAGTCCTAGCTCTTGTTTTCTATTCGAGACGTAGCAACGCTTTACATCACTTCTCTACTGTGTCAACCGACTTCTTTTTTCTGGTTCTTTGTGTGCTAAGCGACTAGCAGCAGATGCCGCGATAGCCCCTACGATATCATCCAAAAAGGTGTGTACGTTTGTTCCATCATGGCTATTTAGTTTTTTCAGGATACCTGGTTTCAGCTTATCGATATAACCGTAGTTTGTGAAACCAATCGTTCCGTAAACATTGACGATCGACAATGCCAGAATCTCATCAATTCCGTATAGCCCTTCGTCATCTTCAATAATATGCTGTAAGGGATCCATCAATTTTTTTTCTTCTGCTAACATATCTAACTGGATGCCGGTAATGATCGCGTTATGTACTTCTCGCTTCGTCAACACGCTGTTGACACTTTCTGTACAGTCAGCAAGGGTCAAGTCAGAGATGTAATCTTGTTGTAAAAACATGACTAATTCGGCGATGTCTTTGACTGTCACACCACGTTCTTTCAGTAGTTCACGGGCTTTTTCTTCTAAAGTTTCATTTTTGATAACCATTCTTTTCCTCCTTGAAATCATTCATTTGTCTTTTATGTTAACGGAACCTGGAGAAAAAGCAAGAAACAGCTCTTACGAACAAAAAATATCATCTGTATCGGCGAAAGAAGCAACCGCAGACAGACGATATTTCAGAGTGCTCAATTTGAGCGTATGTTTTTGTCATGCAAACTTGTACTATGCCCCGGCTGCGTACGTTCTTTAGGGTTGATGTAATGTAACGCATTGTTCACGGCTGTCGGCGCTTCGCCAAAGCCTGTTGCGATCAGTTTGACCTTACCATCATAAGAACAGATATCTCCAGCTGCATAAACACCAGGGATCGAGGTTGACATGTCCGAATTTACGATGATCGCATTCCGAGAACTTTCCAGTCCCCAAGAAGACAGGTGTTCCAAATTTGAGGTGAAGCCATAATTGACGATCAACTGGTCAATCATCAGATCGATCGTTTCCTCGCTTTTCACTTTTTTCAGCCGGATATCCGTCAATTCGCCATGTTCTCCTGATAAACCATCAATGAGGTAAGGAGTCAATAGATTGACAGAGGATTCCTTCAATTGGCTCACGCTGTGTTCATGTGCACGAAACTCTGAACGGCGGTGGATCAGATAGACTTCGCTGGCAATCGGTTCGAGCATCAGAGCCCAGTCGATAGCTGAATCGCCTCCACCAGCAATTGCTACTTTTTTGCCGGCATATTTCATCAGGTCGTTGACAAAATAGTCCAACCCTCGATTTTCAAACATCTCAGCATTTTCCAGTTTCAGTTTTCTAGGCTGGAAGGAGCCATTCCCTAAAGCCAAGATCACGGCTTTTGAATAATGGATCCCTTTAGTAGTAGTGATTTCGATCATTTCGTCTTCTCTAGAGATAGAAAGAACCTCTTCTTCTAAATGGAAGGTATGATTGAAAGTGGTCAGTTGTTTTTCTAGATTATCGACTAACTCGCCTGCTTTGATTGCTGGATAGCCGGGAATATCATAAATATATTTTTCAGGATACAAGGTGGTCAACTGGCCGCCAAGCTGAGGCAAACTGTCGATGATCTTTGTTTTTGCTTGACGCATTCCTGCATAAAATGCGGAAAACATGCCAACTGGTCCTGCTCCGATAATGGTAATGTCGTAGATTTCCATAAAATTTCCTCCTCTTACCACACACTATAGCAGAATTTAATTGAGAATGCTTCTCAAAATATTTAAACGATGTTCACTGCGAAGCGATGAATAGACGGATCGAACGCGAAGAATCCGTTTTTTTTGCCAAATCCAATCTAGTATTTTTACTAGTGATTCGGTATTATGTTATTATTGTTATATGAAGCAAGAAAACATTAGGAGGAACATCACATGGCATTCCCACAATTAGATCTATCAAATGAAAAAGGCCCAAAAGCAGTTATCAAAACAAACCGCGGTGATATCACTGTACAGCTGTTTCCGGAATTAGCACCTAAAACAGTTCAGAACTTTATTGAATTAGCAAAAAAAGGTTATTATGACGGCGTGATCTTCCATCGTGTCATCCCTGACTTCATGATCCAAGGAGGAGACCCAACAGGAACTGGTATGGGCGGCGAAAGTATCTACGGTGAAAGTTTTGAAGATGAGTTCAGCCGTGAGTTGTTCAATCTGCGTGGCGCTTTATCTATGGCAAATTCAGGACCAAAT
Organism: Enterococcus sp. ZJ1622; assembly: GCF_011038845.1. GTDB lineage: Bacteria > Bacillota > Bacilli > Lactobacillales > Enterococcaceae > Enterococcus_B. The sequence goes on from NZ_JAAKDW010000008.1 coordinate 173,566, forward strand.
ACCAATGGAAGCCAGTTTTTCATTGTCAACAACACCAATGTTCCGGCAAACATGCTAGGGCAGTTAGAAGGAGCTGGATTTCCAGCAGAGATCATCGAAGCATACAAAGATGGCGGTACACCATGGTTAGATTTCCGTCATACTGTATTCGGTCATGTGTTAGAAGGAATGGATACGGTAGATGAAATCGCAAATGTACAACGTGGACCACAAGACCGTCCAGTACATGACGTAGTGATCGAAACGGTTGAAATTTCTGAATAAGAACAAAAAATCTTCTCCCTCACAGAATGACGGAGAAGATAGCGACTATTATCAAATATGGAAACCTACTAGGAACAGAGGCTGGAACAAAATGAAGTTCCGGTCTCTTTTTGCATGAATTGACGAAACATGTGCAAAGCAAGTGAAATAAAGGATCACAGTATTTTAGAGAATCAAAGAAAAGCCCGCTGGATCCGTTTCAAGCCTTCTAATAATAGCTGTTCCGGACAAGCAAGGTTCAAACGCATGTGTCCCTTACCAGCAGGACCGAAAGTGATGCCAGGATTCAAGACAACTTTACCTTTCGTGATCAGTCGATTTTCTAATTCTTGATCATCTGATACATAGGCTGAAAAATCAAGCCACATCAAGTAAGTTCCTTCCGGTTTCATGACGCGGACTTCCGGCAGATTTTTTTCAAAGAAAGCTGTAGCAGTTTCTGCATTTTTTTCTAGATAAGGGAGCAGTTCTGCTAACCATGGTTTCCCAGTCTCGTAAGCCGCCTGTGTGCCGATCAGACCAAATGTGTTGATTTCTTGCTGCTGGTTCTTCAGTAATTGCTGTTCAAATAAATCTTTGAGTTCGTGGTTTTTAATGAAAACCATTGAATTTTTGATTGCTGCTATGTTGAATGTTTTAGTAGCAGAGGTAAAAGCGATCAGCAGATCATGCAATGCAGGATCAATTGTCAGCATAGAAGTGAAGACATGATCAGAAAAGATTAGGTCTTGATGGATCTCATCACTGAACAAAAGAACCTGATGTTTCACGCATAGGCCGCTTAATTGGCTCAGCTCATCCTTGGTCCATACTCGACCTCCAGGATTATGAGGGTTGCATAAGACGATCGCTTTTACGTGATGTTCGATTATTTTCTGTTCCATGTCTGCTATATCCATCGTGAAATGCTCGTCTTCTTCCCGCAAAGTACTTCTTACGACTTTTCGCTGATTCGTTTCTATTATAGAAGTGAATGGCGGATAGACCGGATCGTGGATCAAAATCGTATCCCCAACTTCGGTAAAGGCTTGTACTGCTACAGCCAAGCTTGACAGTACACCGCTTGTAAAAATGATGTCTTCTTTCACTAGAGCGACATTATGCTGTTCTCTTTCCCAAGAGATAATCGTTTGATACAATTTTTCTGGAATCGTTGAATAGCCAAACACTCCATGCTTGATATAATCTTCAAATGCTTCCCTAACTCCTCGTGGCGATAAAAAATCCATATCCGCGACCCAAAGTGGCAGAAGATCATCCGCCTGGTAAGTTTCGGCAATCCCGTCCCATTTTACACTCCCAGTATTTCTTCTTATAATTATTTCATCTAATCCACTCATCACCAGTTCTCCCATTCTTGTCGATTATTTTTCAGAACTTCTTTTTTTAAACTATTTACAGTATAATGATAAATGCGAAGAGAGGGAAGCAAATGACTTATAAAATCGGACAAATCATTGAAGGAAAAATCACTGGAATACAGCCTTATGGTGCGTTTGTATCTCTTGATGAAGAAACGCAAGGGCTTATCCATGTCTCAGAAGTGCAATCAGGCTATACCAAAAGTATTCACAACTTATTAAAAGTAGGGCAGCCGGTTACTGTCCAAATCATTGACATCGACGAGTATTCAAAAAAGATCAGCTTATCGTTGCGTACATTGGAGAAAAATAGTCCGGCAATCCCCTACAGAAGAAAAAGATATTTTACCAATAAAAATCGAAAAATCGGTTTTGCAACAATCGCGGAACAGTTACCGATTTGGGTAAACGAAGCATTGGCAGAACTAGAGCGGAAAGAAAATAAGAAATAAAAAGTGTATTTTTTCTGAAAATGTGCTAAAATTTTTATGTAAGCCATAGAACAAGTTGATCGAGGTGGAGATTTTGGCAAGCAAAAGAGTCGCTGGTACAATTATGTTGCATTTGGAGGATGGGACGAAAAAATTTTTGGTCCATTCAATTGATGACAAGCTTGAATTTGCGTTAGCAGATCTTTCGGAAGGAAAGACTGGCTTGGCAAATATACTTAATTTTTTGAAAGAAATCGTTCATATTGATGTTAGCAAAATTAATTTGATGGAGTTGACCAATACACATATTGATCAGGAAAATGTTCCGTTGTTTGTTTTTGAGGCAGAGCAGAAGAACCAAATTGAAAAATTAGGTGAAGGTTACCTATGGGAAGATCCGGATCAAATGCGCTCAGTTCTTGGAACTTACGAAGTAGAGGGAGTTCCTTTCTTCTAATAAAATATGAAGACAAAAGAAGTTTGAAAATTTTTCAAACTTCTTTTTTTATATGTTTTTGAAGAATGGCTGGAAGAAATGTTCAGTTATTCTAGGGGGATCGACATGGTTTTGAACACTTATCCCTCTGAGAGCGATTAAAAAGCGAAAGTTGAACGTGATGAAACCCGCTTTTTAAGTGTTGGCATCTTAAAATTAAGGTTGACCTGATGTAAAATGCATGGTAAATTAAAACACGTTGATTCGAAAGAAAGTAGTTTTGATTCTTTTGAAAAAACATAAAAATAGTTATTGACATGTTTATCCTTACATGATAAGATAACTAAGTCGTTTGAAAAGGACATTGAATAAAGCTTGATTCCATCAAGAAAAACTTCAAAAAAGTTCTTGACAAATAACAAACGATGAGTTATGATAAATGAGTTGCTGAAAGATTTCGCTAAGCGAGATCGAAAAAAACTTTTAAAAAAGAGTTGACAATCACTTGTCTCTCTGATATGATATAAAAGTTGCTAAGGCAGCCGAACAGAGATCGGATTTCAAGCATCACTGCTTTGGATTTTGATCAAGTAGACCTTTGAAAACTGAACAAAGTAAGACAAACCAAATGTGTAGGGCGTCTTGATTGATTCAAGACAACAAACATTTTTAACAAGCAAGCAATATGCTAGCAAACAAATTGAGCTTAACAGTTGAAAGACTGTTCTAACTTTTATTATGAGAGTTTGATCCTGGCTCAGGACGAACGCTGGCGGCGTGCCTAATACATGCAAGTCGAACGCTTCTTTTTCCACCGGAGCTTGCTCCACCGGAAAAAGAGGAGTGGCG
>NZ_JAAKDW010000009.1 GCF_011038845.1 Enterococcus sp. ZJ1622
TGGTGACAACTCCTTGATCAATGCCATTGCAGAATCAAACTCAATTTCTAACATTAACCTGATCTACTCAGGACAACAATTAACGATCCCTACTGAGGGTAGCTCTGCTCAAGCAGCTTACACAGCTCCTCAAGAAACAGCTGCTCCTGTGCAAGAAGCACAACCAGTCGCTGAATCTGTTCAAGCACAACCTGCTCAAGTACAAGAAACAGTCCAAGCGCAACCTGCTGCACCTGCGGCTCCTGCTGCTACTGAAACAGCAAGCACTGGGACGAACTCAGCGAAAGAATGGATCGCTCAAAAAGAATCAAGCGGTTCTTACACAGCAACAAACGGTCGTTACATCGGACGTTACCAATTGGATTCTTCTTACTTGAATGGTGACTATTCTGCTGCGAACCAAGAACGTGTCGCAGAACAATATGTCACTTCTCGTTACGGTTCATGGGAAGCTGCTAAATCTTTCTGGGAAGCAAACGGCTGGTACTAAGAGTCATCCATAGAAAATATAAACTCAAAAAGGTTGTGACAGTGCCGCTCAGCTTTGAGGGATAAGAAAAATTTTGTGAAAATGGCTTCCTACATTTTTACATAAATTTGACTTAACACCAAGAAGTTGGCACTGGAACACCGTGAATCAGAGGTTGTAAAAAAGCTGCTCTGCATCAAGTAATAAGAACAGCCAAACAAAAATAGCTCTTCATATTTTTCGTTTGGTTGGGCTTATTACCGCAGATGCAAGCTTTTTAACACCGTTTAGCGGAGAGGTTGTGACAACTGCGTTCTGCTTTAAGGAATAAGGACACTGAACAGAAAATAGCTCCTCATATTTTCTTGTTCAGTGAATTTATTGCCTAGAAGCAGCAGTTGGAACACCGTTTATTCGAAAAAAAGGAACTATGACAAGACTTTTGTCACAGTTCCTTTTTTGTTGTCAGCTTATTTTTTCTGTCCGATGAACGCCATAAGGTTCTGATAAGTTGTTTTTTCGATCAATTCTTCTGAACTGTTTCGCCATTTTGCGATATGCTGAAGATGGGTACGCAGCAAATCAGCATAATTTTCCACGGAAACCGTTCTTTTCAGTGCCCATTCCATTGCTCCTACGCCATCCGTTTCTAATAGTAAACGATTGGAGGGAACTGCTTTGACTAGTTTCTGGACTGCCGGATGATCTTCTAAATCGATCCCAATCGTAAAATAGCAACCTTCATCGATGTATTCTTGCTGGTAGTCTATCGAAGAATACCAATGGATTAGATATTTGTTAGGATAGGCTCGAATGGATGATAAAATTTCCTTTTCACACCCTTTTGTATGCAAGACAACCGGCTTTTTGTTTGCTGCGGCAAATGCTAATTGCTGATCGAATAACTGACGTTGTCTACTCATCGGCACTGTTGTCCAGACATTGTCCAGCCCGATTTCTCCGATGATCCTTGCCTGTCTCAGATATGGGATGACTTCTTCAAACGAATAATCGCTGGCTTTCCACGGATGTATCCCAAAACTAAGTATCTGGTCTTCCGTTCGGATAAGGTGCTGGTTCTCTTCCCATTCTTCTGGCGAATCACAATTGATGATCGTCAATATCTGCTGACTTTGCTGGATCAAAGCTAGCTCCTCGTTTCCTTCCAAATGACAATGCGCGTCACTCAGCATGTGTCTCACCTGCCAATAATTGATAGATTGTTTGCTTCAATGGCGCTTGTTCGATCAGCCACTCGCGCGATTTCTTCCCTTTTGGAACTGGAACTGCGAGTTCTTCGATAACACGTGCAGGTCTTTTGGAGAGCACGACTATGCGATCGGACAGATAGATAGCTTCTTCGATATCATGCGTAACGAGAAGCGTCGTCCGTTTCATTTTTTCTGGCAGTGACAGTAGCCAGTCCTGCATTTGTCCTCGGGTCATCGCATCAAGTGCACCAAAAGGCTCGTCTAGCAGCAGATAATGAGACTGATTCATCATCGTGCGAAGTAATGCTGTCCGTTGCCGCATGCCGCCGGAAAGCTGTTCTGGCAGAAAATCCTGGTATTCTTCCAAGCCGAATAAGGTCAAATACTCGAGCACTTGCTTCTTGTCTATTTTTTGATGATTGATCCTCTGGTACAATGTGACATTTTGATACACATCCAGCCAAGGTAAAAGCATGTCTTCTTGCGGCATATAACTAAAAGCTGTATTTAGTCCTGATAACATTTTCCCATCTACTTTGATTGATCCGGAAGTGATAGATTGGACACCTGTCAATGCCTTCAGCAGGGTCGATTTCCCTGCGCCGCTTGGAGCAATCAACGAGGTGAAAGAATTTTTAGGAACGGTTAAATCGATTTCCTTTAAAATTTCAAGCCCTTCGATCGTTACATCTAAGTGTTCGATTTGAATGGACATCAGCGTCACCCCTATTTTATGAATTGGTTCGTAAATAAGTCATTCGAGTCAACTGCTTTGCTAATCAACCCATTTTCCTTCATGAATGAAGTGTAGTTATCCCATACTTTCTTCTCCATGACTCCCCATTTTTCTGGTTCATCTGTATAATGACGTGACAAGAATTCCTGTGATTCTTCCAAGAAGCTTTGTTCATAATCCGTTGCGTATTTATGCAGAATCTCTGCGCTGCCTTTCGGATCTTTGATCGCTTGCTGATATCCTTCCTTTGTGGCATCCATAAATGACTGAACGAGCGCAGGATCATTTTTGATCAGCTCCTTATTCGTTATCAGAACAGGTGTATAATAATCCAAGCGTTCATCCAAGCTGTTTACCGGCATGTAATTCAAATCGATACCTACATCTTTTGCTTTGATCATATCCCATCCTTCAAAGTACCATTGGATATCAGAGGATCTCCCCAGACTTTCTGGTCCTTCCCCGTTGCTTCCGACAATCGTCAATTTTGAAAAATCCGCATCTGATTTTTCCATGACTGCTTTCAGCACAGCTTCTTCACTAGGACTTTGCCAGCCAGCGTAAGTCTTTCCTTCAAAGTCTTCGGGTGACTTGATCCCACTGTTTTTCAGAGAAGCGAAACCTGATGTATTATGTTTGATGATTGCAGCAATCGCTTTGACAGGTATATCCTGACCATCAGCATGGGCATAGGTCACATCTTCTTGATAGCTTACGCCAAATTGCGCTTTATTTGCCCCGACAAGCCCAATACTCGTGGAGTCATCTCCAGGTTCGATGATCTTGACATCTAGTCCTGCCTTCTTGTAATAACCTTTTTCCTTTGCCAGATAGAGGCCTGTATGATTCGTATTAGGTACATAATCAAGGACGACTGTCACTTCTTTCAATGGTTTGGAGTCCTTCTGTTCTTCTTTTTGTGTCCCACATGCAGTCAAAACCATTAGGAGCATCGGAACAATAACCAAGATTTTTTTCATGTTTATCCCCTTTTCTTATAAAAGATGCAATATGCGATAATAGCCTTTTTTCAAGAGCACACTGACAGCGTTAAGCAACAGACTCAACAAGATCACGCAAAGAATCGCGGCAAATACTTTATCGATCTGATAACTGTTTTTCACCCGGATCATGTAATAGCCCAAACCTGCTTGAGCACTTAGCCATTCCCCGACTATGGCCCCGCTGACACAATAAGTAGCAGCAACTTTCAATCCGGAAAAAAAGCCAGACATCCCTTCAGGAATCTTGAATATCCGATAGATCTGCCAAGTACTTGCTCCCATCGTCCTCAAAAAAACAATCTGGTCGTTCGATGTTTTTCTCAATGCATCCGTAAACGAAACGACCATCGGGAAATAACTCATCAACACGACAAGAATCACTTTAGGCAAAATCCCAAACCCGAACCATAATGTCAGTAGCGGTCCTAGCACCATGATCGGCAAGGTCTGCGAAACGACTAACAGCGGATAAAACGAGGCTTTCAGCAGCTGCCAGTAATCCATGGCTAATGCAGTAAAAAAAGACAGGACTCCTGCGATCACTAGTCCGATGACTGCCTCATTCAAAGTGGTCAAAGAATGTGAAAACAATACCGGATAATCGGAAAAGAAAGCGGAGACAACAGAGGTCGGACTAGGTAAGATGAAAGCAGGTGTTTGCCAGAATGTGACAAAGAACTGCCAGATCCCTAAAATCAGAAGCAAGCTAGCAATGGGATAAATCTTGTTTTTCATAACGGCACCTCCTTTTTTGTACCCGTTTTTCTGAGAACAGACAAAAAACGCTTGATTCCAGGCACGACATAGTAACCCGCATCAAGCGTCTGCTATGTTTCTCCCTTCACCAGTATTAACTGACAGGTTCGATGGGTCTAAGTTCACAACTTACTCTCATGCCGTCTACGACATCCCCAGAAACAGGTATTATTTTTTCAAGTGTACCATAACAAAAAAGAAGCAACAAGCTCTTTTATCTACCGCCCTACTTCAGCAAGTAAGATAAATCACTAGCTAAAGTCGGATAGCCCATGATGTAGCGATCCAGATCTTTTTTCATCATTTTCTGATTGATCAAAAGAGTCAGATCATCGATCAATTCATCTGCTTGTTCACTTAGGACGGATGCGCCAATGAGTTGGTCACGCTGATCGAACGTCAATTGAGCTTTTGCAATAGGTTCATTGACACGATGATACGTAAACCAGTTTGTCATATCGACTTCAACGACCTGATCAGAAGAAGCAGCATTGCTTTTAGTGATCCCGACCATCGCCATTTTTGGACTTGCATATACGATTGTCGGAATCACCGGATACTGGATTGCAGGATATGTTTCATCTTGCATCCGCTGTGCCACATAATTCCCTTCAAACGTAGCAACTGGTGTCAATTTCGGTCTTCTTTTTGACAGGATATCCCCGCAAGCAAAAATAGCTGGGTTACTTGTTTGCAAGTAATCATTGACCACTATCCCATGCTTATCTGTTTCGACCTTTGCCTTATCCAGATCGAGAGATTCCATGTTTGGCTGTCTGCCTGTGGAACAGAAGATCGCATCAGCTATTATCTCAGTTCCTTCGGCGATCAGACGATAAGAATCTCCTTCCTGCACGATTTTTTGCGTATTTACATCGAAAGCAAATGTTATTCCCTCTTTTTTCATCTGATCAATCAAGAGCTGGACCATCGATTCTTCAAAAGCTTTCAATGGTCGCTGATTATGATGGACGATCGTCACTTCACTGCCAGCTGCATGTGCAATAGTCGCTAACTCAAAAGCGATATATCCTCCACCGATGAAAACGATCCGTTTAGGCAAAGAAGACAGAGATAAAAAATCCGCACTTGTCTTCAAGTATTCTTTTCCTTCGACAGGCAAGATCGTTGGTCGCTGACCTGTAGCTAGCACGAATTGATCCGCAAGAATCTTTTCACCATTGATCTCTATAGTAGATTCATCTAAGAAACGAGCAGTGCCTGTTAAATGGTCAATCCCAGCAGTACTCAACTGCTGTTTTCTGTCTTCAGGTACCGGATCTGTAAACGTCCGCTTGAATGCTTGAAGTTCTTCCCAATTGACGGTTGGCAACTCATCGAATCCTTTGTTCTGCAACTGTTTTATCCGATTTCTTGCTTCTACACCGCTAAGCAGTACTTTTTTGGGGTCGCATCCCCGGTTCGGGCAAGTCCCGCCCCATAGATCTTCTTCTGCTACAAGCACAGTTTTGCCAGCTTCTCTTAATCCGTAAGCGGCACTGAGTCCTGCTACTCCTGAACCAATCACTACTGCATCATATTTTTTCATTTCTAGTCCTCCTCCTGACTTAAAAAGGCAAAGATCTCTTTACTTCCTATCTGCCCGATGATCGTTTCTTTTTCCTGTATCTGAACATTTGGATAATCAATTAGCAATGCGTAAATTTCTTTTAGCGGCGTACTCAGATTCACTGTACGACTGTTCGATCGTAGTGTTTCGTTATTCATTTTTGTATAGTAACCACCCAGAATAAGATCTTCGACTTTCAGCTCTTTGTTTTGTATCGTTTCGTCAAAAAAGCTGCGTACAAAATCATTTTTGGGATTGGCTAAAAGCTGTTCTGGTGTATCGCACTGGATCAATTCGCCTTCTTTCATCACTGCGATCCGACTGCCTAATTTGATGGCTTCTTCCATGTTATGCGTGACAAAGACGATAGTCGTTCCGAATTCTTGATGTAAGTATAACACTAGTTCCTGCAAAGAAGTCCTTGACAGAGGGTCCAATGCACTGAAGGGTTCATCCATCAGTATGACATCAGGATTTGCTGCCAGTGCTCTGAGGATTCCGATACGTTGCTGTTCACCTCCCGAGAGTTCACGTGGCAGCCGATTTCGATAAGTATCGGGATCTAATCCCACTTTTTCGAGTAGCTGATCTGCTTTTTCAGCTCGCTTTTCTTTTTCCCAACCGAGCATTTCCGGGATCACTTCGATGTTTTGTTTGACAGTCATTGTCGGGAACAAGGCAATTTGCTGCAACACGTATCCCATATTCCAACGCATTTTCTGCAAATCATATTCTTTTAACGGTTTCCCTTTGAAATAGATCTCACCTGCAGAAGGCTGTGAAAGTCCATTGATCATTTTCAATGTACTTGTTTTCCCGCTTCCTGAGGGACCGACTAATACAAAGATTTCTCCCTCTTCGATCGTCAAGTTCAATTGATTGATGACATGCTTTCCATCATATTTCTTTTGGACATCTTTGAATCTGATCAGTTCTGTCACTTGTTTCCCTCCTTCAATAGTCCTTCTTCTTGAAGGAAAGAATGTGCAATTTCTGCTGGCTGTTTCTTCTCGACGTTTACTTGATAATTCATTTCGATCATCTGTTCTTCTGTGATTTTTCCACTAAGCGTTTCAAGAGCTTGAACGATTTCAGGATGTTTTTTTGCAAACTCTTCTTTCATAAGTGGTGCGCCTTGATAGGCTGGGAACAGATGCAAGTCGTCTTCAAGTGTGACTAAGTCATATTGTTTCAGTTCGCTATCCGTAGAATAAGCATCGATGATATTCACGTCCCCATTATTGATTGCCTGATAACGCAAACTCGGTTCCATACTTTGGACGCTAGGAAAATCCAAGCGATAAGTTTCTTTGATTCCTTTGTATCCATCTGAGCGATCGATAAACTCTAAAGTGAATCCTGCTTTGATTTGACTTTCGATTGCTGCTAGATCAGAAATAGTTTTCAAATTGTTTTCTTGCGCAAAAGATTTCTTGACAGCTAAAGCATACGTATTTTGGTAAGCCATTGGTTTTAGCAAAGTCATGTTGTATTGCTTATTCAACAATGCATTCGCTTCTGTATATGTTTTTTCTTCCGTCAGTTCTGTTTTTTTCAGCGATTCAGGTACTTTCACCAGACTTTCTAAGACAGTTCCAGTAAATTCAGGATAGATATCGATCTGATCATTCTCTAATGCCCGAAACAGAAAACTGGTTTTCCCAAAATTAGGTTTCAGCTCCACTTTTGTATCTGTCTGTTCCTCGATCAATTCTTTATACATCTGGATCAATAAATCTGGTTCTGCCCCAAGTTTTCCAGCGATCGTAATCTTTTCTTCTTGGAAAAATCCACTTTGATAAAACGATGCCCCTCCGATTATGACGATAAGTGCTGCTAAAGTAAGCAGAGAATAGCGAGGTTTCCTATTTTGCAGCAAGCGTATCAGACTACTGAAAAGAATGGCGAGTAACGCGGAACTGATCGCACCGATCAAGGTAAGAACAGGCGTATTCCGATCGATCCCTAACAGAATAAACGTCCCTAATCCTCCTGCACCGATCAAAGCTGCAAGTGTTGCTGTCCCGATGATCAGGACAAGTGCTGTGCGAATCCCTGAGATAATCACAGGTAAAGCGATTGGAAGCTCCACTTTGACTAATCTTCGCATTCTTGACATCCCAAAAGCAACTGCAGCTTCTTCGATCGAAGGATCTATTTCTGACAAACCGATATACGTACTTTGAAAAATCGGCAAAAGAGCATAGATCACTAAAGCAATCAAAGCTGGAACAGTGCCGATACCTACAAAAGGAATAAGCAGCCCAAGCAGTGCAAGGGAAGGGATTGTTTGAAGAACACTTGTGATCTGCAATAAGACTTCAGCCATTTTCTTATGATTGACTGCCCAGATTGCTAAAGGAATCGCGATGAATGCGGCAATCAGCAAGGAGATAAGTGAAATGGACAAATGTTGGAACGTTGCTTCCAGCAGTTCACCTTTTCTTTCACTAAGTGTTTGAATAAAATTGTTCATATGACCTTCCTTTCCATTGTTCTTTAAGTATAAATCATCTCTTTTGGTTTCCCCAACTAAATTGACTTGAAGAGGTTGTGACAGTGCCTTTCAGCTTTGAGGGATAAGAAAAATTTTGGGAAAATGGCTTCTCACATTTTTGCATAAATTTGACTTATCTCCGAAAAGTTGGCACTGGAACACCGTGTGTGAGGTTGTGAGAAAGCTGTCCTGCATCAAGCAGTAAGAACGAGCAGAGAAAAATAGCTCCTCATATTTTCTTGTTCAGTGAGCTTATTACCGAAAAGCAGCAGTTGGAACACCGTATGTGAGGTTGTGACAACTGCCTCTTGCTTTGAATGCCACGTAGATACATACTTCGTTTTTACTTTGATGTACTCGATGGACTAAAAAAATAGCCGAACAAAAAGATGGGATTTCTGAACTGCCATACTTTACGACAAAGAAACCACATACTGATTGTTCAGCTATACTTTTCTTGCAAAACGACTTTGCTGGTTATTAAAGAGACTCAGATGATGCGTCAACTGCTTTTTCTGAGTTACCTTAGCTATATGAGATCAGCAATGAAACAGCCAGTAAAGTAAACGTCTCGTGGGGGAGATAATCTTTACTGGCCTGTTCATTGCATATTATACTGTATTTTCCGCTTTTTGAATCAAAATGATAAAAAACGACTGTTTTGGGATCATAACTGTGCGTTTTTGGGCCTTTTTTGTTTTCTTTCTTCACACAATGAGATCATTGTCTAGCTCTTTCACCCCGTAAAGCGGTAGAATGTTCTGATCTAATTGATAATAAATTTCTTTTTCACGATGTTTCATCAGCAAGATCAATAAATCTTTTGTTGGCAGCGCCACTTTGTTTTCTTCAAAAACAAATACGAGCGCATGGGAATCATTTTCTGTCACGGCTGTCAAAGGTTGATATTTTTGACTTTTCTCAAGCAAGATATTCTGATACTGCTTCTTTCTCGGTGTGTTCGCAAGAATAGTCAATAAGTCGGCTGCACGCATACTGCTCTCTCCTTTCGCTTATGTATCAATAAAAAAGATCGTTAAAAAAAATTTCTATTTTCCTCTTGAAGAACTGTCTGCAATCAGTATAATGAAGAAGTTGCTGAAAATTTTCAAAAGAAAAGAGGTTAGACATGAAAAAATTAAATCTAATGACAGACTTAGGCGGAATTATCTTGGGAGCAAGCCTTTATAGCTTGGCTGTCACAGGGATCAACATTCCTTCAAAACTAGCAGATGGCGGTGTAACAGGCATTGCTTTGCTGTTGAATAACTTATTCGGATTTGCGCCTTCGATCACTTCTTTGCTTTTTAACTTACCTTTATTACTTATCTCATTATTTATTTTTGGAAAGCACGCATTTCTTCGCACGATCGTTGGGACATTTGCGCTGGTTTTCTTTTTACATTTATGGGAAAGTCTTCATATACATTTTGCTGCTGACAGCCTTCTGGTCAATAGTATAATGACTGGCATCCTATCAGGTATCGGTTGCGGACTCGTGTTTCGTTTTGGCGGCAGCACTGGTGGAACAGACATCATCTACCAAGCAATCGAAAAATATTTTCATGTAAAAATCGGAAAAAGTCTTTTTCTGATCACTTTTGGGATTTTAGTCGTCTCTTTATTATATCTAGATATCGAACACTTTATTTACACATTGCTCAGCTGCTCTATTTTATCTTATACTTTAAATAAAGTGAAGTACTTGCAAGTGGCTAACCCGTTCAAAGCGTTGGCTGAGAAATCTACTGCAGAGCCTTTTGAGCCATTAGAGACTTTGGAACAGATGGAACAATCATAAAAGTCTCGCATTGTATACATGATATAACCTGTCAGAAAGATTGCGGAAATCCGCAATCTTTTTTTGTTCTATATTTTAGTTTGCGATAATTTTATTTTGTTCATCAAATCCACAAAAAATGAGTATACACCGGTAAAACAGCGTATACTCAGATATCACGTTATTTAAAATACCCATTTTCTCCTATGGAATTGCCTGGATCTTCAATCAGGCCTTGCAAGGAACGTTCAAGAATACTGTGTCCTTTTTTTGCTTCAGTTTCTTTTTTCTTCTTGCTCGTCTTTTCTACTTTGTTGAACGTTTTAACTGAAGGTTCATCGACTTTTTTCTCTTGATAAGGAACAGGTTCTGTATCAAATAAAAGATAAGAATCCTTTTCTTTTTTCATCGAATCAATCAGTTCGTTTTCCGGCACCTGGCTTTCTTTCGGATCAGGAATAATCGAAGCAGGAACATATTTAGGAACAAAATAAGAACGTTCTCTTACGGTGTGTGCAGTCTTTTCCTGATGGATATTGTTGCTACGTGCTGGACGTACATTTTCTGAACGTGGACGTGTCGTGTTTTCTCCAAACAATTTCTTTCGTCCAGTCGATGTCGTTTTCGGCTGATAATGTCCGCTGTAATCCGGCAGTTGTTCTTTATGCTTTTCCAAATTTTCTTTATGCGGTACAGCTTTTGCTGAATCATTCAGTGTGCGCCGTTTGCGACGTGTTTGCTGCGATGATGTTTCAGAAAAATGAAACTCTTGCATCGGCTCATACAAGGGCCGATCCGTTGTGTCTGTCATTAAGTCATCTTGTCCATCAAATAACACACGCTGCTGGCTTTTATTCAATTTTACACCTGTTTCGTCATCATACGCAGGAAAACGAAAATGTTTTCGTCTGATTTCTTTCATTCAAACCATCCTTCTCAAAAATGGAACTTTTCTCAATGATAGCATAGATTCACCGAATGCAGTAGCAATGAGTCGCTAATTTTTAGGAAAATAAACAAAAATCTTAATCAGTTGCTTCGTCTACCATTTGTTACTTTGTAGTCTCTCGAATCACTAATTCCGGGAAAAACCGCCGATACCCTTGACTTGCCCCTTTTTCAGAAATTTTTTTCAGTAGCATTTCTCCGCATACTTCGCCCATGCGAATGATATCCTGCTTCACAGTCGTCAGCTTAGGAGCACTGATTTGATCTAGAAAGACTCCATCGAAACCAATCACACCGAAGTCTTCCGGCAAACTGCCTCCCGAATTCAAGATCGCTCTCACAACACCTAATGCCAGCCGATCCGAACTGCAGACGAAACAGGTTTTCTTATCAAACAGATGCCAATTCTCTGTCAAATAAGTTTCGGCCATCGTGGAATGATTCGGGAAACGCACGATCGTTTCTGCTAGATTCGCTTCAGCAATCGCAGAGGAATAACCTCTCTCTCGTGATAGTTCAAATGGTTCATCTACATCGATCCCGATATACACGATTGTTTCATAGTTGCGAGAAAGCGCGTACTGCACAGCTTTAGCCGTGCCATATTCATTGTCGCTGTCTACATAATCATAGCCGAAGCAATTCTCGCCAAATAGCACGACTGGCTTTTCCAGCCGTTCGATCCAATCGAAGTCTTTCTCTCGCACACCCGTGATGATATAGCCATCACATGAACCGACATCAAAGGCATCGTTAGTGACAAGCTGGAGGGAATAATGCGCTTTTCCGATCCGTTTGGCGATTCCCATCAGAAGATTCATGTAGTAAGGCTCAGTTGTGTCGATTTCTTCCAATATAAACAGTTTGATGATTTGTGAACGGTTCGATACTAATGCTTTTGCTGCGATATTGGGACGATAATCCAGTTCAGCCATCGCTGAAAAGACCAGTTCTTTCAATTCATCCGTTACTTGTTCTGGATGATTGATCACTCTTGAGACGGTCATTTTGGAAACATTGGCTCTTTTGGCAACATCTGCTAATGTAGGCATGTTCTCTTCCTTTCTTCTTTTTTTCTATTTTATCAGATTTCATCCCACAAATCCGCTGACGGTCCATTTATTTAGCGAAAAAACGACGAAGTAGGAGTCCCGACAATGTCGCAACCCCTGCCTTTCACAGATATCTCTATCTTTTTCATTCATGATCCACTAGCGATTGTCTCAAAAACAAAGCTGCCTCTTCCATCAAGGGAACCTGTACCATATGCCGCTGGTTCTTCGAAGAACGGAAAACGATTTGTCGACCATAGGACATGGACTGGTTTTTTTCCACAAAATCTGCTGTCTGCTCATAAGGGATCTTTTCGTCTGCCTTGCCGTGCCAAAAAAATAATGGGCGCCCTGCGAGTTTTTCAGGTTGCAAAGATAGATCGTAGTGTTTGACCCAAGAGATCAGATCGAAATAATCCTTTGGCAGCAAGTAGTGATAGTCATCTGCCCTTTTTTGGATCTCTTGTCCGTATGCAAGCGGTGCTGGCGAGCCCATCAGACAGACTCCGCTTGTCAGTTCAGGATGCTTCACCATCAAGGCACAAGTGGTCATCCCACCCATCGACACGCCGCCAACTGCGATTTTTTCATGAAGCACCCCTCTTTTTTCCAAATGCTCAAGAATTGTCTCGAATTCAAATAAATTCCCGTATATGCTGTTCCAGAATGTATACGATGGGACAGAAGATACCGGCTGCTTCCTCTCGCCATGGTTCATCGCATCTGGCAGGATCACTCGAATCCCTTGCTGAGCGAATTTTCTTCCTTGAGTCAGCACCAGCTCTTTACTTGTCTGCCACCCGTGATAATATATGACTACCGGAATTTTCTCATTTCTTAATTCTTCTTGGACCACTTCCAGCACAGGTATATTTTTGACCGAACGCTTTAAAATAATCGGATTCACTTGCCTAATCACCTATCTTCATTAAATTTGCTGAACGAAATAGCAGCCAGGCACTGACTACTACTTGGAATAAACTCAATATCCCAAACAATAGCAAAACTTGACTAAAGGATGCCGAAAACAACAGAAGTGAACATAATCCCAAAACGCCTAATACTAGCGTCAAAAGCGGATAGATAGAGAAATTCAAAAAACTGGCTACGCTCCCAAAAATACTCCCGATAAACAATATCAGAAAGAAAAACACACTTAAGATCAACCCATCGGTCAAAGACATTTGAAAAACGATGTTCTCAACGTCAATAGGTTGTTGAATCGAATAGACACCTAGGTATATACTGAGTATGATACTGAACACATGACTCAAACAAATGACTCGGTTGACTAATTTCATTTTCATCACCTAACTTATATTTATAATTCTATTATAATCATTTTATCATTTTTTGTAACAAAAAGAGAGTCGATTTTTCCTAAAATTAACTTTTTTTGCTATTGTTGTCATAGACTGATTGAAAAGGAGCTGTTTTCATGTTTGACCCTCGTATGCTTTTGATGATCTTTTTCATCAATTTTGCTTACATCACCTTGAACACCTTACGATTCATGCTCACAATGAAAGGCTATCGACTCGTCGCCCCACTTGTCAGTATGGTAGAGATTACGATTTATATCGTTGGCCTTTCTCTAGTATTGGATCGCTTGGACAATCCGCTGAATTTGTTTGTTTATGCTTTAGGATATGCGGTCGGAATCAGTGTCGGGATTCTGATTGAAGACAAGCTGGCACTTGGCTATATCATGGTCACGACGATCTTGCCAGCGAATAGTTCAGAAGACAAAAATCTTCCAAGGATCTTAAGAGAACACGGCTACGGAGTGACTCAAAGTTCAGCTATGGGACTGGAAGGAGAACGACTCGTATTAGAGATCCTCTCACCAAGAAAAAGTGAGAGAGAATTATATCGCCTGATCAAAGAGGTAGAAGAACGAGCATTTATGATTTCCTATGAACCAAAATATATTTCAGGCGGTTTCTGGACGAAGAAAGTCAGAAAACGACAATCCAACTAACCAGATCACACGATAGTATACGGAGTTTAAATTAAATTTTTAAGTTCCGTATACTATTTTTTATTATTTAGATTAAAAAACATCGACATTCGCTCATCATTTTGTTAATATATTTTATATCACTTATCAAAATTATTGGAGAAATTATGGAACTACAACGAAAAACTACTCTATTTTTATATGCAGGGTCTTTTTTTTCTGGTTTAACGATCCTCTTTTTTATTTGCTTTGTTTATTTCAAAACTTCTACTACCCCTTGCAACGCGTTTGGATGGCTGCTTTTAGATCATTCTGATGTGGGAGAAATTGAAGACAATCCTTTCTTTTTGATTCTTTCTTCGTTATGCGGACTGATTTTCTCCGTATATTTTGGTGCGTATTTCTTTCATCAAAAGCCTGGGAAATTGAATGAAGCTTCTGTCGTGCTCATCGCTTTGAAACTGTTTTCTTTTATAGCGATCCTTTTTTACTCTTTCAATCACAATTCCCTGCTCTTTTTCATTTTGAACGGGTTAATCGTGATTTTAACGATTTTTACGTTTTTTCTCTTTTCCCTTATTTTCAACCAGTTGAAGCTATCCATGTTTTTTCGGCTGATTCCAGTTCTCTGTTTTGGCTACAGCGTCTTTTCTTTTTTGGTACTTGCAATGGCTCCTTCGATCGATCCTGCGAATATCCAAATAACAAGCAATTATCTGGACTTACTGTTTATCGGATGTCTGGGTCTTTTTATGCGAAGAACAAAAAAAGGACGTGAAAGAGCCGTCTGATCGCATACCGCTCTTTCTAAATCCTTTATCGATCGTATGTTTATAAGGAACCAGCTTTTCGATCCAGCCACATCTCTACGACTTTGCCATGTGTATACACTTTGAATAAGCTTTCGATTCTTTTTTCACCGCTGGATGCCACCACTAGATAGTAATCTCCATGAGCGTCAAAGTCTCGTTCACCGATCATCTGATACTTTAGTGTGTTCTCTTTTGCAGTTTCTTTTCCTCGTAGGTCTATAGCAGATGGATTGGATGTTTCCGCATTTTTTTCAAGTATCCAATCAATGATCACAGGAACGATCGTCGCAGCACGAAGTCGTTTCTTTCTTTGGATTGCTTCTGCTAATTCACTATCTGAAAAAGCTTGTCCGTCGAAACCGCCAAGAGATAATTCGGTTCTTACTTTTTTTGCTTCAAACGCTGGGATAAAAGTAGGGATCTCTGTTTGTTTTTTACTAGGGTTTTCAAAAACGACACTCTTCATCTTTTCCACTGCCATCACCTCGTATTTTGATTTACAAGGTCATATTATCATCATTTTCTAATGTTAACAAACAAAACGCTACTCATTATCTAACATTTTTTTAATGTAAGAAAAACTTTTTGGCATAAATCGGCTCTTCAATTCATTATATGCTTGCTTTTTGATGAATGCTACTGCATCTGTCGGCAAGTCTATCCCATCTGTACATTTGATGATGTCGAGCGGTTCCCGCTCCTCTGACACGATCGGTAGCACCAGTTCATAGGCGTCGCTTTCCTGTGTCGTTTTTTCTACTGTACGCGTTGCTAGCAAGGATTCTAAAAAAATACTTGGTCGACGATTTTTGAATTTCCCCTTGCGTATACGCTCAATGATCACTTCTACTTGATCAAAGTAATAAGCTTCATTCACATCTCCTATCAATTCGGCGATTTCTGAAAACTTAGAAGGTATCGGTAACTGGTTTTTTTGGATGAAAAAATAAACTGCTAAAGATAAAGGCAATTCTTCATCAGAAGAAAGAGAAACAAATCGATATGTAGAATTTCCAGCTGTCATCTTGCGCACTTGTCTGTCGTTTGTTACAGCATAAAAATATTCTGCTTCTTCTTCAAAGCAGTAGGTCCATATTTCTTCGCTCATGGCAAACTTCCGATCAATCTCTGTCATCGATTCAAGCTCAGAAGCGATCTTTTCCGTCAATGCACGACTATATTCCTGATAGTCATTTGGTTCAAAAACAGGGAAATTCAGCCGATATCTGCGCGCTTTACGCAGGATCAAGCCATTTTCAATCAGCTGATCTAAAAAATGTTCGAAATCCTTTTGCGGGAATTCTTTTTTCAGCTCGCGCAAAATCACTTCTTCTTCTCGATGCGCATACAGATAGTCGATGAGTGAAGGAAATAGCGGGTCATTCACGAATTTTTGATAGGTTTTTACTTGATTCTCTGAATAAAAATAGTTCATGTTTTTCTCTTTTCTATCATTTTTTATTTTAAGAAGCAATGGATCAGCATCATTTGAGATATTTCGATTTCTTCTCTTCAAAAAAGCCGAAATATCTTGAATCGCTCAGATATCCCGGCTTGCTGATCTGCTTTTTTTAGTTGAAAGCTTCTGTTAATTGTGGCACGACTTGTTTTTTACGAGAAACGACACCTTCCAAGAATGCACGGTTATTTGTCAATTTCGTTTGGAAAGCTTCTTCTACTTTTCCTTTTTCTTTACCTGCAGCCAATAATTCAGAATTGCTTTCGAGGATATCAGTTACAACTAGAACAAAAAGGTCGTATCCGTTCGCTGTCATTTCTTTTTCCATAGCAGCTTCCAATTCTGCCTGACGGTCCATTACTTCTTTCAGGTCAACTGTATTGACTTGTGCGATACGTACGCTTGAATCGCCCATTGGGAAGCTTTTTGCATCAAGATCAAGCAATACTTCTGCTGATTTGTCGCTTAGGTTCGTTCCTGCTTTCAGCATATCCAATCCATAGGCATTCAGATCAACTGCTGCGATTTCTGCAAGCTCTTTTGCTGCAGCTTCGTCTTCTAGTGTACATGTTGGTGATTTGAACAGCAAAGTGTCTGAAATGATCGCTGACAGCATGATTCCTGCGATTTCTTTAGGGATAGCTACTTGGTTTTCTTTATATAATTTCAAGATGATCGTACTTGTACAGCCAACAGGTTCTGCACGGTAGTACAATGGGTTCGCTGTTTCGAAGTTAGCGATCCGATGGTGATCCACTACTGCTAACACATTGACTTCTGCGATATCAGAGATGCTTTGCTGGAATTCGTTGTGGTCGACGAGCATCACATCGGCATTTTCCGCTTTGGCTGATTCAACCACACGTGGGGCTTGCAAGTTGAAATGATCAAGTGCAAATTGAGTTTCTTCATTAGGGTTACCTAAAGCAACAGCTTCTGTGTCTTTCCCTAATTCATTTTGCAGATGTGAAAAAGCAATCGCTGCACCGATTGCATCGGTATCGGGGTTTTGGTGTCCGAAAACTAAAACTTTTGACATATATGATTCGCTCCTTTGTGATTTCTCCTACTTAATAATAGCAAAAAAACGGAAAGAAGCAATACTTAACTTCTTTCCGTCAATGATTATCGTGTTAAATATCCGGTATAACTTTCTGTATGGAGAAGTCGTTTGGCATTTTCCACGCGTTCTTTCGTAGGTGGTTCGATCCCTTCTAATGGGTACTTCAGACCTAAAGTCTCCCATTTGTATTTTCCCATTGTATGGTAAGGAAGGATTTCCACTTTATCTACGTTTTTCAACGTTTTGATGAAACTGTCCAATCGAATCAGATACTCATCGTAATCACTGCGTTCAGGAACCAGCACATGCCTGATCCAAACTGGTTTGTTCGTTTCTGACAAGTATTGCGCCATTTCCAAAATATTCTCATTTCCCCAATGTGTAAGCTTCTTATGTTCTTCATTATCGATGTGTTTGATATCGAATAACAGCAATTCCGTATACTTCATCAATTCCTGAAATCGAGAAAAGAAGGGCTCTTCACGGGTGAAGGGTTTGCCGCAGGTATCTAGTGTGGTATGCATGCCGCGTTCTTTTGCTTTTCTAAATAATTCGATCAGAAAATCGATTTGAAGAAGCGGTTCGCCTCCACTCACAGTGATCCCGCCTTCTTGCCCCCAATAGGAACGAAAGCGTTCTGCCTGATCCAAAAGCTCATCTGCCGTATATTCTTTTCCACCGCCGATATTCCAAGTATCTGGATTATGGCAGAATTGGCAGCGCATGCGGCAGCCTTGCATAAAAATGACAAATCGTACACCAGGTCCGTCAACTGAGCCAAACGTTTCAATCGAATGGACATAGCCAATTGTTTTTTCTTCCATTAGCGTTCACTTCTTTTCTTTGAATTCATTTTGCGACAAAATAAAGGAATCAAGCGTTTGTGAAAGAACTTGATTGTCGATACTAGTTTAGAAAGATGCAGAAGATAGAAAACTATTTTTCTTTCTACTATCTAGATCAAAACGTTCCTTTCATATCCTCATAAACGGTGCTCAAAAGCTTGCATCTGCGGTAATAAGTTCACTGAACAAGAAAATATAAGAAGCTATTTTCTGTTCAGTTTCCTTATTCCTTAAAGCAGAACTCAGTTGTCACATCCTTTTTTCTTACATTCTGTCGTGCGATGTTCTCATCAAGACATCTAGTTGCTGTTCTCTTGTCAAGTCACGGAATTTGACTGCATATCCTGAAACACGGATCGTCAAGTTCGGATATTTCATTGGATTTTCCATTGCGTCACGCAGCAAGTCATTACTGAAGACGTTCACGTTCAAATGATAAGCGCCTTTAGAGAAGTAGCCATCTAATACATTACGCAAGTTGCCGATTCTTGTTGGTTCGTCTTTTCCAAGACCTGAAGGATTGATCGTTTGCGTGTTTGAGATACCGTCACGTGCATAAGCATAATTGATTTTAGCAGTTGAGTTCAAACTTGCCAGTAATCCGTTTTGTTCTGCATTGTAACTTGGGTTTGCTCCTGGTGCTAACGGCTTGCCGGCTTCACGGCCATCAGGAGTATTCCCTGTGTTTTTACCGTAGACTACGTTCGATGTGATCGTCAGCAATGACGTCGTAGGTGTTGAGTTACGATAAGTTTTATGACGTTTGATCTGTGACATGAAGTATTCCAAGATCCATTCTGCTAATTCATCTGCTTTATCGTCGTCATTTCCATATTTAGGGAATTCGCCGTTCACTTCAAAGTCGACTGCGATTCCTTTTTCGTTACGGATTGGTTTTACTTCTGCATACTTGATGGCAGCCAGACTGTCTGCAGCATGGGAGATACCTGCGATACCAGTCGCAAATGTCCGTTTCAAATCAGAGTCCATCAAAGCAAGTTGTGCTGCTTCGTAGGAATATTTGTCATGCATGTAGTGGATGATGTTCAGCGTATTCACATAAAGTTCTGCTAGCCAGTCCATCATGTTCATGAAATTGTGTTTGACTTGCTCGAAATCAAGTGTTTCAGAGGTGATCGGACGATATTCCGGTCCGACTTGTGCACCTGTCACTTCATCGACACCGCCGTTGATTGCATATAGTAGCGCTTTTGCCAAGTTTGCACGAGCACCGAAGAACTGCATGTCTTTTCCGACTACTGTTCCTGACACACAGCAAGCGATCGCGCAGTCGTCAGATCCCCATTGTTCGCGAAGCAGATTGTCATTTTCAAACTGGATCGATGAACTTTCGATCGCGATCTTGCTGGCATAAGTTCTGAATCCTTCTGGCAGATGTTCAGAATATAAAACAGTCAAGTTCGGTTCTGGTGAAGGTCCCATATTCGTTAGCGTATGCAGTAAGCGGAAATCGTTTTTCGTTACTAGAGAACGGCCATCCAATCCCATACCAGCAATCGATAAAGTTGCCCAAACTGGGAATCCTGAGAACAACTGATTGTATTCTGGTGTACGAGCGAATTTGACCATACGAAGTTTCATGACTAAATGGTCGATCAATTCTTGTGCTTCTTGCTCAGTGATCACGCCGTTGTCCAAATCACGCTGGATATAGATATCCAAGAAAGCAGAGATACGTCCGATTGACATAGCTGCTCCATTTTGAGATTTGATAGCTGCAAGATAACCGAAGTATAACCATTGTACCGCTTCTTTTGCATTAGCAGCTGGTTTAGAAATATCATAGCCGTATTTTGCAGCCATTTCTTTCATTTGTGCCAATGCGCGGTATTGTTCCGTGATTTCTTCACGTAAACGGATCACTTCTTCGCTCATTGTGTGATAACCAGTCAAATCATGATCTTTTTTCTTTTGTTCCATCAAATAGTCGATTCCATACAATGCAACACGACGGTAATCTCCGATGATTCGTCCGCGTCCATAAGCATCTGGCAAGCCAGTGATGATTTTGTTTTTACGAGCAGCACGCATCTCTGCAGTATAAGCATCGAATACCCCTTGGTTATGAGTCTTGCGCCAGTCTGTAAAAATGTGAGTCAATTCGTCATTAGGCGTGTAGCCGTTGCTCTTCAATGCATTATTGGCCATGTTGATCCCGCCAAATGGCATGAATGCTTGTTTCAATGGTTCATCTGTCTGCAATCCGACGATTTTTTCCAGATCCTTGTCTAAATAACCTGCATCATGAGAAGTAATGGTCGATACGATTTCTGTGTCCATGTTGTACACGCCATTGCGTTCATATTGGACATCGTTCAGTTTTTGAAGTTCTTCCCAGAGCTTTTCAGTTGCTTCTGTCGGGCCTTCCAGGAAACTGTCATCTCCACGGTATTCTGTGTAGTTGTTTTGGATAAAATCCCGTGTGTCTACGCCTTCTCTCCATTTTGTACCTTTAAATCCATTCCATTGCTCCATTGTATGGACCTCCTAAAATTCCTGTTTAGTGTAACAGTTTTTACGTGATTAGTATAACACAGGGAGGCTTCTTTGCAAGGGTTTTCTTGTTTTTTATTTAACAACTTTTTATCATTACACGCAATTGTATACAGAAACGTTGAATGGCCGCTATTTATACATTGTGAACACTTTCATATTTCTTGGTTCTACACGTTAATTTTTTATTAACAAAGATGAAAGAAAGACGTTTCCTGTACTAATACAGAAAACGTCTTTTCAATAAATACCATAACAGTTAATCTGTGATGGCTATTTCCGGCGCATCGATCACTTCAATGACTTCCCCGCCTTTTTTCTCATCTAAGGCAAACGAACCATTCGATGTCCGGTCACTGATCGGGTAATCAGTCGGATCGATTGTCAGCTGCTGTCCTTTTTGGTTGATCAGTGTGATTTCTTTTGAACGCCCTTCAGACATGTAGACGATGCGGTGCGCATTTTTTTTCAGTTCCCGCAAAACAGTGACACCTCGTTTTGCTCGTGAGGTCTGGCTGATCTCTTGAGCGAGCATCCGTTTTACCGCGCCGCGCTGTGTCACGATCACGATCGGCGTATCCCCTTCTGCCAAGACGAGTAACCCATTCACGACAGAATCGCCTTCTTTCAGGTTCATGGATTTGACACCTGCTGCTTTGGCACCGACTACCGGTACATCAGTCAGCGGATAACGCAAGCCCATTCCTTGCTTCGTGACGAGGAAGACATCTAAGCCTGGCTGTCCGTTTTCCAAATAGACAGCGGCTAATTCAGCTTCTTCATCTTTCAGCTTCATCCCGCTGAGTGGACGACTCTTGTAAGTACGCCATGGTTCGAATTCTGTCATCCTCGTTTGCTTGATCAGACCATTATTACTGATGAATACGAATGTTTTTTCCGGATCGATCTTCTGATAAGGGAAAACAGCCATGATCGATTCATCTACGGATAGATTCATGATGGTTTGAGAGATATGTTCTCCTGCATCCTTCCACTTCAGATCAGGCAATTCATGTACCGGACGATAAATGACATTCGCTTTGTTCGTGATCAAAAGAAGATGATCCAGTGTACTCAATTCACCAGAATAAAGAAGATAATCTCCTTCTCTCATACCGATTTCTTCCGGTTTTGAGGCGCTGTATGAACGAAGACTTGTCCGTTTGACATACCCTTCACGTGTCACGCTGACGATCACATCTTCTTGTGCAACTAGTACTTTTGTATCGATCTTGATTTCTTCGATTTCATCTTCGATCGCAGTCATTCGAGCGTTGGCATATTTTTTCTTCACTTCTCGAAGTTCTTTTTTCATGACAGAGAATAGTTCTTTGTCATTCGAGAGAATCTTGTTCAGCTCTGTGATCTGTGCGATCAGACTTTCTGATTCACGACGAAGTTCAGTGATATCGGTGTTCGTCAAACGATATAGTTGCAGTGTGACGATCGCTTCTGCTTGTTCTTCAGTGAACTGGAAGACTTCGACCAGATTTTGTTTCGCATCTTTTTTGTCTTTGCTTTCTCTGATCGTCGCGATCACTTCATCCAAGATAGACAAAGCTTTCATCAAGCCTTCCACGATGTGCTGTCTTTTTTGTGCTTTGGCCAAATCGAATTGACTGCGTTTTGTGATCACTTGTTTTCTATGTTCGATATAGCTGCTCAAGATATCTTTCAGACCTACTTGATGCGGAGTCATGTGATCGATCGCAACCATATTGAAATTATAATTGATTTGCAATTCCGTGTTTTTGAACAAATAATTCAAGATCCCTTGAGCATTTGCGTCTTTTTTCAATTCAACCACGATTTGCAAGCCTGTGCGGTCACTTTCATCTCGCACTTCAGCGATTCCGTCGATTTTTTTATTCAGGCGGATCTCGTCCATTTTCTTGACAAGTGTTGCTTTATTGACTTCATAAGGGATTTCAGAGATGACGATCTGCTGTTTGTTGCCTTTGAGTGATTCAATGCTAGTTTTTGAACGGAGAATCACTTTTCCACGACCCGTTTCATAGGCTTTTTTGATTTCGTCTTTCCCTTGCAGGATCCCTCCGGTCGGAAAATCGGGACCAGGGATATATTCCATCAGTTTGTCGAGACTTGCTTGCGGGTGATCAATCATGTAGATCGTCCCGTCGATGACTTCTGCCAGATTGTGTGTCGGAATCTCTGTCGCATATCCGGCAGAAATCCCTGTAGAGCCATTGACCAGCAAGTTGGGGTATCTGGCAGGAAGGACTGTCGGTTCTTTTTCGGTATCATCGAAATTCCAGACAAGATCTACCGTGTCTTTTTCGATATCCGCTAGCATCTCGCCGCTTAATTTGGACAAACGGGCTTCTGTATAACGCATGGCAGCAGGCGGATCACCGTCCATGCTCCCGTTGTTCCCGTGCATCTCAATCAGTACTTCCCGTAACTTCCAGTCTTGGCTCATCCGAACCATCGCTTCATAAATACTGCTGTCACCATGGGGATGATAATTCCCCATGATATTCCCAACAGATTTTGCGGATTTGCGGAATCCTTTATCGAATGTGTTGCCATCCTTGTTCATCGCGAACAAGATCCGCCGTTGGACAGGTTTCAGCCCATCACGGATATCTGGCAAAGCACGTTCCTGGATAATATATTTTGAATAACGTCCGAAGCGGTCACCCATCACTTCTTCTAAGGTTAATTCTTGTACTTCTTGTCGATCTTCCATCAGGTGACCTCCTATTCTACATCAACTGTTTGATTGGATTGATTTTGTTCTGATTGCTCTTCATCTAATAGATCATTTGAGACAGAAGGAGCGATCTCTGCATCTTCTTTTTTATCCAAGATGCTTCCGTCTTCTTCTAATGTGAATTGGACGTGGCTTTCGATCCATTTGCGTCGCGGTTCGACTTTATCTCCCATGAGCGTCGTTACTCGGCGTTCTGCCTGTGCAGCGTCATCGATACGAACTCGGATCAGCGTACGAGAGGCAGGATCCATCGTCGTTTCCCAAAGCTGCTCGGCATTCATTTCCCCTAGCCCTTTGTACCGCTGGAGCATATAGCCTTTTCCGATTTTCTTGATCGTTGCTGCCAGTTCATCGTCGGTCCATGCATATTCCACGACTTGTTTCTTCCCTTGTCCTTTTGAAACTTTGTAAAGCGGCGGTAATGCGATATAGACTTTCCCGGCTTCGATCAATGGTTTCATATAACGATAAAAGAATGTAAGAAGCAGGACTTGGATATGCGCACCATCGGTATCCGCATCGGTCATGATGATGATCTTGTCATAATTGCAGTCTTCGATCGAAAATTCCGGTCCCACTCCTGCGCCGATCGTATAGATCATAGTATTGATTTCTTCGTTCTTCAAGATATCTTGCATTTTTGCTTTCTCGGTGTTGATGACTTTTCCTCGAAGCGGCAGTATCGCTTGGAATTTTCTGTCCCGACCTTGTTTCGCTGATCCTCCAGCGGAATCCCCTTCGACAAGATACAATTCATTTTTCTTCGGATTACGTGATTGTGCTGGTGTCAATTTACCAGAAAGCAGGGATTCACCTTTCTTGCGTTTCTTCCCATTTCGGCTTTCTTCTCTGGCTTTGCGGGCAGCTTCTCTCGCTTCTCTTGCTTTGATCGCTTTACGGACGAGAGATTGGCTCATTTCGCTGTTTTCTTGTAAGAAAAAGCCCATTTGTTCTCCAATGACGCTGTCTACAACGGTCCGAGCGACAGGCGTCCCTAATTTTTCTTTTGTCTGCCCTTCGAATTGGAGCAGATTTTCAGGGACCCGAATCGAAAGAACGGCTGCTAATCCTTCTCGGAAGTCGCTTCCTTCAAGATTCTTGTCGCGTTCCTTCAGTAAGCCGACTTTTCTGGCATATTCATTATAGGCCTTTGTCATCGCGGCTTTCATCCCAGCTTCATGGGTACCACCATCTTTTGTACGGACATTGTTGACAAAAGACAGGACGTTTTCGGAATAACCATCATTGTACTGGTAAGCGACCTCTACTTCGATGCCTTCTTTTTCTCCAGAAAAATAAATGACGGGTGTCAACGTATCCTTTTCCTCATTCAAATAATCGACAAATTCTTTGATTCCTTCTTCATAATGAAAGACTTCCTTCACAGGTTCTTCCCCACGAAGGTCAGAAAGAGAGATTTTCACACCTTTCAAAAGGAAAGCTGATTCTCTCAAACGCTCAGCTAATGTGTCATACGAAAATTTCGTTGTGCTGAAAATCGTATCATCTGGTAAAAAATGGACAATCGTCCCATTCGCTTTTTTGGTTTTGCCGATTTTTTTCAATGTACCGTCTGGCTTCCCGCCGTTTTTGAATTTTTGCTGGTATTCAACGCCATCTCGAACGATCGTTACGGTCAGCCATTTCGATAATGCATTGACGACACTTGCTCCGACACCGTGAAGGCCTCCGGAAGTTTTATAGCCGCCTTGACCGAATTTTCCTCCGGCATGCAGTACGGTAAAAATCACTTCGACAGTCGGGATCCCTGAAGCATGCATACCCACTGGCATTCCGCGTCCGCTGTCTGCCACAGTGATGCTGCTGTCTTCATGGATCGTTACATCGATTTCGTTCCCATAGCCCGATAAAGCTTCATCTACAGCGTTATCGACGATTTCATAGACTAAATGATGCAAGCCTCGGCTATCAGTCGAACCAATGTACATCCCTGGTCGTTTTCTAACTGCTTCCAATCCTTCAAGTACTTGGATCGAAGCATCATTATATTCATTGTTTACTTTTTTTGCCAAGGCAAACGCTCCTTCAATAATACTTTGCGGCAAAACCGCACCACGATTATCATACTAGAAAAGACTGCGAAAAAAAAGAGGGGAGAACAAATTCCAAAATGGATTGACGCCCGACAACTTTTGAAGCAGACTTTTCGTGTTCAAATGCTTTTCGTTTCTGTCATAGAGGCTGGGACAAAACGGACCTGGCCTCTTATCTCTCAATTAGGATAAATGATGGCACCTACCCATTCTTTAGTGCCTGCTCATCCATTTTGTTCAATTCGATTTTCATACACCGATCCATCACTATGTCCTTTCTACCTGCATCTTGAAGCATTTGGGCTGCTTCCTCGTTTTTGAGTCCTAATTGCGCCCAGAATACTTTCGCATCGGTCTTCAAGAATTCAGCAGCGACCTCAGGTAAAAACTCACTTCGTCGAAACACATCCACGATATCGATCGGTTCATCGATTTCAGTCAAACTGCCAACTGCTTTTTCTCCTAGGATCTCTTGACCGGCCAGTACGGGATTGACAGGGATGATACGATATCCGTGATCTTGCAGCACCTGTGCCACCATATAACTGGTTCGTTCAGGCTTGTTGCTCAAGCCGACTACCGCTACTGTTTTTGCTTGTTTCAAGTACGTAAAAATCATGTCTTGTGAGGGATTCTCAAAGATCATTGACGACACTCCTTATTTTCGATTATTTACTATCCCCGCCCGTATCTTTCAATTTTTTCAATTGTTCCTCTTGTCTATTCATGCTAAAATAAACATTAGTTTTCAACTTGAAAGAGGGAAAAAAATGAAATTGATCTTATTACTTATTGTAGCATACCTTTTGGGTTCTATTCCTTCAGGTGTCTGGGTGGGGAAATTGTTTTTTAAAAAAGATATCCGCCAGCACGGAAGCGGGAATACCGGAACAACAAATACATTCAGAGTGTTGGGCAAAACTGCTGGTATCATTGTCTTGCTAATGGATATCCTTAAAGGGACGCTGGCGACCTGTCTGCCGCTGATTTTCCATCTTTCCTCAGTGAACCCTCTTTGGTTCGGTGTCTGCGCGATCTTAGGGCATACTTTTCCCATTTTTGCCGGATTCAAAGGCGGAAAAGCAGTTGCGACTAGTGCAGGGATGTTATTAGGATTCAATCCTGTGTTCTTTGTTTATTCTTGTATCATTTTTATCATCAGTTTGTTTTGTACGAGTATGGTCAGTTTGAGCAGCATGATCAGTGCAGTGCTGATCACGTTGTCCACGATTGCGCTTCCTTACGTCGCTCCGATGATTCTGCCAGAACCGAACTGGCTGCTTACGATCATTGCTTTCTTAGTCTCTTCCTTTATTTTCTACCGACACAAGGAAAATATCCAGCGAATCAGGAACCATACTGAAAGCCGTGTGCCTTTCGGTTTGAACAGCAGTAAGAAAAAATCTTAAAAAACGTAACGTGACATAAAAACAGTTGACTGCGGCAAAAGCAGCCAACTGTTTTTTTAGTTTGAGAAAGTGGTGATTCGTGTCTTTATTTGACAGTGATCGAGTATTTTGTCTTGAAGATTTCATGGGCACCAAGCTGATTGATACCTACTTTCTCCATCAAGTTCCCGTTACTTTCCATCGTATCTGCAATCCCGCACCAAGGTTCGATACAAACGAATGGCGCTTCTTTTGGATACGGAGACCAAATCCCGACATACGGCATGTCCTTATAGCTCAATGTGACGCTGTGGATCGATTTTTCGCTTCGGATCGCATAAGCATTCAGTCCTCTTGTTTCGAAAACTAGCGCATCCTGATTGAATAGCTCCCGATTCAAGGCCAAATTCGTATTCGTCTGCCCGAGCGTCTTTTGTTCCATATCAATAAAAGGACCATTCAAAGGCAAACGCAACCTTGATTTCAATGGAGAAAATGCCAGATAAAAATCATCAAATGACAGCCCTTTTTCTAGTGGTACATTGAAAGCGGGATGGCCGCCGATCGAAAAGAACATCTCCTCTTCTCCGACGTTTGCTACCTGATAATGGACAGTGATCCCGTCTCCGCCCAATTCATAAGAAATCACCAATTCGAAATCAAACGGATAATTCTTTTTGGTTTCCGGCGTACTTCTCAAAAGAAAACTTGCTAATTCCGTTCCTTGTTCAATGACTTCAAAATCCATGTCTCTGGCAAAGCCGTGCTGACTCATAGAATAGGTTTTTCCTCGATACGTATATTGATCGTTCTTCAATCGCCCGACAAACGGGAAAAGAACAGGTGCATGTCTGCCCCAATATTCTGGATCACCTTGCCAGATGTATTCCAGATCATGTTCTTTTGATCTTAAACTGATCAATTCTGCGCCATGTTCAGCTATTTCAGCAATGAGCTGATCATTTTGAATAATAACAGTCATTGTAACTCCTCCATCTTCGCCATACTTTTATCATGCCAGCACTCATTCAACACTGACTACGTTGCTATCAATAACTATGTTTTGCTAATTCTTCTTTAAATCGGGGGTTTAACACTTTCAGATACGTTCCTTTCATTCCTAACGAACGTGATTCAATGATTCCCGCAGATTCCAGTTTGCGTAAAGCATTGACGATAACCGAACGTGTGATCCCTATTTTATCAGCAATATTCGAAGCAGTCAACCGGCCTTCGTCTCCGTCCAACGCATCAAAAATAGCTTGCACAGCTTTCAGTTCACTATAAGACAACGTGTTGATTGCCATCTGGACAGCTGTAGCACTTCGCACATCTGCCTCGATACTGCGAGATTTCTGGTAAAGGATCTGCATCCCGACAACAGTCGCACCATATTCTGCCAATACGAGATCGTCATCTGCGAATGCCTGCTCCATACGGGACAAAATGATCGTTCCCAAGCGTTCACCTGCACCAAAGATTGGCACCACCGTCGTCAAGCCAAATGGGTATTTTTCTCGTGATTCAACAGGGAACGCTGTGATGTCGCTTGTGATCGGGATATTCGCTTCTGTTTTCATCAGCTGAGCGACTGTATCCGTGTAGGATTCGGGAAACTGTTTTTCAACAAACATCGTTTTGATCCGTTCATTATTGACATCATGGCGTTCATTATAGCCTAAGAGTACGCCGTTGCTGCCGATAATATACGTATTGCTGTCTAGGATTCCTCCTAATGTCACAGCCATTTTATCGTAAGGCAAATCTGCTTGCATATCAAAAGTATTCTTTTGCTGCAAAAGTGTGTTTATCTTGCGGGTTTTCGTTAGCAAGTCTGTCATGTTCGTCCTCCGATTTTATAATATATAGCGGCTTAGATCTTCGTTTGCCGCAATGGATCCTAATTTGTCATCTACGTAAGCTTCGGTGATCGTGATCTCACCCATCTGCATGTCTGGTGCTTCAAATAACAAGTCTTCAAGCAGTTTTTCCAGAATCGTGTGGAGTCTTCGTGCCCCGATATTATCTGTGTCACGATTCACATCAAAAGCGATTTGTGCGATCCGCTCGATTGCTTCTTTCGTAAAGGTCACTGAAACATTCTCTGTCCCGATCAGTGCAACATATTGTTTGATCAGTGCGTTGTTCGGTTCAGTCAAGATCTTGACGAAATCTTCTGTAGAAAGATCATCTAGTTCTACGCGGATCGGGAAACGTCCTTGCAATTCCGGGATCAGATCACTTGGTTTTGACAAGTGAAACGCGCCAGAAGCGATGAACAAGACGTGATCTGTCTGGATAACTCCGTATTTCGTATTCACTTGGGAGCCTTCGACGATCGGCAAGATGTCTCGTTGTACGCCTTCTCGTGATACTTCACCTGATTGCTGAGATTTCGAAGTGATCTTATCGATTTCATCGATGAAGATGATGCCGCTTGATTCAGCTAATTTAATTGCTTCGCTATGGATGTCCGCATCTTTCACTAGTTTAGCTGACTCTTCTTTGATCAGCAGTTCCAATGCTTCTTTGACAGTCACAGTACGCTCGATTTTTTTCTTTGGTGTCAATGCACCGAGTGTTTCGTTCAAATCGATCCCCATTTGTTCCAGTCCGTTGTTCATCATCGGTGCTGGTTTTTTCTGATCTTCCACTTCGATCGTGACTTCTCGATTGTCCAGCAAGCCTTTTTGCAGCTGTTCTAAGACGGTACGGCGATTCACCCGAATGTCTTCTGTGACTTCTTCTTGCGGTTCTGCCATATTCTGCTGAGAAGCATTGAACAAGTTCATCATTTGTTCGAATTGGTTGGTTGATTGTTTCTGTTCTTTTTTGATGCCAGGTACTAATACTTTCACTAACCGTTTTTCTGCATTTTTCTTGGCACTTGAATATACACGACTGTATTGTTCTTTTTCGACGATCTGGATCGCATTTTCCACGAGATCTCGGACCATTGATTCCACGTCTCTGCCGACATAGCCGACTTCTGTGAATTTGGTTGCTTCGACTTTTACAAATGGCGCATTGACGATTTTTGCCAAACGACGAGCGATCTCTGTTTTCCCGACACCAGTTGGTCCGATCATCAACATGTTTTTAGGTGTGATGTCCTGCTGCATTTTTTCGTCCAGCTGCAGACGGCGGTAGCGGTTACGTAAAGCAACAGCGACAGATTTTTTCGCTGCCTGTTGTCCTACGATATATTCATCTAATTCACTGACGATTTGTCGTGGTGTTTGTTTTAATTCATTCATTCGTGATTCACCTCGTTATAGTTCTTCTACAATAATATTATGGTTGGTAAAGATACAGATATCTGCTGCGATATTCAACGCGTTTTCTGCGATTTCTTTGGCACTCATCTCGTTATGTGCATAATTCTTCATTGCTCGAGCAGCAGCTAATGCAAAATTACCGCCGGAACCGATAGCTAGAATACCATCATCTGGTGTAATGACTTCTCCAGTTCCTGAAACAAGAAGCATCTCTTTGTCGTTCATAACGATCAGCATTGCTTCTAGCTTCTGCATCGATTGTTGTGTACGCCATTCTTGCGCAAGTTCAACAGCTGCACGTTGTAGATTCCCGTTATATTCATTGAGCTTGCCTTCAAATTTTTCTTCTAATGTGAATGCATCTGCTACACTTCCTGCAAAGCCGACAACTACTTCATCGTTATAGATGCGTCGCACTTTTTTAGCTGTTCCTTTCATAACGACCGATTCACCCATCGTTACCTGACCATCTCCGGCCATAGCAAATTTGCCATCTTTTTCAACTGCACAGATCGTGGTTGAATGGAATTGTGATTCTACCATATTTGTGTTCCTCCTAAATCGATTATTCTCTAACGTTTCTTTACGCTCTTGGATGGAAAGAGCGGTAATTTTTTTGTAAGCTTTCTTTTGTCACATGTGCATAGATCTGCGTAGTCGACAAATCAGCGTGTCCTAACAATTCTTGGACTGTCCGCATATCTGCTCCGTTATTCAGCAGATGTGTCGCAAAGGTATGCCGAAGCATATGAGGATGGATATCACTATCCAAGCTGCTTTTTTTGATCGCTTGATTCAAGACGTATTCGATCCCAGTCGGCGTGATTGGATCGCCATGATGATTGATGAATACGAAATCATGTTCTTTGTGGTACTTGTCCATCAAAAAGCGGCGACTCTTTTCAAAATATTCATGCAAGGCATCCTGTGCAAAAGAGCCTAACGGAGCATAACGCTCTTTATTCCCTTTTCCATGGATCAGCATGACCTCCGAATCGATATCTATATCCGAAACTTTCAAGCCGCTGCATTCGCTCAAACGGATCCCTGAACCATACAAGACTTCCAGCAATGCTCGATTTCTCAAATCCAACGGGCTGTCCCCAGCTACGCTATCAAATAAAACCTGCATTTCATTCTCATAAAAAAAGCGAGGCAATCTCAAGCTTTTCTTTTTAAGATGGACATAAGAAAAAGGATTTTCTTTCACTGCTTCTTCTTTCAGAAGGTAATGATAAAATGAGCGCAGACTAGCGATCTTCCGACTGATTGAGTTTCGACTGTATTCTTTATCTGACAACACACTCAGATAGACACGAACGTCTAAATGATTGATTTTCAGCAAGTCGGCATCCCCTGATTCTTCCAAAAATTCTTTGAAATCATCGATGTCTTCTTCGTATGCAGCTCTTGTCTTTTCGGAATACCCGCGTTCAACGATCAAGTAACGCAAAAACTTTTCTTCCCACGTTTGTTCTGTCATTTTCGCACCTTCCTTTTTATCCCAGAGATAAATTTAGCATAGCAGATGTGAAAAAACAAATAAATTGTCAGAATTTAATCAATATTTCTAAGTTTGTTCACAATTGGCGCAATTTATTACCTGATTATTTGAGAAATTCTTAAGAATAATCCTCACAGATACAGATCGATCGGAAATCACGTGCTTTTTCCTGACACACAAGAAAAAGAGCAAGACTGCTTGTCTCACCCTTATCCTTTAAGGCTAATTATTCGGTAATGCTTCTTTTGCTAATTCTTTTCTGACTTGTTCATTCGCTTCCAAAGCTCTTTGTGCTAAAGCTTCATAACGCGCTTTTTTATCTCTGATACGTTCTGGCAACTCTGGGAATAACCCGTAGTTTGCGTTCATTGGCTGGAAATGTTTTCCTTCTGCATGGGTAATGTAATAGGCCATGCTGCCGATTGCCGTTTCTTGTGGAAACTCGATCGGCACCATTTCTTTGGCAAGACGTGCTGCGTTGATCCCTGCAAGCAGTCCGCTCGCTGCACTCTCGACATATCCTTCCACACCGGTCATTTGTCCTGCAAAGAACAAGTCTTCACGTTTTTTCGACTGATAAGTCGGCTTCAATAATTCTGGTGAATTCATGAAACTGTTCCGATGCATCACTCCATAACGGACAAATTCTGCATTCTCCAGACCTGGAATCATTCGGAATACGCGTTTTTGTTCGCCCCATTTCAAATGTGTCTGGAAGCCAACGATGTTATACAAAGAAGCTGCTGCATTGTCCTGGCGCAGCTGGATCACTGCATATGGTCGTTTACCAGTCTTAGGATCTTCCAGCCCTACTGGTTTCATCGGTCCGAACAGCATCGTCTTGAAACCACGCTGAGCCATGACTTCGATCGGCATGCAGCCTTCGAAATATTTTTCTTTTTCAAAAGATTTCAGTTCAGCCACTTCGGCATTGACGAGCGCTTCGTGGAATGCTTTGAATTCCTCTTCTGTCATAGGACAATTCAGATAAGCTGCTTCACCTTTGTCATAACGTGATTTCAAATATACTTTGTCCATGTCGATCGTCGATTTGTCGACGATCGGTGCTGCTGCGTCATAGAAATAAAAACCATCGGAACCGTTGAATTCTTTGATACTTTCTGCCAACGGGTGCGAAGTCAAAGGACCAGTAGCGATCACTGTGATCCCTACAGGCAAAGCGGTGACTTCTTCGTTGACGACTGTCACTAACGGATGTTCCTTCACTTTTCGAGTGATGGTTTGAGAAAAAGAATCTCGGTCGACAGCTAATGCTCCGCCAGCAGGTACGGCTGTCTCGTCTGCGGATGTGATCACTACAGAATCTAAACGACGCATTTCCTCTTTTAATAATCCTACAGCATTCACTAAACTGTTTCCTCTCAATGAATTCGAACAGACAAGTTCTGCAAATTCTCCTGTATGGTGTGCTTCTGTCGTCTTCACTGGACGCATTTCATATAAACGGACTGGTACACCTGCTTGCGCGATCTGCCATGCAGCTTCGCTTCCAGCAAGCCCCGCACCGATAACATTAACTGTTTTCAACTAAAACCCTCTTTTCTTTTTATCTGCTATTTTTTATTTCTGAACGTCTTCTTCGTAATCGCCATTCACACAAACGACTTGTTTGCCGCCTTTGACTTTCTTTTCAACAAGGTAATGGTCACATTTTGGACAATTTCTGCCGATCGGTTTATCCCAAGATGTAAATTCGCATTCTGGGAAACGTGAGCAACCATAAAAAATCCTGTTTTTCTTAGACTTGCGTTCGATGACTTGTCCCTCATGACACAACGGACAAGTGACCCCGATTTCTTTGACGATTGGTTTCGTATTCCGACAGTCAGGGAAATTGCTGCAGGCATAGAACTTACCGTATTTTCCTAATTTGATCACCATCGGATGGCCACACACATCACAATCGAAGCCGGCTGGTTCATCTTTGATCTGGATTTTCTCGATCTTTTCTTCTGCATTGGTCAATTCTTTCTCAAATGGTTTGTAGAATCGGTCAACGACTTTCACCCACGCTTCTTTTCCTTCTTCGACCTTGTCCAGATCCCCTTCCATCTCTGCAGTGAAATGCACATCGACGATCTGAGGGAAAAACTCGCAGATCAGTGAATTGACGATTTCACCTAGCTCTGTAGGTTCGAATCTTTTTTGTGTCAGTTTTACATAATACCGGCGTTGGATCGTATCAAGCGTTGGCGCATAAGTAGATGGACGACCTACGCCATTTTCTTCCAATGCCCGGATCAGTGTCGCTTCATTGAATCTAGCTGGCGGTTGAGTAAAATGCTGTTTCGGTTCGATATCGACAGATTGGACGACATCTCCTTCTTCTAATTCAGGGAGAATATTTTCTTTGTCTTCTTTGCCGTCATCTCTTCCTTCGACATAGACCTGCATGAACCCTTTGAATTTCACTTTTGAGCCATTGGCAATGAAAATCACGCCGTTTTGCTCCAAGGTTACTTTCATCGTATCTAAAATCGCTGGTGTCATTTGACTAGCAACAAAACGTGACCAGATCAGTGTGTATAATTTCAGCTGATCCTTATCCAAGTATGCCTTCAATTCGTCAGGGGTCCGAAGCACACTGGTAGGTCTCACTGCTTCATGGGCATCTTGTGCGCCTTGCGCATTTTTGATTTTTCGATGATCATGGCTCGAGAATTCTTTGCCATATGTTTCTTCAATGAAAGAGGCTGCTTCTGCCTTTGCTGTATCTGCAATACGTGTCGAGTCGGTACGCATATATGTAATCAAACCGACTGTTCCTTGTTTCCCAAGAGTGATCCCTTCATAAAGCTGTTGGGCAACCATCATCGTTTTTCTTGTCCTGAAATTCAATTTTCGGGCAGCTTCCTGTTGAAGGCTGCTAGTCGTGAAAGGATTAGCAGGATTTCTTTTCCGCTCTTTCTTTTCTACTTTCTTGACATCGAAATCTTGACCTTCGATTCTGGAAGTGACTTCTTTTACTGTTTCAGCATTTGGCAATTTCTTTTTCTTGCCGTCGATCCCCCAAAAGTTCGCTTTGAATTTTTTACGAGCTTTTTTGAAGTTTCCGTCGATGCTCCAGTATTCTTCTGGGACGAAATCCCGTATTTCTTTTTCCCGATCGATAATGATCTTCAGTGCAACAGATTGGACACGGCCTGCACTCAAACCTTTCTTGACTTTGCGCCATAGGATCGGACTGATCGAGTAACCAACGATCCTGTCGAGTGTCCGACGAGCTTGCTGAGCATCTACTAGATCGACATTGATCGTGCGAGGTTCTTTGAACGCTGCTTTGACGGCATCTTTTGTGATTTCGTTAAAGACTACGCGATTCTTATCATTGAGATCCAACCCCAAAAGATAAGCTAAATGCCAAGCGATTGCTTCCCCTTCTCTATCCGGGTCACTTGCGAGATAAACTTTTTGCGCTTTTTTTGCCGCTGACTTCAAACTTTTGATGACATCGCCTTTACCGCGAATCGAAATATAATGAGGCTCGTAGTTGTTCTCGAAATCGATCCCCATCTTACTTTTCGGTAGATCTCTTATATGACCGACACTGGCCATTACTTTATAATTACGGCCAAGATATTTCTCAATCGTTTTGGCCTTTGCAGGTGATTCTACAATCACTAAATATTTATATGCCATTTCTGAATGGACTCCTTTCACTTGTCGTATTCCTACTATTTAAAAGAGAATTCGTACAAATCGTAGCTTATCATATCCATTCAGAAAACGTTTGTCAAGAAAAGCAAATGAAAAGCCTACTGTTATTATTTGAATTCAGCTAAGATGTCTTGCCCCGAAACCGCGCAAACGGCGCCGTCTTGGATCAAATGATGACATCCTGTAGAATGTTCTGTTAAAATATTTCCTGGAACAGAAAAAACCGTTCTCCCCAGATCCAGAGCTTGCTGCGCGGTGATCAGTGAACCACTTTTTTTCTTTGCCTCGATGACACAGGTCCCTTGGGATAAAGCGGCAATGATCCGATTCCTCATAGGAAAACGATGCTTCTTCGGACCTGCTTGTGGCGGGTATTCGCTGAGCAGCAAGTGCTCTTTTCCGATCTTTTCTTGCAGATCTCTGCTTTCTGGCGGATAAGCCTGATCGATTCCCGTACCGATCACACCGATCGTTTTCCCGCCACAATGGATGGCCGCATGATGGCTGAACGTATCGATCCCTTTGGCACAACCGCTGACGATCACATAACCAGCTTCAATCACCGGTCCTAAAAGACGATAGACCGTCTTACGCGCTAAGATAGAAGATCGTCTGCCGCCGACTACACTAAGCATCTTGCTATTAAGCAAAGTCAAGTCACCTTTGTAAAAGAGGATGATCGGAGGATAAGCCAAATGCAGGAGTTGCTGGGGATAACGCGGATCGAAGCAAGTGATGAACCGCCTTTCTTTCTTTAAAGATGCCCAGTTCTCTTCGATCTCAGTCCAGCTTTGTCGAAACAATTCCCGATGTGTCGTAATACGACCGATTTTTATGATTTCTTCAAAAGTGAGTATTTTTTTCGAGGATTGGATCAGATGACTGGCGACTAGCCACTTGCCTTGGCTGCTGATCCCTTTGGCGTAAGCCATTTTTAATAATTGTTCTTCTAAACGGTCCATAATAAAATCCGCCTTTCATGTGTCTTTTTTAATAAGATACGCAAAAAGCGGCAAAAATTTTTAATTTAGATATTTTTTTACAGGAGCAAAGCTTTTACGATGGATCGGCGTGATGCCAAAAGCTGCTAATCCATCCAGATGTTCTTTTGTCCCGTAGCCTGCATTGTGGTCAAATCCGTAGCCGGGATAAAGCTGGCCATAGTCTTTCATCAATCGGTCCCGATAAACTTTCGCAATGATACTTGCTGCAGCAATCGAAACGGACCGGGCATCTCCTTTAATGAGCTTTTCCTGCTGGATCGGCAAATCTAGTGTCATCGCGTCAATCAGCAAATAAGTTGGGGTGACTGACAGTTTCTCGACTGCTTGGATCATCGCTAACTTGCTTGCTTCATAAATGTTGACTTCATCGATCATATGCTCATCAACGATACCGATGCCGATTGCTACTGCTTTTTCCTGGATCTGTTCATAGAGCTCCTCACGTTTTTTCTCAGAGAGCTGTTTGGAATCATTCAGACCAAGGATCACTTCCTCACGTGGCAAAATGACGGCGGCAGCCACCACTGGACCTGCCAATGGCCCGCGTCCTACTTCATCGATCCCGGCGATCCATTGATGGCCTTGTTCATAGCCTTGTTTCTCAAACAATGACATTTCCTGGTATTTTTCTTTGACTAGCACTTCTTTTGCCAAGCGTCGTTCAAAGGACAGCAAAGCCTGCTGCACTCCTTTTCTGTTGTCTTGTCTCAAGTCTAGTAGCGAAGGATCATCTAAGGTATGGATCATTTTTAATCGTTCCTTGATGCTTTGGATCGACTCAGTCATCGTTTCCCTGCCCCATTTCTTCCCAGCGGTCGAGTGTGTAGCGTCCTAATTTCCCTTGCCGGATATCATGGACAACGAGTTCACTGCCTCGATCATAATCGTCTTTGTATCCGCGTTTGGCGGTGATAGCCATGAGCAAATCTGGTGCCAGTTGTTCTTCCTGATCTGTAGTCAATCCATAACGTTCACTGATTTTTCCTGGATAGTAACGTGTAAAAAAGTCCAGGCCGTAAATCGCCAAATCATCTAGATGGACAAGCTGATCTTTGATAGCACCAGTCAAAGCTAATTTTTTGCCGATTTCTTCGTCTTCGAATTTTGGCCACAGGATCCCTGGCGTATCAAGCAATTCCAGTTCACTGCCTAAACGCAACCACTGTTGGCCTTTCGTCACCCCGGGTTTGTTTCCTGTCTGGGCGATCTTCTTGCCGACTAAACGGTTCATCAATGTCGATTTCCCTACATTTGGAATCCCCAAAACCATAGCACGAATGGCTCGTGGCTTGATACCTCTTGCTGCATCACGTGCCCGTTTTTCTTTCAGTGCTTCTTTAGCTGCTGGTACAAGTCCTTTGATCCCCTTGCTTTCTTGCGCGGTGATCGCTAACGCTTGATGTCCTTGACTGCGGAAATATTCCTGCCACAAACGCGTTTGCTGCGGATCTGCCAAGTCTGCTTTGTTCAATAAAACAAGACGCGGTTTTTGCTGGATGATCTGATCCAGCATAGGATTGCGGGAAGACAACGGCAATCGTGCATCTACTAATTCAAATACGATATCTACATATTTCATTTTTTCAGAAACTTCACGGCGTGCTTTCGCCATGTGTCCTGGGAACCATTGGATGGTCATTGATCATTCAATTCCTTTCATGCCAGTAATCTTTCCTCATTTTAGCACATCTTCTTTTTTATGACTGAACTTTTTTGTTTTTGATCTGATAAAACGAAACAAAGAGTGTTTTTTTGGTAGACAAATTTTTTGACATCGTTTTCAAAATAAGAGATGATGTACAGACAGAAAGGAGACGATACAAAATGAACAGCATGGTTTTTGTCAATTTTCCAGTTGCCGATGTCACTCGCTCCGTTGCGTTTTATGAAAAGTTGGGTTTTAAGAAAAATGAAGAATATTCGAATGAGGAAGCTAGCTCGATGGTCTGGGACGATACGTTTTGGATCATGTTGCTATCTCATGATTTTTATAAAAAATTTATCAAAGACAAAGAGATCGCTGATAGCAAAAAAACAAGTGGTGCATTGATTTCCTTTAGTGTCGCAAGTGCGGATGAAGTAAGAAAATTTGCACAGATCGCCAAAGAAAACGGCGGCACTTTCCATGAAGTCGATATGGGCATGTCTGAAGATGACATGTTCTCTCTAGAAGTACAGGATCCAGATGGAAATACATTGGAACCTGTGTGGATGAGAATGTGACGAATAAAAGATGCGGCTGACCTTTTTGGTCTTTTAGCTGCATCTTTTTCATGTCCAAATGAATGAATATAAAATAAACCTCAAAGGTGTCATGACACCTTTGAGGTTTTATGGTATTCTTTTACTATCAATTAGTGAAGGAGCGATTTTTTTGAACACCTTGATGACCAGAAATATCTTTACTCTGCCAACGATGAACGCGAAACTGCTGTCGACTTCTGCCCTTTTATTAGCCCTTGACGTCATTCTTTACAAAATTGCGATTGGACCTGCCTATTTTCAAATAACATTCGGTTTCTTGAGTATGGCACTGATGGGGTATTTGTACGGACCGATCTGGGTGGGACTATTGGAGATGCTTTCGAACACCTTGAATTTCACTATTTTTGGTTCAGGAACATTCCAAGCGGCTTTTCTCCTCACTGCTTTTCTTGGCGGTTTCATCAATGGTCTACTGCTGTATGATAAAAAAATCAATCTGCTTTCTGTTATTATTGCTCAGTTGCTGATCATGGTCCCTGTCAGCTTGTTTATCAATTCGTGGCTGATGTCTGTACTGTTCGGGGCAGATTTCAAGGTGATCTTTTTGGGAAGAGTCATTCGTAACATGTTCCAGATACCTATCCAAGTGGCTGTCATTTATTCTTTCATCAAAGCATTGGAAGCAAGAAAAGTTTTCAAACGAACCTAGAGAAAAAAACAAAGAGACCGAAACTTCGTGTTTTGATCTCTTTGTTTTTTCTTCTTATTTTATTCTGATTTTTTACTTGATCCACTTGATCTCATCGAACGGATAATAGACAAATCTCGCTTTTCCCAATATATCAGCTTTTGACACTGTGCCAAATGAACGGCTATCCTTCGAAACTCGTCGATTATCTCCTAAGACAAAGTAACTATCACTGGGGAGCTTTGTCTCTCCTGTCAGCTCCTGTAAGTTGAAATCAGTGGTATAAGCAGCGTTCTCATGATCAGATCTGATGTTTTTCATTAAAAAAGGTTCCTTGACCACTTTCCCATCGATACGTAGCTGGTCATCCTGATAGCTGATCGATTCACCAGGTAGCCCGATGACCCGCTTGATATAGATCGTCCCATCAGATAACTGAAAAACAATGACATCGAATCGTTTGATCTCAGAGATTTTTTCCATCACTACCATGTTGCCCTGACTCAAAACGTTCTCCATCGAGTTGCCTTCGACAGGCACCGGTATAAACAAGAATCCTCTCAAGATAAAGGCGATAAAAATCGAGATGAGCAAGTATTTGAATATGAGCCAAAAGCGATCAATATAACGTTGTTTTTTTGTCAATATCCATCAATCCATCCCTCTTTTTGTCATTCTTTCTCCATTATAGAAAAAATAAGCAAAAATTGCGACTAGATCGCTGAATTTCTCTCTTTTTTCTCGTTTGCAGCAGATATAACTGCTGTTGACTATGTTTGATGATTGTTTTCCAAGTATTTTTCCCATGCTGTATCAAAGATATCCATCGATGGCAGATAATCGACCGTCATTTCCAGATAATTGGAGATCTCTTCATAGTCCGTACTGTGTTTCGGGAACTGGATGTCTTTTCCTGCTTCTGTGGCAAAAGCAGACAATGTATCATGAGCACCTCCGCCACGCAAAGTCATCAGATAATGGTAAAAGCTTCGATTCACGATTCAGTCCCCCAATTTTCTTCGATAAACGCAGCCCGGCGTGCATGGTTCCTGCTAAAATTCTCAGGATGTTTTTTATAATATTCCTGATGCTCTTCTTCTGCTAGATAAAAAGGTTGTGCCGGTTCGATGGTCGTCACGATCGGCTGATCGAAACGTCCGCTTTCAGCCAACTGTTTTTTACTTTTTTCTGCAACTTGCCGCTGTTCGTCCGTCAGGTAGAAAATCACTGGGCGATAATTGTCCCCACGATCTTCAAATTGTCCGAAGGCATCAGTAGGATCTGTCTGCTGCCAATATAATTCGACTAGTTCACGATAAGAGATCAGACTAGGATCATAGATGATTTCCACCGCTTCAGTATGCCCGGTGGTCTGGCTTTTCACTTGTTCATAGGTCGGATCAGGTACATGACCTCCTGTATAACCAGACATCACTGTATGGATGCCTAGTAATGTATCGAAAGGCTGGATCATGCACCAGAAGCAGCCGCCTGCAAATATTGCTCGTTCCATATTGCTCCTCCTCGTGAGATTTAGTTGTTCGATGCTTTGTCGTTCGTATCGCTTGAATTCGTTTTGTTTGTATCTTTGTTGGAAGCAGATGAATCAGCCGCATCTTTTGGCAAATAAAGACTGAAGCGAATATCATCATCCACTAGGTCGATTTTATCAGCCTTGATGTACATGCCGTTTTGCATCCGGAACTGGTCGAGCCGGAGCATGATCGTCAAATCATCTGTGTTTACTTCTACCCATTTAGGCAACTTGTAAT
Source organism: Enterococcus sp. ZJ1622 (assembly GCF_011038845.1). GTDB lineage: Bacteria > Bacillota > Bacilli > Lactobacillales > Enterococcaceae > Enterococcus_B. Next base: position 40,982 of record NZ_JAAKDW010000009.1, read on the forward strand.
TTCGTTTGATCATATTCATCACGTCTTTGATGGGCAGACTCAGCGTCCCGACCGATAAGCTCCTTGCTTTGAGCTGGACATTCCCGTTTTCCATCACGAATGGATCAAAGTACAGATAAAAATTGATAGGAAACCCTAAAACTTCAAAGGTGCCATTTAGCATCGCTTCATTTTCTAAATAAAATTTATATTCGATATCACTGTCTTTTTGATAATCAGATAAGAAAAAGCTGATCAGCTGATTGACTTTTTCTTTATTCGAATTGATCGTCAGTACTGGCTCACCCTGGCGCTCTGTAATAGCTGGTATCTCCGTGTATTCAGGTTCGCGGTTCGCAAAGATGCGGCTTCCTAAAAACACCGTAGAACCGATGACAATGCCGAGAAGGATCAGAAAAGCAAATTTCCAGTAATTCGCTTTTCGTGTTTCTTTTGCAATTGGTTTGGATCTTTTTTCCATTTTCTTATTTTTCCTCCTTCTTTGTCAGCCATTGATCTTGTGTTTGGATCAGCTGGTCTCTGACCGCGTTTGCCATCAGCTGATAGCCTAAGTTATTTGGATGGAAATGATCTTCTTCATACAAGACGTTGTTCTTTATCCCGTTCAGATTCTCCGTTGTACTGGTGGTTTGGTCCGTTCCCTCTTCTGTGATGCCGACTTCTTGGTTCAACCCTTGGTATAGCAGATCATTGATCGGGATGAAGTAACTGTTTTTAGTTTTCTTCACTACTGATTCTGTCCCGGTATTCCAGTTGTTGACGATGGTCTGCATATCGGTTATCTCTGGGAAATTCAGATAAAATGGATTGTAGATACCTAAAACATAGATCGGTGCCGATGGATTCAATGACCGGATCTCTTCAAGCAGATCTGTGACATTTTCCTGGTATTTTTTCAACGGTTTCTTGAATGAATTGACGCTTAGACCAAATAAATTGTTTTGGATCACTTTCATCAGGTCATTTCCGCCGACAGTCAGTGTGAGGAAGTCTGCGGATTTGATGTTTTCTTGGATTTTTTCGTTTTCTTTGACACGCTTCAGTATCTGGTCGCTTCGTTCGCCATTCACCCCATAGTTTTCTGTTTCAACAGCTATCAAGTCGTATCTATCTTTCAAGTCATTCGCAACTAAAGGGATGAAACCGCCTTGTTTCGTCTGGTCGCCTACTCCTTCAGTCAATGAATCGCCAATAGCAACATAGTGGAGCTTCTCTTTTCTATTTGGATCTGCTTTTACTGTCGCAGCGGGTTTTAATAACGGTCCTGCTTTAGGTACCGAAAATGAAAGCCCAGCATAGACCACTATAGCGATAATCAATGGGAACAAAACGAGGCTCAATTGTCGTTTTGTTAATTTCATTCTTTTCACCTCATGTATTCGATTGGTTCTAATATTATCAAAAATTCCATCAAAAAGGTAGCCTTTATGAAAAAAGAAAGAATTATTTTTTCGATCAAAAAAAGGACAAGTGCAATAGCCGAACCGGCTTTTGCCTCATCCTTATCCCTTGTTCTTAATCTACGTAATACATGATCGCAAATGCAGCCTTCCCTGTATGAGTAGCAATGACCGGATTCGTGTGAAGGACAGGGATATTCATATCAGGAAACAGCTCCTGTAGCCCTTCTTTGAATTCTTGTGCAAGCTCTTTTGCATCTGCATGAGATATGCCGATTTGACGGACATTCGGAATTTCTTTCAATTCTTTTTTCAAATTATTGAACCATTTGTCGAAGGTTTTCTTCCCGCGGCCTTTTGCTACTGGGATCAATTCAGAATGCGTGAAATTCATCACCACTCGAATATTCAATACACTGGACAATAACCCGGTCGTTCGGCTGATCCTGCCGCCTTTTACCAAATTGTCTAAAGTCGAGATACCAATATACAGTTTAGTGTTGTCCTGTACTTTCTTGACTTCTTCCAGGATCTCTTCTACTGATTTCCCTTCTTTGGCCAACTCAGCTGCACGGATTACTTGGAAAGACAATCCTTGGTCTGTCGTATCGCTATCGATGACAGTCACTTTTGTTTTTGTCAGATTGCTTGCTTGACGTGCAGCTTCAACGGTCCCGCTCAAGCCTTTCGTCATATGGATCGAGATCACTTCACTGCCATCTGCTCCTAAAGCATCATACATCGAGATGAATTCACCAATTGGAGGCTGGCTTGTTTTCGGCAATGATTTCGCTTCTGCCATCATCCGCATGAATCTTTCCCCATCTAGCTGATCATCATCTGGGTAGACAACACCGTCAATCATGATCGATAACGGCATAACATGAATATTCAAATCATCTCGCACAGTCTGCTCCATCGTGCAAGAAGAATCTGTTACAATTTTTACATTTTTCATTATTTTATCACTCTTTCTTTAACAAGATGCCTTATTCATGTTAAACTACATCTAAGGCAATTTCTATTTTTAGTATAACAGACAAATGATGTTTTTTCATTAATTACACCTAGTAAAGGAGCCGTTTTCATGGAAAAAACCAAATTTAACCATACGTATCAGATCATTAACGAAGTCTTCAATGCGGTCACTCATGGAATTGGTACCGGTTTAAGCATTGCCGGTCTCGTTGTGCTTCTCATAAAGGGTTCGCAGTTGCATTCTCCTATCCACGTCGTCTCTTATGCGATTTACGGTGCCATGATGATTTTGTTATTTTTAACATCAACGCTGTTCCATTCGCTGATTTTTACAAAAGCAAAAAAAGTTTTCCAAGTATTGGATCACAGTTCTATTTTCCTTTTGATCGCCGGAAGCTACACCCCGTTTTGTTTGCTTAGTATTCGTGGTTGGTTGGGTTGGACCCTATTCAGTCTGATTTGGCTTTTTGCGATTTTAGGCATCATTTACAAGGCATTGACACTCCATAAAAAAGAACGGGTCTCCAAAATCTCTACGATCATCTATATTTTTATGGGCTGGCTCTGTGTCGTCGCAGCCGTACCTCTTTACCATTCACTTGGTCTGACCGGCGTGATATTGATGGTAGCTGGCGGACTGTCGTATACGATCGGCGCATTTTTCTATAGTTTGCAGTCTGTCCGTTTCATGCATGTCGTGTGGCATCTGTTTGTTATGTTAGGTGCAGGATTCATGTACTTTTCAGTCTTATTCTTCACTTAATGAAAAGGTCATTTCTTAAACTGGTTCTTACTGAACAGTTGTTTAAGGAATGACCTTCTTTTTTTGCTATTATTCACCTTGTGACTGGTTTTCGTTGCGCTGATAGGTCTCGAATTGATGTGCATAGAGATTGTTCTCGTCCACTTCTCCTTGGCTTTGGTTGATCAATGACCACTCTGACCAGTCCACAGGAGGAAAGTAGGTATCGCCATCAAACGTGTGATGGATCACCGTTCGATAAAGGACCGTGCATAATGGCAAGAACTCTTTGTAGATCGCCGAACCTCCAGCAATGAAAATGATGCCGTCTGTCTCTTTCTCAAATGCTGCTACTTCTTCTACGCTATGCATGACCGTCACGCCTTCTGCCTGATAATCAGGATCGCGAGTCAAAACGATCGTTTGCCGATTCGGCAACGGGCGGCCGCCCATCCCTTCAAAGGTCTTTCTCCCCATGACCAGGATATTGGACTCGGTCATCTGCTTGAAAAACTTCAAATCATTCGGCAGCCGCCAAGGAAGTCTGTCTTCTTTTCCGATCAGACCATTTTCATCCTGTGCCCAAATTGCTGCTAACATATTCTCATCCTTTCTGATCTCAAACAGCGATCGGTGCTTTTATCGCCGGATGCGGATCATATCCTTCCAGTTGGATATCTTCCATTTCAAAATCAAATACTGATTGTTTCTCCTGATTCAAAACTAAAGTAGGAAATGCTCGTGCTTCTCGGCTCAGCTGTTCTTTCATCTGTTCAACATGGTTGGAATACAAATGAGCATCACCTAATGTATGGATGAATTCACCAACTTCCAGACCAGTCTCGTGTGCAATCAGGTGTGTCAGCAATGCGTAGCTTGCGATATTGAATGGGACACCTAAAAAGACATCACCGCTTCGCTGATACAGCTGACAGCTCAACCGTCCATCTTGCACGTAAAACTGGAACATCGTATGACAAGGCGGTAGAGCCATGCTTGGTACATCTTCTGGATTCCAGGCAGAAACGATCAAGCGTCTGGAGTCTGGCGTTTTTTTGATAGCTTCGATCACTTCTTTGATTTGATCGATGAATCCGCCGTCCTTTGTTTCCCAATGACGCCATTGGTAACCATAGATGTGACCGAGATCACCGTATTTTTCAGCAAAAGCATCGTCGTTCACGATCTTTTCACAAAACAGGCGGCTTTGTTCTTTGTAGCGTTCATTGAATTCGGGATCTGTCAAACTGCGATGGCCAAAATCTGTCATGTCAGGACCAGTATAATCCTCGCTCTTGATATACCGTTCAAATGCCCATTCATCCCAGATATGGTTCTTGTTTTCCAAAAGGTAACGGATATTGGTATCACCTTTCAAAAACCAAAGCAACTCGCTTTTGATCAGTCCAAAAGGTACTCGTTTCGTCGTCAGTAAGGGAAAACCTTTTTGCAAGTCAAAACGCATCTGATAACCAAAAAGACTAAGTGTTCCTGTACCAGTCCGGTCTCCTTTTTGATGTCCTTCTTCTAACAGCTTTTTTCCAAGGTCAAGGTATGCTTGTTCCATTCTTTCTCCTCCTAATCTTCCGCCCATTCACTCAAGTATTCCCAGCGTGCCATTTTCTCTTCCAATTTCGTCTCAGTTTCAGAGACTTCTTTTTGCAGTTCTTGAAGCCGAGTGAAGTCATCTCCCTGATGGTTCATCTCTTCTTGCAGCACAGACAGCTGTTCTTCTAATTCCGCGATGTCGTCTTCGATCGTTTCCCATTCTTTTTGTTCCATGTAGGAAAGCTTCTTCTTTTTCTGCTGTGTTTTGTCATTTTTATCGATGTTCATCTCAGCTTTTGACTTGTCTTTTTCTGCAGTTGCATGCTGTACTTCTTTTTGCTTCAGTAAATAACCTGACATATCGCCATAGTACAGTTCCTGCTGACCGTTCCCGAGAAATACGAGGAGTTTCTCTGCTACTTTATCTAAGAAATAACGGTCATGAGATACAGTGATAACAGCGCCCGGGAAGCTTCGGAAATAGTCTTCTAAGATCGTCAGTGTGGCAATATCCAAATCGTTGGTCGGTTCGTCCAGCAATAAGACATTTGGCTGCTGGATCAGTAGTTTGAGCAAATAAAGTCGTCTTTTTCCCCGCCGGAAAGCTTGCCGATCAATGTCCCATGCATAAATCTAGGGAATAGAAAACGTTCTAGAAGCTCTGCCACACCAATTTGGGAACCATCTGCTGTTTGTGCTTCTTCTGCGGCTTCCTGCAAATAAGCGATCATCCGCTTATCTGGAGCCATCTCTTCATTTTCCTGAGTATAATAAGCGAGTTTCACTGTTTCTCCGATGGAAAGCGACCCGCTGTCCAGTGGGATACGTCCAGCCAGAATATTCAGCAGCGTCGATTTCCCCGCACCGTTTTTCCCTGTGATTCCCAATCGTTCTCTTGATTGAATCAGCAATTCCAAATGCTCAATCAATGTTTTTCCATCAATTGAGTAGCTGCCGTCTTTGATCTCCAGCACTTTTTTGCCTAATCGCTGTGTTGCGATGTTCAATTCCAGATCCTCTTCCTGATTGACTTGGTACAAGTTTTCTTTCAGATCCTCGAAACGGTTGATCCGTGCCTGCTGCTTCGTTCCACGAGCTTGTACGCCTGCGCGCATCCATGCAAGTTCTTGCTTGTAAAGTCGCTTCCGCTTTTCTTCCTGCTCTACTTCTACTCGATCACGTTCTGCTTTTTCTAAGACATAAGCTTCGTAATTCCCTTTGTATTCATGTAGCTGCCCGAATGCCAGCTCAAAAATCCGGTTGGTCACTCGATCAAGGAAGTACCGATCATGTGTCACCATCAGCAAAGCGCCGCGATATTGCTTCAAATAGGCTTCCAGCCATTCGATCGCTTCATAATCCAGGTGGTTCGTCGGTTCATCCAGCAGCAGCAGATCTGGTTCGTCGATCAGTACTTGCGCTAAGCTGACTCGTTTTTTCTGCCCGCCTGAAAGCTCCCCGATCTTCTTGTCCAATTCGCTGATGCCTAGCTTTTGCAAAATGATCTTTGCATTAGTATCTGTCGTCCATGCATCGTCCTTGTTCATCTGCTCTTCCGCTTTTGCGTAGCGCTTTTGTACTTCAGGCGCATCCCCGTTTTCTGCCAATTGGATCAATGCCTCTTCATAGGCGCGAACCGTTCGGATCAAAGGGCTAGTGCCTTGAAAAACCGCCTTTAGCACGGTGATATCTTCTGAGAAGTCCGATGTCTGTGAAAGATAGCCGATCCGATAGTCATTGGGGTAAAAAACCGCTTGGCGATCGCCATCTCCGCTATCGATTCCCGCTAAAATATTTAACAGACTTGTTTTTCCTGTCCCATTCGTCCCAATCAAACCGATCCGATCTTTTTCGTGGATCAAAAAAGAGATTCGGTCAAACAAATCTTTTTCTCCATAAGTTTTTTTGAGGTCAGTTACTTTTAATTCTTTCAACACATTCCCTCCTTATCTTGGTTATTGTATCATAAAAATGACTGATTACAGATACCTTTTTTACTTGATTTCAGCTTTTTTGTTCGAGTAAAAAAGAACAGGACCATCCGATCCTGTTCTGAAGTAATTTATTTTTTTGCCATTTCAGAGAAGTCATTCTTTTTTCATGACGTTCTCCCGGAATTTCTTCGTTTTTGCCCGAATAGCAAATTGGAAACTAAAATTGTCCGATGGCTTGTTCATTGTATAGGATTCTAAAAGATTGATGTTTCTCCGATAAGTATTGGCAGAAAACATCGTGATTTTTTCTGCTTCTTCGTACTCATCGACGATTTTTCGTTCCAGATAATACCCGCGAAGCATCCGCTTGGTGAACAAGCTTTCCTGCTGGATCATCCAAGCTGAAATCAGGTTCCCGGAGATCATTTTGATCCCTTCTGCTTTTCTCTGCTGGATAAAGAACTGGACCATCGCTTCATCATAGACATCCGTCAGATTCTCCAGACTCTCGATGATCAACTGCGTATTTTTTTGATACGTGTCCCGAATCCCTTGGATATCTTCTTCTGTTATAAAGGTTTGACGATCCGAGTGTCTCCTTTGCCAAAACATCTTCGGATGGAGAATGATTCGAAGAACACGCCGGCCCACGATAAACCAGAAGCCGATAAAGGATAGGATCTGACTCGTGATCGAATGTTCGAAGCGAGAGAGAAAACGTGAATAAAAACGATAACCATTTGCAGAAAGCTTTCCTGAACGATAGCTTTTGTCCAGCCCATCTCGCTCGATCGAAAGGATCAGCGCTTGGATTTCCTGTACTTCCTGTCTTTCATCATCAGATAGATCTTCTAAGTACAAATCTCGGATTCGTTCCTGATAATTTTCGATCACTGCTTCTGTCGCAAGAAATTCTTTGGAATCTCGCGGCAGTTCTTCCAAATCTTTGCGCAACACTCCAACGACTTCTTCTAAGATCATCAAAGCATTCAAATCAGTTTCGACTGCTTCTTCTGTTTCGGTCAGCATCGGCAAGACAAGTACACCAACGATCAATGTCACCAAAATGACACCTGCTGTCAGAAAAAGGAGAAGAGAACGCTGATAAAAAATAAGATTGTTGATAGAAAACGGAAGGATAAAGATCGTAGCCAAACTGACGGTCCCTTTGACACCGCCAAAAGTCAAGATCAATACTTCATTCAGTTGTTTCTTGAATTTTTTTCGTCCATCTTTAAATACATAAAATAAACTGATCGACACAAAACGGATCACAAACAACATGATGGAGATAAGTAAAATCGTGAGCAACAACAGCCAATTGGGATAAATACTATCTGCCCAAACCGGCGAGAACACTTGTGTCAATTCGATGCCCAAAAAGATAAAAACTAACGCATTAAGCGTAAATACGATTGTTGTCCATGTACTTTGTGACAAACTAGATAATTCCGCGTCAAATACCGTGATTCTTCTAAATCCCGATGCCTGCAGTACGCCTGCAGCTACTGCAGCGATGATTCCTGATACATCCACTACTTCCGCCAGTACATAGGCCAAAAATGGAAGCAGCAGTTCGATCAGCAGATAACCTGTTACGTCTCGCGCTGAAGCTTTTTCGATCAGATCGATCACTTTTTGTTTGAGCCAGACAAGTAAAAATCCGATCAATGCGCCTCCAATACTGGAAATCACTAAAGTAAATCCTGCGTTGACCGCAGAAAAAGTACCAGTGATCAATGCGCCAAGCGCAAATTGGAAGGCTGTAACTCCTGAGGCATCATTCAGCAGACCTTCGCCCTCAAGGATATGCATCGCTTTTTTGGGAATATTCACACGCCCTGAAAGCGAGCCTACTGCGACAGCATCTGTCGGTCCTAAAGCAGCCCCGAATGCGAAACATGCAGCAAGAGGTACACTAGGCAGGAGAAAAGACAATGTGGCTCCAACGCCGATCAGCGTCAAAATCACGCCTCCGAATGCTAAAAACAAAATCGTATCGAAATTTTTCAGTATGGAGGAGATATCTGCTTTTTCTCCTTCTCGAAACAGTAAAGGGGCAATGATCATCACTAGGAACAACTCTGGCTCGAAGTCGATCGACTGCCCCCATTCTGTCAGTCCTAGGATTACCCCGAGAAATATTTGAATCAGTGGAGCTGGTATCATTGGTAAAATGCGGCTAGCTATATTGGATATTGTGATCGTCACTGCAAAGACAATAACTAACTCAGCAAATTCCATCGTCCATCCCCTTTATTTTTTATTTTGAGTGAGTACCTTTAAAAATTGTTCTTTTTTCTTCAAAATCTTATTTTCTACCGCTTCAGTTTGTGCTAGATTTCCTTCTAGTTCACACTGCACCCGTTTTGACTCTAAGCGCAGCAGATCATGCTTCAAGCGTTCAAGCTGGCGATACATCAGAATATTTCTTTTGCGCAGCTTACAAAGAATTTGGCGACGGTCTTCCATTGAAATCGCGCCATAACGATCATGCAGCATTTTTTTTCGTTCTTCGAAATTCTCTCTCATTTTCCAGATCTCCTATATACAAACTTCATCCATTATAGCAAAAATACCACTAAATGAACAATCATCCCTCCATTTAGCAACTCCTGCAACTTACATAGAACTAGACATAAATTTTCATCGCCTCATTCTATTCCAAAAGTTTGGAAATAGCAAGCTTTCCATGAAAAAAAGAGAAGAGATCAGGAACAAAATGCTATCCCGACTTCTTCTCATAAAATAAGTGTAAATTCTCGCTCAGATGACTACCTGTCAGTACTTACTCAAAAAATTCGCCATACACATCTTCCACACGCTGATCTGGATTGATCACGATATAAAGATTTCCTGTCTTTTCACTGATTTTTGTTGACTGGTACTGATTATCCAAGCCTTCTGTGCCTTTATCAAGGTAAGGGAAATAAACAAGATCTGGTGTGCCATTGCGGTAAAGGATCTCCATCCGTTCGATATCTTCATATTTCAGTGCGCGATTGAACATCCCCATTTCCAGACCACCTAGATTGATGTCGTGAGTCGCAACTGCATCGCCTTCGTGGAAAATCTCGATTTTGAATCCTGCACATGGATGGATCTCTACGAATTCACTTCCGTTGATCCGTCCAAAACTAGTAGTGATCTGTTTGATCCATAGATCGCCGATGTGACGGCGGTCGATCGTCCATGTCTCACCATTGCGGAAATAGAATTTTAGCGCTGTCATTTCTTTGCTCATTAGAAAATCCCCTTTTATCGTCATTTATTCTTGTACCCTCTTAGTTTAGCATAAATTGATGTAAGTGGTCACATTTAATGTTTTTTTAAGAACACCGAAACACTTTTGCTTGTAAACAGGATACACACAAAAATGTTTCGGTAAGAAAGAGAGATTAAAGAGAGATTATAGTATCGATTGCTCCTCCAAATAATGCAGGATCGCGGTTTCCTTATTTTCGATCTTTCTCTCTACAACTGCTGCTTCTGCAAGCTTCAGTGCGTCACTGACCCATTTGCCCGCTTTTTTCTCGGTATTCGCCAGTAGGATCTTCCCGTCTACGGCTAATTCTTTCATTGATTTGATCGGTAATGACGTATACTTGCTCTTGACTTCAGCAAGCTGGGGGGTCTCACCGAAATAAGCGGCGAGCTGTTCTACTTGCAATGCATGCGCTTCTCCAAGTCGATACAAAGCTAAGGTGCCCAGCGGCTGTTTTATCCGCTGCTGCAATCCCCAGTATAGTTCCTGCACTTCTTTGATTGTCTGGTTGGAGCACTTCCACTGTTTCAAAAATGATCTGATCCCATTTTCCTGAATCGTCAGCTGGCTGATCAAAAGCGTCCAAGCTTCGTTTTCTGCTTTGAGCTGGATCTTCGGTAACTCTGAAAAACGCAGTAAAGCTTCGCCTTCTTCTCTAAGTCCCGGACAGCAAATGTAGCACTCGGTTTCGATGAATGCACGAAGACCAGCTGCTCGCTCTCTCCCCATCAGCATTTTGACAAATTCGACATTGATCCGTTCCACCGATATTTTCCCCAGAAGTTCATGGTTTTCCTGGATAGCTTTGGCTGTTTCCTGCTCCAGCTCAAATCCCAGCTGACTGACAAAACGGATCCCCCGCATCATACGCAGTGCATCTTCATGGAATCGTTCGTGAGGATTCCCGACTGCTCGCAAAACATGGTTCTCCAGATCCATCAAGCCGTCAAACAAATCAACGATCTGTCCATCTTCTTTTAAGGCGAACGCATTGATCGTAAAATCACGGCGTTTCAAGTCTTCTTCTAATGAACGGACGAATTCGACATGATCCGGACGCCGGTAATCCTGATAAGTCGATTCGGTCCGGAAAGTCGTGATTTCATATTGCTCTCCTTCTTCCAAGACAAGGACTGTCCCATGATCGATACCAATATCGATCGTCTTTGGAAACAGCCGTTTGATTTCTTCCGGAAATGCGCTTGTCGCGATATCCACATCATGAATTGGCTGATGCAATAAGATATCTCGCACACTTCCTCCTACGAAATAGGCTTCAAAACCGGCATTTTCCAATTTTTTCAACACCGGTATTGCTTTTTGATATTCCAATGGTAATTGTTTCAGTCTCATTTTCCCAACCTCTTCCACACAAATTCTACTGTATTCGACACTTAGTTTTCTTCTCGATCGTTGCGCTCAAACCGATTACGGTCTCTTCGATTGAATTTTTCCATATTTTTCTCAAACACATCTGTCAAGTCGATCTCTAAGGAATTGGCCATGATCATCGCTACGACAAGGACATCCCCCAGCTCTTCTGCCACCGTGTTTGCCGGCTCGGATGCCTTTTTGCTTTTTTCGCCATATGTGTGGTTGATTTCTCTTGCTAGCTCGCCTACTTCTTCTGTCAAACGAGCCATTTGTGCCAATGGGGAAAAATAGCCGACTTTGAATTGTTGGATGTAGTCATCTACTTCCTTTTGCATACTGCGTAAAGAACGTTCTTCTTTCATTGTTTTCCCCTCCAGAAACTATCTTACCAAAACTTTACAGCAAATCCCAGATAAGAGCAATTGAGAAAATAAAAATTCCGTGCTACATTTAGGTAAGAATGCAAATAGTTTGAAATTTCATTGAAAATACATTATTTGAAAGCAGGGATCCTATGACTTCATTAAAATCTGTGAAAGAAGTTATTCTTATTATCATCGGGACAAGCATTTATGCTTTTGGACTGGTTTATTTGAATATCGCTAACCATTTAGCAGAAGGCGGTGTTTCCGGGATCACATTGATTCTCAGAGCCTTGTTCGGTATCGATCCGGCTTATACTACATTGCTGATCAATATCCCTTTGATCCTGCTTGGCGGGAAGATTCTCGGAAAACGAGCATTAGCCTATACGATATTGGGCACTGTCTCTTTGTCCGTATTTTTGTGGATCTGGCAACGCGTTCCTTTGGCTATCAATTTGCAACATGACCTGCTGATCGTCTCTTTGCTTGCAGGATTAGTCGCCGGCGTAGGCAGCGGGATCGTGTATCGGATGGGCGGGACGACTGGCGGAAGTGACATCATCGCTCGGATACTGGAAAAAAATTACGGGATTTCCATGGGCCGCTCATTATTAGCTTTCGATATTATCGTCTTGCTTGCTTCTCTCACCTACATCGATTTAAAACGGATGATGTATACGCTGATCGTTTCCTATGTGTTTAGTCGTGTGATCGATTCGATCCTGGATGGCGGGTATTCTGCAAAGGGCATTCTGGTGGTCTCAAACAAAAGCCAAGAAATCGCGCCCTTATTAATGACCGGTCTTCAGCGCGGGGTGACGTTTCTCGAAGGTGAAGGCGGCTTTTCTGGAAATACGAAAAAAATCATTTACATGGTGGTCAGTGCCCGGGAATTGTCAGAGGTGAAACGTATCGTACACGAGATCGATGAAAAAGCGTTTCTTTCGATTATCAATGTCCATGAAGTCGAAGGTGAAGGCTTTACGTACTTGAAACCTCAAACCAAGTTATTGAAGAGATTATAAGACAGATTTACACACGTTCATAAATAAAAAGAGCAGAGATCCTCTTTGTCGTTTTGACAACTTGAGTATCTCTGCTTTTTCGATCCTTCGCTTATTACTGAAGTGCTAATGGTTCCGGTCGCTCACTTGTTCATTTTTTTCATGTGTATAAGAAAAAATCTGACGGTTGACTTCGTCTGATAATTCCAGGAATGCTTCTTTGTTTCCTTCTTCTAAAGCTTGGTCGATTTGTGCATAGAGCCTTTTCAGCTTTGCTTCTTGTTCTTTTTCCTGAAAATACTGTTCGATTTGTTCCGCGTCTTCTTCACTGATAGAAGAATCCCATGTAGCATAAGGATTGTCTTCCAGAATAGACAGATATTCTCTTGTCTGCCATGATTGTTCGAATAAACATTCCACGTAAAGAGGTTTTTTCCAATTCAAGCGGATCTCGTGAAAGATCTGATCCGTATCAGTGAATTCTTTTCCTTGAAGGAACAGCTTCATCGGCTCACCATCAAAGGAAAGATCGCTGATTTGCAGCCCGCGCTCTGCTTGATTGGCTCCTTCGACAAAATGGACGTTGTTCAAGATTGCTTCATGATTGGCAAGATAATTCAAAATCCAAAAGACTTCTCTTCGGCTAAAAGAGACATGATTGACCATCCACGTTAAGAAATTCTTTTTTTCTCTTACATCGATCAGCATAATTCTCACCTCTCTGTTAAATCATCTAATAGTGACAATGCCTCCATATCTCCAGGTTCAAGTTCCAAATAATGGGTCAAGAGTTCCCGTGTTCGATCCAACTGCCCTTCTTCTCTTAGGAAAAAGGCATATTCTTTTAAGAAATCCGGTTCGTGCTGCAGTTCGTGGTAGGCTTGTTCATAATGAACGGCTGCGACAGCAAAATCTTCCAGTTCGTTATACGCATGAGCTAGATTCCATTCTGCGTATGGGTTGGCTGTTTCTTCCATTTGATTGATCACTTGGATCACTTCTTCATAACGTTCATCGTCTAAATAGAGATTACTTAATGTCAGCAGTGTCTCATCTTGTTTGTCTCCTACTTCCAATGCCTTTAAGAGCAGTTCTTCTGCACGTTCTTTGTCATGAAGTCGGAAGGCATTTTCCGAGGCCAGATGATACAATTCCACTTGGTACGGATTTTCTTTGATCCCTTCTTCCAAGACTTTCTGCGCTTCTTCGATCATTTCTTCTTCCTGTAATGCCTGTCCTAGATATAGATACAAGGATTGGTATTGCGGATTGATTTCACGTAGCTCTTCCAGGTAATTGATGGCTTTCTCGTTTTCTTTTAATTGAAGATTCGTAAAAGCCAGCTGGAACAAACGATCATCTGTCCGTTCTTCCATCAATGCTGCTTCTAATGGTTCGATCGCTGCTTCAAATTCTCCCTGCATGCTTAAAGACTGTCCTAGACGTTCTTGCATGGATATACCTGAGATTTCATTGATATCACTGGCCAGTAATGTTTCGTAGATGACCGAAGCTTCTTTGAATCGGTCAACTGAAAAATACAATTCAGCCAATGCGAACTGGATCAGCGGTTCATCTGGCAGTAAGCTCGCTGCTTCTTTCAATTTTGCTTCGCTGACTTCCGGTATCCCGATCACTTGGTATAAATCTGCGATGGCAAGCAAGCTCTGCGGATAATAGTCGCTGTCTTTTGCTACTTTTTCCAAATAATCGAAAGCCTGATCGATTTCATTGTCTTCGATAGCGATTTCTGCTAATGGGATATTCAAGCCGTCATTTTCAGGATACTGTGCAAGCAGTTGTTCAAAAATCTGTTTGGCTTCTTCTAAAAAGCCGATGGCAAGCAATTCCTCGCCAAGTTCAGCTAAGATATCCGCTGGGTCTTCTTTCAATGCTTTAGCAAGGAACACTTGTGCTTGCGCCAAATCTTCGTCCGCTAAAGCCTGCAGCATTTTTTCACTATTCGTATTCATTCTATTTCCCTCTTATCTCATGGACAATCTTTTGATAGACTGCCATTGTTTTCAATAATTCTTTTTCTGTTGGTGTTCGGTATCCATCTATTATACCGATTTTTTCCAAAACGAGAATTTTTTTGCTTTTTTCTGCCAAAAAAAGGACATTTTCCAGATATTCTGACTCAGACAACTGATCCAGCCAGTCGATCGGATAGCCGAGACGAGCCAGCCAAATAAAAAAATTTTTCAGATGAAACGAGAACGGCAGAACCTCCATATTCCAGATCAGCTGCATCAGCATGCCCAAAAATTTCTTCATGCTAGCCGAAAGCAGATGCCCATTTTCTGTCAGATAAAAAGCTTGTTCAAACAGTTTACCATAATTTGCAAGATTTTCTGCCTCTACTTGATAAAAATAGATCATTTCTTCAAGCATCCCGGCAAAAGGACGACTGCTCAATTGATGTGCGCTCGGATAATTCTTATATAGATTCTGAAGAAATCGATGATCACAGACAATGCCGCAGCAGACAAACACCAAAAAGTCGATTTGCTTACCTTCGATCTGTCGTTCACTGATCGTCTGATCATACACGATGCGTTCTGGGACATTTTGTGTCTGCAGCACTACGCGATTAGGCAACTGCAAAATCGTCCGCTGCGGAACCAATGCGCGCCCCATGGAACGAATCGATACAGGGATCAGCCAGAGCTTCGATTCAAGGTTCGTATGCTTTTGGAAGAAGCCGGCAAGATCCATGATGCCTTCATTACCGAAACCAATAAGCAGAAACGGCTGATTCTCAGGATAACGTTTCGCAAAATCAAGCAGATTCGTCAACTCTGCCAAATGATTGCATTGCGTATTGGCACAGATGTACCAGTCCACACTTGCCTGATTCGCAAATAACTGATTGATTTTTTCTGCAAATAGGTCGTAATACCGCTGGTTCGTCAAAAACAAGATCGGTTGATCGATCGCTAGCGGTTTTAATTGACTGACAAGTGTCTCACCATAAAAAATTTTTGCTGTTTCTTCTTGTACTTGATAATCAAGTTCCACATACACCCCTCCTTATATTTATTTTACCATTCCTAGACAAAATCCAGAAAAGATACGTGCAGCAAAAATTCCCCCTTCTGAAAAATAAGTAAACATTTAATAAATGACGGATGTTTTTATGTAGGTGAAAAAGCCTTGCGCTCTATCTTTTTCCTTTTTTTGCTGTTTGTTCATGTCCAAATGAAAGAAAAGCGCCCGCAGCCTTAGAGCCACAAGCGCTTTTCGTACTGTTTTATTTAACAGCGTCTTTCAATGCTTTACCTGGTTTGAATGCAGGTACTTTGCTAGCTGGAATTTCGATTTCTTCACCAGTTTGTGGATTGCGTCCTTTACGAGCTGCGCGTTCGCGAACTTCAAAGTTACCAAAACCGATCAATTGAACTTTTTCGCCGTTAGCTAAAGCATCTTGAATAGTTGAAAATACAGCATCTACTGCTGCAGTTGCATCTTTTTTAGTTAAGTCAGTAGCTGAAGCAACTTTTTCGATTAATTCTGCTTTGTTTGCCATGGATAGATTCACCTCCTCCACAAGAGATATGATGTAAAACATCATTTAGTTAAAACATTCTGAGTGGTCCAGAAGTTTAAAAAGAAATATTGATCAAGTTCAATATTCTGTTATCACGATATCATATGAATCGCTTAATAGCAAGGTTTTTACCAATTTTTACATGCTTTTTTTAGTCATAGAAACGTAATAATTAAATCCGCCTCTTTCCTTTGAAAAAAAAACTGCTATATGGTAAAATGCTTATTTTCTTCGTCGCGGAATGATCCGGATCGAAGTTCCTTCGAAGGTGAATGCTTTTCTGATCTGATTTTCTAAGAAACGTTCATAAGAGAAATGCATCAGCTCTTCTTCATTGACGAAAACAACGAAGGTAGGTGGTTTCACTGCTACTTGTGTTGCATAAAAAATCTTCAGTCGTTTCCCTTTATCCGTTGGTGTCGGGTTGATAGCGACTGCATCCATGATGATATCATTCAATACAGCAGAAGAGACACGAAGATTCTGATTCATACTTACATCTTCGATCATTTCCGGTAACCGCTCCAGACGCTGTTTTGTCACAGCTGAGACGAAAACGATCGGCGCATAATCCAAATAGCGGAATTCATCGCGGATCTCTTGTTCGAAATCACGCATCGTGTTCGTTTCTTTTTTGACCAGATCCCATTTGTTCACGACGATGATGACGCCCCGTCCAGCTTCATGGGCATAGCCAGCCACACGCTTGTCTTGTTCACGGATCCCTTCTTCTGCATTCAGCACCATCAGCACGATATCTGAGCGGTCGATTGCCCGCATGGCGCGCATCACACTGTATTTTTCAGTGTTTTCGTAGACTTTCCCGCGTTTTCTCATCCCTGCTGTGTCGATCATCAGGAATTTTTGCCCGCTTTCGGAGACAAAGTGCGTATCGATCGCATCCCGAGTCGTTCCTTCGACATCAGATACGATGACACGTTCTTCCCCTAAGATCGCATTGATCAAGGAAGATTTACCGACATTTGGACGTCCGATCAAACTGAATTTGATCGTATCGTCTTCTTCCTCTTCTGTATCAGCTAAGAAGAATTTGACCGCTTCATCTAAAATATCACCGATACCCAGACCATGACTTCCTGATACTGGGTAAGGATCGCCCAAGCCTAATGAATAAAATTCATAGATATCATTTCTCATTTCCGGATTATCTACTTTGTTGACTGCTAAGATCACAGGTTTGTTGCTTCTGTATAAAATTTTTGCTACTACTTCGTCTGCATCCGTCACACCTTCACGACCGCTGACAACACAAATGATCACATCTGCTTCTTCGATCGCGATTTCTGCCTGGTGCTTGATCTGATCCATGAATGGTTCATCACCTAGATCAATCCCGCCTGTATCGATCACACTGAATTCCCGACCTAACCATTCGCCTTTTGCATAGATACGATCGCGAGTTACTCCTGGAGTATCTTCGACAATCGAAATACGCTCGCCAGCGATGCGGTTAAAAATCGTAGACTTACCGACGTTCGGGCGGCCAACGATTGCAATTGTTGGATTTGCCATATTTTTTCCTCCTCACAAGTTTCCAATCTCACTTAGTGTAACGAAAGCTTTGCCAACTTTCAAGCATAGATCGCTAAAAACACTGAAGTATTTTTGTTCCTAGCAAAACACAAGGTCTGCGAAAAGAAAAACTGAGACAAAAGCAATTGCTTTCATCTCAGTCGCTAGTCGCAAAGTCTATTTTTCAGAATCGTCTGATGCTGTTTCTTCGACTTCTTCTTTCAAAGCATCACCTAGAATGTCCCCCATGGTAAAACCAGTGTTTTCTTCCGGTAATTCATAGGATTCCACATTTTTTGGTTCTTCTTCAGAGGCTGGTTTTTCTTCCAGCGCTTTGATACTCAAAGCAATACGATGTTCTTCCGGATTCACTTCCAAAACCTTCACTTTCACATCGTCGCCTTCATGAAGAACTTCATGCGGTGTAGCGATGTGTTTATGAGAGATTTGAGAGATGTGGACTAATCCTTCTACTCCCGGGAATACTTCGACGAATGCTCCGAAGCTCGTCAGCCGTTTGACTGTACCGTCTAGAACAGTTCCTGCTGAAGCTTTTGTTTCGATATCAGTCCATGGTCCAGGCTGTGTATCTTTGATCGACAAGGAAACACGTTCTTGTTCTGGATTGATTGACAAGACTTTTACGCTCACTTTGTCATCTACTGCTAAGACATCGCTTGGTTTCGCCACATGACTATGAGAGATTTCTGAGACATGGACCAACCCGTCGATACCACCAAGGTCAACGAATGCACCAAAATCGGTCAAACGAGCGACACGTCCTTCGATCACATCGCCTTCATGGATGTTTGCAAGTACTTCTTTTTTCTTTTCTTCTTTTTCTGTTTCGACAACAGCTTTATGAGAAAGGATCAAACGGTTTTCTGACGGTTCGATCTCTACGATCTTAAAGCTCAGTGTTTTGCCTTTATACTCTGAAAAGTCTGCAACAAAATGATCTTCTACCATTGACGCAGGAACGAAACCTCGAACACCGACATCAACGACTAATCCGCCTTTTACGACATTAGTCACTGGCGCTTCGATCACTTTTCCGTCTTGGAAATCTTTTTCGATATCTTCCCAAACTTTTTTTGCATCTAAACGGCGTTTTGATAACAAATAGCTACCGTTTTCTTTATCTTTACCGATTGTACTGATAACGACCAAGTCCAATACGTCACCAACGTTCACTACTTCATTGACGTCCTCAACAGGCAAAGTAGATAATTCTTTTGCTGGAACGACTCCCTCAACTCCAGCACCTTCGATTCCGACAATTGCTTGTTTGTCTTCGATCACTAAAACTTCGCCTTTTACTACATCGCCAACGTTTACTTCCTGGACGCTTTTCATTGCATCTTCCATTGACTGGCTGCTATCTGTCTGATTTTGTTCAAATTCTGTCATAACACTTGTCCTCCTAACCAACATTCTGCCGTAAGTACGGTACTGTTTTTAGTTTAATTGATTATTTGAAAAAAATAAAGCGATTTCGTTTGTTTTGCTTGAAAAAACAAATGTTTTTTCAAGTTTTTTTCTTTTTACACGCGATACCCTTTTTCTTTCACCACTTCTTTGACTACATGTACGACCTCTGCGATCGATTTTCCCGTTGTATCGATCCGGACAGCGTCTTTCGCTTGCTTCAAAGGTGAAACTTCTCTGGTCGAATCATAGTGGTCTCGTTCCTGGATTTCTTTTGTCAGAGTCTTTAGATCTGTAGGTATCCCCTTTTCAATATTTTCTTTATACCGCCGTTCTGCTCGTTCAGCCACACTTGCGACTAAAAAGATCTTCACCTCTGCATGAGGCAATACAGCTGTACCGATGTCTCTGCCATCCATCACGACACCGCCATTTTCTCCGATCTGCCGTTGGATCGCTACAAGCTCCTGCCGTACTTTCGCATGGGCAGAAACTTCAGAAACCGCCCTTGTTACATTCGGCTGGCGAATCTCTTCTGTCACATCCTGTCCTGCTGCAAAGACATGCTGTCCATCTTCTTGCTGCTGGAAGGAAATCGGATATTTTTTGATCAAAGAAACCAATCGATCTTCATCAGAAAATGGGATCTCATTTTTGATTGCCAGATAAGTCACTGTCCGATACATCGCACCGGTATCTGTATAAATATAGTGGAACTCTTTCGCTAAGATTTTAGCGATGGTGCTTTTCCCAGAGGATGCAGGTCCGTCTATCGCGATACTAATTCGTGTCATTTCATAACTCCCTCTTCTCAAAAAAAAGGGGCTGTGGTCTTAGCCACTGCGCCCTTATTTAATTCCTGTATAAACGAGCCTTTTCTTGTCCAGCTCTTGTTGTTCCATATCCTGATTATTTGATTCTCAATTCTTGACCAGGATATAGGAAATAGTTATTTGGATCGATACCATTCAATTCGAACAACTGATCGATAGAGATCCCTGCACGCTCGGCTACTTGTTTTGGCCCTTCACCTGACTGTACAGTAGTTGTCGATCCAGCAGCTGCTGCAGTAGATGAAGATGGTGTGGTAGTTTCTGCTTCATTGCTTGAAACGCCTGCTTGATAAGCCGGTTCACTTGAAGAAGAAGGCACTGTCTCCACTGGGACTGAACTGCTTTCAGGAGTAGTCACAGCTTCTTGTGATACGGAAGATTCTTCCACAGCCGCATTCGAATCTGCTGTTGATGCTTCTGCTGATGATTCTGTCGACGATTCCTTAGTCGAAGAGCTTGTTTCGCTCTCTACCACGGATGTTGTCGTCGATGTAGACGATGCACTTGATGCACTGTTTGTTGAACCGTTTCTGATCCAGAAATATGCGCCAGCCGGAATAGCGATACATAAAACTAATAATATCAAAAAGAGAGACAGAAACAATGTGTTGCCTTTCTTTTGTTGGCGCTGGGAAGTTCTTGAAGAAACCTCGTCATCTGTATCATAGATCGGTTGCTCCCATGGTTCTTGTGTTTCGTTATTTTCTGATGTGTGATGTCTATCTTTTCTGCTCACCTTTTTTACCTCCTAAATTCTATCGTGTGTATTATACCATAGGAAAATCTTTCTTGTCCTGAAAAATCATAACTCCGTGTTTTTTTTAAACAAATTTAGTAAAATCTCCTGCCATTCTGCTTTTTTCGTTACAGTCATTTCTTGTACCTCTTCTTGGACAGGCAATACCGCTCCTTCCAGATCACAGCAGCTGTCAGGCTTTTCAACGAGCTTCTCACCGAAATAATGGAGGATCGCTGCTCGTCGGCAGTTTTCTTCTTTGATATAACGCAGCATCTGCTTCAAGCGATACTCTTTTTCTTTTTCCTGGAGCTTCAATCGATTCATCCATTGCTCTGGTTCGTTTGTCTTATTGACGATCTCCAGCCATTTCTGCTGCACTTCATCGAATAACACGTCGACTTCTTCTGAATGTTCCAAATAAAGCTCGAAGCTCTGGCGTTGTTCTCTTGATAGCTGATTGAAAAAGTAATGGATTCTCTCATCTCCTGGCTGATAAAGCAAAATTGCAGCACTCGCTTTTTGATCCCTTCCAGCACGTCCGATTTCCTGCACATAATTCTCCAGACTATCTGGCAGATCATAATGGACGACGTAACGGATATCTGGTTTGTCGATCCCCATGCCAAATGCATTTGTCGCTATTAGAAACTGCAATTTATTTTGACTGAACTGTTGCTGGAGCTGCCTTCTCTGGGAAGCATCCAACCCTCCGTGATAATAACCGATTGCGTACTTTCCACGAAACAGATGATAAAGCCGTTCAACTTCTTTTTTGTTGCGCAATAGATGATCATCGCACCTTTTGCTTTTGTCATCAACGCTTCAAGCTCTTGTTCCTTTTGTTCCGTTTGTGTAACGAACAAGGAGATGTTCTCTCTGTTGACCGAATGTCGAACTAGGACAGGGTCTGTGGAAAATAGCACTCTTTCGATATCTCTTTGGACGGGTGCTGTTGCGGTTGCGGTCAAAGCAAGTGTTACTGGCAAGCCGAGCTGTCGTCTGATTTCTCCCAAATACTGATATTCAGGCCGGAAATCTACGCCCCATTGCGAGACACAGTGGGCTTCGTCCACTACGAACAACGCGATTTTCTGCCGCTTAAGCTGTTCCGAAAGTTCGGGATGATTCAGCATTTCAGGACTTAAAAACAAAAATTTATAGCGGGACAAATGTTTTATCACATAGTTTCTCTCTGACTTAGAAAGCAAGCTGTTATAAGCTACTACTTGTTTTTCTCCTTGTTTTTGCAATTGCATGACTTGGTCTTCCATCAATGAAAGAAGCGGAGACACAACGACGACTAATCCTTCTCGCAAATAACCGGCAAGCTGATAGCAGAGGCTTTTCCCATTTCCTGTTGGGAGCACAGCTAACACATCTTGTCCCTTCAATAATGTCTGGATGATCTCTTCTTGCCCTGGACGGAACGAGGTGAATCCAAAGTACTTTGTCAGTTCATCTTGCAGTGTCATGTACGGATTCTCCTTTCAGTAACTGGATTTGATAAAAACGAAATTCGCCATAATCCAATTTCCCATCTTCATTGATTGCTTTGTACTGCCAGTCACGTACAGGCACATCCAATTCGCTTAATTGTTTTTTTGTTTGTAGCGAGACTAACGATTCATAAGGAAAATCATCAAAGAATAATGCCCATTCGATCAGATGATCAGTCACTGTTCCTTTTTTCAGATGCCGCTGTGCCATGACTGTTTCAATGGAGTGCCCGTTTTTGATCATCTCCCTAGTGATGAGCATACTTTGATTGTGGTTTTGAGTGAACAAAGGTGAGAGCAGCTGGTAAATAAGAAATTCAGGCTTTTTTTCGATTTCTGCCAAAAGAAGATGGGTCGACTTTGCTTGCTCGAGAAAAATTTCAGGCGTTTGTGCGTCATCAGACAACTGATAAGGAAGCAGTCCTACCTTTTCAGTTCCGGAAAACTGATTCGCCAGAAAATCTGCCACTTGGCTATCTAAGCGGGAAAACAATTCAAATAGTTCCTCATACATCGTTTCAATCAGTTCATGCCGAGGAAGATTCATCTGAGCTAGCCACTTTTTTACTTGATACATGTAAAAAGGACTTGTTTCTGCAGGTAAGTAATCTTGATTTCTGCCGGCTAGATTCGACACGACTTGGACGGCAAACTTGAGCAAACGCCAACACTCATTATAGGTTCTGCCATATCGGTCGAATCGTAGTCCCTGATATTTCGGTGCTACACGTTCCAGCTCTTCTTTTCCAGCAGAGGTGATCATTGCCTCGTTATCATCTAGCAAAAGCAGTCTATTTTCCTGAAGCTGGTCCAGCAATTGCTGAAACTCTTCCTGCGTCAACTTTGGAAAACTGTTATGTGCAAATAAAAGATCATTGACGAATCCATAGATCAAAACAGAGGTCGTCCGCTTTCCTGTGATCAGATGGAACAATGAACTGACACGCAGCTTGTTTCCTGATGAAAATAAAGATAAAATAAACACAGTCATAATATTCTCCTTAAGTTAGGATGGTTAAAAATGTCATTGATATGTAAACTTGTCCCTGAACGTTGTATCGCTTGCGGTCTTTGTCAAATCGAAGCACCGGATATTTTCGATTACGACGAGGAAGGCATCGTTTTGTTTGCACAAGAGCCGGAAGCACACCAACAGTTTGTCAGAAAAGACGAAGAAGCTTTTGTAAAGAAAGCCTATCAAAAATGTCCTGTTCGGGCAATCTTGTTAGAAGATAAATGATCCCTTGAATCCTTGCTTGATCATCAATAAGTTCGATCAGATAAAGAACATGAAAAACTGTTTTTATCTGATCGTTCTTGCTATTTCATGTAGGGTAGCTTTTTCACAACCTTTGATACACGGTGTTCCAACTCACTTTATCTTTTTCAGCCAGTTCTCCATTGTATTGACGATTGCTGTTTGCTGATCGGCGTTGGTGATTCGTGCCTTCCCATCGCCTTTTTGTTCACCATAGCTACCAAATCCACCATGGTTTCCGCCGTTGATCGACACATATTCTGTTTGCTCTGGCAAGTACTGTTTCGCGTCTTCATAAGCTTCCTGATCCAATACGTGGTCTTCAGAGGCTGTGACTGTCAGTACTGGCAGCTTTGATTCTTTCAGCGTACCTTTTTTGTCGGGATAGCTGGCAAGGAAAAATACGCCTTTCAGATGCGGATCTGCTTGATGTGTATATCGGCTACTCATCACGCCTCCCAGAGAGTGCCCGCCGATCACGTAATCTTTCTCGGGGAAGTCCTCCTTGATCTTGTCCGCCTTTTTCCCACCTAAAACAGCTAGATCGAGCGGCATCTTGGCGATCGCGACCGAATAACCGTTTTTTGCCAATCCTTCTGCCCAGATACTGTAGCTTTCCGGCTCGACTAAGGCACCAGGATAAAAAATCACTAAAGGTCGGCTGTCTTTTTCTTGGTTCTTTGCTTCAAAAAGCAGATAGTCTTCCTTCTCTTTTCCTTGCCTGAACGCTTGCTGGGCTTGTGAAGAGGGCTCATATATGTTTTGCTGGATATAATAATAACCGGCACCACCGATGATTCCTAAAATCAGTACTAGACCGATCAGGATTCGCTTAAAAATTTTCAATTTTCTCCACCTTTCATTATTCGGGACACGCCTTTCTAATTAAGTATACGTATTTACCATAGAAAAAATAAGAGAGAATTGCAACTTTTTCAGATAAAAAAAAGCAGGGACCTAGTTTTTTCCTAAAAAGGTCCCTGCTGTTTGATTGTTTCTTATTTTGCGCACAAACGGTAAACCGCTTCTGCGTAAATTTCCATCGCTTTATACATGCTACTCAATTCCCAACGTTCATTTGCTTGGTGCATGAAGTCAGGTGTGTCTGGGAACATTGCCCCAAATGCGACACATTGGTTCATCGTACGGGCAAAAGTTGCGCCTCCTGAAACGAATGGTTCAGTCATGTCTCCAGTGATATCACGATAAGTCCCTAATAGATTTTTAACAAGTTCGCTGTCTAATGGCACATATAGTGAATCTAGGAAATCGAATTCTTCATAGGTCAATTCGTATTTCTTTGCAGTTTCTGTCAATTTTTCTACTAAGTCTTCTTTTTTTAATGTGACCGGGATACGCATATCAACGCCGATTTTCGTTTGTTCCGGAGTGATTTCCAAGCTTGCGAAGTTCATAGTCAATTCACCAGACTGTTCATCCACTGTTTTACCTACTACTTGTTCTCCTGTGGCATTTTCCTGGACTAGTTTTCCTAAGAAATCGATCGGTGCAAAATCAAATACATCAGAAAGCGCGATTGCTAGACGTGAGATCGCATTTACGCCTTCAGCAGCATCTTTTGCATGGATACTTTTTCCGAGAACGACGATCGAGTCACCTTTATCTTCGAAATCAAATCCGTGTTTCGTCAAAGATTCTTTTACTTCTGCTAACTTTTCTCCAGCGTATGGTGCTGCATCAGGAACGACATTGAGTGCGCCACCAGCTTTCACTGAAAAATCAGATGTACCTGGTCCTGTCAAGTAAGCTTGCAGTAATCCTTTTTCAGCATAGATCAATGGGAATTCCGCATCTGGCGCAAATCCCTGTGTGATTCCTTCTTCTTTTTCATTGTATTTTTCTAAACAGCGCCATAAATTCTCTTCGTCAGTCCCAAAGATGAAACGAATCCGTGTTTTGAATTCAACGCCTGCATCCATCAAGGCTTTCACCGCATACATCGCAGCGATCGAAGGGCCTTTATCGTCTTGTGAACCGCGCCCAATCAGCCAGCCATCTTTGACAGTCGGATCGAATGGTTTCGTTTCCCAATTGTTCTCATCCCCTGCAGGAACCACATCCATATGACATAAGATCCCAAACAGCTCATCACCAGAACCGATTTCAGAATAGCCGTAATAGCCTTCAGGATCCTTGAATGTCTTGAATCCCAATCCTTCGCTGATTTCCAGTACCTTATCCAACGCTTCGATCACTTTTTTGCCGAAAGGATGACCTTCTCCTGCATCTGCCTCATCTAAGACAGATGGGATTCGGATCAACTCGTTCAGTGATTCCAAAGCTTGTTCATGATGTTGTTCTGTAACAAATTGTTTCATAGTTGCAACCTCCTAATATGATAAAAAGGGTCATGTCGAATTATTAGACACAACCTCTTTTTTCAAAATAAATACTATTCAAGAACCAGCGTCTTGAGAAACGGTATCGGACAATGGATGTACAAATCTGACTTCATTGATCCGAGTTGTTTCTCACAAGACGCTTTGACGTTTTTTTCTAAAGTAGCTGAGTCAGCCTCTTCTATTCAATGATAGATGTTTCTATTTGATTTGTCTAGGACTAAAACATTGCTGCTACGCCTAAGATGACACAGATCGCTACGAATAAGATCGCAATCAATTTACCTGTGAATTTCCACCATACGGACACATCGAAGCGAGCGATAGCTACAGCACCCATTACGATAGCAGAAGTTGGAGTGATCAAGTTTACTAAACCAGATGCAGATTGATAAGCAGTGATGACTAAATCTTTACCTACACCGGCAAATTCTCCCATAGGTCCCATGATTCCCATTGTTGCGGCTGCTAAACCAGAAGTTGATGGGATCAGGAATGACATAGGGATGTAGAAAATAAATGTGATGATGATGAATACGCTTGATGATAATGAACTCAAGCCTTGTTCTCCCCAATGAAGGATCGTATCAGTGATCAGTCCATTGTTCATCACTACTTGGATACCACGTGCTACAGCAACGACGATCGCAACACCGATCAAGTCAGAAGCGCCTGCTAAAAATTCAGAAACGAAATCAGATTCTTTCATACCATAAGTGATAGCCACTACGATTGACATCACTAAGAACAGCATCGTGATTTCTGGGAAGTACCATTCTCCTAGTGGAAGCATGCTCTTACCTAGTACTGTACCAAGTACTGGAAGACCAGTCAGCCATTTTGTCAATGATTCGAAGATCGTGAAGTTTGGATTCAACGTTGTCCAAGGAATCAAACTGATGATCATGATACCGAATGTGATGAAGAACAATACATTGACATGTTTTTGTTTTTTCGTGATCATTTCTTGACGGCCAATTGCTTCGATATCAAAATGTTTCATATCTTCATTCCGTTGATTATAAACCAATGATTTCGTTGGATCTTTTTCGATTTTTGAAGCATACCGGTAAACATAGACGATCGAAATCGCAAGCAATACGACAAACATCAGAAAACGCAAGCCGATCCCTTCACCCATTGAGATACCAACTGCTTGTGATGCTACCCCTGTTGCAAACGGGTTGACAGTAGATGCTAGACAGCCTACTTGTGAACCAACTAAAACGATTGCAACTGCGACAACAGTATCAAATCCTACCGCCATCATGACTGGGATCAGCAAAGCATAGAACGGGATTGTTTCTTCAGCCATTCCGTAAGTCGATCCGCCTAGAGCGAACAAGATCATCAATACAGGAATCAGCATTTTTTCTTTTCCCTTGAATCGTTTGACGACAGAAGCGATCCCCGCATCTAGTGCGCCAGTCTTGTTGATGATTCCTAAAAATCCTCCAACGATCAAAATAAAGAAAGAGATTGGGATAGCCGCTGGTGTTTCTTTTGTCAATTCACCTGCTGGTACACCAAGCATCCCATTGACTGGTGCCATGAAAATATCCCACAGCCCTTGAGGATTTTGCTGTACTCGTTCATATGAGCCTGCTACGATATTTCCTGCATCATCCACACTGTAATGCCCAGCCGGTATAAACCAAGTTAATACAGCGATGATCGCGATGATAATGAATAAGACCGTATACGCTGAAGGCATTTGAAACTTTTTCTTCTTTGTCTGTTCCATATTCTTCTTCCTTCCTTTTCTCTTTAGAACCACTGTTTTTGGCTCTATCGTTATTTTATCAAAAAGAGCGTCAGAACAAAAATAATATCACGTGTTTTATCAAACTTTGTTCAAAAAAATTCGCTTTTTGACCAATCTGCCCTCCTTTTCGTATAAAAATAATGAAAAACTTCTTTCAATATGATTGTAGCGTTCCACCATCTTTTTCTTTCAGACCTATTTATCATTATAAAAGAGAGCATTTTCTCTTTTTCAAACAATCGATTCATTTTTATACATAAAAAATGAAAATACTCAATTTGCGCTAATAAAACGTTTACATCTATT
This sequence comes from Enterococcus sp. ZJ1622, assembly GCF_011038845.1. GTDB lineage: Bacteria > Bacillota > Bacilli > Lactobacillales > Enterococcaceae > Enterococcus_B. The sequence continues at coordinate 68,860 of NZ_JAAKDW010000009.1, forward strand.
CTGTTCCTGTATTTTTTTTCAAAAAAATCTGCACAAAAAAATTTTCTCCGTTACTAAAAGAATTTACAAAAAAGCAGTCGAGGAGGCACTGCCTCTTCAGCAATGTCTTTTTGACATAAAAAACCGATCCTCAAAAGTTCGTTCGACTAACTTTGAGGATCGGTGTATTTTGAATGTCGGTTTGTTTCTCTTATCTCTTATTATGGATGATTTTTATTTTATGACTGTATGTCGCTGTGCGAGTTGATGCTGTTTCCTACTTAGCCATGGAAGCAACTTAGCATGCAAGACTAAAAAGGCGGCACTCACGATGAATCCTTTGATCAGATTAAATGGAACGATCCCGATCAGCACATAATTGACTAACGGCATCCCCAGCATCTGATTAGCATTCAGACCTAAAAACATGAGGTATAACGGTGTAATGACAAAATAATTAGCCACACTCATGAAAAGAGTCAATGCAAGTGTTCCTGTGATCACACCTAAGAATTTGTTTCTTCCTTCATGTCGATTTTTCTGTCTGAAGAAATAAAAGATCGGCAAAGTAAACATCGAGGTAGCTAGAAAGCTAGCCACATCCCCCACTAGATTGTCTGGTGAAAAACCAGTAGTGAGCAAATGCAAGATAGATCGTAATAAAGCGGTCAATACACCAGCTGCTGGCCCGAATAAAAACATACTGATCAGTACTGGGATATCACTAAAGTCGATCTTTAAAAAACCAAAAGCTGGCATGATTGGAAAAGCAAGAAATTGCAAAACCAATCCGATTGCAGCAAACATCGCTACCGCAACCATTTTTTGTACACGGGTGTTCTTCATTTGAAATCCTCCTGTTAGGACTCCTCTTCAGCGAACTATCTGACGTTTCTCTACAAAATAAAAAACTCTATTTTCCCAGGGAAAACAGAGTTAGAGTCATTTGATCAAGCGTGCGTCAAATAAGCTCTATCTTCTTTATCCAGACTTTACTGTCGGTATCGGAATTTCACCGATTCAGCTATCTCAAAAAGAAATAGGTCGTGGACTATAACCACCGGTCGGGAATTTCACCCTGCCCCTGAAGACGAACCATATATTTTTTTGTTTACTCTTTCATTATACATAGCTTTATAAAAAAAGCAACGATTTATACTTATAAAAAGTAAGCAATCATTTTGAATGATTCAGCAAGCTACTGATCTCTTTTTTGTTCAATTCGCGATAATCCCCCGGACGTAAGCCCTGAAGCGTCAGATCACCGTATTTTTCCCGTTTCAGTTTCTGCACAGGAAGACCTACAGCTTGCAGCATATTTTTCACTTGATGGTTTCTTCCTTCGTGGATCGTCAATTCGACGATACTGTGATTCGTTTTAGGATCAACTGACAGGATCTGGAATTTTGCAGGAGAAGTCCAGTGCCCTTCGATTTTGATTCCTTTCGTCAAAGGTGCCAACATCGATTTGGTCGCGATCCCTTTTACTTTTGCGACATAGACTTTATCGACTTCATGTTTCGGATGGGTCAGTCGCTGAGCAAAGTCGCCATCGTTCGTTAGTAATAGAATGCCTGATGTATCATAATCCAAGCGTCCCACTGGATAGATCCGTTCTTTCACCATCGGAAGAAGATCTGTGACTACCTTTCTCCCTTTGTCGTCTGCTACAGCGGATATGACGCCTTTTGGTTTATAAAGCAGATAGTACCCATATTCTTCTTGATAGATCGGCACTTCGTCGACTTCGACAGTATCATGTTTGCCGACTTTGACACCTAATTCTTTTACCACTTTTCCATTTACTTTGACACGTCCTGCAAGAATATATTCTTCTGCTTTTCGACGCGAGGTGATCCCAGCGTGAGCGATCACTTTTTGCAATCTTTCCATTACGATTGTTCTCCTTCATATGTTCCGTCAAAGAAGAGATCCAAAGAGGCGTCTTCTTCGAGTGAACTTTCCATTTCTTGTGTATCTGGCAGTTCTTTCAATGATTTCAATCCGAAATAGTCTAGAAAATACCCAGTCGTCCCATACAAAATAGGCCGGCCTGGCCCGTCGACTCTGCCTTTTTCTTCGATCAGGCGGTGCGCTGCTAATCGCTGCACCGAACCCGATACCTGGACACCACGGATCTGTTCGATCTCCGCCCTAGTGATCGGCTGTTTGTAGGCAATGATCGCTAATGTTTCGACAGCTGCCTGAGATAATGTATTCGATGTCCCTTGTGCGTATCGTTTCAGCAGCGGCGCAAGTTCTTTTTTCGTAGACAGCACATAATGGTCTTCTGTTTCTAAAATATGGAGTGCTGTTTTATCATTTGTTTCATACGCTGCTTCTAATTCTGCTATCAAGACAGCGACTTCTGCTTTTTCTATCTTCAGCAAATAGCTGAGTTCATCACTGCCGATCCCTTCTTCACCGACAACAAAGAGGATGGCTTCAAGTTCACTTAATTTCGTCATGTTTCATATCTCCTACTACTGGATAAAGCATAATTGAATCATAATTTTCTTCCTGCTGCGCTACGACCTGGCCTTTTTTCATCAGTTCCAGCAAAGCCATAAAAGTCGTCACCACTTCATTCTTGGATGGCGATTCGAAAAACGAATCAAAGGAACAGCCCTGTACACTGTTTCGGATCCGTTCTTCGATGAACACCATCCGTTCTTCAATGGTGGTATCATCAGGTGTAATCGTTTTTTCGACTTTTTGAGAAAACTTCTTCCGTTCCAAAATCTTCTGCATGGCTCGGAAAAGATCGACTTTTTTCACTTGTCCACGTTTTAACGGTCTGTCTTGCCCAACGAGTCCGTCAACGACCATAGGCTCTTTTGTATAATACAGGCTGCGTTCTTCTGCTTTTTCTGTCAGTTTTTCTGCCGCATATTTGAATTTTCGATACTCCAACAGCTGAGTGACTAATTCTTCTCGGGGGTCTTCTTCCCACAGCTCATCGTCCTCGGCAGCTAGTTCTTGTGCTGGAAGCAGCGTTTTGCTTTTGATAGCCATCAGTGTAGCGGCCATCACCAAATACTCTCCGGCAACTGCTAGTTCCAGCGTCTTCATCGTATGGATATACTGCATATACTGCTCTGTGATCGTTGCAATCGGTATATCATAGATATCGATTTCCATTTGCTGGATCAGGTGAAGAAGCAGGTCTAACGGTCCTTCAAATACGTCCAGCTTGATATTGATCTCTGTCAACTTGTTCACTCTTTCTTGTTTTTCTTAGCGATCCATTTCGATAAGTAAGGTTCTGTGATTTCTGTGGCACGAATCGAGACTTCCGGATATTTTTCCTTCAACTCATCTAGCATCTGAAAGCCCATATTCTCTCCACGATAAGATGGGTTCAAGGAGATGTCATGGATCACCAGTTGATCATCTGCTAACCAATAGACACCGATCACTCCCTGGATATTGGTTGATCCTTCTGGTGTAAAGAAAAAAAGTTCATAGCCTTCTTCTGCTTCATACGTATCGATCTCCTTTAATAAAGAAGATTTGCCTGTTAGTTTCTTATGGAAGCTTAACAGCCCCATGGCGATTTTTCGGTTTTCTTTTCGGTAATGTGTTAACATATTCTCACCTTCCTATGACTAAGCCCTTGGAAAATGCTGCTTATAAACATCCGTCATTCTTTTCTTCGTGATATGTGTGTAGATTTGAGTCGTCGATATATCGGCATGTCCTAGCAGCTCTTGTACCGTTCGCAGGTCTGCACCATTTTCCAGCAGATGCGTAGCAAAACTGTGCCGCAATGTATGAGGTGTCACTTCTTTGCGGATGCCTGCTTCTCTGACAAGCTGTTTCAGATTTTTCCAGATTCCCTGACGTGACAGTCCTGTGCCATGATTGTTTACGAACACGTGCGTTTCAGAAGGATTCTTCACCAATAACGGACGTGCCTCATCTAAATAACGTTCCAGCCATTGAATCGCATAATCTCCCAGAGGAATGATCCGCTCTTTGTCCCCTTTACCGATCGTCTGTACTAGTCCCAGTGAAAGATGAAGATCTCCCAGTTTCAACCCGATCAGCTCACTGACACGCATCCCAGTCGCATACATCACTTCTAGGATCGCTCGATCTCTGATCCCCAGATTTTTAGAAGTATCGGGGGTCTCGATCAGTTTTTCGACTTCAGATAACGTCAGCGTACTAGGGAGTTTCTGTGCCTTTTTCGGAGTATCGATGTATTGCATCGGATCGTGATCCGTAAAGCGCTCTTGCCGTAAAAACTGATGGAATCTCCGAAGGCTGGAGATCATCCTCGTCACAGTCGCCGTTGCTTTGTTTTCATCATGCATTTTTTCTAGATACTGGATGACGACGAACCGATCGACCTTTTGCCAAGAGTCGATTTTTTGTTCTTCCAAAAACTGAAGGTACTGCGCCAAGTCGCGCTCATAGCTTTTTCTGGTGTTTACGGACAAGCCTCGTTCAATATTCAAATAGTGGAGATACTCACTGATTTCTTCTTTCATACTAATCCACCTCGTGCTTCTCTATCATATCAGAAACGCTTTATTTGCGATAGTCTATTCCGTCATCTCTGCAAAGAAAAAGCCGTCTATACTATCAGACGGTTTTGTTCCTTTTTTCTTTTTCTGCGCATTCCTGACAAATCCCATGGAAAGTCAGCCGGTGATCTTTCACCAGAAAATGATAACGTTCTTCGACGACTTGTTCTACTTCTACCAATAAATCTTCTTCCACTTCTTCGATCGTTCCGCAGTTCAAACATAATAAGTGGTGATGAAAATGTTTGGCGCCTTCTTTTCTTAAGTCGTAACGAGCAAGTCCATCGTTAAAACTGACTTTATCGATGATCTTCAACTCAGTCAGGATTTCGAGTGTACGATAAACCGTTGCTAATCCGATCTCCGGACTTTTCTTCTTTACCAAAAAAAAGATTTCTTCAGCAGAAAGATGCTCTTTCTCATTTTCTAAAAGTACTAACAAGGTCGCTTCTCTTTGCGGGGTCAGTTTAAACCCAGATTCGTGCAGCTGCTGTTTCGTTTTCTTCATCGCTGACATAGCATTCATAACCATTTTCTCAACCCCAACAATTTATAATAATTACAATTAAAACTATAATAATAACGTCTCAAATTAAAATAATTATAAGCTAGTTAAGAAAAACATGCAAGCTATTCTCAATTAGATTTTTTCACTAATTTAGTCACTCCATCTTCCTGCTTGATCAGACCTTGCTTCAGCAGATTCCCTAACGCGCGTTTGAATGCTCCTTTGCTGATACCGAATGCTTTCATGATCTCTTCTGGATCTGACTTGTCTGTAAAGTTGATCTGTTGGTCGGCGGAACGTTCTAAAATAGTCAGAATCATCTGAGCATCATCCGTTATTGCTTCATATGCTCTTGGTTTCAATGACAGATTCAAGACACCATCTGGACGTGCGCCAATGATTCGTCCTTCAATGCGTTCACCTAAACGAGGTTCTCTATATCGTTCAGAAGGATGGATGAATCCTAGATAAAAATCATCTGTCAATACATAAGTCCCAGTCAGTTTCAGTCGGTACGCAATTCCGGAAACATTTTTATTCTTCAGCTCTTCTGTACCGTATTTGCTCAGCGATTTAAAAATCTTCTCATCTGCTAAGCTTCCCCAAATGCGGTCCTTTGCATCAACTCGCAAAGAGATCATCAATTGATCGCCTTTTTTGGGCCAAAGTTCAGTCATAGTTGGCAGCTCATCCAAAGACACGACAAAGTCTTTATCTGGAAGGCCGATATCGACGAATGCACCTAAATCTTTTCTCGTAGCAGTCACCGTACCAAATGCGTAATGGCCGACACGACTTTTAGGGATTTGAGTGGTCAAGCGGTTTTCATGCTTTTGGTTTTGATAACCAAAGCCTTCTACCGCTTCGCCGATTTGATGTTCGCCTTCTGTCTTGCTCAATCTGAAAGTTTGCCCATTTTTTTGTACAAAATAATTTTTTTCGTTTTCATCGATAACCATACCGGTGAAGATTGTTGCTAATAACTCGTTCATATTTTTCTCCCTCTATTATGAAAGGTCTTCTATTTTCTTCGTACTTTTCTTTGCTATCATACCATATTGCGCAGCTGATGAATAGTTTGGCTTCCATAACGCTCAACAAAAAACTTAGGCACACCTATTAATAGGTACACCTAAGTCTGTTGTTCGACCCTTTGATCGACTGATTATCGATTCAGCTGATTATCTGCTGCCGTTTCCGCCGAACCAACCTGTCTTGCAGTTGATCGTCACGATATAAAACGGCAGTGCACTCTCTCCGATTCCATTCATCAAAGCGGATTTCGTAGAAGTCGCATATAGATTGTAATAGCCTTCTCCGTTTTCGATCCGTGCTTTTTCTAGTTTATAACCGCCTGCTACGATATATCCGCGCTGGATACAAGTAGCGATCACACTTTCTTGCACGCCAGGTGCCCAATTCCATGCAGTGTTGGCAGTATCTGCCACATCACTAGCTCTTTGGGACATGATTGGCTGATTCGCTGTGTTTTTATTCGTATTACTTGAGGCTTGAGCTTGGGCTGCGGCTTGGGCAGCAGCTTGTGCGGCAGCTGCTTCTTGGGCTTTTCGAGCTGCTTCTTGCTGTGCTTGCTCTGCCTGTTTGGCCTTCTCAGCTTCTTCTGCTTTTCTTTGTTCTTCTTTCTTTTCTTTTTCAGTAAGTGCTTGATCAGTTTGTTTCAGCTGTTCTTTCAGTGAAGCGACTAATTCCTGATTCGCTACTTTATCAACGGCTTCTTTTGCAGCTTTGTATTGGTCACGAGTAGCCGTTTCTACTACTTTGTCGTCTTTATAAACGACAGCTGTCTTCTCTTTTGCTGTCTGCAGCTGTTCATATTGCTGTTTTGCTTCATCTTGTGCTTGTTTGATAAGTTTTCCAAAAGCTGTATCAGTTGTCTTTATTTCGCTGATTTCATTATCTGCCTTCAGTTTCGGTGTTTCCGACAGATGGTCATCCGTAATGACTGGTGAAACGAACAATTCATTGACACGATGGATATCGGCTATTTTAGAGCGGATATCCTGATATGTTTTTTCCAATGCAGGATAGTCTTTTTCATCCTTGACTTCTTTTAGGTCCGTCTGTAATTTCGACAGATCCTGATTCATCATAGACGAGCGGATGAACTGCTGCGTATCATCTGTATAAAAATCAGCAAGTGCTTCTTGCAATGCTACTACTTTTTCCTGCTGTCTTTTTGCCTCTGCAGCGATTTGTGCTTCGACTTTCTGCTGATGATCGTAATAAGCCCAGCCACCTGTTCCTAGTAATAGCACAGCCGCTAGTACAAGATAAGGAATCTTCCTTGACTTTTTCAGTGACTGCTGTTTCTGTCCTTCACTGATTGCAGGTTCTTTTACTGATTCAGTGGTTGGCTCATCATCTGACGGTGTCGGATCTTCTGATGAGGTCTCCAGCTGGGGCTCTACTGCTATTTTCGGTTTTTCTGCTGGTTCCTTTGAGATCTTAGCTGTTGTTTCTGGAGGAACTGCTAGAGAAACTGAAGAGTCGTCTTGCGGTTGCTCTTTATCTTCTGTTGTCTCATTCGTGACAGTTGCCATTTTTATCGATGGCTGACTTTCGTCACTGATTGGGTCTTCGCTCACTGGTTCAGTCTCTGCTTCTTCGTCCACCGTTTTTTCTTCAGCTTGCGTTTGTTCTATCATTGGTTCTGAACTAGCTTCGGACGACTCATCAGCTGGTTCATCCGTTTTTTCACAATGAGTGTCTTCTTCATGTTTGCTTTTTCCTGATTTTTCTAAAGCGATTTTTTCATTGATCATGCGTAGCAACTCTTGTGCATGTTCTTCTTTCGTGTCTTCTCTATGTGCTTTGATGTACGCAGAAAGGATCGAATTTTCTTCTTCTTTATCAACGATTTCTTTCAGTTCAGCTACACGTTTTTTTTGTTTCGATTCGATTGATTCTACCACTGTATCTTCATTTGCCGGCACAGCATCTGCCACAGGATCCTCCGATTCTCCAGAGATATCTTTTCCTGTCTCTTCATCTGCTTCGTCTGCTTTATCTGACACTGCTTCTTCCGCATCGTTTTTTTCGAATAATTCCATCACAGATTCAAGCGGCAGATCTTTCAATTCGGACCATTCGATTGGATCGTTCAGTTCAGTATCTGGAAAAAACTGGTCATCCGTCAGCTCTGATGGTGACTTTGCTTTTGCGTTTTCTTTTTTAGTTGTGTGCTGATCATCTCCATTGACTTGATAGCCGCAGTTCGGACAGCTCATCTTGCCCTTGATCTTCGTTGATCCACACTCTGGACATTTTTTTATCACTTAGCGATCGGCTCCTTTTACTAGGTTTACGCTACCACTAAATCTACCATATTCTGAACGTCACGCCAATAGTCTATTTTCAGGATTTATATAAAAATAAAGTGCAGGAAAATTAGATATAACAAAAAAAAACTGGCACACAAGCTTCTAAGCTGTGTACCAGTTTAACCATAATAACGTTTATTCTAAGAAATCTTTTAATTGTTTCGAACGGGATGGGTGGCGTAGTTTTCTCAATGCTTTTGCTTCGATCTGACGGATACGTTCCCGTGTCACGCCGAATACTTTCCCGACTTCTTCTAAAGTTCTTGTGCGTCCATCATCCAAACCAAAACGTAAACGAAGAACATTTTCTTCTCGGTCAGTCAATGTATCCAAGACATCTTCCAGTTGTTCTTTCAACAGTTCATAAGCAGCATGCTCTGCTGGGCTTGTTGCTTCTTGGTCTTCGATAAAATCACCTAGATGTGAATCATCTTCTTCACCGATTGGCGTTTCAAGTGAGACAGGTTCTTGAGCGATTTTCAAGATTTCACGTACTTTTTCTGTTGGAAGGTCCATTTCCGCACCGATTTCTTCAGGCGTTGGTTCTCTTCCTAGGTCTTGAAGCAATTGACGTTGGATTCGGATCAATTTGTTGATCGTTTCGACCATATGCACAGGAATACGGATCGTACGAGCTTGGTCAGCGATTGCTCGAGTGATCGCTTGTCGGATCCACCAAGTCGCGTAGGTCGAGAACTTGAATCCTTTGCGGTAATCAAATTTTTCAACAGCTTTCATCAAACCCATATTTCCTTCTTGGATCAAATCAAGGAATTGCATGCCACGGCCGACATATCGTTTCGCGATACTTACGACTAGACGCAGATTCGCTTCAGCCAATCGCTGTTTCGCTTCCTGATCGCCTTCTTCGATTTTCAATGCCAAGGCTACTTCTTCTTCCGCAGTCAAAAGGGAGACACGGCCTATTTCTTTCAGATACATGCGAACTGGATCATTAATCTTTACACCAGTTGGCGCAGATAGGTCATCTGCTTTAGCTTGTTCGGCTTTCTTTTCTGCACTTTTCAAACTATGGACGGAAGGATCACCATTTTCATCAACGACACTGATTCCTGCGTCTTCGATCTTTTGGATCAGTTTATCCATTTCATCTGCATTCAAAGTGAATGGTGTAGCAAGCTGATTAGACAGGTCATCATAGACCACTTGTCGTTTAGGTTTGTTTTCTTTGATGAATGCTGCTACTGCTGATTCATATTTTTTCTTATCTGTTACATTTGCCATAAAAGAAGGCCCCCCTTGAGTAGCTATTTGGCTTGTTTTAACTGTTTCGTTAAATTAATGATCTCAATCGTCAGTTCCAGTTCAAGCTGCTTGTTTCCTGTTCGTCTGGCTTCTTGCTGCAATTGTTTTTTGGCTGTTATTTCATCAGCTAAGCCAGATTTACTGATCACATTCAGCAAATCCTGGATTTCTCTTGGTGTGCTTTCTTCTGCTACACGCAAGTAGGCGATCTCCACCACTAAGCGCCTTAAATTTTCATCTTGCAGAAAGTCTAAAAACTCCGCAAGGTTGAATTCATTGTGTTGTGATACGTATGCATCAAATAGAAAATAAACTTCTGCATATGTATCGTGAATAAATTGAAATTCTCGTTCTTTCAGAAGATTTCGGACAGAAATTTCTCTGAATACGCGATAAAGCAGCATTTGTTCCGCCTTTTCAACTTGTGTCAGTGGTCGTTTTTTTTGCACAGCGCCACGTCTTGGGCTCGAGGCACTCGTATCTGCCACAGGTGGTTCCTGTCGCTGTACCTGATTCTCCCGTCGAAGATCACGCAGCTGTCTTTGCATAGTTTCCCGACTCAACTGAAACTCTGTCGATAATTGCGAAAGATACATGTCTTGCTCGATTGGCGAGATGACTCGGCTGAGTTCAGCCATCACTTCTTCGAGATATTCGATCCTGTCTTTTTCATTCTCCATATTTTTCGATTGCTTCAAATAACGAGACTTGAAAGTAAAGACTGTTTCTCTTCCATGAAGGATCAATTCCTGGAAGGGTTCTTCGCCGTATTTTCGCAAATACTCATCCGGATCGAGTTTTTCTGGGATCACCACGACGGACAGTTGCAAGCGGCTGTTTTGCCGCAGCAGTTCAATCCCTCGATTGGTAGCTTCAAATCCTGCGCTATCTCCATCATAACAAAAAACGAGCTGTTTCGTCAGCCGTTCGATATGTTGGATCTGCTGAGCAGTCAAACTTGTTCCCATGGAAGCAAGTCCGTTCGTGATCCCTGCCTGCCAAGCTGCAATGACATCCATAAACCCTTCGAACAAAAGAACTTCTCCGCTTTTACGGATATTGCTCCGAGCTTTATCTAAGTTGAACAGCACCTGCCGTTTGTTGAACAGCTCTGTTTCCGGACTATTCAAATATTTTGGCTGATCTTTTTCCTGCCCTTTCTCCGGTGCAAGCCAGCGACCAGAAAAACCGATCGTACGCCCTTGCGGATTATTGATAGGAAACATGATCCGTTGATAAAAACGATCTGACATCCGTCCATCATCGTGCGTGATGAAAAGACCAGTTCGTGCCAAAACCTCATCTGAAAACGATTCATTTTTAAACACTTGACCCAAAAATGACCGTTCATTCGGCGCGAAGCCGATATTGAATTCTTCGATCAGTTCCAAGGTCAGACCGCGTTTTTGCAAATATTCCAATGCTGGTTCTCCAGCTTTCGTATTCAGCAGCATGTGATGATAGACTTCCGCTGCTTTTTCATGAGCAGCGATCAGTTTTCCGCTGGCAGAATCACTATTTTGCTCTGTAGAAGATTGCTGACGCCAGTGTTCTTCTAATGGAATTTGTTCAAAATCTGCTACTTTGACAACTGCTTCTGGAAAGCTGAGTCCTTCCAATTCTTGAAGAAATGTAAAGACATTCCCACCCTTGCCGCAACCGAAGCAATGAAAGATCTGCTTATCCTCTGCGACTGAAAATGACGGTGTTCGTTCTTCGTGGAAGGGGCACAGCCCCAAATAGTTCTTTCCGGATTTCTTCAATTGGACATATTGCCCAATGACTTCAACGATATTCGTTTGACTTCGAATGTTTTCAATCACTTCTTGCGGAATCCGCTGAGCCATTCTTTCACCCCCTGTTTAGTTGATATCTTTTTTCTGATAAAAGATAATTCAGGAGAATAACCGGTAAAAAATCGCACTAACTGAAATCAGTGCGATTTTAAAAGACACAATTATACATGTTTGATTGTATCACATTTCTAGACTTTTTCAAGTATAACACTCTGTTGTGTTTATGCCAACAAAATGATAGCCTGTTCGGCTGAAGAAAGCGGTCAGCTAGCCATCTTATTCAGCAGATAAGTCTGGATATCCGTTTTCCAGTAGACTAGACGGAGAACGATGTTCAAAATCATGAAACCAGCAAAATATCCCCACTGATCCCCTAAGCCGAGATTTACTTCTAATATCCCGTGGAATAGCATTGCCGCAACATAAATCCCCACAACGGTCGTCACTGCCAAGAAAATACGCAATGGGTTGAAAGGATAGCATGCTTTGATCACAGCCATGCAGCTGATACCGATCAGTAAGTAATACATCAAGGTCGTCGTTTCCCCGGGTGTCCAGGAATGGTTTCTTCCCATAAAGTACACCGCGATGATATTCAACACAACGAGTAAAGCATTCGGCAGTGCATTGATCAAAGCGGTCGGCAAGTAGCGATAATTGACCTTCCGTTTGTCTTGTTCAAAAGATAAAAAGAAAGAAGGATACCCTTCGATCGCCAAATCGATCAGTGTGATCTGGATCGGAATAAACGGGAAGCCGATCGCTGTCACTGCACATAAGATTGACAGAATAAAAGAATAGATCGTCTTGATAAAGAAAATACCAGATACTTTCGTTACATTGTTTACCACTCGTCGCCCTTCGAACAATACTTCAGGCAATGTTGTAAAATCAGAATCCAGCAAGACTAGATTCGCGATCTGCCGGGTGGCTCCGTCTCCTTCAGCCATCGCGATACTGCAGTCAGCTTCTCTCAATGCCAAGACATCGTTCACACCATCACCAGTCATTGCGACTGTATGGCCATTTTCTTTCAATTCATTGACAAGGATTTTTTTCTGCTGCGGACTGACACGACCAAACACAGAGTATTCATGTACCGCAGCTCGAACGTCTCTTTCTTCCGTCAAACTAGACAGATCAATATAAGCATCATAATTAGGCAGACCGGCTCTTCTGGCTATGTTCGAAACAGTGAACGGATTGTCTCCGGAGATCACTTTCAGATCCACGCCTTCTTCATGAAGATAAGCTAATGTTTCTTGCGCATTCTTCCGGATCGGATCATCGATCTCAAACAACGCCACTGGTTCGACAAATTCTGGCTTTTCTTCTGACAAATGTTGATTTGGCGCAATCCCTAGCATCAGCACTCGATAGCCGTTTGCCTGTGCCTCGTTCAGGCTCTCAGGCAACTGATCTTCACTTACGAGTCGTTCTGGAGCTCCGACATAGACGACCCCGATCTCAGGGAATTCCATAGCCCCCCATTTCCGATCCGAAGAAAAAGCGATTTTTTTGGTGACTTCATAGCGATTTGATAAAGAAAAGTAGTCGCGCATCGCCCGCATCGTGATGTTGTTGTCACTGCTTTCCGCTAGATAAGTTCCCATGATTTCAGGAATCGCCTTTTCATATAGCGAGTGGAGCGGTTCAACACGCTGGATGCTCATTTTTCCTTCTGTAATCGTCCCTGTCTTGTCTAAACAAAGCGTATCGACATGCGCAAGTGTTTCGATCGAATACATGTCTTGCACAAGAATTCTTTTTTTCGCTAATTTTGTCACACCAGTCGTCAATGCGATACTGATCAAGAGTACCAACCCTTTTGGCAACATGCCCAAAAGAGCAGCCGCTGAGGCGATGACAGAAAGCTTGATCGAAGCATCACGGATAAATAAAGCTTCGAGGAATAAAATGATTCCTAGTGGGATGATGACAAAACTTGTAAATTTCGATACTTTCCTTATCGAATCGATCAGCTCGGAATGAATCGCTTTGTGTGTTTTTGCCTCGCTCGTCAAACGTACTGCATAATTCTCCGCTCCGACACGGATCACTTGAGCAGACACAGATCCGCTTGTCAAAAAGCTTCCCGAAAGCAATTCAGCGCCTTCTTCTTTGATGATCAGATCTGATTCTCCTGTGAGCAGCGCTTCATTTGCTTCAGCCCGCCCTGAAAGAACCTGCAAATCGGCCGGGATCTGTTCACCAGCACCGATCTTCACCAGATCGCCCAAAACCAACTCTTTCGTAGAAATCAGCTGTTCCTTGCCCTCTCTTATCACCGTCACTTCAGATTGAGACACGATCGATAATTTTCGAACAAGGTTCCTTGCGTGGATTTCCTGGTAGATCCCGATCACGATATTGACCAAGATGATCGCTAAATACGCCATATTGGAATAGGCACCTACAAATAACAGACATAAACCTATACCGAAATTCAGAAAATTGAACAACGTCAGTATGTTATCGCTGAAAATCTGCCGGGTGCTTTTCGAAGCATCTTCCTGATAGTCGTTTTGCTGGCCAGAAGCCTGTTTTTTTGCTACTTCTTGCTGTGTTAGACCATTCATTTCTCTATTTTCCATTTTTCGCCAACTTTCAATAATAATCACGTGTTTAAGTCTAGCGTGTTCCACTGTTAAAAACAACTTGTTTTTTATAAAACTTAAAGAATAAAAAACACTTGATAACGGCTGGGACTCCTCCCACATTTTCCGTTTATCAAGTGCTGTGTGCTTATTTTTGAATGCAATTACTTATATTGCTCTTCTAAACGACTCATCCACCAGCCTAACGCTGCACCTGCAGCAAAAAGGATCGGACAAGCCACTAGTCCTGCGATACCCAAACCGGCGTAATCTGTCGGGATGATCATGATAGTAGAAGCAAAAACGACGCCTAAAATAAAATGGAACAATTTGCTGTAAGCTTTTGAAAAAATAAAATCCATGATTTTTGATAGACCAAGTACACATAACACGCCGCCGATCCCGATCGGAAAAATGACTTCCAGTCTCATTTCCTTGAACCCATCAGCCATCGCTTTATATAATCCCATGTAGACAAGGAAATTCGATGGACTCAATCCGGGAACGATCATCCCTAAACCGATCAAAGCGCCCGCGATCAGCCAAGTGACAAAATTCTGTTCTACCTGTCCGTCAAATAGCTGTGCCCCATAAAGCAGGAAAAGATACGCGACGACAAAGGTAACGATCATGATGAGGACATCCGAAGAGCTGCGTCCTTTTTTCCCGGCCTCTTTCCATAATGCCGGGACAGTCCCGGCAATACAGCCGACAAAGAACCAGAGAATCGTCGTTTCATAGGCGCCTAATAAAAAGCTGACCAAAAAAGAAAGTAAAAAGATCCCGGTTATTCCGCCCAGTCCCACTGGAAGAAAAAACAAGACATTCTCTCTGAAATTTCTTGTGATGTGTGCCAAAAACGAAATAAGCCGTTCATACATCCCGAAAACAGCAGCTAAAGCGCCGCCGCTGACTCCGGGTAAGATAAATCCTGAACCGATAAACATTCCTTTTACAAATCGCAGTCCCCAATCTCTGGTAGCCGTGCGTTTTCCCATTTCCTGCCTTTTTTCCACTATTGCGTGCACTCCTTCTTTCTATTCGTTTTGTTCTTGATTTTTTCGTTCATCCTAGATATTTTTCATACGTATCGATGATTTTTTCGTTCATCTTCACGATATCTGGGTAAAACATGTTACCTCCATTATGGTAGAGATATCCTCCGTTGTAAAGCAGAGACTGTACTCGCCAATAACGATACTGCTTTTGTTCGCTATTGCCCAAAAGCGGGCTGAGAACATTTTTAGAGTAAGATTCGGCTAATTCTACCGTATTCTTACCACCGTGTTCTCTGATATATGCAATATAGTCTTTCCCGAAATTATAAGCCTGCACAGCGGTCCACAGATCGCATCCCTGCCGCTTAGCTTCTGAAATCATTTCTGCCAAATAACTGACACCTTGATCGATGCTGTCTGTCTGGTTATCGATGGCATTGACTACTCCATGAGCACTTTCAGAGCTTTGCATCAAATCTGTTCCTTTTCCCTTCGACTCTGTTAAAATGATTGCTTTGATTAGATTCTCATGGGTCTCCATTTGATATTTCTTCGCAGCTTTTGTTATTTCTGGTTGATATTCTTCTACTCGTTTCACCGATTGATAAGTCCGTCCGCCTAAAAAAAGGAGGACAGCTCCCGCCGTAACAAACACCGTATAAAAAAGGATGCGGAAAATTGATTTTCTTTTTTTCTTCATCATAAATCACCTAGTTATTTTGACATCTTTTTTTATCTTACTATTTCTTTTTCTTCTTGGCTATTTCTTCTTTATGTTCTGCAGATTACTTAAGAAAAAATGAATTTTTCCGATTTATTTTCTACCTTACGAAAATGATCGTTTAATTTTAGTGAAAACAATTGCCCAATCATAAGTAAAATCGTTATACTTTAAACAGTAGGTGATTATGTGAAAAAAGAAAAGAAATATGCAAAAATGTCAGACGGTACTGACATCTATTATGAAAAGAGCGGGAACGGCTTTCCTCTTTTTCTGCTCCATGGAAATGACGGCAGTGGTCGTTTTTTTTCTGAACAGGTTCCTGTATTTGAACAGCATTACACGGTGTATCTCGTCGACAGCCGAGGACATGGCCGTTCTACCAACCAGGCAAATACCCTGAATTTTCGTTTGATGGCAGAAGATCTATATACCATCATGCTCTTAGAAAAGATTGACCAGGCGGATTTTCTCGGCTTTAGCGATGGTGCGAACCTAGCTTTGGTATTTGCCAGCGATTACCCGGAAAAAGTCCATCGGCTTATTTTGAATTCTGGAAATACGCTTGTAAAGGGCGTTCATTTTTCTGCCCGATTGGCTAGCTTGCTCCATTACAGTCTAGTTTGGCTTCTGTCAATGTTCCTGCCAAGGCTTAGAAAGAATCTTTTAGTGATCCGATTGTTACTACGTGATGTGGGACTTTCTACAGAAGATCTGAAAAAAATCGATTCGCCGACACTGATCATCGTCGGAAAAAAAGATGTGATCAAATTGAAGCATTCTCTTTATTTGGCCAAGACGATCCCCAAAGCTTCCTTTGTTCTCGTAAAAGAGCAAGGACATCAACTGGCTAGAAAAGATCCTGAACGTTTCAATCATGAAGTACTGCAATTTTTATCTGAATAAAATGAATAGTAGGTGATTTTCTTGTTAAAACAAACCCTCCAGTGGTTCAAGAACCACTTGGGACTTTTTAAAACGATCTTCTTGATCTCTGTGGTCGTGATCATCGTTGGTGAACTGATGTCGATCGGAAAAACGCTGTCTGTTGCACAGCTGGCAGATACTTTTGCGACGATCCCTATCTGGAAAACCGCACTGATGCTACTGATCGGCTTGCTCTCTGTCTTGCCGATGATCGGCTATGACATCATTCTCAACCGGCTCCTAGGCCAAAAGCAAAAACCTCTCTATCTGTTTGAGACAAGCTGGCTGATCAACACGATCAATAATATCGCCGGATTCGGCGGATTCGTCAGTATCGGGCTTCGTTCAGAACTGTATGGGCATAAAAAAGAAGGCAAACAGGTAGTTCAAGCATTATCGAAAGTCTTCTTGTTCTTGATGGCAGGACTTTCCATCTACAGCTTGCTTTCCTTTTTCCTTGTACTGTTCACACCAGTTGCACCATTTCTGAAACAGTATTGGATCTGGCTGATCGGTGGCGGTCTGTATTTTCCTGCAGTTTTTATCATCACTACGTTGAAAAAAGAGGGCTATGTCGGCGGATTATCTTTGAAAACACAAGGGCAGCTCTTGCTTGTCTCGTTACTGGAATGGTCAGGTGTATTGTTCAGTTTTCTATCCGTCGGTTATTTGATGGATATCCCTATCGATTTATGGCAGACGATCCCTTTGTTCATTGCTGCATCTGTGATCGGGATTGTTTCAATGATCCCTGGTGAGATCGGAAGTTTTGATGTGATGATGATCATCGGACTATCAGCGATCGGCGTCCCTAGAGAAATCGTCGTTGTATGGATCTTGCTCTACCGGATATTTTACTATATCATCCCATTTCTGATCGGGATCATCTTCTTTTTCAAAAACGTCAGTTCTGCTTTCGATCAACGTTACTCCGGGATTCCAAGGCAGCTTGCAACAGAAATCGCACACAAGATCGTTGTCGTGATGCTTTATTTTTCTGGCATCATGCTGGTACTTTCAGCGACGATCCCGCAAGCTTTCACCGAGTTTCGCTGGCTCCATACTCTTAATCCACTGAAATCGCACTTCATCATCCAGTTTCCTAGCATATTGTTAGGGTTTCTGCTGATTATCATGGGAAGAGGGATCGCAGCTCGAGTCAAACGCGCTTATTTCCCGACGATCGTTCTGATCTTGCTTGCGCTGACGTATATCCTAGTGATTGATTTCAGTATTACTGGGATTCTTTTCCTGTCGCTTCTCCTGCTGATTATCATCGGTTCGAAAAACGAGTTGTTTCGTGAACAGCTGATCTATTCTTGGGAATGGCTGACAGTCGATGGTCTGATTATCGGAACGTTATCTTTGCTGTATATCATTATCGGGGTGTACAATCTACCGACTTTCCCTCATCATCGCCATCATTTTATTTCTTTTTTCCTGTTCCCATCTGAAAAGATCTGGTTTTCCGGTCTGTTGGCGATCGTTGCGGTGAGCTTCATGATCATCTTATTCGTTCATTTCCTACAAGGCGAAAAGAAAGAGATCGGCGAGCCACTTGATGAAGAAAGAGCTTTGCGTATCTTGAATACTTACGGCGGGAACTCAGACAGTCAGTTGATTTTCTTAAAAGACAAGCGGATGTTCGTCTATCAAAAAGACGGGGAAGAAACCGTTCTGTTTCAATTTGCTTGCTACAATAACAAGTGTTTGGTCATGGGTGATCCTTCTGGTAAAAAAGAAGATTTTCCCGAAGCAATCGAAGCATTTATTGAAGAAACGGATAAGCTGTGTTACTTACCTGTTTTTTATGAGACAAGCGAAGAGACCGTCATGATTCTCCATGAATTCGGCTACGATTTCATTAAAATGGGTGAAGAAGCTTATGTCGACTTGCCGGACTTCACTACCTCTGGGAAAAAAATGAAAGGAACACGAGCAGTCCTGAACCGAATCGAAAGAGAAGGATTTACTTTTGAAGTCATCCAACCGCCCTTTTCAGCAGATCAACTGGCTGCCTTACGGAAAATATCCGATAAATGGCTCGGTACTCGGAAAGAAAAGGGATTTTCTTTAGGATTCTTCTCAGAGGACTATCTGCAGCGTGGACCGATCGCTTTAGTAAAAAACAGTGAAGGTGAAAGTGTCGCGTTTGCGAACATCATGCCTACCTATACCGAAAATCGCGTAGGAACGATCGACTTGATGAGATATGACCCTGAAACTGCTCCTTCTGGCTGTATGGATTTCTTGTTCATCCATTTGTTCACATACATGAAAGAGGAAAATATCCAGTGGTTCAATCTAGGGATGGCTCCTCTTTCAAACGTTGGGACCTCAAGAAAAAGCTTCTTGCAAGAACGTATCGCCTATTTAGTTTATGAGTTTGGTTCCCGGTTCTACTCTTTCCACGGTTTGCGGGAATATAAAGACAAATATGCCACAAATTGGGTCTCGCGCTATACGCTTTATTCACGAGACAGCTGGATCGCTTATGTGATGATTGCTTTGCTGATCATCGATAATGCGCCGGTAGAAAAAACACGTAAACGATTCTTCGGGTTGAAACGCTGGATGCGAAGAGACAGATTCTAAAAAGATGTTTCTGTACCAATCAAGCTGCACGATCCTAAAAAAAACACATGAGAGACAAAAAATAGAGGCTGTGACAAAAATCTTGTCACAGCCTCTATTTTTACTTCGTTGTCCGACTTTTCCAGTCGTAGAATCAACTGGATGATCTCGTGTTCGATTATTCTTTGATTTCTGTAACGATACCAGAACCAACTGTACGTCCGCCTTCACGGATAGAGAATGTTGTTCCGTTTTCTACAGCGATTGGGTGGATCAGTTCAACATCGATCGTTACGTTATCGCCAGGCATAACCATTTCTGTACCTTCAGGCAACGTGATCGTTCCAGTTACGTCTGTTGTACGGAAGTAGAATTGTGGACGATAGTTGTTGAAGAATGGTGTATGACGTCCACCTTCTTCTTTCGTCAATACATATACTTCTGCATTGAATTTTGTATGAGGAGTAATTGAACCTGGTTTTGCAATTACTTGCCCGCGTTCGATGTCATCACGTTGGATACCACGTAATAATACCCCGACGTTATCCCCAGCTTCCCCGTAATCCAATGTTTTACGGAACATTTCTACACCGGTAACTACCGCTTTTTGTGTTTCAGGTTTGATCCCTACGATCTCTACTTCGTCACCGACACGGACTGCTCCGCGATCGATACGTCCAGAAGCAACTGTACCACGTCCAGTGATTGAGAAGACATCTTCCACTGGTAACAGTAATGGTTTGTCTGTGTCGCGTTCTGGTGTTGGGATGTATTCATCTACAGTGTCCATCAATTCCATGATGGCTGCTTCTGCATCTGGATCACCTTGTAAAGCTTTCAATGCAGAACCTTTGATAACAGGAATGTCGTCGCCTGGGAAATCATATTCATTCAATAACTCCCGAACTTCCATTTCTACTAGATCGATCAATTCTTCATCATCGACCAAATCGATTTTATTCAAGAAAACAATCAGATATTTTACGCCAACTTGTCGTGAAAGCAAGATATGTTCACGTGTTTGCGGCATAGGACCATCTGTTGCGGATACTACTAAGATCGCACCATCCATTTGGGCAGCACCAGTGATCATGTTTTTCACATAGTCCGCGTGTCCTGGAGCGTCGATATGCGCATAGTGGCGTTTGTCTGTTTCATATTCTACGTGCGCTGTGTTGATCGTAATCCCACGTTCACGTTCTTCTGGAGCCGCATCAATACTAGCATAGTCTTGAGGATTTGCTAGGCCTTTTTTACCTAATACCGTAGTGATTGCAGCAGTTAAAGTGGTTTTCCCATGATCGACGTGACCAATGGTACCAATATTAACGTGTGGTTTACTTCTATCGTAATGTTCTTTTGCCATAATTTACAAACCTCCTAAATAATATAGATCACTGAATGCTTTCAGCTCTCACTTCTTTATTATAGTCCTTTTTTCAAGAAATAAAAAAGATTATGTCCGCCTTACTTTTTGTAAGTATCGAACTAAGCTTATTATACGTCAAAGTTAGTCAAAGTCAACTAAGAAGCCTTCTCTTTCCATCCAGCTTTTTACACAGACATCCCACGCTTGAAAAATATGAAAAATTCTCAGCCTAGATTCATGAAGAAACTAATTTTCTTTTTAGTTTAAGGATTTTTGATAGACGAATCCACGTATTTATTGAATAATGAGGACAGAGGTGAGAGAAATGAAAAAAGTCATTGGCTTACTTGTAGTCGTTGGAATATTTTTGATTGGTAGTTTTTCCGCATATAATTATTTCTATGGTGGCGATGATTATTACACCAAGATCACGACAAACGGCGAAAAAACATCGAAAGTCATCGACAATGGCGAAACTGTATATGCCTATAATTACGAACAAGCTGCTTACGATGCAGATGGCAATGAGAAACGAATCTCACTGCACGAAGAAAGGTCTCGACCTTTAAAAATGAATGCCTACCTGAAATTGAAGATCAATCCGCGTAAAGGCGTAATCAGCTGGGAAGAAGTTTCTGCTTCTAAAGTTCCAGAAAAAGCAGCTGCAAAGCTAGATAAATGAACCTTCCACCCGCGTGTGAAACCGGGTGGCTTTTTTGTCTGCTTTGCGAGATAAAATAAACCCTTATAGAAAAACCCTTTTCCAAAGCGCTTAGTCTTTGGAAAAGGGTTCTTTATTAAAGACGGTTCAATACTTCATCCACGTTTTTGATCATCACTGAGATCGTTCCGTCTGGGTTATTGACAAATTCGATCAGATCCGGATTCCGATAAACATCTACTGGTACGATCAGTTCGATCCCGTTGGAGAGCTTGAATTTTTGCTTGCCGAATTTTTTTTCGGAGATTTCCTGGACTTCTTTTACAGGTGGTGCTTCCGGCACAAAGCCTTGTTCCTGCACTTCTTCCTGAAAAGCTAATTTGGCTGTGATATTTTCTTTGAAGACTTTTTCAGCGATCATCTCATGATCCAGTCTCCCCTTTTCTTCGATCGTATCATAGACAGCTTCTTTCAGATCCGCCATGATATCGAATTCTTCTGTCTCGAATTTCTTTCCTAGATGCTTTGCGACTTTCTGGATCACTTTCACGTTTTCTTCTAAGGAAGGCGCTGGGACACTCTCGATCACTCGTCCAGAGAAATATAGTTCTTTTTTTCCAGAAAACTCATATTTTTTTTCGATCAATTCATAAGTCAAATCTGACAGATTGACAGCTAAAGCTTCGTCTGCTTTTTGTGATTTCGAACCTAGGATCGCACGATTCAGTATCAAGCGATTGTCGATGCCAGCTTCATCTGCTTCTACAAAATGCGTATACGCTTCACGGTAATTGACCTTCAGCAAAGCTAAATACATCACCGTATCCAATTCATAAAGCACGACGAACACATCTGCACTTGGCGCCTCTTCGCTTTCCTGATACACATCGAACCAGCGCTGTACGATGGACTCGCTTGCTTCTACAAATCGTTCCTGACAGTCTTGGAGACTTCTCGCAAATAGACTTTCTTCTGCCAGCTGTCCTGTCTTGGTTTGAGCAGAAGAGATCTTCTGGATCTTCTTCTGGAGGAAATCACGTACGAATTCCTTTGTCAAATCCAGTTCCTTTTGTGAAAAGACCGGTGAACCGGTTTCCCGATCGATGATATGCAAAATTGCTTTTTTTAAATAGATATCCATTAGCTCATTCCCTTCTGCTCTAGTTTACGGAAAAACGATAAAAAATACCAGAAGCAAATGGTCATTCTTTCGGAGATTTTTAGAAAAAAAGAAAGATAACAAACAAAATGGATTTCTTTTTTTTAAAAATGAGCTACACTTATAAGTGAACAAAATTTAAAGGAGCTGAAAGTATGAATTCATTAACAAGTACGTATCGTTTATCAAATGGTTATGAGATTCCAGTAGTAGGATTCGGGACATGGCAAACACCTGACGGAGACGTAGCTGTGTCTTCTGTAAAGGAAGCTCTAGCAGCAGGCTATCGCCATATCGACACAGCTCAAGGATACAAAAATGAAGAAAGTGTCGGACAAGCGATCAAAGAAAGCGGGATCCCTAGAGAAGAAATCTTTTTGACGACCAAATTATGGAATGCCAACCACAGCTATGATCTCGTGATGTCTTCCTTTGAAGAATCACTAGAAAAACTGCAGACAGATTATATCGATCTTTTCCTGATCCACTGGCCAAACTCGATTGCTTTTCGTGAACATTGGGAAGAAGCGAATGCAGAAACATGGCGTGCCTTTGAAGAATTATATGAAGCAGGAAAAATCAAAGCGATCGGCGTCAGCAACTTCTTGCCTCATCACTTGGATACTTTGGCAAAAACAGCAAAGATCATGCCGATGGTCAATCAGATCTTCCTTGCACCAGGTGAATTACAACCTGCTGTCGTTGACTATGCCAAACAACATGATATGATCCTTGAAGCATACAGCCCTCTAGGAACTGGGAAAATCTTCGATGTCCCTGAAATGAAGCAAATTGCACAAGCTCATGATAAAACAATTGCACAAATCGCTTTACGCTGGTCTTTACAACACGGATTCTTGCCACTTCCTAAATCTGTGACACCAAGTCGAATCAAAGAAAATACAGATTTATTCGACTTTGAACTGACGGAAGAAGAAATGAAACAAATCGATCAGTTAGACGGTGTCGTTGGCAAAGCGAAAGATCCAGATACTACTCAATTTTAAGTCGAAAGGTGATTTTATGGAGCCAATCGAACGCTTGGACGCTCTACCAGAAGAGGTCACGCGTACCTTCCATTCTGATTTTGTTTTCCTGATCGATGCGGAGAAAATCCAGCATTTTCCTGCACGAGGCTGGACACATGATCAAATCCTCGAAGAACTGAAAAAAAGGTTTGACCATTCTTTAATGGTCAAAAACTGGCAGGAGCATGAAATCATTTATTCTCCTGAATTACCGGTTTTTGCCTTGATCCCAAGGAAATAGAAAAAGCAGGACGGTTTATGTACGCATGATCCGTCCTGTTTTTTTATGTTTTTTAGCAAAAATAGGATGAAAAAGCGGATTTTTCTGTAGGAATTTGCGTATACGCAAGTTTTTTTGGTTTACTCCTTTTCATTTGGCTATTTTTTTCTTATAATCGAAAGGGTATGAGCGAAGGAGAGAACATATGAAGAAAAAACAGAAACAAAAATTATTGAATCAATTTCGACCTTCTTTGGACGGAGTCAGAGGTCAACTGTTCCGTTCATTGGAAGAAGAAAGCTTGCGCCGTTATGGATTACCACTGCAAGTCATGCTTGATCCAAAAAATCGCCAAATCTTGACGATCGGATTAGCTGGAAAAACAAATGAAGATACACGGATCAATGTACCGATCGACGAAAACTTCAACACTGTCCTGAAACGTATCCGTTCAGGCGAAAAAGGTATTTTTGAACGTTTCCGTGACAACCTTCTGATCGAAATCGTTTCTTATTGGAATGATCAACGGATGAAAAACGATGAACCAACTGCACAAACAGTTGCGACACCAGTTACTGAAGAACCAGTCAGTGTTCCTGCAGAGACTGCCGAAGTTTCTGAGCCAAAAGAAACAGCCGAAACACCTAAAGCGGACACAACTGAAAACAAACGCTCAACTGACTCAAGTGCCGCTTTGAACTTCGCTGATTTCTCAGCTGCAGTTGCTGAATATCCAAAATTCTACGTGGAAAAAGACGAGCAGTCAGCAATCATCTATGAAAAAGCTGCTGAACCTCGCAAATTAGCTGAGATCTCTATGACTTCAGAAAACGAATTTACCATCGAAAAAGCATTGGAAAGAAAATACAAAGTCAAATTGACCTTGATCCCGCTGATCGAGCAATTTGCAGCAACAGCTATCAGCGAAAGATAAAAAAAAGATTGTCATAAATCCAGTCTTGTCCTCTGTGGACGAGACCTTCTACGAAAAAACGACCAGGCTCTTTTCTATAAGAACCTTGGTCGCTTTTTTTGAAGATGATCTTTTTCATCCTATCTTTATGAAAGGATCCATGCTCGTCCTTATTGCATCCCTTCCATGTGAATCACAAACCGTTGTCTTTGTGTACGTGATAATGGTTGAGTGATCAATGCTTGATTATCATGATATTGACCATTTTGAACTTCTAAAATCCTTCCACTGTGAACGTTCTGCAAATAATAGATATTCCCGTTGACTTGCCTTCCTGCATCGATCAACCGCCATCTTGCGCGATTTTGCGTGCTTGGACGGTTCGTAACATCTATCCCATATGATGCATTCTCAGTTAAAAGATAATTCTGATTTGCCAGACTTCTTAGAATATATGATCGATTGGCTTGATCATACTCAAAGATCCACTTCTGATTGTTATTTCCATAATTATGGAATAAAATACCACGGTTGTTCCCTTGATTCCAATCGACGATTTTCCAGACATTCGCATCACTTTGAATCGTTGTTAGATAACGGTGATACCTTCCTTTACTTTCTGGATTTTTCAGCAGGCGATGATTAAGATCGATGATTGCATTCACTAGCTTTTCACTAGGATAATCCATTGGAACGATCCCTGTATGCTGGACATTCCTATTCAGGATATAATTGAAAGTAAAGGGATTGATGACAGAAGCATAGCCGGTGACCCCACTCCAAAAGCCATTAGCGCTCAGATAGTTGATATACTTCACACCATTTCTTCCTTCGCTTCGTGAAGTCTTGTTCAGCTGCTGCTCGACTGCCCAGCGTTTATCATTAGGGTTCACTGGATTCCAGTAATCTTGGATATCGAACCCTGATGGATAAGGAATGCCTACATCGTTACCTGAAAAATTACGTAAAATAACAATCTTACCTCGGGTTTCTCTTAATGTAGGATTGGCATTCCCATAATAAATATGGGGACGCCAATAGTTATTCTGCAAGTAATGATTATTTAAAATTTGATTGAATGTCTGATCGCTGACACTACTATATTCTTGTTTTAATCGCATATATACAACTTCGTTCGGATTGGCTTTTAAAAAGCTGACTGTTTTATTCAAAACATCTCCAAAATTCTGATTTAAATAGGCATTGCCATGATGCATTGTAAAAACGCCATCAATCGCACGAACACGCGCATCCAAAAAACGGATACCATTATCAAGTTGTTGCCGAATATCGATACTTTGTGTTTTAACATAATAATTAGCACCAAAGTAAGTAGCTGTTGCAGAATCATGTGTCCCAGGAATAGATAGCTCCGAAAGACGTACATCATCTCTAAGCTCACTCATCCATGTACGATTCTCAGCTCGTGCTTCCCATCTCCCTGTATTCATATCTGCGTATGTCAATGTGGTCGTTCCTAATACATATCCTCCTAAAATACATAACAATACTTTCATCACTTTATTTTTCATCCATTTTTATTTTCCTTTCTCATCTTATAACTTCACTATACTCACAAACGATCCGTTATAAACTCGGATTGGAAACATCTTTTTCTCTATTTCGAAAAAAAGTTTTGGACACTATGGATAACCTAACTAAAAAAAGAGAAAAATCATAAAAAATGATCTTTCTCTTTTTGTTTCTTTCATTGACGGATCTTTGCTAACAACGTAGATGCTGTCTTTTGATCCATTTTCTCTGCTTGCCGAAGCGCTGCTGCAAGCTGCTCGATTTCGGCACCTTTCGCTCCTACCGTGATTGCTAAAGATCTTGCTTGTAGTGACATATGTCCTTTTTGGATACCATCTGTCACTAACGCACGTAAAGCAGCAAGGTTTTGGGCCAAGCCTACTGCAACGATCACTTGCGCAAGTTCTCTGGCTGAATGCACATCCAGCATTTCCAAGGATACGTTGGCTTTCGGCAGTACCTTAGAAGCGCCACCTGCCGTTGCGACAGCTAAAGGAACAGTGATTTTCCCGACTAACTTGTCCTTTTTCACTTGCCAGTCACTCAGTCCTTGATATAACCCGTTTCTGGCAGCATATGCATGGATCGATGCACTGACTGCTCGTGTGTCATTGCCAGTTGCCCCTACGACAGCTTCGATACCGTTCATGATCCCCTTGTTATGCGTGGCTGCACGATAAGGATCAAGTTTGGCATATTCTGCTGCTTGCTGGATTCTTTTGGCGATCTGTTCGCCGATTTCTTTGGTTTTCCCTAAACGTTCGAATGGGATCTCACAACAAGCAGTAGCCAGTGATTCTGTTGCAAAATTGCTTAGAATACTGAACAAGATCTCTTCGTCTGGAAACCACTCACGAAGTTTGCCAGCCACACTTTCTAAGATCGAATTGATCATATTTGCGCCCATCGCATCTTTGACATCTACTAAAAAATCGATCGATAAATACGCATGGAAGCTCCCCATGAATTCCCTCGTGGAAATATCCTGGACACCCCCACCTCGTTTGACGATTGAAGGATAGCTTTCATTCGCACAGGCAATCAGCGCAGCTTTTCGTTCAGCCACCGCTTCGATCACTGCCTGATATTCTGATTTCCCGGACAGGACGATCTGTCCACGCATCAGTCGTTGCGGTGTTTCTGCACAAATGTTTCCGCAAAGTTTTGCACCATTACTTGCAGCGGCAATCACAGAGGGCTCTTCTGTCGCCATAGGTACCCACTTTTTCTTGCCATTGACTTGGAAATTTTGAGCGATCCCCAGCGGAATCTCGATCTCACTCACTTGATTTTCGATCAAATGACTGGCTAGATCTTCTGGAAGTGCCTGCTGTTTCAAAATCTCCATATTTTCCTGACTCAGTACAGCCTCTTTCACTAAAGAACGTCGACGTTCTTCAGGCGTCAGCTGATAAAACTTTTTTTTTTGCGTACTCGTCTCCGTAGAGGAATGAGCTTCTAGCAACACGGCTAATCCCAGACCGCCTCCGATACATAAAGACGCGATCCCGTATTTCTTGTGTTCTCGACGCAAACTGTACCCTAATGTAGTCAAAATGCGTGCACCACTTGCCCCGATCGGATGACCTAAAGCAATCGCGCCTCCATATATGTTGACTTTCTGCTCCTCCAATTCCAATTCGCGATTGACTGCTATGGAAGAAGCAGCGAACGCTTCATTGATTTCGAACAGATCGATTTCACTTTTAGAGATCCCAGATTTATCCAGCAATGTATTGATTGCTGTGATAGGTGCGACTCCCATGATACTTGGGTCGATACCGATCTCTGCTACTTCTTTGATCACAGCGAGATAAGGGAGAGCGTTTTTCTCTGCATATTCTTTTGAAGCTAAGATGATCACTGATGCGCCGTCATTCAAAGGCGAGGCATTGCCTGCTGTGACAGTCCCGTCCTCGGAAAAAACCGTACGCAACGTACTTAATTTTTCCAATGTACTATTTCCTCGAACAGCTTCATCTGAGGATAACCATTCATCGTCAGAAATCTGTACTGGGACGAGTTCTTCTTCAAAAACCCCTGCTTCACTAGCTTTTGCCGCTTTCAGCTGAGAAGCCAGTGCATAGCTGTCTTGTTCTTTTCTACTTACAGCAAATTGTTCTGCTACTTTTTCAGCTGTCAGACCCATATGCGTATTCGAGAACGCATCGGTCAATCCATCATTCACCATACTTGAAACAGGTTCCCCATATTCATTGGTATCTGCATCATAAGGCTGCAGCATCGGCGCTTGAGACATGCTTTCTGTACCGCCAGCCACGACGATATCTGCTTCTCCTACTTGGATCAGCTGACGTGCCAGGATCACGGCTTTCATTCCTGAACCACAGACTTCATTGATCGTCATGGCAGGAACATTTACTGGGATCCCGCTATTGACAGCTATTTGTCTAGCAACATTTTGTCCACTGCCAGCTTGCAGGACATTCCCGAAAATGACTTGATTTATCTGATCTTTATTTATCTTTGTTTTATTTAACAATTCTTTTGTGACAAGTGTACCTAATTCGACTGCAGAAAAGGAGCTTAGACTTCCGCGGTATTTGCCAATAGGTGTTCTTGCAGCATCTATCATTACGACTTCTTTCAAGTAAGCCACCTCCTACAAAAATATACCATTCTTTTCTGCAAAAACAAATAGGTCATGTTCTCCAGAAAATTTTCTTGGTTCAAATTTTAACAATCCTTAAATATTGACTTTTTTATATTTCTTTTAATCTTTTTGTGATACTTTAGTATGGTAAGTTTTTTTATCATGAGTAAAGAGGTGTTGAAATGAAAATAGGAATCGATCGTCTTTCCTTTTTTATTCCTAATTTATATGTAGATATGACAGAACTCGCGGAGGCACGCGGTGATGATCCGGCAAAATATCATATCGGCATCGGTCAGGATCAGATGGCTGTGAATCGCGCAAATGAAGATATCATCACGCTTGGGGCGAATGCTGCTAGCAGGATCGTGACAGAAAAAGACCGTGAACAAATCGATATGGTCATCGTCGGGACTGAATCTGGCATCGATCACTCAAAGGCGAGTGCGGTGATTATCCATCATTTGTTGAAGATCCAGTCGTTTGCCCGTTCATTTGAAGTAAAAGAAGCCTGCTACGGCGGAACTGCTGCCTTGCACATGGCAAAAGAATATGTAAAAAATCACCCGGATCGGAAAGTACTGGTAATCGCTAGTGATATTGCTCGTTATGGATTAGCAAGTGGCGGAGAAGTCACACAAGGTGTTGGTGCCGTCGCAATGATGATCACCCAAAATCCGCGTATCTTGTCCATCGAAGAAGACAGTGTGTTCCTGACTGAAGATATCTATGATTTCTGGCGCCCTGATTACAGTGAGTTTCCAGTTGTGGATGGTCCATTATCGAATTCGACCTATATCGAATCCTTCCAAAAAGTCTGGACACGTCATAAAGAACTGACAGGACGAGGCCTAGAAGATTATCAGGCTATCAGTTTCCATATCCCTTACACAAAAATGGGTAAAAAAGCCCTACAAAGCGTACTGGATCAAACAGATGAAGCAAATCAAGAACGACTGCTTGCTCGCTATGAAGAAAGCATTCGCTATAGCCGACGGATCGGAAATCTTTACACCGGTTCTTTATATCTGGGATTGACCTCTCTTTTAGAAAATTCGAATATCTTGCAAGCTGGAGACCGAATCGGGCTATTCAGTTATGGTTCAGGAGCTGTCAGCGAATTTTTCACAGGTTATTTAGAAGAAAATTATCAAGAATATCTATTTACTGAGCTACATCAGCGAATGCTCGATAATAGACAACAGATTTCCGTTGAAGAATATGAAACGATCTTCAGTGAAACATTGCCAGAACATGGCGGACATGCTGAATATACTTCAGATGTTCCTTTCTCCATTACCAAAATCGAAAATGATATTTGTTATTATAAACAATGAGATAGAAAAAACTGAGCGTGCTTCCAAAAATCTGTTTTTGGGGGCGTCAGCTCAGTTTTTTATTTGATTAGATATCTCTATAAAAAAAGTGTTCGATATGATTTATCAGCCCGTTCAAGGACATTTCTATCTCACCTTTACAACCAGTAATCGATAAGTCAAGGTTGTCGTATTGATGAGTTCTTCTTTTTCCGCAAATAATTCTCGAAGGTATTCGACAAAAATAGGATCATTTGCGTACTCTTCATAATAATACTTCATTAATTCTTCTGAGATTTCTTCTTTTGAATAATAAATGAATTCTTTTTTCTTAAAATAAAATCCCTGTACTCTTATATATGCTTCGAACTGATCCATGATCCTTGGTGTCGTATGAGGGTCTTCACTAGTGATTCCTAAGCGTTCTTCCAATGGGGAAAACACATCATCCCTAGAGTCGACTACGCGTAACACCACACACCATTTGTTCGATTTATCGATCAATCGTTCGAATTGGCTATTTTCTGTCAATGCAGGATTTGCTGCAGAGAAAACTAGCTCATATCTTTTCTTCGCCTGTAAAAAACCAGCAAAAGATTGTTTGAATAAGGATACATTCGTTCGCTTTGCTTTTTTAGCTTCATATTTCGCAAATTCCAGCATGTTCTCAGAGAAATCGATCAGTTCATAACAGTCGGTTTCCGTCGATAAAGTCAGGAATCTCCCAGCGCCACCAGCAACATCTGCTAGCGTCTCGACAGGTAAGATTCGTTCACTTTTCAGATATGCTTTGACATCTTCTGCGATCCTTGCCTGCGATTCTTGCTGCACAGCATAATAATCCGGGGCAAATTCATTCCACTCTTCTTCGTTCATTTTGTACACCTCGATTGATTGCTTCGTCACTTTTCGGAATAAACCATCCTTCCTACTTGCTTTTATTATATCCTATTCTTGATATATTAGAACTATAGAAAAAAGGTTGTGAGCGTGCCGTTCAACTCTGAGGCACAAGGAACAATTTCAACAAACAGCTTCTCATGTTTGATGAACATTGTGACTTGTGCCCGAGGAGTTGGCAGGAGAACACCGTGAATCAGAGGTTGTGACAACTGCGTTCTGCTTTAAGGAATAAGGACACTGAACAGAAAATAGCTCCTCATATTTTCTTGTTCAGTGAACTTATTGCCGAGAAGCAGCAGGTGGAGCACCGTGAATCAGAGGTTGTGAGCCTGCCGCTTAACTCTGAGGCACAAGGAACAATTTCAAAAAACAGCTTCTCATGTTTGATGAATATTGTGACTTGTGCTCGAGGAGTTGGCAGGAGAACACCGTGAATCAGAGGTTGTGAAAAAGCTGTCCTGCATCAAGTAATAAGAACAGCCAAACAAAAATAGCTTTTCATATTTTTCGTTTGGTTGGACTTATTACCGCAGATGCAAGCTTTTGAACACCATTTATTCGAAAAAAAGAAGCTGCGACAAGACTTTTGCCACAGCTCCTTCATCTTATTACTTATTGCCTTGTACGCGTACGATGATCAATTTTGTGATTTCCATCAAGATGATCGTCACAAAAGCGATCCCCATACATGTAAGGACTTCTGTCAAACCAAATGCTGTTGGGATGGAGAAGACTTCTTTCAGTCCTGGGATCATTGTCAGACAATAAAGCGCACTACATACAACTACCGCTAACAAGACACTTCGATTCGAGAAGAAGCCTGCTTGGATCGCTGTTTGTGTATTTGAACGTGCTGGGAATGTCTGCAATGTACGACACCAGATCAATGTTGAGAAGGACATCGCTACACCGAATTCCGGTGAATGCTGCATCCCTAGCCATTGAGCAAAGATCACTGCGATCCCGATCAGTACTCCACGATAAGTAACAGAAATCAACGTTTTATCCGTAAAGATCCCTGAATTGGGATCTCTTGGCGGACGACTCATCGTAGCAGGTTCTGCTTTTTCTGTTCCTAACGCAATAGCTGGTAAAGAGTCATTGACAAGGTTGATGAACAACAATTGTAAAGCAGTAAACGGGTTAGACCAGTCTGCAACTAATGCGAAGATGATCGCAATGATTGCCCCTAAGTTCCCTGCGAACAAATAAGAAATAGCTTTCTTGATATTGTCAAAGACATTACGTCCTACTTCTACCGCACTAACGATCGAAGCGAAGTTGTCATCTGTCAAGACCATCGCAGCCGCATCTTTGGCCACATCTGTTCCTGTTCCCATCGCGATTCCGATATCCGCTTGTTTCAAAGCAGGCGCATCGTTGACCCCATCACCTGTCATAGCAGAGATATGGCCTTTTGTCTGCCAAGCACGCACGATACGGATTTTGTTTTCAGGAGAGACACGAGCATAAACAGTGACTTTTTCTAGGATCTCATTCAGACGTTCTTCTGGCAGTTCATCTAATTCCGTTCCGGTCAATGCCTGATCGCCTTCTTCAAAGATACCGATCTGTTTAGCGATCGCTACAGCGGTTGTCTTGTGGTCACCAGTGATCATGATCGTTTTGATTCCCGCACTTTTCGCTTCTTTGACTGCTTGCGTCACTTCTGCTCTTGGCGGATCGATCATTGCCAGCAATCCAACTAGAATCAAATCATTTTCGTCATCGAATGAAAGATCCAAGTTATCGATCGGACGATAAGCAAACGCTAAGACAC
This sequence comes from Enterococcus sp. ZJ1622, assembly GCF_011038845.1. Lineage (GTDB taxonomy): Bacteria > Bacillota > Bacilli > Lactobacillales > Enterococcaceae > Enterococcus_B. Next base: position 101,595 of record NZ_JAAKDW010000009.1, read on the forward strand.
GTAAAGCACGAGTAGAGAATGCTTCGTTTTGTTCTTGGAATTTCTTCATCAATTCATCAGTCATCGGTACGACTTCACCGTTTAACAGCACTTTTTTACTGCGTTGGAAAACGATATCCGGTCCGCCTTTGACAAATAGATACTTGTTATTGTCAATCGTATGAGCTGTTGACATCAGTTTTCTGTCAGAGTCAAAAGGCAACTCTGCCTGTCTTGGAAAATTATTACGGATCTCTTGATATGGCTGGTTCAGCTTTTCACTGAAATCGATGAATGCCACTTCTGTCGGATCGCCTAACTTGCTACCATCCTCACTGATCGATGCATCATTTGCCAAGACGCTGATTTCGATCAGGCGACGTTCATCTGCTGTCCATTTTTCAGGGTCATCTGTAAAGTCTCCTGAATCACCATTTGCTAAATAATAATCAACAACCGTCATTTTGTTTTGTGTCAGTGTACCTGTTTTGTCCGTACAGATGATACTTGTCGAACCAAGCGTTTCTACTGCAGGGAGCTTACGGATAATGGCATGTCGTTTCGCCATTTTGTTCGTTCCCAATGACAAGACGATCGTTACAATCGATTGCAGTGCTTCTGGAATAGCCGCTACCGCTACTGCTACTGCAAACATCACTGCATTGATTACGTCTGCTGTCAGATCACCCGTACCTTCACCTAAATAAATACGAAGGAGCTGGATACCTAAGATCAGTAATGACAACGCTAAAATAGCCAGACTTAGCTTCTTGCTGAATTTGTCCAATCCTCGTTGGAGCGGTGTGACCTGTTCTGTCGTTGATTCCAGCAATCCGGCTACTTGTCCGATCTCTGTATTGTTTCCAGTGGAAGTCACTAAGAATTTCCCGCGTCCATAAGTCACGATCGTTCCACTGAAGACCATATTTTCACGATCACCGATCGGCACCGTACCATTGATGTCTACGACGTTTTTTTCTGCTGATGTCGATTCACCAGTCAGCATGCCTTCATCTATTTTCAATGAGCCGGCTTCAAGCAAACGTCCGTCAGCAGGCACATAATCTCCAGCATCTAGTAAAACAATGTCTCCAACAACTAATTCATTTGCTGGAACTGTACGTTCTTTTCCATCACGTATTACCCGTGCATCAGGTGCAGAAAGATTTTTCAATGCTTCTAAGGAACCTTCTGCTTTTTTCGTTTGGACAACACTGATCACAGAGTTCAGCATCAGCACAGCGAAAATGACGAAGAATTCGATGTAGTCTCCCATGACCATTTGGATCAATGCGACAATCAGCAATACGATAACCATTGCGTCTTTGAAAGTTTCTAAGAATAATTTCCAGGTTGGCTTTTTAGGAGCCTCTTTCAGCTGATTCAGTCCATCTCTTTCTAATTTTTCCTTTGCTTGCGTGGTACTCAATCCATCTGTTGAGCTCTGCGTTTGCTGCATCAGCGAGTCAATCGTTTCTTTATAGACTGCTCGTTGTGCCTGTTCCTTGTTTTCCAAATTTCATCCCCCATTTTTGAATTCGGTTCTGGTCTCTTTTTCTGAAAAAAAAGAGACCTAAGACAAATGCAGATTTGTCTTAGGTCTCACCATTTCATACAATACCAGAAAACCATTGGTTAACTTACTGTTGATATTATCACAACAAATGTTGCCGGTTACTCCCCTAAGGAGATATTCAACTGTAATAATATCCTACCTTATTAACATGTAAAAAGCAACTACTTTACCCTATTTTCTCACCTTTTCATGAAAGAAACAAAAATCCTCATCACCATGATAGGCTTCTTTCTCAACTCATGCTATACTAATAACACCGTATATAAGGAGGATTTTTTTGTGGTAATGAGTATTATAACTGCCCTATATCTGATGAATGCCTTGATCGCATTGGTCACTATCTTAATCAAACCGCGTGATGTGGCAGCTATCTGGGCTTGGCTCCTGGTATTATTTGCTCTTCCGGGTGTTGGATTTGTCCTTTATCTATTTTTTGGTCGTGGACTGACCGATAAGAAAAAATTCTATCTGAGGCAAAGTGACTTGAAAGAACTTGAAAATTTCCAGTCATTCAGAGGAGATACGATCGAACATTACGATCCGATCATGGGCAACCCGGAGAATCAGCAGTTTGTCGACTTTTTCTCTTCTTTGAACCGGATGCCTCTGACCCGAAAAAATTCTGTGACCCTACTCACGGATGGAATGGAAAAATTGACTTCTTTATTACAAGACCTCCGCGAAGCAAAACATTCCATCCATATCGAGTATTATGCTTTTGTCACAGACAATATCGGTACTCAGATTTTGCGGGTTTTGGAAGAAAAAGCAGCAGAAGGTGTCGAAGTACGACTTCTGTATGATGCATTCGGCTCTCACGGGACAAAAGCGAAGGATTTCAACAAACTGATCCAAAATGGCGGACATGTCCACACTTTCGTTACGTCTCAACGCGCACTGCTTAGGTTCCGTCTGAATTATCATGATCACCGGAAAATCGTGGTCATCGATGGCAAGATCAGTTATACTGGTGGCTTCAACATTGCGAATCAGTACGTCAATCCGACAAAGAAATTCGGCTATTGGCGGGATACCCATATCCGGATCTATGGCGCGTCTTCTTCCTTGCTCCAGCTTCGATTTTTGACGGATTGGAATGTATCTGTGCCCGAACAAAAGAAAGTCGGTTATCATTTAGATTATTTTTTCAAAAAAGAGTATGGCGAAAGCCACAAACATGCAGATACATCCATCCAGCTAGTTTCAAGCGGTCCGAATAATGAACGAGAGCAAATCAAGCTTTCGTTTATCAAACTGATCACTTCTGCCAAAAAGCGAGTATGGATCCAGACGCCTTATCTCGTCCCTGACGAAAGTGTGATCGCCGCATTAAAAATCGCTACTGCTTCAGGTGTCGAAGTCAAGATCATGATCCCGAACAAACCAGATCATCCGTTTATCTATCGTGCTACTCAATATTATGCACGACAGCTGATCAAAGAAAATGTCCAGATCTTAGTTTACGAAAACGGCTTTATGCATGCGAAAACATTGATCATGGATGACGAAATCTGTATGGTAGGCTCAGCAAACCAGGATATAAGAAGCTACCGGCTAAACTTTGAGACAAGTGCTGTGATCTATGATCCTGAATTTTTAGAACAGCTATCAGCTAAATTTGTGGAAGATCAGACTTATTGTACGCCGATGACCACTGAAACAGTCAAAGAAATGTCTAACTGGCTTTTATTCAAGCAGCAGATTTCTCGATTGTTCTCACCGATTCTTTGATATCTATGTAACGAAAGAAAAAACGAGGAACCTCGCGTAATAGTACGCAGGATTCCTCGTTTTCTTTTACTCTAATTCACTTGCTGCCCAATGATTGATTGGGCCATATTTATGTCCGACATGGAGTTCTTCTCGGATAGCTCGATTCACATAATCTTTGGCGATCCTGATCGCATCTTCAACTGATGTTCCTTTCGCTAATTCCGCTGCGATACAAGCAGACAATGAATCACCAGTACCGTTGATTCGATCTGTTGGATAATAGGGTGCATTTAGCCAAAATGATTTACCAGATTCAAGTAACACATAATCGTTGACTGTTGCTTGCTGGGCATCTTTTCCATGGTGGCCTTTGATCATCACGTTTTTTGCCCCCATTTTCTGCAATTCTTCTGCTGCTTGTACGAAATCTTCTTCTGTAGATAATGTACGTCCTGTCAGTTTTTCTGCTTCATAAAAATTAGGCGTCAGCACCTCTGCCAAAGGAACTAGTTTTTCTTTCAAACTCTGCAGCGCAGATTCTTCCAGTAGAAGATTGCCGTGTTTGGTCACGATGACTGGATCTACGACTAATGGTCCAAAGTCATACTTCTGATAATTTTTCACCACTGTTTCGATCAGCGTTGAATCTGCAAGCATCCCTGTCTTAGCAGCACGTATTTGAAAGTCTTCAGCGATCAATTCGAATTCTTTGTCAATGAAATCTGTTGGCAAAGTCACACTTGCACCGATCCCATAAGAATTACCTGCCACACACGCTGTCATAACCGAAACACCATACACTTTCCTTGTAAAAAATGTATGCATGTCCGCTTGCATTCCTGCACTGCCGTCACTGTCTGATCCTGCGATCGTCATTGCTTGAACATATTGCTCTTCTTTCATGCCAAAGCCCTCCGTTTTGTTGTATTTAAATGATATTTTGCTCGCTCTCTTATGACTCACTCCTGCCTGTATCAAAGTATCCCTCAGTAAATATACCACTACTTTTTCTCTACAATCAAATTTATTTGAAAAAACATTTGTAATAAATAGGAAAGTTTCAGCCGTGTCCTTTAACAATGATTACGTTATCGAATACCGGTCATTTGATTTTTGAATACTTCGCTCTTCATCCTTGAATCTGCTCTTCTTGTATAGTTATTATTTTCTTGAAATACAGTATAAAAGAAGGTGATGAAATGAAACTCGAAGATAAGAAAGTCATTTTGAAAAAAATCAGGCATCTGCCAGACCGATTCGATGACTATACGATTTATTCCTATAAAAAAGACAGATGTCTAAAAGTTCATACGCAACATACAGAAAAAGGATCGACTTACATTCTGCAAGAACAGGGTTTCCAACATCAGACCTATTTTTTTGACGAAAAAAAGGAATTCCATAAAAAATTGAAAAAGCTGATTGAACTAGAATTTCCTCGTAGTCGAAAACTCTATATAAACAAACGATTCTGATTCTCCTTCAGAAGCGATTAGGCCATGTTTTCTATCATAGCCTAATAATCCTTTATAACAACTATAACCAAACAGAATAAAAAATATACTTTCTATAAGTTATAATGATGTTGTTACATGGTTCATCTGGCAAAAATTCAAGATTTCGATTTCACACTAAGTAAGTCCAGATGAACCGTGGACCCTTCTTCAAATTGTAGAACCCTTTTTCCGGAGGAGCTGCAGCATAAGCCAAAAACCATTTCAGAAGCCAAATCCAGCGATATTCTTTCTATTACTGCCATCGCCTATCCAAGACTATAGAAAGTATTTCTGAGGATTATCGGACTGTTTTAGTTATTGATGCTTATGTTACAGCTCCTTAACTATTAATTTTCATTATAAATTCGACAAATCCAAGGAGTATTCAGGGAGTTTCTTATGATGCTTACGCTCTATTCTTCTCGTTCTCATAGTTATCATCTGATGGTGAAGTGGCTGAATACGCATCAGATGCCTTACAGAGAACGTATTTTCACACAAAAACAGCCTTTGACAAAAAAAGAAATCTTTTATTTACTGTCTTTGACAGAAAACGGCTTCGATGACTTGTTAGCCAAACGCTCGACCGATTATCAGCATTTGAAAGAAAAGATCGAACACTGCTCAACCTTTGAGCTTGTGGATCTGATGATTTCCCATATTTCTTTATTGCAACGACCTATCCTCACTGATGGGAAAAAATTATTAGTCGGATTCAGCGAAGAGAGTATGCGGATCTTCATTCCCATACAGTGGCGGAGGAGACAGCTACAAGAAGTTTATGCAGATTTTACATGGGTACGCAATGATCCAGAACTAAGTGATGATTTTTTAGATGATTATCTATAGAAGTATCTCAGTACAGAAAATATGCCCTCCTTTTGAAACGAACAAAAAGACGACTGAGAACCCATGAATTCTCAGCCGTCTTTCTTTTTTTGTTATGCTATATCCTGAAGAACGTAAATGTACGAGATGCCTTACAATTGGACAGCAAGTCACGACTTCTCATACACGGTGTTCCAACCTTTCTCACCACGTATACTGGCTTTGGTTGAATTGGCGATAGGAATGCCAGACAAGACTGCCATAGATGATCAAAAAGATGCCTATTCCCGCAGTAACGAAAAAGGCTGTAGCTCCCAGTCCGCCATCCATGTACCATAAAAGAGAAGCTATGACCGGAAAAAAGGCACAGATACAAAAACCGATCCCTAAGACTAGAGATGCGCCAAAACTTCGACGATACTTTTCTTCCCTCAGACGAGCTTCTGCTAATACCTTTCCTGAAACTTCCCGATGATGCACATAACGGTTCAGCTGATTGATCTTCATTCCAGATACAATGAAAAAACCGATTGATATTGCTAGCCCGAAAAGCAGGCAAGCAAAACCGACGAAGGGGGAACCATAAGACGCAAAGAAAAGAAACCCTGCAAAGGACAAGCAGCTGAGAAGAACGCCTGAAGCCAACTGGAAGCTTGCCCGCTTGTATTCCTTCCAGTAATTCTCTGCTTCACTCAAATGAATCGAAGGAAACTGTTCACCCGACTGAGTAGAAGCCGTTTCTTTTTCAACATTCAGTTCTTCTAAAAGTTCATCGATCGAGCCAAATGTCGAGATGACTGTACCGACAGCTTCGTGTTCATTCTTTCCTTCATTGATCAGTTCATGATAATGATCTTCCATATTTGCGAGCAAATCCGCTCTTAATTTTTCGATTTCACTGCTTTCGGGTACGCCGATAAAAAGACTGTCTAAATAATTACGAATTGTATCCACTTATTTTCCCTCCAAAAATTGATTGACAACAAATTTTGTTGTCTGCCACTCCTGCGTTTTTTGTGCTAAAAGAGTACGTCCTTCTTCTGTGATCTTATAATAAGTCCGTTTTTTCCCATGGGTCACTTCGCCAGGATAAGAAACGATCAACCGATTTTTTTCCAAGCGAGCAAATACGGAGTAAAGAGTGGTTTCCTTGATCACATAGGAATCTTCCGTTCTCTCACGGATTTTTTTTGAGATCTCATAGCCGTATGAATCGCCTTGATCAAGAATAGCCAAAATAATCGCATCGTTGTAACCGCGTATCCCATCACTTGAAATCATTCTTTCCCCTCCACATTACTCCATCTGTCGTTGTAATCATTATACAATTTTTACTACGACAGGTAAAGTAATATTTTTTACAAAAACTGCAGCTAGATCGTTTCGCTGAAAAATCGATGACCTTAGTTATATAAAAAAAGAAACACTAGAATGTTCCCTCTTTTGGGATTGATTGGCTAGACAAAAAACGCAGTCGAACGTTTCCGCTCGACTGCGTAGCTGTTTGTTAGTGATTATTTCACGACCATGACATTACATGGCGCATGATTGACTACATAAGAAGTGATGGAACCAACTAATGCACGTTCCACGGCATTCAGCCCTGTGGAGCCCATCACGATCAAATCGATCGGTTCTTTGGATTCATGGAAATTCGCAATCAGGGTCTTTGGATAACCATACAAGATATGGGTCTCGATATCTGTCAATCCTTTTTCAATCGCCAGATTCCGGTGTTCGTTCATTTGTTTCTCTGCTACTTCGTCTAGTTCTTCTTGCAGATTCGTCGTCACAAAAGCAAAATCGCCAAAATAATTTCCTGTGACTTCGTTGACGTAAAGGATGTGCAAAGTTGCGTGGTTGCGTTTAGCAATTGTGATCGCCTCCAGAAATGCTTTCTCTGCCTTTTCTGAACCGTCGATTGCTACTAAAATGTTTTGATAAGTGTCTACCATTGTAAACGCCTCCTTTACATTTAGTTTAGCACGATTATTTTAGAACTACAAATATTTTGTGAACGATTTCTTTAAAAATCATTCTGCTTCAAACCCATTTTTTTCTGAAACCTTTTTGAACCAACGACCGGATTTTTTGATCGTCCGTTTGCCGTCCTGCTTCAGATCGACCGCAATAAATCCGTAGCGGTTTTTATACGCGTTCGTCCATGACCAGTTGTCCATGCATGTCCACATATGATATCCTACACAATTCGTGCCTTCTTGGATCGCCTGATGGACATATTTCAGATGCTCTGTGACAAATTCGATCCGGTAATCATCTTCGATCACCCCTTCATCATTGACGAATCGCTCTTCTCCTTCTACGCCCATGCCGTTTTCGGAGATGTAACACTTGATGTTCCCGTAATTCTCTCGTGTATTCGTCAGAATATCGTAGATGCCTTTTTCGTAGATTTCCCAGCCGCGGTAAGGGTTCATTTTTTTGCCAGGCATGTCATAGTTGTCAAAGTAATCGTCCGGCATCGGCCCGTGTTCATGATCAATTGGCATTTCTTTTGCTTTGATCCGGCGAGGCTGGTAGTAATTGATCCCTAAAAGATCGACTGTGTTCTGACGAATCAGTGCTAAATCTCCTTCTCTCATTTCAGGAAGAAGGTTTAGCTCCTTGATGATCTCGATCAGTTCTTTTGGAAATTCCCCTTTGACCGCAGGATCGAGGAAGGAACGATTGAAGAAAGCATCAGCGATTCTTGCCGCTTTCACATCTTCCGGATTGTTTTCATCTCTAGGATAGCTTGGCGTCAAATTCAAAATAATGCCGATCTCTCCATCTTGTCCAGATTCATGATATGCTTTGACCGCTTTGGCACTCGCTAGGTTTTCATGGAAACCGACTTGCACTGCTTCTTTCATATCGACATGATTCGGGAAATGGAACTGATACAAATAACCGCCTTCTATCGGTACGATCGGTTCATTGTGTGTGAACCATTTCTTGACTAGGTCACCGAACAATTCAAAACAAGCAGCCGCATAAGAAACATAGGCATCGACCGTTTCTCTGGACAACCAACCTCCTTTTTCCTGTAATGGCAGCGGCATATCGAAATGATAAAGATTGACGAACGGCTCGATTCCGTTATTTCGCAGTTCCGTAAAATAATCTCTGTAAAAAGAAACTGCTTTTTGATTGATCTCTCCTGTCCCATTGGGAATAAGGCGACTCCACTGGATGGATGTACGAAACGTATTATGTCCTGTTTCTTTCATCAATTGGACGTCTTCTTTGTATTTGGTATAAACTTGTGATGTTTTTTCAGGTCCGACTTGATCGAAAAATTTCTCTGGTTCTAATCCGTACCAGTGATCCCAAATATTTTCTCCTTTGCCGTCTCCTGCTACTCTGCCTTCTGTTTGCGGTCCGCTTGCAGCAGAGCCCCACCAGAAATTTTTTGGAAATGTATAAGTCCGCATGTTATCTCCTCACTTTTTCATTTTGATATCGTTATTATAACCAATCGTCAAAAATAAATCAATACTTTTTAAATAAATGACTAGACATTTAAAATATTCAGCGTTATACTCTGTATGTAATCGATTGCAAATAAATTTGAGGTGAATAAAATGAACGGTTTTATGGACAAGCTTTCTGAGAAAATCATGCCCTTAGCTAATCTATTAGGGCAAAATCGTTACCTGACTGTCTTGCGGGATGCTTTCATGCTTTCTTTTCCCCTGACGATGTTCGGTTCGATCGTTGTTGTTATCAATAATCTGCCTTTTTTCAGTGATGGGACGAAAGGCACGCTGACCACTTTATTCGGAAATGGACAGAATGCCACAATGAGTATCATGTCTGTGTTTGTTACTTTTGGTATCGGCTATTATTTATCGAAATCCTATGATGTCGAAGGTATTTTCGGCGGTGCTGTTTCTTTTGCCAGTTTCTTGATCCTCACTCCATTCGTCATGACATCTCCTGGAGGCGAAGAAATCACTGGAGTTCTTTCACTGGACCGTTTGGGTGCAAAAGGGATGTTTATCGGAATGATCGCTGCTTTCTTAGCTGGTGAAATCTACTGCAGAATCACCAAACGCGGGTGGCAGATCAAAATGCCTGACGGTGTTCCGCCTGCAGTCACTAAATCATTTGCAGCTCTGATTCCTGCTGTAGTCACTTTGACAGTATTTTTGATCATCAATGCAATCATGACGGGTGTCTTCAATGCCAATCTCCACGATGTCGTTTATGAAGTGATCCAAAAACCATTGACTGGTTTAGGAAGCAGTTTGCCTGCGACACTGATTGCATTATTCTTTGTCCAATTCTTGTGGTTCTTCGGGCTTCATGGACAGATTATTGTCAATTCTGTCATGGACCCAATCTGGAATACTCTGATGCTTGATAATCTGGAAGCTTATCAGCACGGAAAAGAGCTTCCTCATATCATCTCTAAACCATTTATGGAAACCTTTACTGTTGGGATCGGTGGTTCTGGCATGACTTTGGCAGTTGTCTTATTGATGGCGTTCGTTCTTAAGAAAAAACAATATCGGGATGTCGGTCGTCTGGCTTTAGCACCAGGTATCTTCAATGTGAATGAACCAGCGATTTTCGGGTTGCCGATTGTCTTGAATGCGACGATCCTGATTCCTTGGATCATTGCTCCTCTGATCGTGACTGTTTTCAACTATTCTATGATGGCAGCTGGGATCGTTCCTGCTCCGACAGGTGTTTCAGTACCATGGACAGTGCCGATCATTGCAAGCGGTGTCTTAGCGACAAATTCATGGCTTGGCGGATTGCTCCAAGTAGTCGATTTCGTGATTGTCGCCTTCATCTGGTATCCATTCTTGAAAGTTCTAGATAAACAACCTGATTTGGATATCGCCTAGTTCGATCACTAAGAGCTGTGACTTTGGTCGCTGCTCTTTTTTTACGGCTGCCAAAGGTTGTGACAGAAGTGGGCAGCTTCCAGAAATTTCGGCTTATTTTCGAAGAAGCTACTTCTGGAACATCGTGTATGAGGTTGTGACAGTGTCGTTCAGCTTTGAGGGATAAGAAAAATTTTGTGAAAATGGCTTCTCACATTTTTGCATAAATTAGGCTTATCTCCGAAAAGTTGGCACTGGAACACCGTGAATCAGAGGTTGTGACAGTGTCGTTCAGCTTTGAGGGCCAAGTAGGTACGTTGCATCATCGAATCACTGATGTTCTTCGTGATTTAACGCAATAAGAAAAATTTTGTGAAAATGGCTTCTCACATTTTTGCATAAATTAGGCTTATCTCCGAAAAGTTGGCACTGGAACACCGTGTATGAGGTTGTGACAACTGCGTTTTGACCTGAGTATTAGAGAAGAAAAATGTAAAATAGCTCTCCATATTTTGCATTTTTATAAGCTAATACCGAAGGTCAGCAGATGGAACACCGTGTATCAGAGGTTGTGAGCCTGCCGTTTAACTCTGAGGCACAAGGAACAATCTCAACAAACAGCTTTTCATGTTTTATGAATATTGTGACTTGTGCCCGAGGCGTTGGCAGGAGAACACCGTTTATATCAAGAGGTCGTGAAAAAGCTGCCCTGTATCAAGTAGTAAGCCCAATCAGAGAAAAATAGCTTTCCATATTTTTCATCTGATTGGGCTTAGTGCCGTAGATGCAAGCTTTTGAATACCATTTATTCGACGACAAGTCTTTTGTCACAGCTCCAAAGCTTTTATATTCCGGCAGTTGTCGCCGGACGGATCTTTCGTTATACTCTAGAAGAGGTGAATAACGTGCCAAAATATGAAGAAATCGCAAATACATTAAGAGAGCGGATCCGTTCAGGGATTTATCCGCGCAATAGTTTTTTACCGAACCAAGTAGACTTGGTCGAAGAATTTGGTGCGAGCCGGATGACGATCAAGAAAGCGATCAATATCTTAGCAATGGAAGGTCTGGTCTACTCTCAGAGAGGTTCGGGAACGAAAATCTTGAACCATCCATTTTTGCAAAAGGATACTTCACCTGTCAATGAATACGAAGGACTCAGTCTTCAAATGCAACGCAGAAACCGCTCCTTGAAAAGCCATATCATCCAATTCGATGTGGAATTTCCGAGCCAGCTGATCCAGGAACGTTTGATGATCGGTGCCGAACAACCTGTTTACAACATCCACCGTTTACGGATTCTGGATGGTGAGCCTTATATCCTGGAGCATACCTTCATGCCTGTCCATTTAGTGCCCGGCTTAAAAAAAGAACATCTACTCGCTTCGATCTATGATTATCTGCACAAAGAATTAAACATCCATTTTGCAGGTGCTTATCGCGCGATCGCCGCAGATAAAAGCACAGCATTTGATCAGGAATACCTGAACTGTTCAGAAACAGATCCCGTTCTGGAAGTCCAGCAAGTCGTTTATCTGAAAGATGGCCAGCCGATCGAATGTTCATCCAGTAGAAACCGGTACGACGTCCGGAATTATTCGGTGTTGGATGTGAGATCCATGCAGTAAGAGGTTGCGTCAACTGCGTTTTGACCTGAGTATTAGAGAAGAAAAATGTAAAATAGCTCTCCATATTTTGCATTTTTATGAGCTAATACCGAAGGTCAGCAGTTGGAACACCGTGAATCAGAGGTCGTGAAAAAGCTGTTCTGCGTCAAGCAGTAAGAGTGATCAGAGAAAAATAGCTTCTCATATTTTCTTGTTCAGGGCCTTTATGACTAAACTGAAGCTGAATGACGTACGCGCCAAAGTCCAAACTTTTACAGAGTGTTTTTTACACTCTGTTTTTTTCTTCCTATAGTCATATCACCCCTAGCTTCTCCTCTACTCCACTTTGTTATTATTTCAAAAGACAAAATAGTTGCAAAAACACCCCTAACCTCCTATACTGTGTCTAACATCAATCACTTACTTTTTGTAAGTTAACAGGAGGAATATATTATGGACACACAAATCAGAGGGATCCACCATGTAACAGCGATGACATCTAGCGCAACAAAAATCTACCGCTTCTTCACGGATATTTTGGGTATGCGTTTGATCAAGAAAACAGTCAATCAAGACGATATCGAAACCTATCATCTCTACTTTACAGATGAAACAGGCGCACTTGGAACAGATATGACTTTCTTCGATTTTCCTAATCAGCCAAAAGGCAAAAAAGGCACTGATACGATCTCACGCGCTTCTTTCCGCGTTCCAAGTGATGCCGCTTTGGACTTCTGGCTAGAACGTTTCGAAAAATATGAAGTCGTTCACTCTGAGATCAATGAACGCTTCGGAAAAAAATATCTTGAATTTGAAGATTTCGATAACCAGTATTATCAATTGATCTCCGATGAACAAAACCAAGGAGTAGCAGCCGGTATCCCTTGGAAAAACAGCAATGTCCCTACAGAATTTGCGATCACTGGACTTGGACCAGTTTTCGTCCGTGTAAGTAACTTGGACCATATCCGTTTGATTCTGGAAAAAGTGTTAGGTTTTACTGAAACAGATCGCTCAGAAGACTTTTATCTATTCGAAATCGGCGAAGGTGGAAATGGCGCAAGCATCATTATCGAGCATCGTCCAGATTTACCGAAAGCCATCGAAGGATTCGGCAATATCCATCACTTAGCTTTGCGTGTAGCAGATAAAGAAGCTTTGCAATATTGGATCCAAGTCATCAATAAAATCGAATTGCCAAATTCTGGCTTTGTCGATCGTTTCTATTTCCAATCTGAATATTTCTTGGCTGCTACTCATGTGTTATTCGAGCTAGCAACAGACGGACCTGGATTCCTTGAAGATGAAACAGCAGAAACAGCAGGAGAAAAATTGTCCTTACCTCCATTCTTAGAAGAACGTAGAGAAGCAATCGAAGACTATGTCCGTCCATTCGATACAAGTGACGCGAACAAAAAACGAGAATAATTTTCTCCCAAAAACTCGGCAGTACGGCAAGGAGTGAATCAAATGAACTATCTCTTTGAAAAAGGCAGTACGAACAGTAAAAAGCTGATCTTACTACATGGTACAGGTGGCGACGAATATTCTCTTATGGAAATTGCTGGATTCCTTGCACCAGACAGCACGATCCTCTCCCTTCGAGGTACGATCGAAGAAGATGGCATGAATCGATTTTTCAAGCGAAACGGCTTGAATCAATTCGATCTCGACAGTCTAGAACAAGAAACAGATCGCTTACACGAAACAATCAAAGAAATCAGCGAAAACGAGCAGATTCCTTTAGAGGACTGGCTGCTTGTCGGCTATTCCAATGGTGCTAATATCGCTGCACATTTATTGCTAGAACGAGAAACCAAACTGAACAAAGGACTGTTCTTCCATCCGATGTCACTCGGTGTCCATCAAAGTCGAGCGTCCTTGGAAGACAAAACTGTCTGGCTCTCATATGGTGAGAACGATCCAATCGTCTCTCCTGCTTCCTTCAATACCTTAGCGCATCAATTCAAAGAAAGCCAAGCGAACCTCACAATCCAGCACACTGCCATGGGGCATCAGCTCACATTAGCAGAAGTGGAAAAAGCCAAAAGTTGGCTGGAACAAATGAAGTGATCCGTGAATCTTCATCACAATGAAACAGCACCCCTGCAAATCTGATTTGTGGGGTGCTGTTTTTTTGCATATTCAGTTAAACATCAATCCCCGCCCGCCGCAATGCTTGCATGGTTATAGATAGGAATACCGTGTCTCAATGCTTCTAGGTCTCCTACTTTTTCTCCTTTCGAATAAAAACCATCTGTTATGCCGAGTGCTTGGAAAATCGTCTGTTTATAAGCGATTTCTGCATTCCATTCGACCGTATCAAGGATTTGTAGTGCTTTATGGATGGCTTCGATTCCTGTTTCTCCACCTGTGTTGATCAACACGCCATGAGAGTTGAGCAGTAGCATATGCGGTAATCCTAGATGCTGTTTCTTGACATAGTCGCTTGTCAATTCCGCAAGCTCCTCCGAACAGTTCGGCTCAAATGCCATGACCGGAATCTCTTTTACTTTCGCCGTGGCTTCCGTCAAATTAGGCATAGGTAAGCCAGTGGTTGCCCAAAACATCGCATTTGGCGCATGTGCATGCAAGACAGCTTTGATTGCTGGATCAGTTTCATACATTGCTTCATGCATGTTGATCTCTCGAGTTAATTTTCCGACACCATCGATGATTTTTCGCGTTCTCGGTTCTACTACAAGCACTTGTGCGGGAGAAATCTCTCCAAGATACGCTTCTGACATCATCGTAGGTGTCATGATGATGTATTCTTTTCCTTGATCATCTGTTGTTTTAAAAGAAAAATTTCCACCTGCAACATTTGTATTTTTCCTTTCAAAAATCACTTTCACGATCCTTGCCATATCCTGTCGTTCTCTTTCAAATATCATTCGTCCATCTGACATAGCGATTCCTCCACTATCTTTTTATGAATCTTTTTTCTCGTATTATCTCTTTTGTTGCTTCTTTCAATTTCATCGATTCTTCTATTCTTCGCTTTCTTTTCTCATCTTGCTCTTTAAACAATATTTTATTCCCATTTTTGTAAATCAGGGTGGCACTCAACATGACCAATAGCTGAATTAGGATGTTTTGAGTGAATAGGCCATATAGGAAGCATAGGAATGTGAGGCCAAGAGCGATGGTCCATTTGAATTTTTCAGTTTCTTCTTTTTTCATTGGCTTTCCCGTACCATTCTCATGTCATTTCTGCAATTCAGCGTACCGCTCACTTGGCACTTTTGCTTTCATCATATATTTGTACAGCAGAATGAACAATCCTAAGAAAAGCACACAGCCGATCATAGCGACAATGTTCTTATTGAATGCCTCGGCAAACAAAATCCGGAATTCCGGCCCTTCAATGGATGACCAAGTGATCAATTGCCCTTTTTTGATTCCCTCTACCGCTCCACTTTTTTCTGCCAACCCGCTGAGGATCGGCGCAAGATAAGTAGCGCCATACAAATAGATAGGCATAGTGATCACTCCTAATATCAACATACGAGCCAAATTTCCTCCTGTCAGAAGCAATCCTCCTACCGCAATGGAATAGTTGATGATGCCGGCTAAAGGCAATACTTGGTTTCCTGGTAAAATAATGGCATAGCCGATAAACACAGGCACAAGCAAGATCGCCGTGACCCAAATCTCCGAACGGCCTGCTAAGATTGGCCAATCCAGTCCAATGTATACTTCTCGATCCTTGAATCTTTTTTTCATGAATTCTGACATCGCATCTGCTAATGGAGACAAAGATTGCATGAACATCTTAGAGATCATCGGGAACAGACTTAAGGCAGTCGCAGTCTGTACCGCTAGATTAAGAGAGCCCGAAACACCATACGCAGCAGCAAATCCAAGCCCTAATCCAATAAGAAATCCCATCACTGAGTTTTCGGAAAAGATCCCTATTTTTTTCTTCAGAGCATTCGTGTCCGCTCGTTTATTCAATGCCGGTATTTTATCCATAAGCATATTGAAAGGAAGCAACAACACAGCTGCCGAGGTCATGA
This sequence comes from Enterococcus sp. ZJ1622, assembly GCF_011038845.1. Classification (GTDB taxonomy): domain Bacteria; phylum Bacillota; class Bacilli; order Lactobacillales; family Enterococcaceae; genus Enterococcus_B. Next base: position 117,648 of record NZ_JAAKDW010000009.1, read on the forward strand.
AGTGCGTCACTGTCACTAAAGGAATGCCTGTGAGATCTTGGATGTGCTTTTGGAACATATCCCCAAGCTTTAATTCAAGTACAACTTGGACCATCGCTGTAAGAAATCCAGCTGCTAGACTACCTGACACATAATAAACTAAATACGCTGTCAATGCTTTGCCCCAAACATTCCACATATCGACATTCAATGTTTTCGTCCAATTCAAAAGCAGCAAGATGAAATTGACTCCGATCGTTACGGCAAAGAACAAAAAGGCATAGCTCCAAGACCACGTGATGCTCGCAGCTCCCGTCCAACCTAGATCGAGCGCTGGCAAACTGATCCCTGTATTTTTCGCTAACGCTTCTGAAGCTGGACTTACTGCGTTAGACATATAACCGATCACCATGGACATCCCGCTAAAAGCGATGCCCAGAGTCAGTGCAGACATGAATGCTTTTTTAAATCTCATCCCTGCCAGCAACCCAAGTAGTAGAATGATCAAAGGAACAAAAATCGCTGATCCTAGATTCAATACATAATTGATGATATTTTGGAAAACCTCCATAAGTGAACCTTCTTTCAAATTATAGTAGCTAAGGCAACAAAAGTGTCCTTTCAGTGAATTGATACGTCATTTTTACTGAATCAGCTCTTTGATACTGTCATACACAGAAGCCACGCCCATTCCTGTCAAAAAAGGAATCCCAGGGAATACTTCAACTCCTAGATTTTTTGCTTGTTCCAGGACTTCATCATCTGGCTGTGCTACATACACATAGATCCCTGCAGTTGGGAGTTCATTTTGGATCGATTTGTAATCGACTGCTTCTACCGGGAATGTGAGCCCATCGTCCTCTAGCATGCTTTGGATTTTACTAGCGATGGTCTGGCTGGTCGCTACTCCGCTTCCGCAAGCGACAATTAAACGTTTTTTCATATTCTTCCTCCTAAATATGGGTTGTCATAAGTTCATATATCTGTTGGGGCGTTTCTTGTTTCTTATAAGCTTCCACAAAATTTTCGTCCATAAACAAATTCATAAATGCTTGAAGCAATCCAACTTGCTCTTTTGGCTCTTTGATACCTAAAAAGAATAAATGCTCTACAGCCATTTTCTGATTGTCCCCCATCTGATAGAAATCGATCGGTTTTTCTAGCTGCATAATAAAAACGAATGGCTTTTCGACGTATCCACATTCCGAGTGCGGCAGCGCAATATTCAAATACTTCGTAATCAATCCTGTGGGAAACTCTTTCTCACGTGCCGTCAAACCAGTCAAGTAACTGTCAGTTACATACCCCAACTGCGCTAACTGGTTAGTAGCGATCAAAAAAGCTTCCTCTACACTTGACGCCTCAACTGCTAATTTCACCAGTTTAGGGTCAAACAACTTTCGATAATCCACGTATCTCTTCGCCCTCCTTTTTTGATAAACTTTGTTAATTTTTGTTCTACTAAGTTCATCTTTGTTTTACAAACACATTATATTTCTACCAATCTCGTTTGTCAACGCTTTCAAAAAGAATTATTTTGAAAAAATGAAACTACTTGAAAATAAAAAAGTTTATCTATATAATTAAAAAGAACAAAGTCGAACAAAAATTGACTTTTTGTTAAAGGAGTAATTCATATGCTGAAAAAAGAAAGACAAGAACGAATCCTGACATTGCTAGAGGAAGACTTCTTTTTAACCAATACAGAAATCGCTAACAAATTAGGTGTCTCAGAAATGACGATTCGAAGAGATGTCACTGAATTGGCAAACAATCAGAAGGTAAAAAAATTGTATGGCGGAGTCGAGCGAAAAGAACCTTATAATCGTGAACTCTCTACGCAGGAAAAAATCGATACGAATGTCGAAGAAAAAAAATATATCGGACAAATCATGAATAGCATCATCCAAGACCACTCAACGATCTACGTTGGTGCTGGAACGACGATTCTTTATGCTCTGCCGTTTATCCAAAAAAAGAATCTTTTTGTCATTACGAACAGTTTGATTGCATTCAATTATCTGAAGAATCATACACAATATCGGATTTTACTGACAGGCGGAGAGTTCTCGCCTGTGACAGAAGAATTTATCGGAGAAGTTGCCGAAAGATCGTTTGAACGGTTGAATGTCGATATCTCTTTTGCTGCTACAAATGGCATTTTCGAAAATAACGTGACTACTGCTCAGTTCATTGAAGGAGGGATTCAAAATGCCGCATTGAATGCGGCGAAAATAAAATGTGTAGTTGCAGATTATTCAAAATTAAATAAATCTGATATCTATACATTCAGAAATCTGTCAGAGTTTGATTATCTCATTACCGATAATAAGATTTCTGATGAAGATTTCAATCATTATTCGAAATATACAAAATTATTAAAGGAGCCTAAAAATGATCATTACGATTACGATGAATCCATCCATTGATTTTATCTACTTTACCAAGCAGTTCCGTTTAGGCACAATGACGCGATTCGATGCACCAGTCCGTTATGTAGGTGGAAAAGGTGTCAATTGCGGTCGCACTTCTTCTCTTTTAGGTTCAACTGTTGTCCTGACTGGCTTTTTAGGTGGCCATTTTGGGCAGATCATCCAAGAGATGTTGATGAAGGAACAGCGGTTCGTATTGAACTTCTTACCAATCGAAGAAGAAAGCAGAGGCGCTGTTACGATTATGCATGACCAAGGCACACAGACTGAGCTCGTGGAGGCGGGACCTAAAATCGATCATGCTCAAATTAAACGATTGATGACTGATATCAAACATCTTTATGAAAAAAACAAAGTTTCTGTCATTACCATCAACGGCTCTGTCAATAACAGCGATCCATTGGTTTATGTCGATTTATTGGCGTATATTCGGGAAAAGATCGATCCATCGATTCCGATACTCATGGATATTTCTGGGAAACATCTAGAAGCAGTATTACGAAGCAATGGTTACAAGCCCTTTTTCATCAAACCAAATCTACAGGAATTTTCAGAGATTATCCAACAGCGTATCACAAAAAAATCAGAAATCATCGCTCATCTGCAAAATAATCAGTTATTTGAAGGGATCGATATCATCATGGTTTCATGCGGTGCTGGAGGTGCTGTGGTGAAAGCGGACGGAAAAATCTGGGACATACGAATCCCTGAAATAAAAATCATCAACACGACAGGCTCTGGAGATGCGACAGTCGGCGGTTTTGCATATGCATTAGAACAAGAATACTCACTGACTGAAACCCTCCAATGTGCCATGGCCTGTGGGATGTCGAATACTCAACAATCCGAAGTCGGGGTGGTCGTGCCTTCAGACGTCAAACGATTTATGAAAAAGATCACTATTACGCCTCTTTAACTCACAGACGAAGTTTATACAAGACATTCAGGCCATGTTAGTGCCATCAATCTTCGAGTGGTAAGAAAAAGTTTGTACCAATGGCTTTCTACAATTTTGCATAAATTTGACTTATCATCATGAAAAGGAGCTTTGACAAGATATTTGTCAAAGCTCCTCTAATTAACCTCACTTTTCGATCAACGCCATCCTAATTCTGGAGCGATTTCTTTTACGATCGTTTCCAGTAAATGGATATTGTATTCTACACCCAATGTATTAGGGATCGTGACAAGCACGGTATCTGCTTCTTTGATTGCTTCATCTTCTGCCAGTTCCTTGACTAACTGTTCAGGTTCACCGGCAAAAGTCTTTCCGAAGATTGTCGGGTTCCGATGATAAGCGAGATAGCCGACAGAATCTTGCTGAGGCATCCCATCTTGTCCGAATAAACGACGATCGAGATCGGTGGTGATTGGTTGGATCGAACGAGTAACAAGCGTTCTTGGTTCAAAATCATGACCTGCTTGCTTCCACGCTTCTTTATATGTGCGCAGCTGATTGGCCTGCTGGATATGGAAAGGTTCGTTCGTTTCATAATTGACTAATGTAGATGATTGCAGATTCATTCCATGCTGTGCGGCCCAGATTGCTGTTTGTTTCGAACCTGCTCCCCACCAGATCCTTTGACGTAGTCCTTCTGAGTAAGGTTCGATCCGAAGTTTTCCTGGTCCTTGCGGGAACATTGGCTGTGGATTCGGTTCTGCAAAAGGTTTTCCTTCTAAAAGATCCAAGAATTCCAACGTACGCGCCCGTGCGATCTCTTTGATTTCTTCTTCGCTGTAATCGTAACCGAAGTAGTTCCAGCCGTCCAGCACCTGTTCAGGTGACCCGCGACCGACGCCTAACTGCACTCTTCCTTGTGTGATGATATCTGTCAATCCGGCATTTTCTGCCATATAATATGGATTTTCATAACGCATATCGATCAGCCCTGTGCCGATTTCGATCTTGCTTGTCTTTGCGCCGATTGCTGAGAGCAATGGGAATGGCGAACCAATCTGAGGTGCAAAGTGATGTACACGGAAAAATGCGCCGTCTATTCCGATTTTTTCTGCCTCGACAGCTAATTCGATCGATTGCAGATAAGCTTCTTCCGCTGTTTTAACAAGTGACCCTTGATCCATCCAATGACCAAAGCTTAAAAACCCGATCTTCTTCAAGATGATGACCTCCTCCAACCTTTCAAAAATGGAAGGTTTTTTATTTTTAACATGTCCTGATTTTACTACTTTTTTTCTAAAAAAACGAATAATCTTTCTCGCTAACAGGAAACACTATACTTAGACACTGCTAAATATATTGATTCGGTCATTTGCTGATAATATCCTGTTATTTGTTATTCATGATTGGATAAAGCGTGATTGCTACGATTTTTTTCATCTTTCCTCCACCTTTCTTTCTACACCACTAGTACATGAAAAATGGTTTCTTTTCATTGAGCACAAATTGATTCCGGGATAACGGAAATTTTTGGAATAAATACAGCTTTCGATCAACCGAACGATGAACACCTGTACTTGATAAATTTCGACTGATCCCTCACAATAAAGCTGAATCGATCTACTTTATTGAAGGCTACGTTATGGCTGATTGTGACACGTTGGTGAAAGGAAAAGATCTTCTGTCAATTTATCAAAAAAATACGGCATCATGGACTTGAAAGGAGGCAACTGAAATGAAAAACGAAAAATGTGACATCTCACCAAATCATCCAGTGAAAGAGAAGAAAATCGAAAGAATCGACGGCTACACGATCAAATATCATGCGAATGGAAAAACAATGTGGTCAAAAGGAAAAATGGTTTATGGAGAACCAGATGGATACTGGGAATGGTATCGCCTAGATGGTGTGATCAAACGTTCAGGACATTTTTCTAAAGGAAAACCTATTGGCGAATGGATCACCTATGACAGCCAAGGCAAGAAATATAAAGTCACCGATCGCGGGACAGGAGAATAACATAGATCTATTATTCCTGCACCGAAAAAGCCAAGGATCAGAGAGAAAACAGAAAACGGACTCGAAAGAAAAGCAAAACCCACAAAAATTGTAAGAGCAATTTTTGTGGGTTTTGGCTTATAATTTGGGGCTAGACTCTACTCGTCTCGACCGTCTATTTTAAAGCTTCTACATGGTTAAATCTGGATATATCTTCCATATCAAATTCTAATTGCTCAGCTGCATTGAGCTGTTCGCTGTAGTAACTAGCTACTCTTCAGCAGATTCAGGAGTTAAGTCACCAAAAGAAAAAATAAGATACGCACCTTTATTTTCCTGACAGATAGAATTGATAATGAGACCATTCTTTTGATCAACAAACAAGCTCTATTCTCTTTTCAGCAAATCCAGCACCAGCTTCATGAATAACCATAAAAACTATGTATTTTTGCATCATTTTTTAGAATTACATGTGAGTAAGTAGAAAATTTTACAATAATAAGCCGATCGAATCATGAAGATGGTATAATCAAAAAAGATAATGTGAATTATTTCACTATATTTTGCTATTATAAAATCTATTCAGAAAGTAGGCGTCAGTATATCATGCACTCACCAGAAGAAATTATGGAAATCAGTATTCATCTTGGAACAAAAAAAATACAGAAACCGCTCCTCACTAAATTGATTTTGGGTTTTATTGGAGGCGCTATGATTTCTCTAGGTTATTTAGCGTATGTACGAGTCTCTGCCTCTATCCCAGAATCTATGGCCAGCTTGACCAGCTTAGTCGGTGCTTCTGTTTTTCCGATTGGACTGCTAGTTATCCTTCTTGGAGGCGGCGAACTGATCACTGGGAATATGATGGCTGTTGCCATTGCGTTTATGGATAAAAAAGTAACATTTCCTCAACTCGTCAAGAATTGGTCAGTGATCACTTTCGCAAACATCATCGGCGCGATTTTCGTTGCCTATTTCTTTGGTCACTTCGTGGGTTTAACGCATTCAGGTGTCTATTTAGATCAAGTGATCCATATCGCTGATCATAAAATCGCTGTGTCATGGGGACAAGCATTAGGTTCTGGGATCGGCTGTAATTGGTTCGTCGGCTTAGCGCTATGGCTGTCCTATGGAGCTAAAGATGCGGCGGGGAAAGTACTGACGATCTGGTTCCCAGTGATGATCTTTGTTGCGATCGGCTTCCAGCATAGTGTCGCTAACTGTTTTATCATTCCTGCGGCGATTTTTGAAGGACAAGCCACTTGGACAGAATTTCTTTCCAATTTTATCCCTGTTTATATTGGAAATATCATCGGCGGCGCAATTTTTGTCTCAGGTTTTTATTACGCTAGTTATAAACATCATTAAAAGCAAGAAAATACGTAGAGGTCGTGACAACTGCGTTCTGCTTTAAGGAATAAGGACACTGAACAGAAAATAGCCCTTCATATTTTTCGTTTGGTTGGGCTTATTACCGCAGATGCAAGCTTTTGAACACCGTTTAGAGAGGTCGTGAGCCTGCCGTTTGACTCTGAGACACAAGGAACAATTTCAACAAACAGCTTCTCATGTTTGATGAATATTGTGACTTGTGCCCGAGGAGTTGGCAGGGGAACACCGTGTATGAGGTTGTGACAACTGCGTTTTGACCTGAGTATTAGAGAGAAAAAATGTAAAATAGCTCCCTATATTTTGCATTTTTATGAGCTAATATCGAAGGTCAGCAGATGGAACACCGTGAATCAGAGGTCGTAAAAGAGACGTTCAGCCTTGAGCGATAAGAAGCGATTTTGAAAAATAGCGCCCCATACTTTACAAAATCGTACCTTATTGCCGAGAGGCTGTCTCTTGAACACCGTTTATTCGAAAAAAAGAAGCTGTGACCAGACTTTTGCCACAGTTTCTTTTTTTTCGAGAATTTTCCTTGAGGATCACGTTTTTATTATACGTATTATTCGAATTCGTTATATCAGGTGAAAAAAACTTCCAAATTGATTCTTTTTATTTATCATAAAGGTAGAGATACATCCTTCTCTTCATTTACATAAAACCAAACGATAATATCCCAAGAAAGAAGATGAGCGAATGTATTATGTCGAAATAAGTACAAAAGGCGTCAAAAACAAACAGTATGTAAAAGGCGTACGCAACGATTATCCATTATTCGGATCGTGGCAGGAAGCAGCTCCTTTTTCAAAAGCATGCGCACAAAAAATAAAAAGCGAATTGGAAAAAGAACTGACTTGCGGTAAAGCAGTTGTAGCGATCATCGAGAAATCATAAGAGGAGAAAGTATGTCCTATACAGTTGAATTTGAAACCGGACTTCTTGATCGATTGCCACGAGAGGAACATCCCAAGTATAAGGAAACGATTTCCAATAAGATCATCGAACATTTGGAACATCGTTTTTATCGTATAAAGCCAGTGCGTAACCATTTGCAAAAAGGAATATACGAAATGAAAATCAGCCTTGGAGGCAAAGGCCATCGTGTCGCTTTTTCTTTGAGAAACAATCAGATCTTCGTTTTTTATATCAGTACGAATTTACAAAAAGTAGCCTTCGACAAAGAAGTGAAGAAAAAAATAGCAAAATGAACAACCAACTAAACCAAACTGAGGGTAGACTCACTGACGGGCCTGCCCTCGATTTTGTTATATGTCACTTAATCGGCTTTTTTTCTACTGCTCTAGCGTCAAATCTCTACTGACCGTAATACGCGTTCTTTCCATGTTTTCTAAAATAGTGTTTATCTAGCAAATATGGAGGGATGTCGCATATATCCGGATTGATCTGCTCAGTTTCTTTGGCCATCAGACAGATTTCATCTAAGACGAGACTGTTTTCTACTGCCTTCATGGGTGTATCTCCCCACGTGAATGGTCCATGTCCATAGACAAGTACACCGGGAACCTCGTCTGCGTTCAATTCTCTTTTCCTGAAAGTCTCAACGATCACATGTCCTGTCTGGGCTTCATATTCTTCTACTACCTCCTCTTTCGTCAATTGACGTGTACAAGGGATCTTGCCGTAAAAAGTATCGGCATGGGTCGTGCCATAAGCTGGCAGATCACGACCTGCTTGAGCCCACATGACCGAATGCGTGGAGTGCGTATGCACGATCGATTTGATTTGTCCAAAGGATTGATATAAAACGATATGCGTAGGTAAATCTGAAGAGGGTCTCAAATGAATGTCCTCTAGCACGTTTCCAGATAAATCCGTCACGACCATTTGCTCCACTTGCATCTCGTCGTATTTGATGCCGCTTGGCTTGATGACGATGACGCCTAGAGTACGATCGATTTCACTGACATTCCCCCAAGTCAATTTGACTAACCCATAACGGGGCAACGCAAGATTTGCTTCAAAGACACGTTGTTTCATTTCTGCGATCTTTTCCTCATACCACATCATAACCAGCCTCCTTCAATTTTGAACACAGATATTTTTTTGCCTGCTCGATTTCTGTCTGGAAATCCCCGCTTGTTTCACTCCACATCTCGATCAGAAATGTGCCTTCATAGCCCAAGCGTTTCAAACTTCTAAACAATCCTAGAAAATCAACGCAGCCATTGCCGAAAGGGACATCACGAAACTGTCCGGGAGATTCTTCTGTCACTGGATAAGTGTCCTTTAAATGGATCGAAGTGATCCAATCGATCCCTTTTTCAAGTTCATGAGCTGGATCATTTTCCGGCCAGGCAGACAAATTGCCTAGATCCGGATAAACTTGGAGATACGGGGAATGGATCTGTGCTTTGATCGCTAGAAATTTAGAGATAGAATTCATGAAAGGATCATCCATGATTTCCATCGAAAGAATGATGCCATATTTAGATGCTTCCTTCACACTTTCCTTCAGTCCTTCGATGAAATCTTCTCGGGAATTCACTGATTTTTCTTCATAATAAACATCGTATCCAGCTACTTGGATGATCTTGATATTCAATTGATGCGCAAGATGGATCGCTTTTTCCATCATTTTTCTAGCGTTTTGTTTCTTTTTGGGATCAGAAGAGCCAAACGGGAACCGCCGATGGCCACTCAAACAAATCGAATGGATACGTACGCCTGAATGGAACATCTCTTCTCTCAATTCAGCGATTTCTTCTTTTGACCAGTCCAGACGCGCAAGTCGCTCTTTTGTCTCATCGATCGACATCTCGATAAAATCAAACCCCATTTCCTTTACTAAGGAAAATCGTTCATTCCACGAGATATTTTTTGGCAATGCTTTTTCGTAAATTCCGATTTGAACCATGTTTTCACCCCCAGATACGAATGATTTCCTTCTTGAATCGCTGTGCAGCTTTCATCGGATCATCAGCAGCTGTAATCCCTCGACCAGTGATAAACGTGTACACATCGATTCCTTCGAACAGCTCCAATGTTTCCACATCGAGTCCGCCAGTGACGGAAACCTTGAATCCCATCTCAGTCAGTCTTTTGACTTTCGCCAAATCATTGTCTCCCCAAGTCCCGCCAGATAAAAGAGCATCTCGGCTTTGGTGATAGATCACTTGTTTGATACCGATCCTGCGCCACTCGTCTGCCTGGTCATACGTCCAGTCGCCGTAAAGTTCGACTTGTAATTCTCCTACTTCTTTTTGTGCTGCTTGCATCGTCGGGATCGTTGCACAGCAGATGACTGTCATGAGATCAGCACCAGCTTCCGCCACATTTCTCGCAACCGTCCCGCCAGCATCTGCACACTTCGTATCTGCGACCAGTTTTTTATGCGGAAACATACTTCGGATACACCGGATCGCTTTTTGTCCTTCTTGCAGACAAAGGATCGTCCCTACTTCAATCACATCTACTTCATCACCTACTTTAAAAATATCCGCTAATGCGTGTTCCAGATCATTATGATCTAATGCTATCTGCAAATTTGGTCTACTCATGTTTACTTCCTCTTTTACTTCGTTTTTTTATACAAGTCTGTTTCGGTAAATTTTTCTCCGATCTCCTTAGCTGACATGACGTTTTTGATCCCAACGACTGTAATGCCTTTTTTCTCTGCCTGTGTGAACATAGATAAAAAGTTTACTGGTGTAAATACGACATCATATTGGGTCGCTGAACTTTTTCCTTCTGAGATCGCACAATGATGGATCTTGGTGATCGGTATATCTAATTCTTTCATCGCTTTTTCGACACTTCTCATCATCATCAAGCTTGTACCAGATCCATTTGCACATGAGACTAGTATCCTCATTTTCATTCCTCCATCCATTTTGAATAATCAGCTTTTTTTATGCTTGCTGCTTCTCTACATATTTCTCGTAGTCTTCTACGATCAGGAAATAGCCTTCCGGGTTTTTCCGGTATTGTAATTGCGGTATGAGTAACAAACCGATGACAACTAAGGCGATTCCAGCATATCCCAATACTTTCATGATCACTGTGAATACTGGCCAAGCCGTTGCCCAATCGAACATCCCGATGTAACCACCATATCTCGACATCCCGATCCATGTGGCGAATAATGCTGAACCACCCACTTGGATCATGCCCGAGAGAAACGGGAACAGACAGGCTGCTTTGATCCCGCCGCGATTATTGGCATAGACTGCAATGACTGCGTTGTCAAAGAACAATGGGATGAAACCAGCGATGACGATCGTCGGTGATTTCAATAAAATCAGTAGACCAATCATCAGAAATTGACCTAATGCACCAAACAAGAAACCAATCGTTACCGCATTGGGCGAACCAAAAGCAAAAGTAGCAGCTACGTCGATCCCCGGAACTGCCCCAGGTAGAATCGTATTCGAGATTCCTTGGAAAGATTGTGTCAGCTCATCAACGAACGTCCGAACACCTAGCTGCAAGATCGCCAGATAGACAGCAAAATTCAGTGAAGTGGTCATGATATAAAATAGAAAACTTTGCCCTTTCTGCATAAACTCCGCCTGGATCAAGTAGTCCTCCCCCAGTACAAGCAAGATGATCCCGAAAAAGAATAACATCAGTAAAGAAGTAGCAACCATATTTTCATTGAATATCGACAAGAACCCCGGTAATTTCAGATCTTCGATTTTTTTATCCTGCTTAAGGGATCTGTTTTTCTTCTTGTCGCGTTTTTTCATCCATTCCGCTAGTTTCGCAAAGATGAAGATCCCGAACATCTGCTGGTGCGCCACTGCAAAACCAGCACCTTCTGTCAATTCTTGCGTGATCCCCACTGTTAAGTTAGAAGCGACTGCCCAATAACAGCCTAGGACCAGTCCCATAAAGATCAGGACTTCGACTCTGCCTAGATCCGGGAAACAGAACAATAAAATCCAAAAAGCTGTAGCTGCCTGCTGGACTTGGACATTTCCGGTCGTAAAAACGGCCCGCAGCTTTGTATATTTCTGGAATCTGACAAGTAAGATATTCAAAACAAATGCAATCAATAATAAAATCATCACATCCCCAAATGTACGCCCGAACATCTCCATTAATCCAGCATCCACGGCATTTTGTCCGAAATACGGATCAGTCACCATAGCGTCCAGATTGAACCGTTCCTTCAATCCAACTAAAATCGGGCGAAAATTGTTGACTAGCCCGCCCGAGCCAACCGTCAAAATGAAATAACCCACTGTTGCTTTCAGAAATCCTGCGATACATTCATAAAGCGGTCGTTTCAGCAAGATGTAGCCTAGTAACACGATGAAACCAATCAGATAGGCCGGCTGTGTCAAAATATTCGTTGCAAAATATGTCCAGATGCGTAACAAAAATTCCCCCATGATTTTTTCTCCCCTGTCAATTAGTCGTACTCTTGCATCACAGCTTGATAGTCTTCGATCGAATTCGTCGCCATCAGACGGTCAATCAGTCCTTCTGTCATCAATAATTCGGATAATTTTTGAATGTTTTCTATATGTTCTTCTACCTGTTTCGCAGCAAGTGTGAAAAACAGTGTAGCAAATTTTTCTCCATCGTCGCTTTCAAATCGTACCGGCTGTTTCATTTTCGTAAAGGAGATCGCTGTTCCAAATACTCCCTTGCTATTTTCAGAAGAATGAGGCATCGCTACTTGAGGCACGATCACGATATAAGGCCCATATTCTTCCACACAATGGATGATCTCTGCCACATATGTCTCATCGATGATTTTCTGATCAAGCAACAAAAGACAGCTTTCTCTAATAGCTTCTCGCCAGTCAGTGATCACTTTGTCGGAATAGCGGATCAGCTGATGATCAAAAAAGTAATTCAACAATCAAAAGCACCCCTTACTTATAAAAATGATGGAAACGGCGTGTCATTTTCGATGGAGAAGACATCTTCAAACCCTCGGTAAAAATTGAATTCGAGATCATTTTTGTTTGTCGGATAGATGAATTTCCCGCCTACCTGCCAAATATAAGGGTTGAACGCATATTTCAGCCGATCTTTTTTGAATTTCCAGATCTCAGTGATTTCTTTTGGATCTGCCATGAAATTCGACCAGATATCGTAATGGATAGGGATCACTACTTTTGCATTCAATGATTCCGCCATACGCAGCATATCGACTGACGTGACTTTGTCTGTGATCCCCCTCGGATTTTCTCCATAAGCACCTAAGCAGACATCGATCGTGTATTCATTTCCGTGTTTCGCAAACAAGTTGGAATAATGGGAATCTCCTGCATGGTAAAGATTCCCTCCCGAGGTTTCAAATAAATAGTTGACTGCGATTTGATCCATCTCCTGAGGCATTTTCCCTTTCAAGCTCATTTCAGGATCTTCACAAGTCACTAAAGCAGTCCGGTCGAACGCTTCTAAGGCGATCACGTTGATATCTTTGATCTGGACCTTGTCGCCTGGCTTCACGATGATCGTCTTTTCCTCGGGGATGCCCCATGCCAGCCAAGTATGGACCACTTCTTTCGGTCCAATGAATCTTGCTTCAGGACAATTTTGATGTACGGCTGCAGCTGTGTGGATGTCTAAATGATCAGAATGGATATGAGTGACGATTAAAGCGTCTACATTTTTCATTTCGAAAGGATCGATGACGAAAGGCTGCGTACGCAAGTTGGGTTGCATCTTTTGCACTCCGCTCATCCGCATCATCTGATGTCCTATTTTCATCTTCCCATTCCCATGGCTGCGTTTCCCGGTTCCGCACCATAGATCACATAAGATATTTGTCCCTTCATGGCTTTTCAGCCAGATGCCTGTACAACCTAACCACCACATCGCAAAAGTGCCTTCTTTGACTTCTTCTGATTCGATCTCTTCATTCAAATAAGTGCCCCACTCAGGAAATGTGGCCAATATCCAGCTTTCTTTTGTGACTTCATTGATCGTTTTACCCATTTTCTTTACTCCTTCCATCTAGTTAGTCTGGGTTACAAATAAATCTTAATGCGTATTTGAATTTATGAAAACCCTTTTATATGACTGTTTCCCCTCTATATGATTTTCTTTTCTGATTCCAATGAATGTTTCAGTATAATAGAAACAATCACAGCTTTTTAAATGAACAACTCGTCAAATAAAATCATTTATGCAAGAATACGTGCTATTGGAGGAGATACGATGAAAAATTCACTCGTCAACATTGAAAAACGGCAACAAGATCTTTTGGAATTACTTCAGCAAACCGAGCAGATGTCTACTTTTGCATTAGCTGAGTCACTCGGTGTATCCATCAGTACGATACGCAGGGATTTGAATCTGTTAGAAGAAAAAAACGAGATCATCCGTAATTACGGATTCTGCTCCTATAATTACCAAAACAAGACTGATTTTGATCAATCCGGTCCAGAAAGGATCAAGCAGGCCATCGCCAGAGAAGCCAGCAGATACATCAGTGATTATGATACTTTGTTCATCAATTCCAGCTCAACCGCATTGAAGACACTGGATTTTATCCGCTCGAACCATTTGACAGTCGTCACAAATAATGTAAAAGTCAATTATTCTATACACAGAGACAATTGCAGCTATATTTTGACTGGCGGAGAAATGCGTTTTCCTAAAGAAGCTTTAGTCGGAGATATCGCGTTGAATACGATCTCTTCGATCAATGCAGATGTGTGTGTGATCGGGTGCAGCGGAGTCGATGTAGCGCATGGTGTCACGACAAAAATCTTAAATGAATCGACGATCAATGAAATGATGATTAGTAAAACGATCAAGTGTAAGATCCTAGTCGCCGACCATCGTAAAATCGGTCTGACCTCAAAATTTAAAATCGCCGATCTCTCTGTTTTCGATTACTTGATTACCGATCAATTCTGTTCTGAAAAAGTATTAGAGGGGATCAGAAATACGGGAGTGAAAATCATCCAAGTAAGCTAATTGAAATGAGCAAGCGTTATCCAAGCAATCCGCTAAGGAAGTGGTGTTTGGAGAAAATCTGCTCTATCTATAAAAATACTTGCTATTCCTGAACAACCCAATGGATTTGAGATCATTTATTAGCTATACATCACTTTGGAAGCGCTATATAATGGAATGGATTATGATTCATCGTAAAAAGACAACACGTCTTAATTATCGGTTTTATTGGGTACTGAAAGGAGTCTGGGCCATGCTAAGCAATAGTTTACTTGCTTTACTTGAAAAGAAGCGTCCCTCTTTGAGCAAAACCGAAAATGAAGTGCTGGATTATATCCTCATCCATCGCTCTGCTATCGGGACAAAAACGATTTATGATGCCGCTTCGGATTTGTATGTTTCGACTGCTACGATCTCCCGTACGGCCAAACATTTAGGTTATCAAGGATTCAAAGAACTCAAATACGCGATCGATCAGGCAAACCATCTAGAGGAGCAAGAAGGAGACGCCCGCAGTTTTCAAACGATCACGAATCAAATCATTTCAAATGTCACGGAAACATTCCAGCAAATGAATGAAGAAAAAGTCAGTCAAATGGTGACGATGATCGATCAGTCAAATACAATCGAAGTCTTTGGTTTAGGCGGCAGTTTTCCTATTTGTACAGATTTCGCGCGAAAACTGACTTTTTTAGGAAAAAAAGCATTTGCCCGTTCAGATTGGGACGAACAAGAAGCTGCAGTAAGTAACTTGACTCAAGAAGATCTAGCTATTTTCGTCAGCTTCACAGGGGAAACGAAAGGCATCCTTACTTATGCACAAATTGCTCGAAAACAACACATACCCATGATCAGTATCATCTCCACTAAAGGAAGTAAATTAGAAGCATTATCAACCATTTCATTATTTGCAAAAGGAACCAGTCGATATCATAACCAAGTGGATCTGAATTCAAGGATCTCCGTCATTTGTTTATTTGATACTGTTTTGATGGTGTATGCCCAACGGAGGAACGAGAAATAACTAAGTATCTTGTCAAATCAAGTGAAACAACTTACGAAATTATGTAAGAGGATACAGAATCCCTGTCTCCTCTTTTTTATTCTACCGAGTCAGCTATAATAAACTCACCGATTGAAAACGCAATCATTCTTGAGAACTTGAAGTCATCTGAATAAGAAATGGAGGAAGAAACAATGGATACAAAGAAAAAGAAATCGACTTTTTGGGAATTTTTCCAAGGTCTAGGGAAAACCTTTATGCTTCCTGTTGCTTTATTAGCTTTTATGGGCATCCTTCTAGGTTTAGGAAGTTCGTTTTCCAGTGAATCTATGATCGAGACTCTCCCATTTTTAGGACATCCGGCAGTAAAAGCATTGTTCCAATTCATGTCTACGGTCGGCGGTTTTGCCTTCACTTATCTACCAGTCATGTTTGCCATGGCGATTCCGCTTGGTTTGGTCCGCAAAGAAAAAGGCGTAGCCGCTTTTTCTGGTTTTGTCGGTTATACTGTCATGAACTTAGCAATCAATTTTTATTTAGTGCTAACGAATCGCTTGGCAGATGTGGATCACTTGCGGGAATCTGGACAAGGTATGGTATTTGGTATCCAAACGATCGAAATGGGCGTTCTTGGGGGGATCATTGCCGGAATCATCGTCTATAAGCTACACAACAAATTCTATACTGTCCAATTACCCGATAGTTTTGCTTTTTTCTCAGGTGCTCGGTTTGTCCCGATCATCACCTCTTTGGTTTTATCAATTATCGGTTTGATCATTCCATTGATCTGGCCTTTGTTTGCTTTGGTAATCACCGCGATTGGTCAGCTCATCCAGCGTTCTGGGATTCTCGGTCCTTTCTTGTTTGGTTCAGGCGAACGTCTGCTTTTACCATTTGGACTTCACCATATCCTCGTATCGATGATCCGTTTTACAGAGGCAGGTGGTTCGGCCATTATTGATGGAAAAGAAGTGTTTGGCGCATTGAATATTTTTTATGCAGAATTACAAAACAATCTGCCTATCTCTCCCAGTGCAACAGCCTTTTTATCTCAGGGAAAAATGCCGACTTTTATCTTTGGTCTACCAGCCGCTGCTTTAGCGATGTATCGCACAGCTGCCACAGAAAATCGGCATAAAATCAAAGGTTTGCTGATCTCTGGCGTGATTGCAACAGCAGTGACAGGGATTACAGAGCCTATCGAATTTTTATTCTTGTTTATCAGTCCGCTACTGTGGCTTTTCCATGTAGTCATGACTGGTCTCGGCTTTATGGTCATGGCATTACTCGGTGTAGTGATCGGCAATACAGATGGCGGGATACTCGATTTTGTGATCTTCGGTCTGCTTCAGGGAAACGATACAAAATGGTGGTGGGTAATCATTGTCGGTGCTTTGTGGTTCGGTATTTACTATATTGTCTTCAAAACAGTCATTATAAAATTGGATTTGAAAACACCTGGACGCGAAAAAATGATCGCTGAAACAGTCTATACCGATCAAGAAGTCAACTTTCGTAAAACTGGCGGATATGATGCAAAAGGGATTCTAGCAGCACTCGGCGGACAAGAAAACATCCAGTCTTTAGATAACTGCATTACGCGTTTGCGTCTGGTCTTAGCAGATGCAAACAAAGTTGATGACGAAAAGCTGAAACAGCTGGGTGCCTTAGGGGTCGTCCATCTCGATCAGCAAAACGTACAAGTCATTATCGGAACGAAAGTCACGACGGTACGTAACCAGTTGGATACTATCCTAGGCTAACATGAAAAAAAGATAGAAGGTGAATATGATGTCATTTGATACCATCATTGATAGAACAGGAACGTACTGCACGCAGTGGGACTATGTAAAAGATCGTTTTGGGGAACCAGGATTACTCCCTTTTACAATCTCAGATACAGATTTCATGATCCCTGAAGAAGTGCTTGAAACATTAAAAAAACGAATCGAACATCCAGTTTTCGGTTATACTCGCTGGAATCACTATGAACTGAAGGAAGCAATCAAACGATGGTATCAAATCCGTTTTGAGACAAAGATCGATGAAGACTGGATCATGTATACTCCAACCGTCATCTATGCAGTATCTGCTTTTATCCAGTTGATCACTGAGAAAGGCCAAGGCGTGATCCTGCAAACCCCTGCTTATGATGCTTTCTTTAAAGTCATCCAGGACAATGAACGACAGCTAGTAGAGAACCAATTGATTTACGAGAATAATTATTATCGAATCGATTTCACTGATTTAGAACAGAAATTAGCACAACCAGAAAACAAACTGCTCCTCCTCTGCTCTCCTCACAATCCAACAGGAAGAGTATGGAAACAATGGGAATTAGAAAAAATCGTGGCTTTATGCCGACGATATTCGGTCTTTTTATTATCTGATGAGATTCACATGGATATTACAGGCAGAGAACAAACCCATTTGCCTGTTACGCGCTTTCCTTACGAACAAATCGCTATTGTTACTAGCGGGACCAAAACATTCAACTTTCCTGGATTGACCTTTGCTTATACATTGATCCCAGATCCGCAGTTGAGAGAAACCTTCCAGAAAAAATCAAAGAACGCAGATGGCTTATCTTCTCCAAATGTGCTTGGTATGTTAGCTACGATGAGTGCGTATCAGTCTTGCGGATACTGGGTGGATGATCTCAACCGTTATCTGGAGAAGAACCAGCAGTACGTAAAAGCATTTCTACAAAAAAATCTGCCAGCTATCAAAGTTGCCGAAATAGAAGCGACCTACTTGATGTGGCTTGATCTATCAGAAGCAGTTTCCGATATTTCACTCTTAAGGAAGAAACTGGTTTCTGTGGGAAAAGTAGCTATCATGGATGGTACTATTTATGGTGGTAACGGTGCTCAATTTTTACGGTTGAATATCGGCTGTCCAAAAGCAAAACTTGCAGACGGTTTGAATCGTATGCTGAAAGGTTTTGAAGCAGCTGCAAAAATAGAAAATGAATAATACTAAAAACAACAAAGTACGATCTTGTTCACACACTTTCGTACTTTGTTGTTTTACATTCTGTCAGGATATATATCGCTTCTTATCTATCCCTTCGCTCTTTATTCAATTCACTCAAAAACTTTTCCTATGCTAAACTTAACCAATTAACTTAGCAAAAGTTTCCACCAATCCCCCGCTAGCAACAGCTTTAAATCCTATGAGTTTTGATCCAGCAAAATCTCTGTGAAATTATTTAATAACATAAAAAGAGGAAATGCCGAAACGTTTCCTCAAGGTGATTCAATTAAAACAGCACTATTGATATTAAGTCATTACTAAACGAAAAAAAAGACTATCAAATTCGTAATTTGATAGTCAGTATACCGGCGGCCGGGGTCGAACCGGCACGCCCTTAACGGGCACTGGATTTTGAGTCCAGCGCGTCTGCCAATTCCGCCACGCCGGCAAATTTTGTAAAGCAACTGGGGTAGCTGGATTCGAACCAACGCATGAGGGAGTCAAAGTCCCTTGCCTTACCGCTTGGCTATACCCCAATAAGAAGGGCGAATGATGGGAATCGAACCCACGAATGCCGGAGCCACAATCCGGTGCGTTAACCACTTCGCCACATTCGCCATCATAAATAATGTTATTTAATTTCTCAATAAAAAACTAAGATGATTTCATCTTAGTCAATACCGGCGGCCGGGGTCGAACCGGCACGCCCTCAACGGGCACTGGATTTTGAGTCCAGCGCGTCTGCCAATTCCGCCACGCCGGCAAGTTGATTTATTAGTACTAAGGCGGTAACCGGATTTGAACCGGTGATGAAGGTTTTGCAGACCTCTGCCTTACCACTTGGCTATACCGCCATTATACTATTATCAGTCTATAAAATAAAGAATAAATTATAGAAACTGGGGTAGCTGGATTCGAACCAACGCATGAGGGAGTCAAAGTCCCTTGCCTTACCGCTTGGCTATACCCCAATAAGAAGGGCGAATGATGGGAATCGAACCCACGAATGCCGGAGCCACAATCCGGTGCGTTAACCACTTCGCCACATTCGCCATGGCAGGGGCAGCAGGAATTGAACCCACACTAACGGTTTTGGAGACCGCTGTTCTACCTTTAAACTATGCCCCTAGATAATGGAGGAGAGTGGATTCGAACCACTGAACCCTAAGGAACGGATTTACAGTCCGTCGCGTTTAGCCACTTCGCTACTCCTCCATGGTGGCGCGGGACAGAATCGAACTGCCGACACACGGAGCTTCAATCCGTTGCTCTACCAACTGAGCTACCGCGCCAATATATAATTAATCGTATTAATTGAAAAGAACGACGGTTCCGACGGGAATCGAACCCGCGATCTCCTGCGTGACAGGCAGGCATGTTAACCCCTACACCACGGAACCAGTTCATTATGGAGGTTAACGGGATCGAACCGCTGACCCTCTGCTTGTAAGGCAGATGCTCTCCCAGCTGAGCTAAACCTCCATTAATTCAATTAATGACCCGTACGGGACTCGAACCCGTGTTACCGCCGTGAAAGGGCGGTGTCTTAACCGCTTGACCAACGGGCCAGATAAAATGTTACGGAGAGTAAGGGATTCGAACCCTTGAGACAGTGTAAACCATCTACATGATTTCCAATCATGCTCCTTCGGCCTCTCGGACAACTCTCCAGAGTGAAAGAAGCTCATTACTCTTTCTCACAAAATGAGAACTCCGGCAGTAGGACTCGAACCTACGACATCATGATTAACAGTCATGCGCTACTACCAACTGAGCTATGCCGGAATAATACCCGCGTGGCGACGTCCTACTCTCACAAGGGGCAACCCCTCACTACAATCGGCGCTAAGAAGCTTAACTTCTGTGTTCGGCATGGTTACAGGTGTATCCTTCTCGCTATCGCCACCACACTGTGGTGTTA